>NZ_CP083951.1:4425041-5104427 GCF_006440675.2 Mesorhizobium sp. B2-8-5
CATCGCGCCACCGAGAATGATCAACTTGTCATTCCCCTTGGCGAAATCGGACGCGACCTTCGGCGCCGCAATCGGATCCTCCGAATAAGCGACCAGCGTCTGTCCCTTGAACAGATCGATGATCGATGCGGAGTCCGTGCCCTGAAGAGCGATCTTGGCGAGACGGTTCTTCGCGACTTTGACGGTGCCACCGGCGGCGCGCATCTTCGACCGAAGGTCGTTCATTTGCGCGACGGTGATACCGGCGTAGTGGGCCACGACGACTGAACCAGCGCTTGAAAACGCATCATTCAGGCCCGTGACGAGTTCGCGTTTTTCCGCTCTGTCCACTGCCTATCTCCAGTTGACCCCTGCCCCATTAACGAGGTCAGGCGTCGGGTTGCCTTTTGCCGGCCGGGCCATCCAGTACGGATCTCCCGAACGACGCTCGAGGATCCTGCCCCCTTTCGCCACACCAGCCGGCACGCCGGATAGTGCGCAGACAAAAGGCAAACACGGTTCGAACCTTTCATTGGAGCTTGGCTCCTTTGTCGGGTCTTCACCCGTCTCATGCAGGCCCAAGTGAATTAAGGCTTTTGGGCCGCCTGCAATCTCGGACAGGATATCCGGAAACCTTTCGGCTTCCGGGGTTCCGGGTCGCCGACGGATCGGCGGTCCGGAATTCTTTTGCGATCGGCCTAGCCGATCAGATGACACTTACGACGCGGCGAGCGTCGCGATGTCGAGCTTGAGGCCGGGGCCCATCGTCGAGGTGACCGACACCTTCTTGACGTAGTTGCCCTTGGCGCCCGCGGGCTTGGCCCTGGTCACCGCATCGGCGAAGGCGCGGACATTTTCTTCCAGCGCCTTGACGTCGAACGAGACCTTGCCGACGCCGGCCTGGACGATGCCGGCCTTCTCGACGCGGAACTCGACGGCGCCGCCCTTCGAAGCCTTGACGGCCGCGGCCACATCGGTGGTCACGGTGCCGACCTTCGGGTTCGGCATCATGCCGCGCGGGCCGAGAACCTTGCCCAGACGACCAACCAGCGGCATCATGTCCGGCGTGGCGATGCAGCGATCGAAATCGATCGTGCCCTTCTGGACGATGTCGACAAGGTCCTCGGCGCCAACGATATCGGCGCCGGCGGCCTTGGCTTCCTCGGCCTTGTCGCCACGGGCAAACACCGCGACGCGCACCGAGCGGCCGGTGCCGTTCGGCAAGTTGACCACGCCGCGGACCATCTGGTCGGCATGGCGCGGATCGACGCCGAGGTTCATCGAGATCTCGACGGTCTCGTCGAACTTAACCTTGGACCGATCCTTGAGCAGCTGCAGCGCCTCGGAGAGGGCGTAAGCCTTGTTCGGATCGATGCCTTCGCGGCTCTTGGCAATACGCTTTGCAATCTTTGCCATGATCTTAGCCCACCACTTCCAGGCCCATCGAGCGGGCGGAACCCTCGACCATGCGCATGGCCGCCTCGACGTCGTTTGCGTTCAGGTCCTTCATCTTCTGCTCTGCGATCGCGCGCACCTTGTCGCGGCTGATCGTGCCAGCCTTGACCTTGCCCGGCTCCTTGGAGCCCGACTTCAGGTTGGCTGCCTTCTTCAGGAAATAGCTCACCGGCGGCGTCTTCATGACGAAGGTGAACGACTTGTCCTGGTAGTAGGTGATGACGACCGGGATCGGCGATCCCTTCTCGAGCTCCTGGGTCTGTGCGTTGAACGCCTTGCAGAATTCCATGATGTTGATGCCGCGCTGACCAAGCGCCGGGCCGATCGGGGGCGACGGCGTGGCCGAGCCCGCGGCAACCTGGAGCTTGAGCTGGCCTGCAACTTTCTTAGCCATCTCTATTCCTGCCTTTTCTCATGCCGGCCCCATTCTCGGGCAACGCCGGCGGTTGCAGTCTGGTGGTGCGGTTCCGGCGGCCGGCTGTGCCACCTTCGCCTCCCACCCGTTCATGCGGCGTCTGCCGCCGCTCCCGACGCCTCGCGGCGCGGGTGTACCAACGCCTTCCGGCGCGGGTGTACGGATCAGCCCTTTTCGACCTGTCCGAATTCCAGATCGACGGGCACGGCGCGCCCGAAGATCGAAACTTCCACCTTGAGGCGGGCACGCTCCTCGTCCACTTCCTGGACGACGCCGTTGAACGACGCGAACGGACCGTCCGAAACGCGGATCGCCTCGCCGATCTCGAAGGTGACCGAAGGCTTCGGCCGCTCGACGCCCTCCTGAACCTGGTTCAGGATGCGCTGCGCCTCGGTCTCGGTGATCGGCACGGGCTTGGAGTCGCCCAGGAAACCGGTGACCTTCGGCGTGTTCTTGACCAGCGAGAACACGGCATCGGTCAGATTGGCCTTCAACAGCACATAGCCCGGGAAGAACTTGCGCTCGGCATCGACCTTGCGGCCACGGCGGATCTCGACGACCTTCTCGGTCGGCACGACGATCTGCTCGATATCGCCGGACAGGCCCTTCTGCTTGGCCTTGTTCTCGATGTCCTCGGCGACCTTCTTCTCGAAGTTCGAATAGGCGTGGACGATATACCACCGTGCAGTCATTTCACGACCTCTCCGTAAACCGCCGAATTAATGTCCGAGACCCAGGATCCACTCGATCGCGTAGCCCATCAGAATATCGGCAGCGAAGAAGAACAGCATCGCGATCACCGCGAACACCAGGACCATCACGGTCGAGATCATGGTTTCGCGCCGCGAAGGCCATGTCACCTTGGCCGTCTCCGCGCGAACCTGCTGGAGAAAGGTGAAGGGATTAGTGGTTTTCGAAGCCATGTGCCGCCTGTTTCAAGACCCGTTGGCCGGGCCTCCTGGATGATCCCGCTGACCGGGACGTGCCGCCTGGGCTCTATACGGCGCGAATCAGCGCCGCTATTTCACCCACGCAAATCAGACGCGTAAAGCCGGCTTCCCAGCTCCACGCGTCGCGTGTCTGTCTTGTCTACATAAAACCGATTCTTAATCCACGCAAGTGGCAAGGGTCCGCTTTATGTCCTAACGCCGCCTCGGAACCATCCAGTCGTCCCGTCCCGGCTATGCGGGGCTTATGCCCCAATTCCCATCATATGGCAAGCCACCCGCCGATTTTCAACCGGAAGAGCTTTGTTTTGCCGTTTGGAGAAATGGCACGGGCAGCAGGGCTCGAACCTACGACCTGCGGTTTTGGAGACCGCCGCTCTACCAACTGAGCTATGCCCGTGCATGCGCTTGTTCGGCGCAGGCGCTTCCTAAAAGCTTCCGGGCACTCTGTAAAGAGCACTCGGTAGCGGTTTTGGACCCTTTGCCGGAAATCTGAATTGCATGGCTGCCAGCAATCGATCGCGGGCGCGCCCGCTCTTTAAGATTTCCCGGCCGCCGGCTTATAAGGTCCGCCCGGCACGCCCCAGCCCCAGGCCGGCATCGGCTCGGTCTCGGGATCGCAGGTCTCGCCCAGATTAGAGTTCATCTTCGCCAGCCGCGATCCCCATTCGACATAGCCTATGAAGGCGGAGCGGAATTCGGGGTCGTCCGGCAGGCCGACCTCGTCCGCCGCGTCGGCAAGGAGATTGATCCAGCGGCGGCGCTGTTCCTCGGTCAGGTGCTTGCCAAGGTGATGCATCACCATTTCGCGATGGCCGCCATGTTTCTCGCTGTAGGTCTTCGGCCCGCCAAAGACTTCGCCGATGAAGGCGGCGACATGCGCCGGGTGATCCGGCGACATGTGCCTGAATACCGGCCCGACGACCGGATCCGCAGCCATCTTGTCATAAAAGGTCCGGGTCAGCCGGTTCAGCGCCTCGCCGCCACCGGCCCACGCATATAAAGTCGGGATGTCCTCGCTCATCGCCGCTCCTCCACTGTGTATAAAAGCACGAGCAGGATAGTGGCAGCGCCCTGCCCCGCTCAACCTGCCTCGATGGCCAGTACGCGCTATCTCCTTTGTTTACGCAATTCCGGACGGAAAACCGTAAACACTTTTCCTGGAATTGCTCTACAGCTTCGCTGGCGCCTTCGCCTCGGCATCGGCGGCCGGAAGAACCCGGCAATTGTCCGGCCTGGGCGCGGATCTGCAAATGGTGGCGCCCGTCAGCGCGTCGACCGATTGCGGCCCGGTTGTCAGCCCGAATGTCTTCAGTTCGTCCCGGCTGAGTTCCCTGTGCTTCGCATATTCGGCCGACTGCATGGCGACGAAAAAGCCCGAGCCGACCGCCATCTCGTCGAGGTAGGCCCTGACCTTGTCTTCCATGCCCATGGAATGCACCAGAAAATGCGCACCGGCGCCAACCAGGCGCCGGACGCCGCCGGCGATCATCACCGCGCAAGCCGCGTCGCATTCGGCGCCTGCATCGATGGTGAGCCCGGCATGGAGACCGTCCGCCGCGACGCACCCCACTGCGCCCGGATCGCAATCGAGAAAATCCGTTCGGGCGACTGCGACATCCAACCCGCGCTCGCGGATCAGCCTGCCCGCGGCAAGCGCAGCCTGCACATCTCCACCCGGCGAGTTGATTACGACCGGTAACCGGCGCTCGCGGATCGTATCGAGCAGTTGGCGGAGCTTGTCAGCCGTACCTGCGGCGATCGTGCCTTCCGCCGAAATCCATTCCGGACAATCGGGATTGCAAAGCGGATTGCTGCCGCGAACAAGAACGAAGCGCATCTCCTGTTCGCGGGCCTGCGGCGCCGGCGCGGGAACCGGCGCAATGGGTGAAGGCCCGGCTTCGACGGCCGCGACCGCGGCAGGCACGCCGTTCGCGGGAACCTCGCGACAATTCGCTGGCGCTGGATTGCGCTGGCAGATGGTTCTCTCGGTCAGCAGGTCGAGCGAATCGAGACTGGTGACGAGTTTCATCTCCAGCATGTCTTCGGGCTCGATCTGCCTGATGTCGCTGGCAGGCGTCGCCTTCATCACGCCCAGCACGCCCTGTTCGACACCCATCTCCTTCAAATAGGCCGACAGCCGCTTCTCGACCGTCCTGCTCATCTCATAGGTCTTGTAGCTGCCGGCGTTCTTGCGGCTGACGATCCTGGTGCTGACGATCTTCTTCTTGCCGTTCACGATCCGATAGGTCGTGCGGTAGAGCAGCTTCTCGCGCTGGTAGGTGGTGGTGATCTGATGCACACCGAGATAGGCCCATTCGCCGACCACGCGGCGGATGCCGCCGGCAAACATCAGCGGACAGGCCGAATTGCACATCGCGCCGCTGTCATAAGCGACGCCGGAATAGGGCTGGCCCTTGCGGCCATTGTCCAGGCAGTTCTTCATCCCCGGCGAGCAGCCGGAAAACTCCGTGATGCCGACCGCGATATCGAGCTTGTTCTTGCGGACCATGCGGCCAAGCTGCAGCGCGGCATCGACATTGCCGCCGGGAGAATTGACGACGATCGGCAGTGGCCTTCCGCCGAGCGTCTTCAGCAGACGTCTCAGCTGCGCCGGCGTGCCGGCCTCGATCGTGCCTTCGGCGGAAATCCATTCCGGGCAGTTCGGCTCGCAGCCCGGCGCGCTGCTGCGCACGACGACGAAGCGCATCGCCGGACCGTAGTCCGCGGGCGTTTCCTTTGCGGCGGCGCTGAGCGCGGCCAGCCCTGCGGCAGCGGCCAATCCCAGCCGAAGCAGCCCGCGCCAACACCGCATGGTCTTTGAACGGAATGTCGAAACCACGTCTGGCAAGCCCCTCGGGTACAACCCATACTAGTTGCGGGGACGGGGCTTGCAACAGAATTGAAAAGGGCCGCGCGATGCCACTCCAAAGCAAAAGGGCGGCCCGAAGACCGCCCTTTCCGTGTCGAACCGGCAAGTGCCGGATCGATTATTCCTTGATGGTGACGACGATGCCGGCACCGACAGTGCGGCCGCCTTCACGGATGGCGAAGCGCAGCTTCTCTTCCATGGCGATCGGCACGATCAGCTCGACGTCGACGGTGATGTTGTCGCCGGGCATCACCATCTCGGTGCCGGCCGGCAGCGTCACGATGCCCGTCACGTCCGTCGTGCGGAAGTAGAACTGCGGACGGTAGTTGGTGAAGAACGGCGTGTGACGGCCGCCCTCGTCCTTGGTCAGGATGTAGGCTTCGGCAACGAACTTCTTGTGCGGCTTCACCGTGCCGGGCTTGGCCAGAACCTGGCCGCGCTCCACACCTTCACGGTCGACGCCGCGCAAGAGCGCGCCGATGTTGTCGCCGGCCTGGCCCTGGTCGAGCAGCTTGCGGAACATTTCCACGCCCGTGCAGGTCGTCTTGGTGGTCGGACGGATGCCGACGATCTCCAGTTCCTCACCGACCTTGACGATGCCGCGCTCGACGCGGCCGGTCACCACCGTGCCGCGGCCCGAGATCGAGAACACGTCCTCGATCGGCATCAGGAACGGCTTGTCAAGCGGACGAACCGGTGTCGGGATGTAGGCGTCGACCTGGGCCATCAGCTCGCGGATGGCGTCCTCGCCGATGGTCTTGTTGGAATCTTCCAACGCAGCCAGCGCCGAGCCCTTGACGATCGGAATGTCGTCGCCGGGGAACTCGTTCTTCGACAGAAGCTCGCGAACCTCGAGCTCGACCAGTTCCAGAAGCTCGGCGTCGTCGACCTGGTCGACCTTGTTCAGGAACACAACGATCGAGGGAACGCCGACCTGGCGGGCAAGCAGGATGTGCTCGCGGGTCTGCGGCATCGGGCCGTCGGCCGCCGACACGACCAGGATCGCGCCGTCCATCTGCGCGGCACCGGTGATCATGTTCTTCACATAGTCGGCGTGGCCGGGGCAGTCGACATGGGCATAGTGACGGTTGGCCGTCTCATACTCGACATGCGCCGTCGAGATCGTGATGCCGCGCGCCTTCTCTTCCGGCGCCGCGTCGATCTGGTCATAGCGCTTGTATTCGCCAAAATACTTCGTGATCGCCGCCGTCAGCGACGTCTTGCCATGATCGACGTGGCCGATCGTGCCAATGTTCACATGCGGCTTGGTGCGCTCGAATTTACCTTTTGCCATAGTCTCTTTCCTTGGACGGCCTTGACCTTCAGTTCAGTCGAATGCGGGGCGATTAGCGACAACGGCCGAAAAACACAAGTGCCTTGTGGCTGAGCGGATTCCCGCTCGACCCGAACCAACGGTCGATTTCAGTGGGATATGGCGCGGATATAGGGGCGCCGCGCGTAAAATCAAAGGCTCCGGGCTGGCCCATTGCCGCCGGCGCGCCGCTCTGATCTTGTTCGCCGGATGCAGTTCATTCCAGCAAACATCCGCGGTCCGCTGTTCATGACCGTCTCGACGGGGTCCTACCTCGTCAACGACACGATGATGAAGCTCGCGACCGCCGGACTGCCGCCCTATGAAGTGCTCCTTCTGCGCGGCGCGGCCGCCACGCTGTGGGGCGTGCCGCTGCTTCTGATGCTTGGCTACGCAAGGCAGATCCCGCTGCTCTTCGAGCGCAAGGTGCTGCGCCGCAACCTGTTCGAGCTTCTGGCGATCCTCTGCTATGTCGTCGCCTTGGCCAACATGCAGATCGCGGATTCCACCGCGCTCGGGCAGGTCACGCCGCTCATCGTGCTGGTCGGCTCCTCGATGCTGTTCGGCGAAAAGATCGGCGCCACGCGCATGGCGCTGATCGGCCTTGGCTTTGTCGGAGCGCTCATGGTGGCGCAGCCGACCATGCAAGGCATTTCGGTCTATGCGCTGCTCGCGCTCGGCAACGCCGCCTTCGCGGCGGTGCGCGACCTTGCCGGGCGCAAGGTGGACGCCGAGGTGCCGGGCATGATCGTCGCCATCTCGGCTATCGTGGTGGTGCTGGTCGGCTCAGGCGCGGCGCATCTCGTCTCCGAGCAATGGGTGATGCCGGAAGGACATCATCTGCTCCTGATCGCCGGCGCCGGCCTGTTCCTGATCTTCGGCCATTTCTTCATCTTCATGGCCTACCGGGTCGGGCCGACAAGCGCGGTCGCGCCCTTCTATTACTGCTTCACCGTCTGGGCGGTTATTTCGGGACTGCTGGTGTTCGGCCAGTTTCCCAACGCGCTCGCCGTCTGCGGCATCCTGCTGGTGATGGCCAGCGGCCTCGCCATCGTCTCGCTCGACGAAAGAAAACGCCGGCTGGCGATGGTCGCCTGACGACACGAGTCCAACCAAGGTCGACCCGGAATGGGTCGACCTTCAGCAGCCGGTCAAATGCGGCTTTGCTTGCCTCTACAGCGTGCGCTTGCCGGAAATCTGGTGATAGGCCCAGAGCACGACGACCGAGCCGATCACAGCGACGATCAAGCTCCAGATGTTGAGGCCGGTGACGCCCGACGCGCCGAACGCGCTGAAGATAACGCCGCCGACAATGGCGCCGACGATGCCGAGCACGATATCCATGATCATGCCCTGACCGGTCTTGTTGACGATCTTGCTGCCGATGAAGCCGGCAACGATGCCCAGAATGATCCAGCTGATAATGCCCATAATTTCCCTCCAAATTTCCCCGCCGCGCCATCATGGTCATATGATTGTCAAAAGCTCAAGACAGCTTGAAATTCCGTCCGTTTGCGCCATTGTGGGGCCGGGCGGACTTGGCTGGACAAGGAGATCCACTATGGGCCTTTTCGACAACGCCGTTCCGGGCGGCAATATCACCAAACCCCTGATGATCGCGCTCGGCGCGCTTTTGGTCGGCAAGATGCTGAGCGGCAGAAGCGAAGAGGCGGCCACGCCGCAAGCGCCGGCGCCGACGCCCGCGGGAACCGACGCGTCCGCCGATGGCGGCCTGCTCGGCGGTCTCGGCGGCCTGCTCGACAAGCTGAAGAATGCCGGCCATGGCAACGTCGCCGACTCGTGGGTCGGCACCGGCCAGAACCAGTCGATCAACCCGGGCGATCTCGGCTCGGCGCTCGGCCCGGCGGTGATCCGCGAAATCGCGCAGCGCACCGGTATGAACGAGCAGGAACTGCTGCAGCAGCTCTCCACGGCGCTGCCCGGCATCGTCGACAAGCTGACGCCGAACGGCCAGGTGCCGCAGAACCATCAGGTCGCCTCGGCCTTCAACAGCTAAACGGCTGGATAAGATGGAAACGCTGCGTGCCACGGCGCGCGGCGTTTTCTTTGGGGGATGCGAGGAGGAAAATCTGGAGCGGGTAGCGGGAATCGAACCCGCATATTCAGCTTGGAAGGCTGCTGCTCTACCACTGAGCTATACCCGCGCCCTGCACTGAGGTACCGGATTCACCCGAAAAGCGCCATGCACTTTCGGTCCGAGACTTTTCGTTTCAGGGCTTCCGGGCCGGCAGTGGTGGAGAGGGTTGGATTCGAACCAACGTAGGCTAAGCCAACGGATTTACAGTCCGTCCCCTTTAACCACTCGGGCACCTCTCCAGTCTGCCGCCGGAGCCATGCAACGAGGCATTTTCGCCGATCCGAAGCCCGAGTAAGATCTTCTCCGAAATCAGCGAAGCGCCTTATGGCGGCAAGGCCGGTGGGTGTCAACCGGCGCGGCGAGGGTTTTTCGAGGATGTCCGGCATTCATGTCTTCAGCCCATATCCTTAGCCGGACGGGACGGCTATAGAAGCCGCCATGAGCGACGATAAAAGCAACAAACCCGGCACGCGCAAGGACACCCACTACGCCAAGCTGAGGCGCGCGCACCGCGACCAGAAAGCGGGCGGGCCGCCGGCATTCCGGCCGCGCCAGCCGATGCAGCCGGGCGACGCGCCCGCCGACGGACTGGTGCGGCTTTACGGCCTGCACACGGTGCGGGCCGCGCTCGACAATCCGCGCCGCAGGATCAGGCAGATGCTGGTGACCCGCAACGCAGCCGAGCGGCTTTCGATCGACGACCTTGCCGCCCTGCCCTTCAAGGCCGAGCTGGTCGAACCGAAGGACATCGACAGGATCACCGGGTCCGACGCCGTGCACCAGGGCGTGCTGATCGAGGCGGAGCCGCTCAAGGCCAAGCGCCTCGACGCGCTCGGCGACACAAAGCTGGTGCTGGTGCTGGACCAGGTGACGGACCCGCACAATGTCGGCGCGATCCTGCGCTCCGCGGTCGCCTTCGGCGCCGGCGCGCTGATCACAACCGCCCGCCACAGCCCGCAGGAATCCGGCGTGCTGGCCAAATCCGCCTCCGGCGCGCTGGAGCATATCGACCAGATCGAGGTGAAGAACCTCGCCGATGCGCTGGGTCAGTTGCACGAGGCCGGCTTCCAGACCATCGGACTCGATTCCGAAGGGCCGGCAGAGCTGGAAAAGACCTTCGACGGCGAAAAGATCGCGCTGGTGCTGGGCGCCGAAGGCAAGGGCCTGCGCCAGAAGACCCGAGAGACGGTCGCCGCGCTCGCTCGCCTCGACATGCCGGGCGCCATCCACTCGCTCAACGTATCGAACGCGGCAGCGATCAGCCTCTATGCGGCAAACGTATTCCTGAAGCGCTGAGCGCGCCTCGAGGCCGGGGCATCGAAGCGAAAACGGGTCCCAGCGACGACGCAGGAACCCGTTCTCTGACAGGAAAAGAGCAGGCGGCGTGGGAACGTTGAGCCGCCCGCTCCTGACCTAAGCCGCCTTGCCCTTGGCTTGCGTTGCTTCCGCGCCAACCTCATGCGCCGCCATCCGCTCCAGCGCCCTGACCAGCGCCGAGTGATCTTCGCTGGACCCGCCATTGGCGGCGCAGGAATTGAACAGCTGCTGTGTCGTTGAAGTGTTGGGCAGCGACACGCCCAGCGCCTTGGCGCCTTCCAACGCCAGATTGAGGTCCTTCTGGTGCAGTTCGATGCGGAAGCCCGGCGCGAAGGTGCGCTTGATCATGCGCTCGCCATGCACTTCGAGGATGCGCGAAGCGGCGAGCCCGCCCATCAGCGCCTGCCTGACCTTGGCCGGATCGGCGCCGGCTTTGGAGGCAAAGACAAGAGCCTCGCCGACGGCTTCGATGGTGAGCGCCACGACGATCTGGTTGGCGACCTTGGTGGTCTGGCCGACACCGTTCGGGCCGACCAGCGTGATGTTCTTGCCCATCTTCTCGAACACCGGCCTGGCGCGTTCGAATGGCTCTTCCTCGCCGCCGACCATGATGGTCAGCGACGCCGCCTTGGCGCCGACCTCGCCGCCAGATACCGGCGCGTCGAGGTAATCGCAGCCGAGCTCATTGATCTTTTTCGCGAATTCCTTGGTCGCGATCGGCGAGATCGAGCTCATATCGATGACGAGCTTGCCCTTCGACAGACCGGAGGCAACGCCGTTCTCGCTAAACAGCACGTCGGCGACCTGCGGGGTGTCAGGCACCATGGTAACGATGATGTCGGCGGCCTTGGCCACCGCATTGTGGCCGGAAACGGTCTTCAGGCCCTTGGCCAAGAGATCGGCCGGCGGCTTGGAGCGGTGATCGCTGGCAATGACCCTGTAGCCGGCGTCGAGAATGTGCCCCGCCATCGGCGCGCCCATGATGCCGAGACCGATGAAACCGATGGTTTCCATGAAAGTTCTCCGTCGTGTTTGTCGAGGTCGCGTTCCTTCGCGCCCCTCTCTGGCCTGCCGGCCATCTCCCCCACGAGGGGGGAGATCAGCTGTTTCATCGCCGGCTCTTAAGCCGCGGCGCTTCCCTGCCCGGCGAATTCGCGGAACCAACCGAGCCCGGATTCCGTGCCGGCCTTCGGCTTGTACTCGGCGCCGATCCAGCCGGAATAGCCGAGGCGGTCGATGTGGTCGTAGAGGAAAGGATAGTTGATCTCGCCCGTCCCCGGCTCGTGACGGCCGGGATTGTCCGCAAGCTGGATATGCGCGATGCGGCCGAGGTTCGCCTCGATGGTACGGGCGAGATCCCCCTCCATGATCTGCATGTGATAGATGTCGTATTGCAGGAAGATATTCTTCGAGCCGATGCGGTCCATCAGCGCCAGCGCTTGGTCGCTGAAGTTGAGGAAGAAGCCCGGTATGTCGCGGGTGTTGATCGGCTCGATCAGCAGCCTGATCCCGGCCTGCTCCAGCTTCTCGGCCGCGAAGGCGAGATTGTCGGCAAAGACATTCTCCAACACCGTGCGGTCAGCCCCCTGCGGCGCGATGCCGGCCAGGCAGTTGATCTGCTCGCAGCCCAGCGCATGGGCGTAGCTGATCGCCTTGGCGACGCCCTGGCGGAATTCCGGCACGCGGTCCGGCAGCACGGCAATGCCGCGCTCGCCCTTCGCCCAGTCGCCGGTCGGCAGGTTGAAGAGAACCTGGCTGAGGCCGTTCTTCTTCAGGCAAGCCGCGACGACGTCCGGCGCATGATCATAGGGGCCGATATATTCGACGCCCTTGAAGCCGGCGCGGGCCGCGGCGTCGAAACGGTCGAGGAACTCATGCTCGCCGAAGAGCATCGAAAGATTGGCTGAAAAACGCGGCATGCTTTTTCTCCTTCGCCCGCCTGAAACTCAATCCAACATCATGATGGCCGTCGGCGCATCCTCGTTGCGTTCGGCAAGTTCCTCGAATTCGGTGATCTTGTCGATTTCCGTGCCCATGGAAATGTTGGTGACGCGCTCGAGGATGAATTCGAGGACGACCGGAACCTGGTGCTCCTTCATCAGCCGCTGCGCTTCCTTGAAGGCGCCGGCGAATTCCTCGGGCTTCTTCACGCGGACCGCCTTGCAGCCCATCGCCTCGGCGACCGCGACATGGTCGACGCCGTAGCCCGCCTCCGGATCGCCTGCACGGTTGACGTTCTCGAAGGCGAGGCTCACCTCGTAGTCCATCGAAAAACCCCGCTGCGCCTGGCGGATCAGGCCGAGATAGGCGTTGTTCACGACGACGTGGATGTAGGGCAGCTTGTGCTGCGCGCCGACGGCCAGTTCCTCGATCATGAACTGGAAGTCGTAATCGCCGGAGAGCGCGACGATGTCGCGGTCCGGATCGGCGGCGCGCACGCCAAGTGCCGCCGGCAGCGTCCAGCCGAGCGGGCCGGCCTGGCCGCAATTGATCCAGTTGCGCGGCTTGTAGACGTGCAGGAACTGCGCGCCGGCGATCTGCGACAGGCCGATCGTGGTGACATAAGTGGTGTCGCGGGCGAACGCCTTGTTCATTTCCTCATAGACGCGCTGCGGCTTCAGCGGCACCTGCTCGAAATGCGTCTTGCGCTTCATCGTCTTCTTGCGCTGCTGGCACTCCTTGGCCCAGCCCGACCAGTCGCGCAGCTTGCCGGCGGTGCGCCATTCGGTGGCGACGTCGAGCAGGATCTTCAGCGCGGCGCCCGCATCCGAGACGAGGCCGAGATCCGGCGCGAAGACGCGGCCGATCTGGGTGGGTTCGATGTCGACATGGATGAATTTCTTGCCCTTGGTGTAGACGTCGACCGAGCCGGTGTGGCGGTTGGCCCAGCGGTTGCCGATACCGAAGACGAAGTCGGACGCCAGCATCGTCGCGTTGCCGTAGCGGTGAGAGGTCTGCAGGCCGCACATGCCGGCCATCAGCCGATGGTCGTCGGGGATCGCGCCCCAGCCCATCAGCGTCGGGATGACCGGCACGCCGGTGACTTCGGCGAACTCGATCAAAAGATCGGAAGCGTCGGCGTTGATGATGCCGCCTCCGGCGACGATCAGCGGCTTTTCCGCTTCGTTGAGCATCGAAAGCGCCTTTTCGGCCTGGGTGCGCGTCATCGCCGGCTTGAACGGAGCGAGCGGCTCATAGGCGTCGATGTCGAATTCGATTTCGGCAAGCTGCACGTCGACCGGCAGGTCGACCAGCACCGGCCCGGGCCGCGAGGAGCGCATCAGGTGGAACGCCTTCTGCAACGCCATCGGCACCAGATACGGCTCCATGACGGTGACCGCCCATTTGGCGACGGGTGCTGCGATCGAAGCGATGTCGACGGCCTGGAAATCCTCCTTGTTGAGACGGGCGCGCGGCGCCTGGCCGGTGATGCAGAGGATCGGGATCGAATCCGCCGAGGCCGAATAGAGGCCGGTGATCATGTCGGTGCCGGCCGGACCGGAGGTGCCGATGCACAGCCCGATATTGCCGGCCTTGGCGCGCGTATAGCCTTCGGCCATATGCGAAGCGCCCTCGACATGGCGGGCGAGCACGTGGCGTATGGTGCCGCGCGCCTTCAGTGCCGAATAGAGCGGGTTGATCGCCGCGCCGGGCACGCCGAAGGCATTGGTGATGCCTTCCTTTTCGAGAACGAGGACCGCTGCGTCGACAGCACGCATCCTGGCCATGACAAGCCTCCATTTCGTTGGTTGGCTTGACAATGCCAGTGCGCCTTCGATTTTTCAATTTTTTCAGAATATTTTTTCATTTCTAGAAAACCCCTCTTGTTAGCTGATTTTATTTTGTTTTTCGTTTTCCAGAAAATCCACCGCGACGATCACTGAAAAACTTTTTCATTGCATCCGGCGGCAAATCGGCGAGAATGACGCATGGAAACGACGGAAAAACGCCAGCGCGGCCGGCCGCGCGCCTTCAACGGCCCATCCGAAACGGCGTCGGTGCAGTCGCTCGACCGGGCGCTGCGGATCCTCGCGATTGTCGCCGAGGCCAGCGGGCTGTCGCTCAGCGAAATCGCGGCGCAAAGCGGCATTGCCGCCTCCACCGCCTATCGCATGCTGACGACACTGGAAAACCACGGCATGGTCGAGTTCGATACGACCGACCAGCTCTGGTCGGTCGGCGTTGAGACCTACCGCATGGGCGCGGCCTTCCTGCGCCGGCGCAAGCTCGTCGACCGCGCCCGCATCGTCATGCAGGAACTCATGGAAAAGACCGGCGAAACGGCCAATCTCGGCGTCGCCGAGGACGATTGCGTCGTCTTCGTCAGCCAGGTCGAGACGCACCAGGCGATCCGCGCCTTCTTCCGGCCGGGCACGCGCAGCCCCTTCCATGCTTCCGGAATCGGCAAGGCGGTGCTGGCGCATCTCGAGCCGGAACGGGTCGCGGCCATCCTGCGCAAGGCGGGCCTGCAGCGCTATACCGACAAGACGCTGTCCGACATTTCGGCGCTGGCGCATGACCTCGCGACCATCAAGCGTCGCGGCTGGTCGGTCGACGACGAGGAACGCCATCCCGGCATGCGCTGCGTGGCCGCCGCCATCTTCAACGAGTATGGCGAGCCGATCGGCGGCGTTTCGGTGTCCGGGCCAACGGTGCGGGTCACGCCCGAGCGACTGGCCGAGATCGGTCCGCTGGTGCGCGACGCCGCGGTCGAAGTGACGAAGATGATCGGCGGCGGCAAAGCGTTCTGACTAGGAAGCGCCCGGCAAAGCGCTCTTGGCCGATATGTCGAAGAAATCGAGCAGGATGGCCAGGCCGACGCCACAGGCCGCCAAGATGAGGCCGGCGATGAATATGCGACTGGCGCGGTCATGAA
The DNA here is from genome assembly GCF_006440675.2 of Mesorhizobium sp. B2-8-5. NCBI lineage: Bacteria > Pseudomonadati > Pseudomonadota > Alphaproteobacteria > Hyphomicrobiales > Phyllobacteriaceae > Mesorhizobium > Mesorhizobium sp. B2-8-5. The sequence continues at coordinate 4,440,313 of NZ_CP083951.1, forward strand.
TGCTTCGCTGCAGGGATTTGATGTCGAGCAGAATGGCCAGAGCCCGGATCTGCAGCGCAATGCCGACCAGGATCGGCAGGACGGCAATCAGATGGTAGGTCTGCCATGGGATCGGGTTGGCCGCCCAATGGGTGATGAAGCCTAGCGAGAACGCCAGCAGAATGCCGACGATGGTGATGGTGCCGTTGCGGAAAACCGGTTCGACCCGTTCTTCCTTGGGATCCTGATTGTCCAAGCCACCCTCCCCTCGATTGGCGTCCAAGCCAGACTAGACGCTTGCAAAATCGCTGTACATCGGTGGTTGCTGCGCAAGAGCCGGCCGGCCACTGCCGAGCCGGACGCAGGGCTGTCTTGCCGCGGCGTTTGAATGCATGCGAAAGGGCATGGATGCGGAAAACAGCTTATCTCCTATCCGCCGCCTCGCTTTGCGGATGCGTGGCGACGACACCGCCGCCGACAGCACCCGTCGGCAGCCCTAGCAGCAAACCACAGGTCGATCCTATTCCGATTTCACTGGCCCTGGAGGAGATCATCACCGCCGGCGTCCGCCAGCACCTGAAAAGCCCTCTCGCCGCAAAGTTCGGAACGATGCTTGCCGGAGAGCGCACGCTGAACGGCCGCGACGAGACCGTGGTGTGCGGCTATGTCGACGACAAGGGCTCTCCTGGCGGCAGCGAACCGTTCATCGGCAAGATTTATCCCGATGCCGGAAACAGCTTTGAACTCGTCGCGATAAACGACGCTTCAGTCAGCGGCGCCTGCCGCATGGCGGGATTGGCGTTGCCCGAGCTGAAACCCAATTCCTAAGAACGCTGTCCGCCTCAAACCAAACGGGCGGATGCGTAGTGCTCGAACGCAAGAAAAGGGGCGCGTACAGCCCCTTTTCCTGTCGTTGATTTGGCTCCCCTTAGAGCCTGCAATAACGCGGGCCGTCGTAGCTCATATAGGTGTCGGAGCGCTCGTCGTAGCTGGCGTAGCGGGCGTAGCAGCGGCGGACGTGGATCGAGTCGTAGCCGTCGTCTTCGACATAGACCGTACGGGGCTGCTGGGCGAGCAGGCTGCCGAGCACGAAACCGCCGACGCCGGCGGCGATGCCGATGCCGAGTTCGCGGCGGTGATGATGGTCGTGGGCGGCCGAAGGCTGGACGGTGCCGACGAGCGAGCCGGCGGCGACGGTGGTGGCGATGAGGCCGGAAACGATGGTGCGCTTGAACATGACGATCTCCTGGGTTTCGGTGGAGAGGCGAACCATCCGCCTCTTGATCATGGGTCGCAGCAAGCCGAAAAAAGGTTCGAAGATTTTCGAGATTTTTTCGCCGACGATTTTTGCGGCCTTTCTCCGCCTCCGACTGCCGATCGCCCGAAATGCAAAAAAGGGCGGCCCGAGGCCGCCCTTCGAAGACAAATGGTCTTCTCGTCAAAGGAAGATGATCACCTTGCCGTGGTGGTGGTGATGATTGTGGTGCCACCACCAGGGCTTGCCGTGATGATTGTGGTGATGATGGTTATGGTGGTGATGATGATGATTGCCATGGGCCGAGGACGTTTCGACCGTGGCGGCGAGCGCGCCGGTGGCAACGAAAACGGCGACGAGGCCGGACGTAAGGGTACGCTTCAACATGATGATCTCCTGGATCCTTGATCGAGGCGACCATTCGCCTCTCGGGAGATCAGTCGTGGCGAAGCGGCAAAAGGTTCGAAGGATCGAGTGAGTAGTCGGTAGGCGGTAGGAGCCTGCAGGGCTGGCGACAAATACTCACTACTCACTATCGACTACTGACTACTCACTCTATCCCATCCCCGTGACATGCCTCAGCCAGAAGGCCAGCACGATAAAGCCGACGAAGGTGGCGACGCCGGTCCAGTCGATATTGGCCTTCTTCAGATCGCTGACGACCTTTACCAGCAGCAGCCAGGTCACGACGATGAGCGGCAGGATGATGACGAATCTGATCATGCGGCACCCCGTTCGATGCGATTGCACCTGAGCAAGATGTAGGAAGCGGCGCGACGCTTTTCAGCATGCCGGCTTAGCGCCGGATCCATTAGCAAGCCGAAACGGAGTTTTGTCTTTACTGGCGCACGAAATATGCTACCGGAGCGCCATGCCCTTGTAGCTCAGCTGGTAGAGCAGCGGTTTTGTAAACCGAAGGTCGCGGGTTCGATCCCTGCCGGGGGCACCAGAAAGTCAGTCTTCCCCGCAAATCTAAACGCGGCACTTGAGCTGGCGGGCTCGTTCAATCGCCTAACACTTTGCAAAGCCGCTATCTTTTTCAACGCCGGGGGTTAAGGGGTATACGCAGGGGTAACGTGCCGCCCTAGCCAAGGCTTGTGACACTCGCGCAAATCATCAAGCGAAACGATGCGAAATCCGGCATGCAAAGTTTGGCATGCAAGCGAGCGTCGTTGCTAATCGGCCGTCCGAAGCCTATGCTTTCGATATCGGCCGCCAGGCACGTACGGATGCAGCCGACAGTGAGAGGAAAGTGCTCTTGCCCGCAACGGGAGAAGAGCCATGCCTCAATCCACTTTTCGCAACCACGTACTGAAATCCCTCGCCCGTGACGATTTCGCCCTCTTGCAGCCGTCGATGCATCACGTCGAACTGGGCATCAGAGAACAGCTAGAGGTCGCCTATCAGCCGATAGAGCAGGTGTATTTTCCCGAGACGGGGATCGCTTCGGTAGTCGCTACCATGACTAGGGGGCGCCAAAGCGAAGTCGGCATCATCGGCCACGATGGTATGACGGGTGTTACGGTCATTCTCGGCCAGGAGAGCTCTCCCAACGAGACCTATATTCAGATCGCTGGCCAGGGCTGGTGCCTGCCGGTTGAAAATCTTCGCGCGGCTCTCGCAAAAAGCCCGACCCTTGGCCGATCGTTGCTTCGCTATGCCAACGCCTTCCTCATCCAGGCCTCCCGGACCGCGCTGGTCAACGGCCACTCGAAGATCGAGGAGCGACTGGCTCGGTGGCTGCTCATGGTCCACGATCGCTCTTCAGGAAGCAAGATTTACCTGACGCACGAATTTCTGGCGACCATGCTTGGCGCCCGGCGCCCAGGGGTCACAACGGCCCTGCAAATGCTTGAATATAGGGGGCTGGTCCAAGCCAGACGCGGCGAGATCACGATCGTCGATCGCAGCGGACTGATTAAGCTCACGCACGGTGCCTATGGCGAGGAAGAGCAACGCCATTTCGACGTTGTCTCCGGCTGATTGTCCGGAAGCGTACATATGCTTGATGGCCGCTGAAAATAGGGCGTAAATCACGTTGGTTTGGGTTCAGGGAGGAACTCGCAATGACCAACGCTTTTCACAGCGTCACGGTTGAAAAGGCGACCGAGGCCTATGTCCTTTCCAGGGGTCGAGCCCGGTTCCTTTCCATCTCACAGGCAATCCGCGCCATCCGGACACTTATGCCTGCCTGCAGAACCAGCGACCACGAGTTGGAGGGTATGTTGGCGGCGGCCTGCATCGTTCACGGCATTCCCGTGGCCTTCGACGCAACGATGGCCGAGGGCGAGGAAATGCGGCTCCATTCGTAGGGTCGGAGATGCTCACGATCGCCCAGACAGCCATTTCGTCGGACGTTCGGCAGGCGATTGTCCGTTACCTGATCGATAAGGTCGACGACACGAGCATTTCGATCGCCGACTCTGTCCATGCCGTGAGAGAGATGTTCCCACTCTGCGAGCTGACGGATTGGCAACTTGGCGATCACATCGCTCGAGCCGCGATCGACGCAGGATTTGCGGTTGAATTCGACGCCGAGGTTCCCTGAATGAAGACAATGGCAGGCGCATATCTGGATCACCTTTTGGAGTGCCCCTTTTGCGGGACGATCCGCCTCCAGATCCCGGCCGACGCCCAGCCTTCAACGCCAATCAGGTGCGCTGATTGCGGGCAATATCTCGGCACATGGGACGATTTGCAGACCGATTTTGAGTCCCAGGGGGGCAATGACGGAATATTCCGTCTCGACAAGGGGCGCATCCTGAAACTCGATTAGCGCCCGCTCATCAAGCGAACCTTGCATGCCGGGACCTTTCCTGAGGGCTCACACCCCAATCGCCGACACCAAAATCCGGTTCTGCCTTCGTACCGCCGCGCGCAGCTCCGGTATCCTCGCTTCGTCGCGCTTGACGAACTCGATGAACATCATGTTCATGTTGTTGAAAATCAACTCTCCCACCGCCGGCCCGTCGATGTCCGGCCGCACGAGGCCGATCTCCTGCAGCCGCGCCATCAGGGCGCTTATTTGTTCGGTTAGCGCGCGGTCGAGCGCGGTGTAGGCCTGGCCGAAGGGGCTGTCGGGCAATTGGGTCGAGATCGCCATCGCCTGACGCCACATCTCCTTGCTCAGATAATTCAGCGAGTGCTCGATATAGATGCCGATCAGCGTGTCCAGCGCGTCGCCGACATTGGCCGGGGGGCTGGCGACCACCCCTCGCCCCGCATTCAGCACCTCGTTGACTTCCATTGAAACGATGGCGCCGAGGATGTCGCCCTTGTTCTGGTAGTAGTTGTAGATGGTGCCGATCGAGACCTCGGCCTGTGCGGCGATCGCTTCGATCTTGGCGCCTTCATAGCCGGCCTCGCGGAAAAGCGCCGTCGCCGCATCGATGATGCGGCGGTGCCGGTCCGCCTTCTGCCGTTCGCGCAATCCGCTCATACCAGCCTCTCTGCCACAAATCATAATTGACTCAATTTTAGAATTGGTTCAACTTTTCTTCCAACAAGCCAGCAAAGGCAGGGAGAACACTCGATGACCGTCAATGTCCGGAATCCGCTTTCCATTCTGAAATCTCATCTTTCAGCCGCCTGCGCGACAGCCGCATTGCTGCTCGCGGCCGGCGGCGCCCAGGCCGCCGACCTCAACGCGCTGATCTGGTGCGACCATTCCGATCCGGCGCTGCTGCAGCCCTTCGAGGAGGCCAACAACGTCAAGGTCAACGTCAAGGAGTTCGAGGGCACCGGTGCAGGTCTCGCAATCGTCGAGCAGTCGCAGCCTGGCGACTGGGATGTGATGGTGATCGATAGCATCGACGTGCCGCGTGGCGTCGAAAAGGGCCTGTTCGAGCCGCTGCCTGAGGACAAATTGCCCTTCGCCGACCTCTTCCCGGAAGTGAAGATGGACAAGTCCACCGTCGTCGACGGCAAGCGCTACGGCATCACCGAAAAGTTCGGCTACAACACGATCGGCTTCAACAAGACCAAGGTCGATCCGGCCGACATGCAGTCGCTGGCCTCGCTCACCAGCGACAAATACAAGGGCAAGGTCGCGATCTACGACTATTACCTGCCGGTGATCGGCATGGCCGCTTTGGCCATCGGCAAGAAGACCGCCGACCTCACCGAAGCCGACCTGCCGGCGCTCAAGGCCGAGCTTCTCAAGATGAAGGCCAATGCCAAGCTCGTCGGCGAAGTCACCGCCAGCCAGACCGCGTTAGCCACCGGCGAAGTCGACATTCTGGTCGGCGGCGGCGAATGGGTGACGGCCGGCCTTGCCAAGGAGAACCCGGCGCTCGACTTCTCTATCCCGAAAGAGGGTGCTGTGCTGTGGTCGCAGTCGCTCGCCATGTTCAAGGATTCCAAGAACAAGGACATGGCGCTGAAATTTATCCAGTACATCATGAGCCCGGAAGGCCAGGCGCGGCTTGCAACCTCTTCCTGCTATTGGGGGATGCCGTCCAACAAGAAGGCGGCGCTGAGCGACGATCAGAAGAAGATCCTGCGCTTCGACGAGCAGCCCGGCTTCCTCGCCCGCGCCCAGGCCTATCCGGCGCCGAACGCCGATCTCGACAAGAAGATGCAGGACATGTGGACCGAGATGCTGCAGGCGCAGTAAATCGGCCGATGGCATCCGCGGGAAACAATTCGCGTGCCCTGCCCTGGGCGCTGGTCACGCCGGCGCTGGCATGGACGTGTGCATTCTTCGTGCTGCCCTTCATCGCCATGGGGTTTTCCAGCCTCACGGCGCATGAAGGCGGCGGCTTCACTTTGGCCAATTACAGCCAGTTCTTCACCGACCCGTCCTACTGGCGGGCGATGGTCAACTCGCTGGAGGTCACGGCAATCGTCACCGTGATCTCGATCCTGCTCGCCTATCCCTTTGCCTGGATCCTTGCCGAGATGGTGCCGGAACGGTGGCAGCGGCTGGCGCTAATGCTGGCCGTGCTGCCGTTCTGGACCTCCTATGTCGTGCGCTCCTATTCCTGGCTGCTGGTGCTGGCGCAGAACGGCGTCATCAACCGGGCGCTGACCGGCATCGGCCTGATCGGCGAACCGCTCCAGCTCGCCAACACGCGCTTCGCTACCGTCACCGGCTTCGTGCATTTCTTCGTCATGCTTCTGACGCTGACGATCTTCGCCAATCTCAAGCAGCTCAGCCCGAGTTATCGCAAGGCGGCCGCCGATCTCGGCGCGAGACCGGTGCGCACCTTCCTGCATGTCGTGCTGCCGCTCACCTTGCCGGGCATCATGGTCGGCGCCTTTCTGACTTTCGTGCTCTGCATCGGCGACTACGTCACGCCGCAGATACTCGGCGGCAACAACGAGCTGCTCATGCCGCAGCTCGTCATGATGCAGATCGGCCGCCGCGGCGATTTCCCGCTGGCCTCCGCGCTGTCGATCATCCTGATGGCCGTCGTCACCATCGCCTATCTCGCCTGCGCGCGCTGGCTGAAGATCGAGCGGGCCTAATCATGCGCGCCGCCGTCCGCCTCGCCGCCTGGGTCTACGCCATCGCCGTCTACGGCTTCATCTTCCTGCCGGTGGTCGTGCTTGTGCTGTTTTCGCTGCAGGCGACCTCCTTCCCCATCCCGCCATTCACCGGCCCATCGCTGCGCTGGTACCAGGCGGTGCTGTCCGACGCGAAGCTCACCTCGGCATTGTTCAATTCGCTGCTGGTGGCGGTGCTCTCCTCGCTTGCTTCGGTCACGCTCGGCTTTCTGTCGGCCTGGGGCTTCGCGCGCTTCGTGCTGCCGGGCTCGGCCATCCTGCGCGGGTTGATTACGCTGCCGCTCACCGTCAGCTACCTCATCATCGGCATGGGCCTGCTTGTGCTGTTCAACTGGGCCGGCGTGCCGAAATCGCTGCTTGCGGCCGGCATCGGCCATGTCGTGATCAACCTGCCGCTCTGCTTCGCCATCATCTACAGCCAGATGGGCGATCACCAGATCAACATCGAGCGCGCCGCGCGCGACCTCGGCGCCGCCGAGTGGAAGGTGCTGCTGATGATCGCCGTGCCGGTGATGGCGCCGGCAATCTTCGCAGGCTTCTTCCTGTCGATGACCTTCTCCTGGGACGAGTTCGTCATCTCCTTCCTGCTCACCCGTTTCGAGACGACGCTGCCCGTGGAAATCTGGAACCTCCTGCGCTCCGGCCTCAATCCCAAGACCAATGCCGTTGGCTCGCTGGTCTTTGCCGTCTCCATCGTCCTGGTGGTGTTTTTCGAACTGACGCTGTTGCGGAGAAAGCCGGCATGAGCGCGCCCTTGGTCGACATCCGCAACGTCTCGCACCGCTTCGGCCAGCTCCCGGTGCTGAAGAACGTCTCGCTGGCGATCGAGCCCGGCAGCTATACGATCCTGCTCGGCCCGTCCGGTTCCGGCAAGACGACGCTGCTTTCGATCCTCGGCGGTTTCGTCAATCCAAGCGAGGGCAAGATCTTCATTCGTGGCCAGGATTGCACCGCGGTGCCGCCGGCCAAGCGCCCGACGACCACCGTGTTCCAGGACTATGCGCTGTTTCCGCATATGAGCGTCGGCGGCAATGTCGGCTTCGGGCTGCGCATGCAAGGCGTCGACGGCGCGACCCGAGCGGCGAAGGCGCGCGAGGCACTTGCGCTTGTCGGGCTGGCGGCCGCCTTCGACAAGAAGCCGCATCAGCTTTCCGGTGGCCAGCGCCAGCGCGTGGCGCTCGCCCGCGCGCTAGTCATCGAGCCTGCGGTGCTTCTGCTCGACGAGCCGCTCGGCGCGCTGGACCTGAAGCTGCGCCGGCAGATGCAGGACGAGTTGAAGGCGATCCAGAAGCGCGTCGGCACCGCCTTCATCCATGTCACCCACGACCAGGAAGAAGCGATGGCGCTGGCCGACCATTGCGTGGTGATGAATGACGGACGCATCGAGGACGAAGGCCCGCCCGAGCGGGTCTATGCGCGGCCGGCGACACGCTTCTCGGCCACATTCATGGGAGAAAGCACGATCCTTGCAGGCACCGTGACCGAGGCGAAGAACGGGATCGTCACGGCCTCGACCGCAGTCGGGGCGATTTCACTGCCTGGCGCGTCGTCTGCCGGCGCCCCGGTCGCGCTCGCCATTCGGCCCGAGCACCTGGTTCTCGGCGAAGTAAAAAGCGATGTCACGCTGGGCACGGCCAAGGTCGGCGATGTCGTCTTCCAGGGCAGCTTCAAGCGCGTGCTGGCCACCTCGATGCTGGACCCGGCATTGCAGTTCATCGCCAAGGCTCCCGCTTCTGCCACCGTTCAGGCAGGCGACACGATCCCGGTTTCATGCAACGCTCAAGACATCATCCTGCTGGCGGACTGATCCATGGGTATGCTTCCGGTCATCGAGGCTCCGGACTGGTACGAAACCATCCGCATGGGCGACGGCGTCACGCTCATCCATGAGCCGTGGATAAAGCCGTTCTTCCGCTGCAACATCTGGCATGTGCGCGGGCGCGACCGAGACCTGCTGTTCGATACCGGCCTCGGCCATTTCAGCCTACGGCGCCATGTTCCGCTGTTGAGCGAGCGCAAGCTGACCTGCGTCGCCAGCCACACGCATTTCGACCACATCGGCTGCCATCACGAATTCCCCGATCGCTGCGTGCATTCGGCCGAAGCCCAAATCCTTGCCGATCCGCGCAATGAATGGACGGTCGCCGACCGTTACGCCAATGAGGAGATGTTCGATGGCGCGCCGGAAGGCTGGGATACGGCGCGCTACCTGATCCTGCCGGCACCGGCGGGCCGGCTGCTCGAGCACGGCGATGTCGTCGATCTCGGTGAGCGCGCCTTCGAGGTCATCCACACGCCTGGACATTCGCCCGGCGGCATCGCGCTTTACGAGAGAAGGACCGGCATCCTGCTGTCGGGCGACATCGTCTATGACGGGCCGCTGATCGACGACGTCTATCACTCCGATATTCAGGATTATGTCGGGACGCTGCTTGCTATCCGCGACCTCAACGTCTCGGTCGTGCATGGCGGCCATTTTCCGAGTTTCGGCAAGGTGCGCTACCGGCAGCTCATCGACGAGTATGTTGCGGGCAAGCGCAAGGCCGGCTGCCACCTGCGGAGGTGAAGGAGACCGACGGCGGACGATACGGTCCGGCGCTTCCGAATGGCGAAACCAGCGGCTTTCGATGCTGCCATCCTACCGCATTGGATCCGCCCGATCTTTCGAGAGCGTGATCGTATATTTCGGCGGAGTTCCATTGCGGTTTTTCTTCCAGGGCCTCAACCGGTCCTTCAGCCGAACCACAGTCTTCTTGTAGACAGGCGCCGGCAGTCCGGCCAGATCATAATAATCTTCGAGGATCGTGGTGCCCAAAAGCGCCTTCTCTTGCGTGTAGAAGGAAAAGTGCGCCGCAATCAGATCGCCGAAAACCTTGCCCGGCCGCCCAAGCTTTACGGGCAGCACAGCCGACAGCCACTCTTCTTCGTCTCCCTGAGGATGAAAAATGTCTCCCAGCTCAACTATTTCCGATCCGAAAAAGCCGATCGCGTTGATGGAGAACCGCGATGCCCTGACTTCGCGGTCGGGCACCCGGAAATCGCCCAGGCGGCCGGTGCGCACCGCTTCGATCAGAACCGGATGCATCGCAAGCGGGAAAGTCGGATGGGACCAAGAGAACGGGCACATCGCCTGGCACGTCAGCGGCCCTTCGATCTGAACCGCAGAGAGGTATTTAATGAATGTGTTGCAGATGGCGTTGTTGATGATAAGCGGCGCATACCACAGGGCCGAGCCCCGTTCTGGCAACACCCGTTCCATGTACTTTTCGAAAAAACCATCCTCAAGGAACACAATGTCATCGTCCAGCCTCAGATAGAAAGCATCGGGATCGTCGCAGAAACGGAAAAAGCGTCCGATGACGTCGAAACTTCCATTGGCCTGGGGCAACGTCTTGATTTTGATCCGCGAATCGGCGCTCGCTAATTGCCTAAGGTAGGCGCGATCCTGCTCGTTGCGGCAGTTGTCCCACAGATGCCATTCGTGGACACGAGAGCTCTTCAGAACATGATGGCTGAGCACGCCAAGGTATTTCTCGCGCCCGGCCGGGGTAACAACGATCAGCTTCATGGATAGTCATCCTGACACGGGGCATTTTCGCGAATGCCGAATTAGCCCTCAGTCGATAACCGGCCGCCGGTCTTGCGGCAAGCGTTCCTAGCGTTCAACCTTCTGAACCGAGCAACGTTGGCGTAAGCGCAACCAAGCAGCAAGGCAGCCCATCGCAGCATGAACATCGTCAGCGAATCTCCGGTGCCGGCCGACCACCGCGATCTCGTGATCGTCAGAGCCGGCGACAGGTCCCTGCACCGTGGCTGGGGCGCGGACGAGCCTGAATGTAATTTCGACCTGATTGTCAGTTATTACGGGTCCGATCCTTCGGCCTTCGGCTTGCCTTACGAAAGACGGGCGGATCAGAAAGGCGGCAAGTGGGACGGCCTTTTCGCACTGTTCCGTCAGCAGCCTGACCTGCTTCAGCGCTATCAGTATTTCTGGCTTCCGGATGACGATCTCGAGGCCGATCGAAAGACCATCGAGGCCATATTTGCGAATATGCGCCGGCTCGACCTCGATGTCGGCCAGCCCTCCCTGACGCTCGACAGCTACTTTTCGCATTTGTCATTCATGCGCTGCGACAGTTTCGAGTTCCGCTTCGTGGACAAGATCGAGATTATGGCTCCCTGCCTCCGGGCCGACATACTGCTCAAGGTGTTGCCGCTCTTCGAACGTTCAATGAGTGGCTTCGGCCTGGATTCGCTTTGGACGCGGCTGCGCGCCGACAATCGACGCAAGTCCGCCGTGTTCGATAATTTGTCGATCCGTCACACACGCCCTGTCGGAACCGCGCTTGCCCAAGTGATGTTGGAAAACGGCCTTACGCGCGAAGCGGAATACGCGCAGTTGCAGGCCAGATTTGGCCTGGATGAATTTTATCCGATCTCCTATGAGGCTGTGGACCGAAAGGGTCGCCGTTGGCGATCAAAGACCGCCATCGGCCTGCGCATGATGCTGGATTACGCCCTCCGGCTGAAGACATTCAGACAGGTGTATCGATTGAAGAAAACGCTGTGGCGGCATGTCCGCCGACAACACTTCAAGGCAACCGAACTTTCGACCGTCGCGCTCGACTTGCGTCCGGTTCACGCCGCCGACCAGGCAAAGGCATGTTGAACGGCGTCGATCTTCTTATCGTAGGGGCCGGGTTCTACGGCGTAACACTTGCCGAGCGTATTGCGACGAAGCTGGGGCGTCGCGTGCTGGTGATCGACCGACGCGCCCACGTCGGCGGCAACGCCTACACCGAGATCGACCCGGCAACGGGTGCCGAAATCCATCGCTATGGGCCTCACCTCTTCCACACGCCGAACAAAGAGGTCTGGGAATACCTGCACGCCTTCACGCGATTCAGCTCCTATAGGCACCGGGCGTACTCGTCATATCGCGACCAGGTCTATTCCCTGCCGATCAATCTGGCGACGATCTGCCAGTTCTTCGGCAAACGGCTCAGCCCCGATCAAGCGCGGGCGCTGATTGCCGAGCAATCATCCGAACTCGGCGACCGGCAGCCGGCCAATCTCGAGGAGAAAGCCATCTCCCTTATCGGGCGCCCCCTCTACGAAGCGTTCATCAAAGGCTACACCGCCAAGCAATGGCAGACCGATCCGCGCGAACTCCCGCCGCAGATCATCGCGCGTTTGCCGGTGCGCTATACATTCGAGGACGGTTATTTCAACGACCGATACCAGGGACAGCCGCTCGACGGCTACACCGCGATCTTCAAGAAGATGCTTGCGCATCCGAAGATCGAGACCAGGCTGGGCGTCGACTTCTTCGAGATCAAAGGATCGCTACCCAAAAATATTCCCGTTGCCTATACAGGCGCCATCGACCGGTATTTCGATTACGCCGAAGGGGACCTCGGATGGCGAACGATCGACATCGAATTCGAACATATGGATACGCCGGACTATCAGGGCACCGCCATCATGAATTTCGCCGACGAAGCCGTGCCTTACACGCGCATCGTTGAGTTCAGGCATTTCAACCCTGAGCGGGAATTCAACAGCAACAGAACGTTGATCGGTCGCGAATTCTCACATTTCGCTCGTCGCGGCGACGAACCCTACTATCCAATCGATACCCGCGCCGACCAACAGATCTACGAGCGCTACCAGGCGCGCGCGCGCCGGGAAGAAAACACTCATTTCGGCGGCCGGCTCGGGACATACCGCTATCTCGACATGCACCAGGCAATCGGCGCGGCGCTCAAGGCATTCGAGACGGTCTTCATGCCGTATTTCGAAGGTCGATTGGAAACGGTATCGATGAGAAGCCGGCCTTCCTGACGGATGCCGGCGACACTTTAGGCAATCTTAGGCCTGGGCCGCGGCAGGAGCGACGAGCTGGCTCCGGAACCACTCAAGGGTCTGTCGAATGCCTTCCCGATAGCCTGTAGCAGCTTCCCAACCTGGAAGAATACGTTTGGCTAAGGTCAGGTCCGGGCAACGATTCGTCGGATCTTGAGGAACCGGTTCATGATGAACGATTGAGCTGCCCGGAACCAGGGAGCAGATGAATTTTGCGATCTCAAGGACCGGAACCTCGTAATTGTTACCGATGTTGAGCGGGCCGCGATACGAAATGTGATCGCGCCAGAAGAAACGCTCCAATCCGTCGACAATGTCATCGATATAACCCCAACTGCGCGATTGCAGACCGTCGCCGTAGACGGTCAGCACTCCAGTCGTGAGCGCTTGGCTTATGAAGTTCGAAATCGCCCGCCCGTCATCTATACGCGTGCGGGGCCCATATACGTTGAAGAGCCTCACCACTCTCACGTCGAGTCCCTGCGTGCGTTGGGTCTCAAACAACAGCGCTTCCGTGCAACGCTTGCTTTCGTCATAGGAGGATCTGGGGCCCGTGCAGTCCACTGAACCTCGATAACTCTCCGGTTGCGGAGAGACCAGCGGATCGCCGTACACCTCTGAGGTAGATGAAAAACAGAAGCGGCCGCCGGGTTTGAGCAAACCCAGAAGGTTGAAAGCTCCACTGATATTGGCACGAATAGTGCGAGCCGGATCGCTCATGTACCAGCGCGGCGAAGCGGGCGATGCCAAGTGAATGATTTCATCGAACCGCTGTGAGGTGGCAAATATCTCCGCACTCTCCACCTCGAGGCTCAATCGGGGATCGTCAAAGTGTGCAAGATTCTGGCGCGAGCCGGTCCATAGGTTGTCAACCACAACCAGGCGTTCGAGATCCGTGCGCTGCAAGAGACGATCGACCAGATGCGAACCGATGAAGCCGCTGCCACCGGCGACCAGCACGGCGCGACGATCTTTCCGGGTTATTCCATGCATTATCGCGCCGATTTGTTTTCGAAGCGCGCACGCTCCAAGATTCTGTCGAAAAGACACATAGAACCTTGCGAATTACAGGGCAATGTAGCGAGCGTCGTTTTCGCGACCTGCTGGATCCGGCATATGCGCGCAGAACCGAGACTGATGGAAAATCCCACGAGATCTCACCGAAGATCGACTAACCGCGGTCATCGCGACCGCGCGGCGTTCATGCGCGCATTCGGCGAATATCATCCTGGGCGGGCTACAGCGCCCTTTGCGGACAAGGTGTCCCGGTGGCGTCACCGCAGCGGGAGGCCGTCGGCTGTGGCCGCTGGCTCATCTCTTCGGAATGGCGCACCAGTTCAGCGAACATGAGCGCGAAACTTCCCATCATCAGGAAGACTATGATCAGACGCGTTACCGGCAATAGACAGGTCTCTCGACTGGCCAGCCCCCGCCAACCCATCCACTGTCGGCTAACATGATCGATCCGGCTTTACGAGTGTTTAAGCTTCGCCTTAACCATAGCAGTCATCACATTCGTGTCGCGGCTGTCACGAAGCGCGATTGTCGGATGTGACCCGCCGGCCCGCGCAGCGCCCTTCACAGATACGGGCGGCGCATGCTACGCCGTCGCCGGCGCGGCCCCGCAGACGGTCGCCCTCCGGGAGCCATGAGCAAAGCCGCCAGCCGTTTCGCCTTCGTCTCTTCCGACACCGACGACGCCCGCGCGGCGCTGGAAAGCCTGTCGGCGCGCTATGGGCAGGTGCCTGTCGCGGAGGCCGAGATCATCATTGCGCTGGGCGGCGACGGCTTTCTTCTGCAGACGCTGCGCGACACGATGAGCACGGGCAAGAAGGTCTACGGCATGAACCGTGGCACCATCGGCTTCCTGATGAACGAATATCGCGCCGGCGGCCTCGAGGAACGCATCGCCGCCGCGGTCGCCGAGACGATCCGGCCGCTCGAAATGGTCGCGGTGACGCATGACGGCGAAACCGTTTCGGCGCCGGCCATCAACGAGGTGGCGCTGTGGCGCCAGTCCTACCAGACGGCGAAGATCCGCATCACCGTCGATGGCCAGGTGCGGCTGGAGGAGCTCAACTGCGACGGCGTGATGATCGCGACGCCCGCCGGCTCCACCGCCTACAATCTGTCGGCGCATGGGCCGATCCTGCCGCTCGATGCGCCGCTTCTGGCGCTGACGCCAGTGAGTCCTTTCCGACCGCGCCGCTGGCGTGGGGCGCTGCTGTCCAACAAGGCGACCATACGCTTCGACATCCTGGAAGCCGAAAAGCGCCCGGTGAATGCCGCGGCCGATCATACAGAGGTCAAGGCGGTGGCCTCCATCACCGTGCGGGAATCGCCGACGGCGACGGCAACTTTGCTGTTCGATCCGAACCATTCATGGAACGAACGCATCCTTGCCGAGCAGTTCCGCTACTGAGCCGGCGCAACGATACTGTTTCGATTAAGCGTCGCGATTAAGGTTACGTCTTCACAATCGCTGTATTTCGGTCCGTTTCTGTTGACAAATCGAGGACTTGCGCCTAACTGCAACACCGATCTTGCAGGCGCGCGGCGCCTGCCGCGGCTACTGTGTCGCGATTTTCCCAACCAACAAAGACAACAAACACTTGTCCTCAGACACCACGATCGCTCAAGAAGCGTTGACATTCTCAGACCTCGGCCTGTCGCCGAAGGTGCTCTCCGCAGTCACCGATGCCGGCTACACCAAGCCGACGCCGATCCAGGCCGGCGCCATCCCGCATGCGCTGCTCGGCAAGGACGTGCTGGGTATCGCCCAGACCGGCACCGGCAAGACCGCTTCCTTCGTGCTGCCGATGCTGACGCGCCTGGAAAAGGGCCGGGCGCGAGCCCGCATGCCGCGCACGCTGATCCTCGAACCGACCCGTGAGCTGGCCGCGCAGGTCGAGGAAAACTTCATCAAATACGGCAAGAACCACAAGCTCAACATCGCGCTTCTGATCGGCGGCGTCTCATTCGACGAGCAGGACAAGAAGCTCGAGCGCGGCGCCGACGTGCTGATAGCTACGCCCGGCCGCCTGCTCGACCACCGTGAGCGCGGCAAACTCCTTCTCAACGGCGTCGAGATTCTCGTCATCGACGAGGCCGACCGGATGCTCGACATGGGCTTCATTCCCGACATCGAGCGCATCTGCGAGATGATCCCGTTCACGCGCCAGACGCTGTTCTTCTCGGCGACGATGCCGCCGGAGATCACCAAGCTCACCGAGAAATTCCTGCATGCGCCGGTCCGTGTCGAGGTTTCCAAGGCGGCCTCCACCGCAACCAGCATCACGCAGCGGCTGGTGAAATCCGGCGCGAAGCCATGGGACAAGCGCGAGACCCTGCGCAACCTGATCAAGGCCGAAGACGCGGAACTGAAGAACGCGATCATCTTCTGCAACCGCAAGATCGAAGTATCGGAGCTGTTCCGCTCGCTGCTGAAGCATGATTTCGATGCCGGCGCGCTGCATGGCGACATGGACCAGCGCGCCCGCATGCAGATGCTCGCCAATTTCCGCGACGGCAAGCTGCGCTACCTCGTAGCCTCGGACGTCGCCGCGCGCGGTCTCGACATTCCCGACGTCAGCCACGTCTTCAACTACGATGTGCCGATCCATGCCGAGGACTATGTCCACCGCATCGGCCGCACCGGCCGCGCCGGCCGCGCCGGCAAGTCCTTCACCATCGCCACCCGCTCCGACACCAAATATGTCGACGCGATCGAGAGGCTGATCGGCACCAAGATCGAGTGGCATGACGGCGACCTGTCGACCGTGACCGAGAGCGAGGGCGAGGAGCAGCCGCGCCGCGGCCGCGGCGCCCCACGTCGCGCCGGCCGCAAGGACGAGGACCGCAAGGACGATCGCAAAGAACGCGGCGAGCGCAAGAAGGACCGTCACGCCAAGCGCGACGAGACGCCCGATACCGCGCGCGAGGAACAGCCCGTCGCCGAAGTGGCCGATATCGCCGAACGCCGCGCCCGCAAGGACGCGATCCGTTCCGAGAACGAGCGCAAGGGCCCGGGCAACCGTCACGAACAGCGCGGCGACGCTCGTCCGCAGCGCGACCGCCCCGGCCGCCACCGTCAGGAAGAAGACGACTCGACCGTCGGCTTCGGCGACGACGTGCCGGCCTTCATGCGGATCGTCGCGAAGGTCTGAAGTCGATACCAGCATAGCCTGGAATGAAAGCGGCCCCGTAAACGGGGCCGCTTTCTTTTTCTGCTTCGCCCGAAGCAAGCCGGCCAAAGGCGATGCCTACATCGGTCCCGGCATCATCTTGGTCGGCTTCTCAAGCATCGGGAACTCGGCCTTGCTGCATTTCACATTCGGGTTCGTTGGACTGAACATGCCGTTCGGATTGTCCCTGAACAGCCATGCATGCAGGTCGTAGTGGACGAACTCCCTCGGAATGAGCGGATAGTGGCCTTCCATCGGCCCCATGAATTTTTGGCCGAACAATGTCGGGGCCGCCTTGGTGTCCGGTGTCAGCGGCACCAGCCATTCCACGCCGACCAGCTTCAAGCCCTTCTTCGTCGGCTCGTAGATCAGGACGTTGGGCTTCATCGGGTCGAGCGGCTTGCCGACGCTCGGGACGTTGACGAAATGGATGCCCATCGCGCCCTTCGGATAGTACATCGCGCCGTCTATCTTCTCGCCGCTATAGTGGACGCAGCCGACTGTCGACAAATAGAGGTCGCGGACAGCGACCGTGTAATCTTCATACTTGGCCAGCGATTTCTTCAAGGCTTCGATGTCGGCCTTGTTGGCGTCCTCGGCCCGGGCCGTCGCTACCCCGAACGATGTGCCGATAAGACACGCCAAAGCGAGGACGCCGCAGCGCCCCAAGCGAACTGTTCTTGTCATGCATTCCTCCCAGATTCCTTGATCTGGCCGTGCAAGACCGGGGCGGCAGGTGTTGATTGCGCGGCCAATTGACCACCCCATCCCCTCTGGAACAGCAGGATGGTAGTCCTTTCACGGGTTCCGGAAAAGTATCAATTAGAAAAAGCTAATGCCCTAAGACCTTCGATCCCATCTTTGGACCATTTCAAACAAAAACGGCCCCGTACGGGGCCGTTTGCCTTGATGGAGTTTTGCGCCTCTACGCTCCGTTTTCTCTCAGGTGAGCGGCGACAGCTGGATTTCGACGCGGCGGTTCTGCTCGCGGCCGGCGGCGGTCGCATTGGATGCGATCGGGCGGGTCTTGCCGAAGCCGGTGACGGCGAAGCGGCGCTGATCGACGCCCTGGCCGGACAGGTAATTTGCGACGGCAAGCGCGCGACGCTGCGACAGATCGAAATTGTGCTGGTCGCCGCCGGTCGAATCGGTGTGGCCGAAAACGTCCACCGTGGTCTGGCGGAATTTCTTCAGCACCAGCGCGACCGAATTCAGCACCGGATAGAAGCCCGGCTTCACCGCGTCCTGGTCGACATTGAAGGTGATGTCGGACGGCATGTTGAGGATGATCTGGTCGCCGCTGCGGGTGACGCTGACGCCGGTGCCCTGCAGCTGACGGCGAAGCTCCGCCTCGTTCTGGTCCATCGTCGCGCCGATCGCGCCGCCGGCGAGCGCGCCGATGCCGGCACCGATCAGGGCGTTGCGGCGGTCATTGCCGCCAGCCAGCAGACCGAGGCTGGCACCAGCCAGCGCGCCGAGGCCGGCGCCGGCTGCCGTATTGGAGATCTTCTGGTCGCCGGTATACGGATCGGTGGTGGTGCAGGCGCTCACCAATAGAGCCGTCGCCACGGCGACGAGCACAGTCTTCTTCATGAGATTGGTCCCTCTCCAATTCGCGGCCTTTGCGGCCGCGCCAAATCAGCCCTTCCGCAGCCTTGTAGCATGAAATGCGGCGAAAAACGGAACGGGAATGCGGCCGGCAAAGTCCGGCGGTCGTTCCCGCTTCGCGTCTACCACAAATTCTTGCCGTCGATGACCACCACCTCGACCTTATCCAGGTCGAAATCGTCGAACAGGCGCGAATTGACGCTGATCTTCGGGTTGTCGAAGTCCGGCTTTCCGGTCGACCAATCAGGCGTTTCGGTGAAGGTGCCGCAGCCGCAGGTGGCGCAGAAACCATGCTTTACGGTCTTTGAGCCCCAGCGGTAGAAGGAGACGTTCTGCGGCGGGCTCGTGAGCTTGAATTGCGACGGCACATAATACGCCCATAGCGACCCGCGCTTCGAGCAGAACGAGCATGTGCATTGCGTCACCGTCCGCGGCGCCTCGGCAACCTCGAAGGTTGTCGCCTTGCAATGGCAGCTTCCCTTGATGGTCATGAACTCACCTCTCCCATTGTCCGCCACGCGCTTCTTTCACGCAATTCCGAACGGAAAACCTGGAATTGCTCCGTGGCAAGGCAACATAAAGAAGCCGTCCTGACAACCGTCTGTCAGCAGGGTATGCAGCCTTCTGCTGCCGTGGATCGAGGCCCGCGTCTTGCCTCCCGCGGCAGGTCCAAAGCCCTAGTAAGAGGGTGGCGGCACGAACAGGCAGATCGTCTTGCCGGCGTCGAGCCCGGCCTGATGCGCGCACCAGTGATATTCGCCGTCGGGCGAATTCTTGACCCGCTTGTCGCTATAGGCCACCACCTCGCCCGTGCCTTTTATGACATAGCCTTCGGGCCGCTCGCTGATCGATGACTGCGGCACCTCCTTGCAATCGAAGTTGGCACAACAGGCAAAGGGGTATTTCCAGCCTTGCGGCATGACCGCCGTAGGCTGGGCGTCGTGCGCGATGGCCGGCGGCGCCAGCACCGAGATGGCTCCAACAGCGAACAGGGAGAACAAAAGTCGGCCAGCCGGTCGAACGGCTTGGGCCGATCTTGATATGGCAGCAGACATCGAAACGTTCCTTTCGAGCATCAAGCGTTTTCGCTTGCCCGTTCCCGGAACGTATCTTCCCAGTGGCCGGATCGTCGGTCGCAGATATGCCGCACCCGGCCATAAATGCTTTTACTCCCAGCGCAAAGGCTGGGCTGATTCCTCGGTTGGCGCAAGCATCCGCTTGCATCGGCAAGCCGCGCTTCACGCCAACCCCTGCTATCCAGAATCGTGTGCCGGCTTGGTTAACGACCGGTTAGCCGCACGGAACTGGTGCCGGACAACGGGATTCGGCTCAAGCTGGTTCCAAGCGTTCAGCCGGGAACATGCCCATCATATTGCGGCAGGTCGTCGGCGATTGTGAACCACTTCGCCTTGGACCCGACAAAGATGTGGGCGGTCGGCCGTATGGTCGGATCGTCGACCAGCGTCCCCATGGCGATATGCACATAGGCGCCGTCGCGGACCAACGAATAGATGAGCGAGCCGCATCGCCCGCAATGCGCGTCGTGGCCAGTTTCGTCACCGTAGATCAGCAGCGGGTCATCGCCGGCGGTCAGGCGAAACTTTTCGCGCTCGATGCCGGCGAAGGGTTTGAACGCCGACCCCGTGGTGCGCCGGCAATTCGAGCAATGGCAGTTGGCGGCATAAACGAATTCGTCCGCAACCTCATAGTGGACTGCGCCGCAGAAGCATTTTCCGGTAAGTTTGCGCGTCACCGGCTCCTCCCTCGTGCGACGCGGGGACGCCTAGTCGAGGTCCGCCACTGCTTCGCCCGCGCCGCCCTCGATGCGATGCGAGAGCGAGGCTTCCATGAACTCGTCGAGATCGCCGTCGAGCACGCTCGACGGCGAAGTGCTTTCGACGCCGGTGCGCAGATCCTTCACGAGCTGATAGGGCTGCAGCACGTAGGAGCGGATCTGGTGGCCCCAGCCGATGTCGCTCTTCGACGCCTCGGTGGCATTGGCGACCGCCTCGCGCTTCTTCAGCTCTTCCTCGTAAAGCCGCGAGCGCAGCATTTCCCAGGCCTTGGCGCGGTTCTTGTGCTGCGAGCGCTCGGCCTGGCAGGCGACCGCGATGCCGGTCGCGAGATGGGTGATGCGCACCGCCGAGTCGGTGGTGTTGACGTGCTGGCCGCCCGAACCCGAGGAGCGATAGGTGTCGATGCGCACGTCGGATTCGGAAACATTGATCTCGATCGAGTCATCGATGACCGGATAGACCCAGACGCTGGCGAAGGAGGTGTGGCGCCGCGCGTTGCTGTCGTAGGGCGAAATGCGCACCAGGCGATGGACGCCGGACTCGGTCTTCAGCCAGCCATAGGCGTTGTGGCCCTTGATCAGCACGGTGGCGGACTTGATGCCCGCTTCTTCGCCGTCATGGATTTCCAGAACCTCGACCTTGAAGCGGCGGCGCTCGGCCCAGCGCGTGTACATGCGCAGGAGCATCGAGGCCCAGTCCTGGCTCTCGGTGCCGCCAGCGCCGGCATGGATTTCGAGATAGCTGTCGTTGGCGTCGGCCTCGCCCGAGAGCAGCGTCTCGACCTGGCGGGCCTTCGCCTCGCCCTGCATCGAACGCAGCGCCGCCTCCGCTTCCGCGATAATGCCGTCGTCGCCCTCTTCCTCGCCGAGTTCGATCAGGCCGATATTGTCTTCCAGCGCCTGCGTCATCCCCTTGACGGCGGCGATGCCGTCCTCGAGCTCCTGGCGCTCCCGCATCAGCTTCTGCGCTTCGATCGGATCATTCCAGAGGCTGGAATCCTCGGCGCGCGAATTCAGGTATTCAAGCCGCTTTACAGCCTGGTCCCAGTCAAAGATGCCTCCTCAGCAGGGTTATCGCCTGCCTGATCTCGTCGACAATGTTGAGCGTTTCCGCGCGCATGGCTCTTCGTTCGGTCCTGTTCTTTTCGGTCTTTTCGGAATAGGCGCGATACATAGGCACGGCATCGCCGCCTGTAAAGCGAAATGGGCCGGCACCAACCTGCCGGCCCATTGCGAAATCCGGCAACGTCAGTAGAGGCCGCCGCCGCCGTCCTGGATGGCCTGGTTGGCCTGCGGCGACAGCCCCGCGCCGGAACCGTTGGAGCCATCGGCGCCCATGCCGATCACCCAGTAGCTGTCGGCCGGACCGGTGCCGGGCTTGAAAGCCTCGATGATGGTGTTCGGATCGCCTTCGGCAGCACGCATGCCGGTCTTGCGGTTGATTGCGATCAGCTTCATGCCATCGGGAACCTGGAAGTCGGTGTTCGGCTTGCCGTCGAGCGCAACGCGCATGAAGTCCTTGAAGATCGGGGCTGCCAAGCCGCCGCCAGTGGCGCCATGGCCAAGGCCGCGCGGCGTGTCGTAGCCCATATAGAGGCCGACGACGAGGTTCGGGGTGAAGCCGATGAACCAGGCGTCCTTCTCGTCATTGGTCGTGCCGGTCTTGCCGGCGATGTGGCGGCCGAGCTCACCGACGGTGGCGCCGGTGCCGCGCTGCACGACGCCCTCCATCATCGAGGTGATCTGATAGGCGGTCATCGGGTCGAGCACCTGCTCGGAATTGTCGACCAGCTCCGGCTCCGGCTGGTTCTTCCATTCGGTGGCGTTGCAGCCTTCGCAGCCGCGCTCGTCCTGCTTGAACACCGTCTTGCCGTAGCGGTCCTGGATGCGGTCGATCAGCGACGGTTTGATCGATTTGCCGCCATTGGCCATGATCGAATAGGCCGAGACCATGCGCATGACGGTCGTCTCGCCGGAGCCCAGCGCCATCGGCAGATAGGGCGCCAGATGATCGTAAACGCCGAAGCGCTCGGCATATTCCACGACCAGCTTCATGCCCATGTCGTTGGCCAGCCGCACGGTCATCAGATTGCGCGACTTCTCGATGCCAGAGCGCAAGGTGGCCGGGCCGGCGACCGTGCCGTCATAGTTCTTCGGCGTCCAGGTGGTGTTGCCGCTCTGGATGGTGATCGGGCCGTCCATGATCACCGAGGCCGGCGTGTAGCCATTGTCGAGCGCCGCCGAATAGACGATCGGCTTGAACGAGGAACCGGGCTGGCGCATCGCCTGGGTGGCGCGGTTGAATTCCGACTGCGCGTAGGAGAAGCCGCCGACCATGGCGAGCACGCGGCCGGTGTGCGGATCCATGGCGACGAGGCCGCCCTCGACCTCCGGCACCTGGCGCAGCATGTAGGTGTTGTCGGAGCCGTCATTCTTCTGCACGAAAACCACATCACCGGGCTCCAGCACTTCCGCCGGAGACTTTGCCCTGACGGACTTGCCGTTGACGAAGTGGCGCATGGCGAAGCCCATGTCCTCCTTGCTGACGGTGCCCTGGACGCGTTCCTTGACCAGATCGCCGGAAATCTGCCGCGTCGGCTGGATGCCGATGGTCAGGCCGGTTGCCGAGCTGTCGAGCACGACGGCCAGCGTCCATTCCGGCACGTCCTCGAGGCCCTTCACATTGCCGAGCGGCACGCCCCAGTCGCCGGAAACGTCGATATGCGTCACCGGACCGCGATAGCCGCGCAGCATGTCGTATTTGAGCAGGCCGTTCTGCATCGCCTTGCGGGCGATAAGCTGGATTTTGGGATCGAGCGTGGTGCGCACCGACAGGCCGCCCTCGTAAAGCGCATTCTCGCCGTAGCGCGCGATGATCTGGCGGCGGACTTCCTCGGTGAAGTACTCGCCGGCAAACAGATAGGAGCCGTTGCGGCGCGGCGTCACGCCGAGCGGTTCGGCCTTGGCCTTGTCGCCCTCCTCGCGGGTGACGTAGCCGTTCTCGACCATCTGGTCGATGACCCAGTTGCGGCGCTCCAGGGCACGGTCGGCGTGCTTGAAGGGGTGATAGTTGTTCGGGCCTTTCGGCAACGAGGCGAGATAAGCCGCCTCGGCGACCGTCAGCTCGTTGACCGATTTGTCGAAATAGGTGAGCGCGGCGCCCGCGACGCCATAGGCGCCGAAGCCGAAGAAGATTTCGTTGAGATAGAGCTCGAGGATGCGGTCCTTCGAATAGGCCTGCTCGATGCGGAAGGCCAGGATCATCTCCTTGATCTTGCGCTCATAGGTCTGATCGGAAGAGAGCAGGAAGTTCTTGGCCACCTGCTGGGTGATCGTCGAGGCGCCGACCTGCCGCCGGCCGGAACCGAAATTCTGCAGATTGACGATGATGGCGCGGCCAAGACCGGTGATGTCGATGCCCGGATGGTTGTAGAAGTTCTTGTCCTCGGCCGACATGAAGGCGGCCTTGACGCGGTCCGGGATGGCCTGGATCGGCAGATAGAGACGCCGCTCGCGCGCATATTCAGCCATCAACGCGCCGTCGGAGGCATGGATGCGCGTCGTCACCGGCGGTTCGTATTTGGCCAGAACCTCGTAGTCGGGCAGGTCCTTCGTCAGATGGCTGATGTAGATGGCAAGACCGCCCGCCACCAGCAGCGCCAGCGTCGTGCCGATGCCAAAGAAATAGCCGATGAGACGAATCATGCCCGCTCCAGTCCGAGGTTCGGGAATTTCCTAGACGAAGCCGACAGTCGCGCAAGCTTCCAGGGGCGGTCCCAATCCGCAATCGAAAAACCCATGTCGCGACCATGTGGACAAAATACGGCAGCGCGAAATTTGAGGACTCGGTTGGCGAATAATAACGCCGGGTGTTGTCGTCATGCAACGCTGCTTGTGGTTGTAGACGTCCGGCGGTCGTGGGCGGCGGGGTCAGCCACCCGTCGCGGTTCCGGTCTTGGCGGCGGCAAACAGGGCAACCGCGTTGGTTATGCTTTGCGCCGCCTTGCCGCGCCAGTCAGCGTTGAGCAGCTGCGCCTCGTCCTTGACGTTGGAGAGGTAGCCGAGCTCGACCAGGACGGACGGCACGTCCGGAGCCCTGAGCACCCTGAAGCCGGCCGAGCGCTGCGGATTGTTGATCAGGCCGACGCTGGTCGACAGCTGACCGACCAGCGTGTGGGCGAAGCTCATCGAGAAACCATGCGTTTCACGGCGGATCAGGTCGATCAGGATGTCGGTGACTTCCTTGTTGTCGTCCTCGATCTTCATTCCGGCGAACTGGTCGGACAGGTTCTCGCGATCCGCGAGCGCCTGGGCCTCCGGATCGGAAGCCTTGTCCGAGAGCGTGTAGACCGTGGCGCCGCGAAGGCCTTTGACGGCGATCGTATCGGCATGGATGGAGATCAGGAGGTCGGCCTCGTGCTGGCGCGCGATGCGCACGCGTTCGTCCAGCGCCAGGTACACGTCGTTGTCGCGTGTCATGTAGACATCGTATTTGCCGACCGCGGCCAGCTTGTCGCGCAGTTCCTTGGCAAAAGCGAGCGTGACATCCTTCTCGACCGTGCCGGCGGAGCTTTCGGCGCCACCATCGACGCCGCCATGGCCGGGATCGATAACCACCGTGAAGCGATGGCCGGGCGCCGAGACCGGTCCGGTGCCGACCCGCTCGCCCTTTTCGGTCGAAACCGTCGAACCGGTCGTCAGCGACTGGTTGGCGAGAGCTTCGTCGAACTCCCGCTCGGAGGCAGCCGACATATCGATGGCGATGCGATAGCCGCTGCCGTCGTCGTTCTTGAGCACGTCGAGCTTGTCGACGGCGAAAGGGCCCTTGCCGGTGAGGATCAGGCGCGAGCCATGTCCCTGATCGCCGTAGCGAACGGCCCGTACAAGGCCGCGCGGCTTCACATCCTTGGCGTCGAGCGCGAATCGCGTGCGCGGCAGATCGACGACGAGGCGATTGGGGCCGCGCAGCAGGAACCATTTGACGTCCGGCTCGCGGTCGAAATTCACGACGATGCGCATCTTTGTGGCGTCGCCGGCCATCTTGTAGCCGGTCGCGCCAAGCAGGGTGTCGGCACGCGCGGCGGCTGTAAGGCAGAACAACAGTGCCAGCAGCAAGGCAGTCCAGGCCACGCGCAGGAAATGCCCAGCGGCCCCACCCCTCTTGTCTGCGGCGCCCGCCGGTCCCATCTCTTATCCGTCGCTCCCGGTTTGACGCATTGCGCCCGGTTTTCTCGCAGAGTGCCTGTCAGGCCGCCAACTCGATTAACGATTGGTATTCAGAGAAGGTTAACCAAGCCTTTCATGGAGCGGGAAGAAGGCACGTTCCCCGGGGGAAGCGCTTTTTGCCGGCATCCGAAATCGGGGTTGCCTTCCATCCCGCCAAATCATAAAAGCGACGTTGGATCACTGCAATCCTGGAACCGCTCGCCTCAGCAGTTTCCTGCCAAAGGTTGGATGCAAAGGCGGCTCCTTACCCTTCCAGGCTCGGGTGGTCGCGACGATTTTCGCAGGCGTGCCCTCGTGGCGGGGAATCGCTTGCGTGAGGAAAACGGCCGGGTTGGTCCCGTGCCGGCTCTTTATGAGCAAACAAGCTGGTCCGGCTCAGCCCGGGCTTTGGTTCAAAGGTTCTGCTGGGTGCCGATGGCTTCAAGCGCAATCATGGAAAGGTCCGCATCGAACCGCGCCATAATGGCTGCGGGCGGCACCGCCATTGCGCTCAAGCGGCGGCCGGCGGACGTTCAATTATCCGGCATGCACACAGATACAGGCGCACAGCGGCGGGCATTGCCACGCCAGCTGCGGCTGTCGGCTGCCGGCAGGAAACAAAATAATGCCCAACAAGATGCTGATAGACGCCTCCCACCCGGAGGAAACACGCGTTGTTGTCGTTCGCGGTAACCGCATCGAAGAATTCGACTTTGAATCCCAGGACAAAAAGCAGCTCAAAGGAAACATCTACCTCGCCCGCGTAACCCGCGTCGAACCTTCCCTCCAGGCAGCCTTTGTCGAATATGGCGGCAACCGTCACGGTTTTCTCGCCTTCAGTGAAATTCATCCCGACTATTACCAGATCCCGGTCGCCGACCGTCAGGCCCTGCTGCGCGCCGAAGCGCAGGAGGCCGAAGACGAAGACGACGAGGAGGCCGAGAACGGCGAAGAGCAGCAGGCGCGCGATCGCGGCGGCCGGCGCAACCGCCGGCGCGGCGGCAAGAACCGCGACCGCGGCGAGCACAAGCACGCTTCCTCGGAGAACGAGGAAAGCACGGTCGAGGCTATAGCTGACGAAACCGCCGCTGAGGTTGTCAGGGGCGAGGAAGCCGGCGGCGAGACCGCCGATACCCCGGCAGAAAATGCCGGAGCAGTCTCCGAGGCCGTCGAGGCCGTATCGGAAGCGGCTGAAGAATCCGCCGGCGAAGCTGGCGGAGATGACGCCACGGACGATGAGGATGGCAAGCCATCCGAAGGTGGCCCGACCTCGATTGCCGCCAGCATCGAAGCAGATGTGATTTCCGAGGCGGTCCCGCAGGCGGATCAGCCCGAGCAGAGCGGCGAAGCCGCCGCCAGCGACAATGATCGCGGCATGCTGGAGGACGTCTCGGCCTCGCACTCGGACGAGCACGAGGTCGAATCGGTCGGCGCCGAGGACGCGCTCGAGGAAATCCGCAACCGCCGCAAGCCGGTGCGTCGCCAGTACAAGATCCAGGAAGTCATCAAGCGCCGCCAGATCCTTTTGGTGCAGGTGGTCAAGGAAGAGCGCGGCAACAAGGGCGCGGCGCTCACCACCTATCTGTCGCTTGCCGGCCGCTATTCGGTGCTGATGCCGAACACGGCGCGCGGCGGCGGCATCTCGCGCAAGATCACCAACGCCCAGGACCGCAAGCGGCTGAAGGAGGTCGTGACCGATCTCGACGTGCCGCAGGGCATGGGCGTCATCCTGCGCACCGCCGGCGAAAGCCGCACCAAGGCGGAGATCAAGCGCGACTACGAATATCTGATGCGGCTTTGGGAGAACGTCCGCAACCTGACGCTGCAGTCCTCGGCCCCTGCCCTGGTCTATGAGGAAGGCAGCCTGATCAAGCGTTCGGTGCGCGACCTCTACAACAAGGACATCGACGAGATCCTTGTCTCCGGCGAAGACGGCTACCGCGAGGCCAAGGATTTCATGCGCATGCTGATGCCGAGCCACGCCAAGGTGGTTCAGCCATTCCGCGACACCACGCCGATCTTCGTGCGCAACGGTATCGAGGCGCAGCTCGATCGCATGCTGCAGCCGCAGGTGACGCTGAAGAGCGGTGGCTACATCATCATCAACCAGACCGAGGCGCTGGTTTCGATCGACGTCAACTCCGGCCGCTCCACCAAGGAGCATTCGATCGAGGAGACCGCGCTCCACACCAATCTGGAAGCGGCAGAGGAAGTCGCGCGGCAGTTGCGATTGCGCGACCTTGCCGGCCTGATCGTCATCGACTTCATCGACATGGAGGAGAACCGCAACAACCGCTCCGTCGAGAAGCGGCTGAAGGATCACCTCAAGAATGACCGCGCCCGTATACAGGTCGGCCGCATCTCACACTTCGGCCTGATGGAAATGTCGCGCCAGCGCATTCGCGCCAGCGTGCTGGAATCGACCATGAAGCCTTGCCCGCATTGCGGTGGCACGGGCCATGTGCGCTCCGATTCCTCCGTGGCGCTGATGGTCGTGCGGGCGATCGAGGAATTCCTGCTCAAGGATTCGCGCAGCCACATCATCGTGCGCACACCGGCGGCGACCGCGCTCTATGTGCTCAACCACAAGCGCGCCAACCTGCTGGAGCTCGAAGCCCGCTTCGGCCTGACGATCACGATCGAGGCCGACGAGACGCTCGGCACTCAGCACTACGCGATCTTCCGCGGCGCCGTTGCCGAGAAGCCGGAAGGCTTTGTCGAGGTGCGCAGCCTGCCGGCCTATGTCGAGCCGGAAGAGCCCGAGGACGAGATCGTCGTCGAGGAAGATGAAGAGGAAGTCTCGGTCCAGGCTGAACAGCCGCGCCACGCGCAGCAGGGCCAGCATCAGCAGCGATCCGAGGATGGCGAAGGCCGTGATCGCAAGCGTCGCAAGCGTCGGCGGCGGCGCGGCGGCAGGGATCGCGACCGCGACCACAACGGGGACGCCGCGGCGGCGCCGATGGAAGCCGGCGAAGCCGATGATGATGCAACGGAAGAGACCACCGAGGAGGTGACCGCCGGCGACGAGGCCGTGGCGGCCGCTGCCGACGACGGTTCCGGAAAGAAGCGCCGGCGCGGGAAGCGCGGTGGCAAGCGCAACCGCCGTGAGGACGAAGCTTCAGACGCCGTTGCCGGCGAAACTGTCGGCGATATCGAGCGTGAGTCGGTTGAAGGCCAGGACGCCGTAAGCGAGCCGGCAATAGCCGCTCCCGCGGAAGAACCTGCCGCTCCGGCGGCGGCTAATGACGATGCCGAGGCGATCGAAAAGCCGAAGAAGCCCCGCCGTTCGAGGGCTAAGAAGGTGGTCGAGGAAGCCGCGGCCGAGACGGTGTCCGAACCTGTGGCCGAGGCCCAGGTCGCGCCCGTGGCTGCCGAGCCGGAGCCCGTGGCAGCTGCGGCATCCGAGGCGGAGCCTGCCGCCGGCGCCCACCCGACGCGGCGCAAGCCACAGTCAGTCGACGCGCCGGTTGTTCCCGTCGTGTCGTCGAATGTAAGCGACGAAGCCAAGGCCGAGGACAAGCCGAAGCGCGGCGGCTGGTGGCAGCGCAAAGGCTTTTTCTAAGCCTTTCAGGTTGTTAGGCTGATCTTTTGAAAGAATCCCGCGCCGCACCCGGCGCGGGATTTTTCATTTCGCCGACAGCCCTTTTTAGCGCAGTTCCGGGTGGAAAACCGCCAGCACTTTGCTGCTTTACGGCGCGAAGATCGACCAGTTCATCATCCGGGCGAGCTTCTCCATGGCGATTGAGCCGAGCTTGGAGTTGCCGTTCTCGTTGAGTCCGGGCGACCACACCGCCAGCGAAGCAACCCCTGGCACGATGCCGAGAATGCCGCCACCGACACCGCTTTTGCCTGGGATACCGACGCGGAAGGCAAAGTCGCCGGAACCGTCATAGTGGCCGCAGGTCAGCATCAGTGCGCCGATGCGGCGCGCCCGTTCGGCCGAGACGACCGAATGCCCGGTCGCCGGGTTCCTGCCGCCATTGGCGAGGAAGCAGCCGGCCATGGCGAGTTGGCGGCAGCTCATAGCAATCGCGCAATGGTGGAAATAGACACCCAGCGCCAGCTCCGGTTCGTGATGGAGATTGCCGAAGGATTTCATGTAGTTGGCCATGGCGAAGTTGCGGTAGCCGGTGGCGCGCTCGGATGCCGCCACCTCGCGGTCGATGATGATCGTCTCGTCATCGGCGAGGAACTGGATGAAGCGCAGGATTTCGCCTATCGCCTCGCGCGGCTGATGGCCGGCGAGCAGGACGTCGGAGACGACGATGGCGCCGGCATTGATGAACGGATTGCGCGGGATGCCGTTCTCGTGTTCGAGCTGGACGATCGAGTTGAACGGATTGCCGGACGGCTCGCGGCCGACGCGATGCCATAGCGCATCGCCGACCTTGCCAAGCGCCAGCGTGAGCGTGAAGACTTTCGAGACGCTCTGGATCGAAAAGGGCTGATCGGCATCGCCGGCAAGCATGACGCGGCCGTCATTGGTCACGGCGGCGATGCCGAATTTCTTCGGGTCGACCTTGCCGAGCTGCGGGATGTAGGTCGCCACCTCGCCGCGATCGGTACGCTGCGCCATTTCGGCGGCCACTTCGGCCAGTGCCTGCTCGAGTTCCGGCATGGCTTCTATTTCAGCCAGCGTTCGATGCGCGCCAGCGCCTCGACCATCTCGTCATGGCTGCCGGCATAGGAAAAGCGCATGGTGCGATGGCCCTGCTGCGGGTCGAAATCACGGCCGGGCGTCGCCGCGACATGCGCCTCGGCCAGCATCTTGCGCGCAAAAGCCATGCTGTCGTTGGTGTGGCGGGTGACATCGCAGAACGCATAGAAGGCGCCGTCCATCGGCGCGGCGAGCGCGAAGCCGAGTTCTGGCAGGCGTTTCATTAGAAGGTCGCGGTTCCAGGCATAACGCGCCTTCACCTTTTCCAGCTCTTCGGTCGCCTTGAAAGCCTCGATCGCAGCGACCTGCGACAGCTCCGGCGGCGAGATGTAGAGGCTCTGGGCGACACGCTCGACCGGCCGCACCAGTTCTTGCGGCAGCACCATCCAGCCGATCCGCCAGCCGGTCATGCAATAATATTTCGAGAAGGAATTGATCACGGTGACACCGGCGCCGTGCGCCAGCGCGGTGACATCTGGCGCCGCGTAGGCCAGCCGGTGATAGATTTCGTCCGAGATCACGGCGATGCCGAGTTCCTCGGCCGTCTTCACCAGCGCGGCAAGTTCATCCGCCGGAATGACCGCGCCGGTCGGATTGGCGGGGCTGGCGAACAGCACGCCCTTCAGCGGCTTGTCGCGATGCGCGGCCTTGAGGTGCTCGGCATGCAGATAGGCATCCGCGCCGAGCTCGATTTCGACGATCTCGATGCCGAGCGCGGCCATGATGTTGCGGTAGGCCGGATAGCCGGGCGCGGCGATGGCGACGCGGTCGCCCGGATCGAACATGGCCAGGAAAGCGAGGTTGAAGGCGGCGGACGAGCCGGTCGTGACGGCAATGCGCGACGGCGCGACGTCGATCCCATAGTGCTCGCCATAATGCGCCACGATCGCCTTGCGCAGATCGGCGAGACCCAAGGCGTCGGTGTAGCCGATGCGGCCATGCCGCAGGGCCGCGGCCGCTGCCTCGCGGACGCCGACCGGCGCGGGATCCGATGGCTGGCCGACGGCCATCGACACCACGGGCACTCCGGCGGCCTTCAGCCGGTTGGCTTCGGCCAGGATGTCCATGGCGTGGAAGGGCTCGACTTCCCCTCGGCGTGAAAGCGAAACGACCATTTGACCTCTTCCAACTGCCATTATCCGGCGAAATTCCTGGGCGGAAGCCGTCCTGGATCGCCCTTGAACCGCCCCGGTTCGAGGGCAGCGCCGCACAAATGCCCGATTGATGTGGGGATCACAAGCGCGCAGGAAGTTACCGGCGCCGACTTTTCATCTTTCGCCCGCTCGTCTACCAGTGGACCTTATGTTGAGCCGACCCCGACCATCGCTTGGCGAATCGACCTCCCTCAGCCGAACTGCGCGCGACTTCGCGACGCTTCTGCTTGCCGCCGCGGTCGCCGTGTCGAGCTCGGTCAGCGCCTTTGCGCAAGGCGTGCCGGTGGTGCGCGACGCTGAGATCGAGGCCTTGGTGCGCGACTATGCCCGGCCGATCTTCGAGGCCGCGGGGCTTGCCAATGACGGCATCGACATCGTTCTGGTCAACGACCAGAGCTTCAACGCCTTCGTCACCGGGCGGCGACTGTTCATCAACACCGGCGCGCTGGTGACCGCCGAAACGCCGAACGAGATCATTGGCGTCATCGCGCACGAGGCCGGCCATATCGCTGGCGGTCACCAGCAGAAATTGCGCGACCAGCTCGACCGCGCCAAGACCATGGCCATCATGGCCACGCTGCTTGGTGCCGGCGCCATGGTGGCCGGCGCCACCACCAACAGCCGCGGCCTTGCCGGCGCCGGCATGGGGGTCGCCGCCGGCGGCGGCGAGATGGCGCAACGCTCGATCCTCGCCTATCGGCGTACCGAAGAAATCACCGCCGACCGTTCGGCGATCACCTATCTCAACGCCACCGGCCAATCCGGTATGGGCATGCTGAAGACCTTCGGCCGCTTCCAGAGCGCGCTCTCGCTCGCCGGCACCCATGTCGACCCCTATCGGATCAGCCATCCGATGCCGCAGGAGCGCATCGCCAACCTGGAAGTGCTCGTCAAGCAGAGCCCGTTCGTCAACGTTGTCGACCCGCCGTCGCTGCAGCAGCGGCACGACATGATGCGCATCAAGATCGCCGCCTATATGCAGGGCCAGGCAGCCGTCGCGCGGCTGATGCGCAAGAACCCGGCCAGCCTTGCCTCGCGCTATGGCGATGCGCAGCAGACCTATCTCTTCGGCAGTCCGGGCGCGGCGCTCACCAAGACGGCGGCGCTGATCAAGGAACAACCGAAGAACCCCTATTTCCATGAATTGCGCGGCGATATCCTGATGAAGGCCAACAAGTCGAAGGATGCGGCGGACGCCTATGCCAAGGCGGTCAGCCTCGATCCAGCGCGCTCCGGCCTGCTGCTGGTCTCGCTCGGCCAGGCGCTGATGGCGGTGGGAACGCCCGATTCGACTCAGAAGGCAGTGGTCCAGCTCAACAATGGCGTCGGGCGGGACAAGGAAAATGCCGACGCTTATCGCTTTCTGGCGCAGGCATATGGCGAACTCGGCGAGATTCCGGCTGCCGATCTCGCCACCGCCGAGGGCCACTATTATGCGGGCGACTACAAAAACGCTAAGATCTTCGCCATGCGCGCTCAACAGAAATTGAAGCGCGGCGAACCCCGCTGGGTCCGCGCGCAGGATATTATAAACTACACGCCATCGAACAAACTCAAATGAACCTCCCGGACGTTGGCGGCGACCAAGGCGGACCGGAAAAGGCAAAAGGATCGACAATCATGAACAAGGCAATCCTGCTTGGCAGCGCTGGCGGTCTGGCTGTGGCGCTCGGGATGTTGGCCTTCGGCTTCGTGGCGGGAAACCCGCAGGCCGCGAGGGCCGACACCGTGCAACTGGCTCAGGTCACGTCCTCGACCGACACCAAGGTTTCCGCCGACACCAAGATCGATCGCAAAGAGGTCGAAGGCATCATCCGCGATTATCTCCTGAAGAACCCGGAAGTTCTGCTCGAGGTGCAGGACGCGCTCGAGGCCAAGCAGAAGGAAGAGCAGCGGCTCGCAGCACTTGGCGTGATCAAGGACTCCAAGGACGAGATCTTCAACTCCACCTTCGACGGCGTCGTCGGCAATCCGAAGGGCAAGATCACGATCGTCGAGTTCTACGATTACAATTGCGGCTTCTGCAAACGCGCCATCGAGGACATGCAGGTGCTGACCAAGTCCGACCCGGACCTGCGCTTCGTGCTCAAGGAATTCCCGATCCTCAGCCCGGACTCGCAGAAGGCCAGCGTCGTCTCCATGGCGTTCCACCTGATGCACCCGGAAAAATACGGCGAATTCCACACCGCGCTGCTCGGCGGCCAGGGCCGCGCCACCGAAGCGACCGCCATCAAGGTTGCGCTTTCGCTCGGCGCCGACGAGGCAGCGCTGCGCGAGAAGATGAAGGATCCGCGCATCGCCGAAACGCTTTCGCGCACCTATGACCTTGCGACGAAACTGTCGATCACCGGCACGCCGTCCTATGTGGTTGGCAACGAGGTGATCTTCGGAGCGCTCGGCCAGCAGGTTCTGGCGGAAAAGATCGAAGAGGCAAAGAGCGCGCTCTAGACGCCCGCGGTGCAAAAGCCGGCCGCTGTGGACAGCGAAAGAACGCACTTGCGCTCTTTTCGCGGGCGGCTATGCCCATTATAGAGGCGCAGTGCGCCGGCTTGGGGTCGGCGTAGAACAAGGTCGGCATATTGAAAACGATTTTCGTCCTCAACGGTCCCAATCTCAATGCGCTCGGCAAGCGCGAACCGGGGATCTATGGCGGCAAGACGCTTGCGGCCATCGCCGAGGACTGCAAGGCGGCCGGCGCCGCGCTCGGGCTCGAGATCGATTTTCGCCAATCCAACCATGAAGGCGATCTGGTCGACTGGATCCAGGAAGCCAGCGAGAAGGCGGCAGGCATCGTCATCAATCCCGGCGCCTACAGCCACACATCGATCGCCATTCACGACGCCATCCGCGCCGCAGCACCGCTGCCCGTCGCGGAAGTCCATCTTTCCAACATCCACGCGCGGGAGCCCTTCCGCCACGTCTCCATGGTCGCGCCGGTCGCTGTCGGCATGATCTGCGGGTTCGGGCCGCTCGGCTACACCCTCGCGCTGCAGGCACTGGCGGCTCGCCTGTGACCGGCTCCCAAACAGAAGGCTCGAAAATGTCGATAAAAAAGACCGGTGTTGACCAGCAGCTGATCCGCGATCTGGCGGGCATTCTGAACGACACCAATCTGACCGAGATCGAGGTCGAACTCGGCGACCTCAAGGTGCGCGTCTCGCGCCAAACGCAGGCCGTCCACGCCGTCGCCGCGCCGCTTGCCGCGGTTGCTCCTGTTGCCGCGGCAGCGGCTCAGCCCGCAACGGCAGCCGCGGCCGCCGATGTGTCCAAGAACGCAGTGCCCTCGCCGATGGTCGGCACCGCCTATCTGGCACCCTCGCCCGACGCCAAGGCGTTCATCGAAGTCGGCCAGAAGGTCAAGGAAGGCCAGACGCTGCTCATCATCGAAGCGATGAAGACGATGAACCAGATCCCCTCGCCGCGCGCCGGCACGGTGACGGCGATCCTCATCGAGGATGCCCAGCCGGTCGAATACGGCATGCCGCTGGTGGTCCTTGAGTAGAGCTGGGAACAACCAAGAGATGTTCCAGAAGATCCTCATCGCCAATCGCGGCGAAATCGCGCTCCGCGTGCTGCGCGCCTGCAAGGAGCTCGGCATCCAGACGGTGGTGGTCCACTCGACCGCGGATTCCGACGCCATGCATGTTCGGCTTGCCGACGAGAGCGTCTGCATCGGCCCGCCGCCCTCGCGCGAAAGCTATCTCAACATCCACCAGATCGTCGCCGCCTGCGAGATCACCGGCGCCGACGCCGTGCATCCGGGCTACGGCTTCCTGTCGGAGAATGCCAAGTTCGCCGACATCCTGGCGGCCCACAACATCACCTTCATCGGCCCGTCGGGCGACCATATCCGCATCATGGGCGACAAGATCGAGGCCAAGCGCACGGCAAAGCGTCTCGGCATCCCGGTCGTGCCTGGATCCGACGGCGCGATCAGCGAGGAGAAGGAAGCCAAGCGCGTCGCCGCCGAGATCGGCTATCCGGTGATCATCAAGGCCTCCGCCGGCGGCGGCGGCCGCGGCATGAAGGTGGCGCATAGCGAAGCCGACCTCGAAGTCGCGCTGCAGACGGCCAAGTCGGAAGCGGGTGCCGCCTTCGGCGACGACGCCGTCTATATCGAGAAATACCTGGAGAAGCCGCGCCATATCGAGGTGCAGGTGTTCGGCGACGGCGCTGGCCGCGGCGTGCATTTCGGCGAGCGCGACTGCTCGCTGCAGCGGCGCCACCAGAAAGTCTGGGAGGAAGCCAATTCGCCGGCGCTCAATGCCGAGGAGCGTTCGCGCATCGGCGGCATCTGCGCCAAGGCGATTGCCGATCTCGGCTATTCGGGCGCCGGCACGATCGAGTTCCTCTACGAAAATGGCGAGTTCTATTTCATCGAGATGAACACGCGTCTTCAGGTCGAGCATCCGGTCACCGAAGCGATCACCGGCATCGACCTCGTGCACGAGCAGATCCGCGTCGCCTCGGGTGGCGGGCTGTCGGTCAGGCAGGAAGACATCAAGTTCAACGGCCATGCCATCGAGTGCCGCATCAACGCCGAGGATCCGCGCACCTTCACGCCCTCGCCCGGCACGATCACGCATTTCCATACGCCCGGCGGCCTCGGCATCCGCGTCGATTCCGGCGTTTATTCCGGCTACAAAATCCCGCCCTATTACGATAGTCTGATCGGCAAGCTGATCGTGCATGGCCGCAACCGCGTCGAATGCATGATGCGGCTGCGCCGCGCGCTCGACGAATTCGTCGTCGACGGCATCAAGACGACGCTGCCGCTGTTCCGCGACCTTGTCGGCAATCCCGACATCGCCAATGGCGACTACGACATCCACTGGCTGGAAAAATACCTGGCCAAGGGTGAATAGCACGGGGATGCGATGACCCGCCCCTACGCGCCAGGCTATCGTATTCCGACCGACCTGCTGCTCAGGGCCTATGCCTCTGGTGTCTTCCCGATGGCCGAGAGTGCCAACGACCCCGAAGTGTTCTGGGTGCGGCCGGAAACGCGCGGCATCATTCCGCTGGACGGGTTCCACACGCCACGCAGCCTGAAGAAGACGATCCGCAAGCATCCGTTCGAGATCCGCTACGACTTCGATTTCGAGGCGACGATCGACGGCTGCGCCGAAAAGCGCGAGGAGCGCCGCTCGACCTGGATCAATGCGCCGATCCGCGAAGCCTATGTCGATCTCTATCGCCTGGGCCACTGCCATTCGGTCGAGGCGTGGCGCGGGGAACGCCTGGTCGGCGGCCTCTACGGTGTCTCGCTCGGGCGCGTGTTTTTCGGCGAAAGCATGTTCGCCAGGGAGACCGACGCTTCAAAGACCTGCCTCTACCATCTCGTCGAGCGGCTGAAGGCGCGCGGCTTCGCGCTGCTCGACACGCAGTTCACCACCGAGCATCTGAAGCGCTTCGGCGCCGTCGACGTGCCGCGCGGCCAGTATGAGAAGCTGCTCGCCGAAGCGCTGAAGGGCGAGGCCGTCTTTTATCCTTGAGTTCGCTCTGCCGCCTCGATCGGCGTCTGCGCATGGAACATCATCTTCCAGCCGTCGGCGCGATGGACATAGCCGGTGCTGACCAAAGCGGCATAGGATTCGCCGTTCTCGCGCGTTGCGCGCGCCTCGTAGGTCAGCATGACGATGTCGCTGCCGGGCTCGACCATGCCCTTCAACTTGATGTCCAGGTCGCGCCATTTGTTGGGCTTGGTTGCGGTCTTTGCGAGATCGGCATTGGTCATCGCCTGCGCCATCTGCGGGAACGCCACCAGGCACTCCACATCGGCATTGGCTTCATAGTAGGCGGAATCGCCTGACCAAAAGCCCTTCTCGATATCGAGAAGCTCCTGCTTGTTGGCGGTGATTGTTTTCGTGACAGTCATCGCGGAATCCTCCTCGCCTTGCCGATTTGAACGGCCAAAGGGCGGGCAGGTTCCGAGATCAGTTCGTGTCGGTGGTATCGTCCGGGGCCGGCGCCGCGTCAGCCGGCTCGGATGCGGCGTCGGCCGGTTGCGCCGGAGCCTTGGGCTTGGCGGCTTCGGTCTTCGGCTTGGCCGTGTCGGCCTTGGCCGCGGTCGGCGGCGGCACGTCCGACTTCTGCTTGCAACCCTTGAGCCAGACGTCATAGACGGCGTGCTCGACGGCGTTGAGGCCCGGGCTTTCGGCAAACATCCAGCCGGTGAAGATGCGGCGGATCTTGCGGTCGAGCGTGATCTCGTCGACCTCGACGAAGGAATCGGTCTTCGGCTGCTCCGTATCCGGCCGCGAATAGCAGACGCGCGGCGTCACCTGCAAAGCGCCGAACTGCACGGTTTCGTCGATATAGACGTCGAAGGTGATGATGCGGCCGGTGATCTTGTCGATGCCGGCGAACTCGGCCACCGCATTGGTGACGCGGTCGGAGGCCGCGGGTGCCGCGGCCGGCGCCTGCGCGGCGGCGAAGGCCGCCGTCGAGGCAACCAGAATGGACGCCGCCGCGATCAGCGCCTTTGAGGTATGGCCGAAAGAGCTCATGCAAAATACCGGTGGTTGCGCCCGGGTGATTCTCTCAACGCCCAAGGCTAGTCATGGCTGCGCAGTCAGCAAGCAGCTAAATGCCAATTGTGGCGATAAAGGACCGAAGCGGCGTCTTGGATTACGATCCGAGGGATTACGACCCCGGCGTCCAGGCGTCGTAGTCGCCAGTCACCTGCGGGCGATGCTGGTTGGTCAGGATGGAACCCTGCGGACGATAGGCGCCGGGCGTTCCGGTCAGGTTCGGCCGATGCTCCTTCTGCCAGTCGCGAGCCTTGTAGCTCTCGCTCGGTGGAGGTGTATCGACGCGATGATGGATCCAGCCATGCCAGCCCGGCGGGATCTTCGAGGCTTCCGAATAATCGCGATAAATGACCCAGCGGCGGGTGCGACCTTCCGAATCGATGCCGCCCTCATAGTAGACGTTGCCGGCTTCGTCCTCGCCGACCCTCTTGCCGAAGCGCCAGGTGTGGAAGCGCGTGCCGAGCGTCTGGCTGTTCCACCAAGTGAAAAACTGCAGCAGGAAAGTTTTCATCCACATCCTCACGGCGGCAGCGGCTGCGCCTTTTCCCTGCTTATGGCGTCACGCCACCGCGAAGGCAAGGGTTTTGCCATGTCCCCACGTAAATGCTTCGTGCGTCCTTGTCTTGAAGCATGTCGTCGTCCCAGAACCGCTCCGTACCTTTGGCGACATGCATTAAATCGATGCAGTTGTGCCGCCGGCGGCAACGCGGCTTGCCAAGCGCCGCCTGTCTTTCTAAAGCTCGGCCCGCCCGTTTCGGGCGCGGCTTGAGGGAGGTGACGATTGACCCGGGATCCGTCCGCCGACAGCCGGATCAGCGCCGAAGACATTCGCCGCCGCAAGGGCGGCGTGCCGATCGTCTGCCTTACCGCCTACACCTATCCCGTCGCCCGCCTGCTCGATCCCCATGTCGATCTGCTGCTGGTCGGCGACAGCGTCGCCATGGTCCTGCATGGCCACACCACAACGCTCGGCGCCACGCTGGAGATGATGATCGCGCACGGTCAGGCCGTGATGCGCGGCTCGGCCAGGGCCTGCGTCGTGGTCGACATGCCGGCGGGCAGCTATGAGGCCTCGCCGGCGCAGGCCGCGGCGTCGGCAAGGCGGATCGTCGGGGAAACAGACTGCCAGGCCGTGAAGCTCGAAGGCGGCGTCGACATGGCCTCCCGGATCGCCGCGATCGCCGCCGAGGGAATACCGGTCATGGGCCACATCGGCCTGCAACCGCAATCGGTGGAGAAGGACGGCGGCTACAAGATCAAGGGCCGGACGGAGGACAATATCGCCGCGCTGCTCAGCGATGCCGAGGCGGTGGAACAAGCCGGCGCCTTCTCGGCCGTCATCGAAGGCACGATGGAAGCCGTGGCCGCGAAGCTTACCCGTCATATTTCCATACCGACCATCGGCATCGGCGCCAGCGCCGACTGCGACGGCCAGATCCTGGTGATCGACGACATGGTCGGCCTGACCGTCGACCGCGTGCCGAAATTCGTCAAGGAATACGCCGACTTGCGCAGCGCGATAGCGGATGCGGCGGCGCGCTACGCAGCCGAGGTGCGGAGCCGCGCCTTCCCCGGCCCCGACCACGTCTTCACGACGGCATCCGGCAAGGACAAGACATGAACGCGCCAATCGTCGTCGACAGCGTCACCGCCCTTCGCGCGCAGGTCCGGGACTGGCGGCAGGCCGGCCTCAAGGTGGCCATGGTGCCAACCATGGGAGCGCTGCATGACGGTCATATCTCGCTGGTCAGGATCGCGCTCGAACGGGCCGAGCGCTGCGTGGTCTCGATCTTCGTCAACCCGACGCAGTTCGCGCCGACGGAAGATCTCGACAAATACCCGCGCCAGCTGGCGCGCGATCTCGACCGGTTACGGGATGCGGGCGCGCATCTCGCCTTCACGCCAAACGTGAGCGAGATGTATCCCTTCGGCTTCGCCACGAAAATCTCGGTCGGAGGCCCCTCCCGCGGCCTGGAGACCGATTTCAGGCCGAGTTTCTTCGACGGCGTCGCGACCGTGGTGGCCAAGCTCTTTCTGCAGGCGGCGCCCGATTGCGCCGTGTTCGGCGAGAAGGACTACCAGCAGCTCTGCGTCGTCAGGCAGCTCTGCCGCGATCTCGACCTGCCCGTCGAGATCGTCGGCGCACCGACCGTGCGCGATGCTCATGGCCTCGCCATGTCGTCGCGCAACGCCTATCTGGGCGCAGCCGAGCTCGACATCGCGCGCAAGCTCAACGTGATCCTGCGCCGCACGGCGGCGGCGCTTTCAACCGGCGCGGATGAAGCCGGCGTCACCGACGCCGCCGCGAAGGCCCTGGTCTCCGCGGGTTTCCAAAAGGTCGAGTACGTCGCCGCCCGCGCGAGTGTCACGCTCGAGCCCTGGCAGCGGGATCGTGACGGCCGCCTGCTGGCGGCGACCTGGCTCGGCACGACGCGGCTGATCGACAATGTGGAAATTCCCTCCGCCTGATCGGACGTTCGTTCGATCAGGCCCGGCGTCACTCTTCCGACGGCATGTGCAGATACATCGACTGGATGCCGACGCGGCCCGGTCCGGTGAAGCGGTTGACGACAAAATTCATGGCGGCGCCGAAGAAGCCGCTGGAAAGGCGGTCGATCCTTGTATCCATCTTCACCGATGCGTCCTTGAACAGCCAGCCGCCTGGCTCGATGTCGATGGTCTCGCCGGGCGCCAGCACCTTCTCGAAGACATTACCGTAGCCGTGCAGCCAGACGATGCCGTCGCCCGTCTCGCCGCGGAAACGGTCGATGAAGAAGCCGCTCTGGCCGAACAGCATCGTTCCAAGGCCGCGGACGCGCTCGAACGTGTAGTCGACGCTGGCGGTCGCGGCCAGGAACTGATGCTCGCGCACCTGTATCTCCTCGCCGCGCCGAAGATGGATCGGCACGATATGGCCCGGCCCGTCGCGGCTGAAGGCGATGACGCCCGGCCCGGACGCCTCGGTGACGAAGATCTGCATGCCCGCGATCATGCGCTTCAGCGCGCCCTTCAACGATTTCAGGCCGATGGTGATCGTGGTGTTCTTCCACAAAAGGATGTGGTGTTCGAAATAGACCGGCATGTTGGTCACATCGACCGACAGCACGGGCACCAGTTCGCCGGCGACGTGATAGGTCACGCCGCCAAACGTCTCGTCCGACACCTCGGTCGGCATCAGTTCCGGCAAGCTCGGCATGGCAGTCCCCCTCATCACCGTGCTGCCGGTCGACCGGACTGTCGCCGGCGCGTCGGCTGCCGCAGCATTGCCGCCGGGCTTTCGGCCGTCAAATGAAAGCTGGCATTGGGCGCGCCGCTCGCAACAACGTGAAGCAATTGCGGTGGCGTCGAGCGATCAGGCGATCAGCGGCCGCTCAAGGAGCAGCGACGCGACGCCGAACTCCGCAGGCCCGCGATTGTCGGCGCGGCTGACCTGGACGAAACCGTTCGCCATATAGAAGGCGACGGCGCGCTTGTTCGCTTCCGCCACCTCGACGCGTACCGCGCGCGCTTCGGGGAAGCTCTCCATCACTTCGTCCAGCAGCATGCCGCCAATCCCCGGCCCTGCAGGTCCGGTGCAACATGAAGCTGCTCCAGATCGATCGAAGCGCCCTGGTCGGCGCTCTCGGCATAGGCGACGCCGCCGATGCGCTTGCCA
The DNA here is from genome assembly GCF_006440675.2 of Mesorhizobium sp. B2-8-5. NCBI lineage: Bacteria > Pseudomonadati > Pseudomonadota > Alphaproteobacteria > Hyphomicrobiales > Phyllobacteriaceae > Mesorhizobium > Mesorhizobium sp. B2-8-5. The sequence goes on from NZ_CP083951.1 coordinate 4,481,711, forward strand.
TCGTCGGCGACCAGGAACTCCGCATGCGGCCGCTCGATGCGCGCTTTCAACTTTTCCGGCGAACACCAAAGCGCGATGGTTCGATCGATCCGCTCGGCGCCATAGATGGCGTCGCAGGCCGCGTGCCAGGTCTCGGCCAGCAGTGCCCGGATAGCCGCAATGTCGCGGTCGCTGGCGGTGCGGACAAACACCGTTATTCGATGCCGAGCTTGGCCTTGACGAGATCGTTGACCGCCTGCGGGTTGGCCTTGCCGCCGGTCGCCTTCATGACCTGGCCGACGAACCAGCCGGCCATGGTGGGCTTGGCGCGCGCCTGCTCGGCCTTTTCCGGATTGGCGGCGATGACCTCATCGACCGCCTTCTCGATGGCGCCGGTGTCGGTGACCTGCTTCATGCCGCGGCTCTCGACATGCTGGCGCGGATCGCCGCCCTCGTTCCAGACGATCTCGAATAGGTCCTTGGCGATCTTGCCGGAGATCGTGCCTTCCTTGATCAGGTCGAGAACAGCGCCGAGCTGCTCGGGCGAAACCGGAGCATTTTCAATGCCCTTGCCAGCTTTGTTCAGCTGGCCAAGGAGATCGTTGATGACCCAGTTGGCGGCGAGCTTGCCGTCGCGCCCTGCCGCCACCTTCTCGAAATAATCGGCGATCGGCTTTTCCGATACCAGGACCGAGGCGTCATAGGCCGAGAGGCCGAGCGCATCGACCAACCGCGCCTTCTTGTCGTCGGGCAGCTCCGGCAGGTTCCTGGCGAGCGCATCGACATAGGCCTGGTCGAATTCCAGCGGCAAAAGGTCGGGATCCGGGAAATAGCGGTAGTCATGCGCTTCTTCCTTGGAGCGCATCGAACGCGTCTCGCCCTTGACCGGATCGAACAGGCGTGTCTCCTGGTCGATCTTGCCGCCGTCCTCCAGAATGGCGATCTGGCGACGCGCCTCATATTCGATGGCCTGGCCGATGAAGCGGATCGAGTTCATGTTCTTGATCTCGCAACGCGTGCCGAAGGCGCCGCCCGGACGGCGCACCGAGACGTTGACGTCGGCACGCAGCGAGCCTTCGTCCATGTTGCCGTCGCAGGTGCCGAGATAGCGCATGATCGAGCGCAGCTTCGTCACATAGGCCTTGGCCTCGTCGGCCGAGCGGATGTCGGGCTTGGAGACGATCTCCATCAGCGCCACGCCGGAGCGGTTGAGGTCGACATAGGACATGGTCGCATGCTGGTCATGCATCGACTTGCCGGCATCCTGTTCCAGATGCAGGCGCTCGATGCCGACCTCGATGTCCTCGAACTCGCCCTGGCGGTCGGGCCCGACGGAGACGATCACCTTGCCCTCGCCGACGATCGGCTGCTTGAACTGCGAGATCTGGTAGCCCTGCGGCAGGTCCGGATAGAAATAGTTCTTCCGATCGAAGACCGACTTGTGATTGATCGCGGCCTTCAGGCCGAGCCCCGTGCGGATCGCCTGCTTGACGCATTCCTCGTTGATGACCGGCAGCATGCCGGGCATCGCCGCGTCGACAAGGCTGACATTGGCGTTGGGCGCTGCGCCGAACGACGTCGAGGCGCCGGAAAAGAGTTTTGCCTCCGAGATCACTTGCGCATGCACTTCGAGCCCGATGATGATCTCCCAGTCGCCGGTGGCGCCGGGGATCAGACGTTTTGCGTCGGGGGTGCGGGTGTCGATGATGCTCATGGAGGCCTGTCGGATGGCTTGCTTGGGGTGGTTCGATTTGCATATCATGTTGCGAAAATCGCAACACTCGCTAGTGCAAACAGCTCGGCGAGACAAGCGCAAAGCCCGTACGCTGGCCTTTTCCGCCACCTTCGCCTAAGAAACGTCCATCCCAATGGAGAGTGGATGTCCACTTACGCTCGGTCCCGGTGAAGCCCTGACCTCCTAAGCGAGGCGGGGCGGAAAAACCTGGAACCCCGTGCCGCGACGTCCCGCGGCGCTGGTTTTTGTTGTTTTCCCGGGAATTCTCCAATGGACATTTCGCGCAGCGCATGACCCCGAAAATCGAAATCGATTTTCGGAAAGGATCATGCGCCAAATAAGGGTGCCACAGCGTCCTTTGCGCGTCCAAGAGGACGCGCGGCGCTGTGGGGAACAGTGCTCCTGCACCTGCTCGCGCAGGGCGGGCGCATCGAAATAGAGAAGAACGAGAGCAGGAGGATCGCCTGGTCCTGTGCCTGACCCGCGACGCCTGGCGCTATCCAGGCTTCGACCTGGAGCTCTTCCGAAAGCTGGGGCGGAAGAAGGCGGTTTCCTCAACGATCGGCGGTCTTTACCGCATCACCCGACGCGGGCTTGAGCTCGTGCGCGCCCAACTCGACAACCATTAGTGCCTTTGTTTTACGCAATTCCGGACGGAAAACCGCGCACACTTTTCCTGGAATTGCTCTAGCGCCCAATGCCGCCGGACGAAACGCCGGCGGCACCTTTCCGTTTGCTTCAGGCCGTGGCGATGTAGGCTTTCATCTCTTCGGCTTCGCGCTCGACATCCTCGATGCGGCGCTTGACCACGTCGCCGATGGAGACGATGCCATCAAGCTGGCCGCCCTTTTCCACCGGCAGATGACGGAAGCGCCCACGCGTCATGATCTCCATGACCTCGTTGACCGTGTGGTTTTCGTTGCAGATCTTGACCTTCGGCGTCATCGCCGAGCGCACGGCGATGTCGAGCGCGGCGGCGCCCTCCTTGGCCACCACCCTGACGATATCGCGTTCCGAGAGAATGCCAACGATCTTGCGATCGCCATTGGTGATGACGAGCGCGCCGATCCTGTGCTCGGCCAGCATGCGAATGGCCTCGCTGAGTTTTTCATTGGGCCCGAGCGTGAACACGTCATGGCCCTTGCTTTCAAGAATTGCCTTAACCGTCATGGCGTCCTCCACTGCCTTTGACGCCGGCTCCCGCCCTGACCGGCTTTTGAGCCCCGGCGCCCTTAGGAAGACACTGGGTGCTTGGGTAACATCGTGCGCCGTGATTGATTGCATTTCAAGTGCGCCTGAGGACTAGATCAGGACGGCGTTTCGTTGAATCGCCATCCTGATCTATCTCTTGTTGGAGCATGATCTTCTCCGAAAACCGGTTCCCACTTTTCGGGATCATGCTCTAGGCGGCAGCCATCGGACGGTCGAAAAAACGCAGCCCGAAAAAGCCGGCGACGAAGCCGCCGATATGGGCTTCCCAGGCGATCTGACCGTCGATGCCCGGCGCGAAGCCAAGCAGGCCCGTGGCCAGATTGATCACCATCCAAACGCCAAGAAAGGTCATGACGCCGCGCGAGCGCAACACGGATGAGATCGGCAGCGGCTCGCCGGCGAAGGCCGCGCTGCCTGAAGAGCGGTCGACGCGGAACCCATAGCGCGCAGCCGCGCCCATCATGCCGGAGATCGCACCCGAGGCACCGACGAGCGGCGCCTCGCCATAGGGATGCAGCGCCCAGAACAGAACAACCGAAGCCAGCCCTGTCACGGCGTAGAATATCGCGAAACGCAGCGCGCCGAGACGATTGGCGAGCGGCGAACCGAAGGCTGCAAGCCAGATCATGTTGATGGCGATATGGGCAATGCCCCCATGCATGAACGCATAGGTGAACGGACGCGTGAACAGGAACCAGTCGAAGCCGTACTGGCCGGTGTACAGCACCGGAATGAAGGCACCGTCGTAGAGCAGCGTCATTTGCTGCGCTTCGTTCAGCACATATTGCTGCAGCAGATAGACGACCACGCATATGCCGATCACGGCGAGCACCACCGGCGGCAGGTTGAACACGGGTTCGCGGCGGCGCGGCTCGGAAGCCTCGTCCGGCGTCGGTTCGGTTTCGGTGGGGCTTACAGGCTCGCTCATGCGCCTTTGTGGGTCTGGGGCTTAGGGCTTTCGGCGAGCATGTAGATCACGCCCTTTCGAATCACAAACGGCTAATCGCCACAGCCCAGATCAGAAAAGGAGCGAATCAGAACGGAGCGAATCAAAAAGAAGGCCGTCCAGGATTTCCCTGAACGGCCGGTCGAGTCCCCTGCTCCCCATAAACTCGTGACTGAAGTGCTGCCGATCGCTGCAGGAACGACCGTTTTGGAGTGGTTTTGATGTGCCACAGGCTTCGGCGGCACGCTATGTAAACCACTTGTTAACCTTAACGACCCCGAGGCGTGAACAAACGTTAACGATACTGGCACGCATCCTGCTCCGCACCGCATGAAGGTCATCGGAGGGCGCCCTGTCTGTTCGCCGATGGGACATCAAAAGACAGATTGTGCGGAGCGGAATGGACATGAATGAAAAAGGATCAATCGCGCTGTTCCAATATTGGAACCAGCTGCGTGATGGTCGCCTCGCCCCGAAACGATCGGAGGTGGAGCCGGCCGACATCAAGTCGCTTCTGGCCGACACCTTCATCCTGGAGCGCGACACGCGCGGCGAGGCGGTGTTCCGGCTCGCCGGCACGCGGCTCTGCGCCTATTATGGCCGGGAGCTCAAGGGATTCTCCTTCCCTTCGCTCTGGCGCGAGAAGGATCAGCGGCTTGTGTCGCGGCTCATGCAGGGCGTTTTCGACCAGAAATCGGTTCTGCTCATGACCTATGAGGGGTTCAGCCGCAACGGCCGTTCCAACAAATTCGAGCTCATGGCGCTGCCGCTGGACGGGGGCGCCCAGAACCCGCGCTGCCTCGGCATCGTCAGCGCCGCCGACAAGCCGTTCTGGCTTGGCGCCGATCCGCTCGCCGACGCGCTCATCGATACGATCCGGGTGATAGATCCCGACAAGGAGCCGATGTTCCTGAAGAACCGTCCGGCGATCGACGTCCCCTCGCTCGTTCCGGCCGAATTCGATCCTCCGGAGACCATTTCGGCGCTCGGCCGCGTGCGCCGCATCCGCCATCTCGTCGTCCTCGACGGCGGGCGTCACGAGTGAGCCCGGCCGTGTAAGGTTTCCCGGTCGCTCCCGGTAAGTTTTTCCGCGTCGCGCGAGCCCCCAGGCCCAGGCTTTTGCGGCCGACTTTCCCGTTTGTTAACCTGCTTTGCTGTAGTTTTTCGGGTGAAATTCCTCGCATCGTCGCGCGGAATGCCAACGGGGTGTAGGCAGTCATGAGGTCAGCGGCGGTAGAATATGCGCCGTCACGAGCTGAGAGGCGCAACTTTCAGCGTGTCCGCGTCAAGATTTACGGGCGCTTCATGCTGGAAGACCGCACCGAGCATCCTTGCCAGGTGATCGATATGTCGCCCGGCAATGTTGCGTTGCGTACGGACCGGATCGGCATGCCGGGCGAGAAGGTCATCGCCTATATCGACCATATCGGCCGTGTCGAAGGCATCGTGACGCGCACGTCGCAGGACGGTTTCGCCATGACCGTCATCGCCTCGGACCGCAAGAAGGACAAGCTTGCCGCGCAGCTCACCTGGCTTGCCAACAAGCATGAGCTCGACCTGCCCGAGGACCGCCGCCACGAGCGCGTGGCGCCGCGCAATCCGATGAGCGTCCTGCAGCTCACCGACGGGCGCCAGTATCAGTGCCGCATCATCGACCTGTCGCTCTCGGGTGCTGCCGTCGAAATCGACGTCAAGCCGGCGATCGGCGTCCAGGTCACGTTAGGCACGATGCGCGGCCAGGTGGTGCGCCATTTCGAGGACGGCGTCGCCATCGAGTTCGCGGTTATCCAGCGGCCGGAAACGCTCGATCAGGAATTCAACGCGCCGCGCTCCTGAGACGCGCGACGCGCGCTTCTGAGACGAGCTGAAGCCCGCTCCTGAGACGAGCTGACACAAGCAAAGCAAACCGGCCCTTAGCGGCCGGTTTTTTGTTGTCCTCTTGGGAGGTCGGACGCGGGCCGCCAGTGACATCAGAATCTTGCGCGGGCCGGATGAAAATCTGAACAATCCGAAATTCCGATAGTTCAAATTTTATGTTTATTCTACTGGCGTTTTATTCAACGTCTACTTCGGGTTTTTGCGTCAAATAAATCCCAACGTGGCACAGTCTCCTCAAACGGGGAGACTACAACAATGAAAATGACGAGGGGCAAGCTGTTGCTCTTGGCAATGGCGATGCAGCTTTCCGCGTGGGGCACGGCAAGCGCAGGACCGGCTTTCATGCATACGGGTGGCCGCACCACCCAGCCGGTCGGCCACTACGATTTCTGCCAGCGCATTCCGGTCGAATGCAACCAACGGACGCCGAAGGGTCCGCCGGTCGAGCTGACGCGCAAGCTGTGGGCGACGATCGTCAACGTCAACAATTCGGTCAACGTCCGGGTCAAGCCTCGCACCGATATGGAGATCTACGGTGTCGAGGAATACTGGGCCTATCCCGACAAAGGCTATGGCGACTGCGAGGACTACGCGCTGGAGAAGCGCCGCGAGTTGATGGCCGTCGGCGTGCCGGCAGGCAATCTGCTGATGACGGTGGTGCGCCAGCCGAATGGCGACGGCCATGCGGTACTCACGGTGCGCACCAGCCTCGGCGAATTCATCCTCGACAATCTCGAGCCGAAAGTGCTCGCCTGGAACGACACGGTCTACACCTATCTCAAACGTCAATCGACGGAGAATTCGGGCGCTTGGGTAACGATCAACGACGGCCGCGAGGACGCGGTCGCCAGCGTCCGCTAGGGCGCCAAAGCGATCGGGTACGCCGCCCATGATGCGGCGGCGTGCCCAAGGAGAAAGCCCGGTCGAGTCCCCACCCTCCCCGTCCCCAACGACCGGGTTTTAGGAGCCGGCCCCTGTCCCCGGGGCCGGCTCCGCTGTTTCTGACGATACGCTTCCGATGGCCTGAATTTCTGTTTGGGGGGCCTTCTGCTACAACAGAAGATAGCGCGAAACTCTTCTCCTGTTTGTCTGCGCGCCAACCGAGGGATGTTCTGTATGCCGAACGAACCCCGATCACCTCGCCTTGCGGTTCTTATCGACGCCGACAACGCCTCCGCGAAGATTGCCGACGGACTGTTCGAGGAAATCGCGAAGATCGGCGAGGCAAGCGTTCGCCGCATCTATGGTGATTTCTCGAACGCCCGGTCGAAGAGGTGGGCAGAGGTTCTGTCGAAGCACGCAATCATTCCGCAGCAACAATTCGCTTACATCACGGGCAAGAACGCTTCGGATATCACGCTGGTGATCGACGCGATGGATTTGCTGCACAGCGGCCGGTTCGACGGTTTCTGTCTGGTTTCTTCCGACAGCGACTTCACTCGCCTTGCCTCGCGGATACGCGAGCAAGGCGTCGACGTGTTCGGATTTGGGGAGCAAAAAACCCCAGAGAGCTTCCGGCAGGCATGTCGCCGTTTCGTCTATACCGAAAACCTTCTCCATGGCGCGGAGAACGCTCAAGATACTGCTCCTGCGACGAAGCCGCTTCAGGCGCCGACGGCAGCTACGCCCATTCTGAAGAAGGTCATCGGCCAGATGGAGAGTGAGGATGGTTGGGTGCTCCTGGGCACCTTTGGCAAGCAGCTCTCAAATCTCTTTTCCGATTTCGACCCGCGTACCTACGGCTTCAGCAAACTGAGCGACCTGGTAAGGAAAACGGCCGCCTTCGACATCGAAAATCCCAAAGGCGGGTCCATGCGGATACGGATCAAACCTGCCGAGAAGAAAGGAAAAGGCAAATCCGGGTAACGCGATCATGTTAGAGATCCCTGAAGACCGATGCGAGCGCGCCAAGCTGTTCCGGGCGATCGACGACGCCTTTAAAGCAGGTGATTTCGAGACCCTTGGCAAAGCGCTTGGTGAAGCGCCGCGCTGGTTCGACGAGAGGATGCCGTTCGAGCTCGGCCTTGGTCATCCGCTGGAATATGCGATCTACTGGAGCCCGGCGGCGTTCATCACCGCGCTGCTCGATACCGGCTCGAACGCGAACTATGAAGATCCTGCCGGCTTTCCCTCGATCATTGCCGCGTTGTCGACGGAACGGCCGGACAGGCTGGATGTCGTCCAAGTCCTGCTTGGACACGGCGCCGACCCGGATATGCGCGGCGTGAACGACTGGACGCCACTGCACTATGCGGTGTCCCGGCGTGACGCCGACGCGATCCGTCTGTTGCTCCTTTCAGGCGCGGACCCGTCGCTGCGGACTCGCATCGACGACTATGAGACGGCACTGGAAGGCGCCGAGCAGGCCGGCTTCGAGGCCGGCGCCTTTCTGTTGCGTGAAGCGATGACCAATCGCCACGGATGACCACGCGCGAAGCGGGCCGCCGCCGTCACGCCGTCTTGAGCTTGGCCTTGAAGCGTTTGGCATTGGCCACGTAGTGAGCCGCCGAGACCCGCAGCCTTTCGATCGCCGCTTCGTCCAGTGTCCTGATCACCTTGGCGGGCGAGCCGACGATCAGCGAATTGTCGGGAAAAACCTTATTTTCGGTCACCAGGGCGCCGGCGCCGACCAGCGAGTTGTTGCCGATCCTGGCGCCGTTCAGAACGATGGCGCCCATGCCGATCAGGCTGTTGTCACCGATCATGCAGCCATGCAGCAGCGCCCTGTGGCCGATCGTGCAGCCTTCGCCGATGGTCAGTGGAAAGCCGGGGTCGGTGTGCATGATCGTATGCTCCTGCACATTGGTGTCGGCGCCAATCGCAATGAGTTCGCCATCGCCGCGGATGACGACGCCGAACCAGAAGCCGGCGTTGCGGCCGATCGTGATATTGCCGATCAGCGTCGCGTCGGGCGCGATCCAGTTCGTATCGGCGTCCTCGAACTCAGGCGCCTTCCCATCGATCGCATAGACCGGCATTTTTCGTCTCCGATTCGTCTCAACCAGCGAATTCGAAAGACCCTAGGTTGGCGGTCGCCCAGGATGCAATGGCGATGAGCACGACGCCGAGGGCCAGCGCCCAGGCGATGGCCGTGCAACCACAGGACAACAGCGCCATCGCGCCTATGCGGCCCTCACGCCGGGCGGTCAAGGCCTCGTTGGTGAGCATGAACGGTCCGGCGCAAGCCGTTGCCGCCAGCGAACGCAGGATATGGACAGGCGAAACATAAGGCTCGGCAAAGGCCAGGCGCCGGCCTGACAGCAGTTCCATGACCGATCCGGACAGCCCGCAGGCCGTTAGACCAACAGCAAAAGCGTAAAGAACAAGCACAACAGGATCCATATTTACCAACCGTTTACCATGAAAACGCACAGTCGTGCCAACGCGCTGCAAAAGCCATGCCGCGCAGGCTGTGCCGCCGAAGGACAGGTGGGCGGATCGGGAAAGAGCAGATGAGAGACGCAACGGCTGCCGAGAGCCCGGAGTTCCAGGTCGTCGACTCGACCTTAATGAGGCGGGTCTTCTACATTTTCGCGGCGCTGGCGCTGCTTTCGGTGGCCATCAGCGTCGGCGGCAAATGGCTCGGCCGGTCGATCGCCATGGCCGGCTATACGGATGACATGACGGTGCGCCAGATCGTCATGGGCAACAATCTGATCAGCGTGCCGGCAAACTTCATCCGCTTCGACCAGGCCAGGCGCGACGGCATCGCCTCGCGGCTCGACCTCTACCTGCGCTATCCCGAAATGGACGGCTACAGCGCGGCCGCGCGCGACGACTTCAACCACGCGACGACCAGGAAGATCATCTTCCTGTCGTTCGAGCCGCGGATGATGTCGCGCGACATGAGCGGCCGGTTCGTGCCGATCTACAGCGCCCTGATCGAAAAGCCGGGCACGCCCGGTCCGGGCGGCACGACGGTTTACGCCTTCACGGAAAAATCAGGCTATCTCAACGAGGTTCTGGCCGTCGCCGAACGTCCGGGCAAGGATCCGTTCGTCGCCCGTTGCCTCAGCGGTCCGAGCGCGGAGGAATCGCTGGCGCCCTGCGAGCGCGACATCCAGGTCGGCGACGATCTCAGCCTCACCTATCGCTTTCCGCGCGAGTTGCTGGCGAATTGGCCGGCGCTCGACACGGCGATTGCCGCGAAGGTGGCGGGTATCCTGAAGACGGGCCACTGACGCTGCCGGCTAGCCGAATACCCAGCTAGATCATTTCTGCGCGCAGCTAGGCTTCAAACCGGCAATCTGGCTCAACGGTTCGATTTCACGGGCGACAAGATACGGTCTGGCATCGGGCTGACAAGGCGCGCTAATGGTCAGGCATGACCGATTTGAAGCCTTCCTATCTTGAGTTTGATCTCGCCAGCCGCCGCCTGCGTCTCGACCCGCACGAGCCAGCCTTCGTGCAGAATCCTTACGAGGCCTACGCCTTCCTGCACGGCACTGCCAACGCCTTCTTCTGGGAAGACTACGGCTTCTGGTGCTTTGGCGGCTTCGACGACGTCAACCGGCTGTTGCGCGACCGCCGTTTCGGCCGCCAGAACCCGGCGGGGATTCCCGACAGCCGCGGCGTCGGCGACGACCGTTCGCATCTCGCGGCCTTCGACGCCATCGAGGCCAATTCCATGCTGGAACTGGAGCCGCCGGTGCATACGCGGCTTCGCACGCTGGTCAACCGCGCCTTCGTCTCACGCCAGGTCGAGCGGCTGCGACCGCGCATCGAGCTGCTGGCCAACGAGTTGATCGACCGCTTCGAGCCAAAGGGCGTCGACCTTCTGCCCGCCTACGCCTCGCCTTTGCCGATCACCATCATCGCCGAAATGCTCGGCGTTCCGACCGAGATGGGGCCGCGACTGGTCGACTGGTCGCATCAAATGGTCACCATGTACATGCATGGCCGCACGCGCGAGGTCGAGGACACTGCCAACCGCGCCGCGCGCGATTTTTCCGACTTCCTGCGCGGCTATGTGGCCGAGCGCCGCAAGAAGCCCGGCGACGATCTGCTATCGCTGCTTATCGAGGCCCAGGACAACGGCCAAAAACTCTCGGAAAACGAGCTGGTATCCTCGGCCATCCTGCTTCTCAACGCAGGCCACGAAGCGACCGTGCACCAGACCGGCAATGCGGTGCGCTCGATCCTTGCGCAAGGCGGCGATCCGCGCCGCTTCTTTGCGACACCCGAGGCGAATGTCGCGACCGTCGAGGAATGCCTGCGCTTCGATGCGCCGCTGCACATGTTCCTGCGCTATGCCTATGAGGAGATCGAAGTGTCGCCGGGCATTCTGGTCAAGCCCGGCGAGATGGTGGCGCTGCTGCTCGGCATGGCCAATCACGACCCGTTGGCGTTTGCCGAGCCCGACACCTTCAATCCGGCCCGCTCGGACCAGAAGAACGTCTCCTTCGGCGCCGGCATCCATTTCTGCATCGGCGCACCGCTGGCGCGGCTTGAGTTGCAGGTGTCGCTGAAGGCGCTGTTCGATCGGTTGCCGGAACTGCGCCTGGCGGAGACGCCGCGCTTCCGCGACAGCTATCACTTTCATGGGCTGGAGCGGATTGCCGTCACATTTTAGGGCCAGGCCTACACCGCTTCGCCATAGAATGACGCGGCAATGGCGCCTATTCAAAGTTTGATCACATATTCCTTGCGCGTCGTCTCGAGCACTTCCCAGGTGCCTTTGAACCCTGGCCGCAGCACGAAGCTATCGCCGGCCCGCACGGTGCGCGCCTCGCCGCCGTCCTCGGCGATGACCGAGACGCCGGACAGGATGTGGCAGAACTCCCATTCGTCATAGACGATGCGCCATTTGCCCGGCGTCGCTTCCCAGATGCCGGCATAGAGGCCGCCGTCACGCTCCTCGACGTTCCAGGTGCGGAATTTGGGATCGCCCGAAATCATTCGATCCGGGGCCGGCGCGCCGGCCTCCGGTTCGACGGCATCGGTGTTGACCGCAAGGAAGGCCGACATCATCAGACCTTGCCGAGCGCCTGCTCGAGATCGGCGACGATATCGTTGACGTCCTCGATGCCGACCGAAAGGCGGACGGTGTCGGGTCCGGCGCCGGCCTTGACCTTCTGCTCGTCGGAAAGCTGGCGATGCGTGGTCGAGGCCGGATGGATGACCAGCGACTTGGTGTCGCCGACATTGGCGAGGTGCGAGAACAGTTCGAGCGCCTCGACGAATTTGATGCCGGCCTCGTAGCCGCCCTTGAGGCCGAAGGTGAACACCGCGCCTGCGCCCTGCGGCGAATATTTCTTCTGCAGCGCGTTGTTCTTGTCGCCTGGAAGACCGGGATAGTTCACCCAGGCAACCTTGGGATGGTTCGACAGCCAGCCGGCAACGCTCGCGGCATTGTCGCAATGACGCTGCATGCGCAGCGGCAACGTTTCCAGGCCGGTCAGGATCAGGAAGGCGTTGAAGGGCGAAATCGCCGGACCAATGTCGCGCAGGCCGAGCACGCGGGCGGCAATCGCGAAGGCGAAGTTGCCGAAGGTCTCGTGCAGGACGAGGCCGCCATATTCAGGGCGCGGCTCCGACAGCATCGGGTATTTGCCCGATTTCGACCAGTCGAAGGTGCCGCCATCGACGATGACGCCGCCGATCGAATTGCCGTGGCCGCCAATGAATTTGGTCAGCGAGTGGACGACGATGTCGGCGCCGTGCTCGATGGGCCGGACCAGATAGGGCGAGGCCAGCGTGTTGTCGACGATCAACGGCAGGCCGTGCTTGCGGGCGATGTCGCCAATCTTCTCGATATCGACGAAGACGCCGCCGGGGTTGGCAAGGCTCTCGATGAAGATCGCCTTGGTCCTGTCGTCGATCTGGCTCTCGAAAGTCGCCGGATCGTTTGCTTCTGCCCAGCGAACTTCCCAGCCGAAGTTCTTGAAGGCATGACCGAACTGGTTGATTGAGCCGCCATAAAGCTTGTTGGCGGCGATGAAGTTGTCGCCCGGCTGCATCAGATTGTGGAAGACGATGACCTGCGCGGCGTGGCCCGAAGCGACGGCGAGCGCCGCCGTGCCGCCTTCGAGCGCCGCGACGCGTTCCTCGAGAACCGCCTGCGTCGGGTTCATGATGCGGGTGTAGATGTTGCCGAAGGCCTTCAGCCCGAACAGCGAGGCGGCATGATCGGCATCGTCGAAGACAAAAGAGGTGGTCTGGTAGATCGGCGTGGCGCGCGCGCCAGTCGCCGGATCGGGCTTGGCGCCGGCATGAATGGCTAAAGTGTTGAAACCAGGCGTACGGGTCATCGAAACCTCCCTCTCCTAACCTTTCGAAAATCGCCGGGCATTCATGCCGAAGCGCGCTCGTGAATGCAAAGAAGAAAATACCTTGCGGCGTGCGATCTGCGACGAACGCCAGGAAAAAATCCAAATTCTTCCCGGAATAATTTTGCGCGAATTACCGCGCGCCTATTTCTGCCTTACGCCCAAGCTCTGGAACCCCTGGCGCATCAAGGGTTTCTTCGACGACAGCACGCCGGAATTGACGCCGGTCCAGCCGATCTCGCCCGACAGCTTGCCGTATTCGATCTTCGGACAGCGGTTCATCACCACCTTGATGCCGGCAGCTTCTGCGCGGGCCGCGGCCTCGTCGTTGCGCACGCCAAGCTGCATCCAGACGACCTTGGGCAACGGGTCGAGCTTCAGCACCTGGTCGACAATGCCCGGCACTGACGCCGAAGCCCGAAAAACATCCACCATGTCGACCGGATGCGGCAGATCGGCCAAGCTGCCATAGACCGTCTGTCCGAGAATCTGCTTACCGGCGTGACCGGGATTGATCGGCACTACCGAAAAGCCTTTGGCCAAAAGATATTTCAGCACGAAGTAGCTTGGCCGCACATCGTTGGGCGAGGCGCCGACCATGGCGATCGTCTTCACCGAATTCAGGATGCCGGCGATGTAGCTGTTGTCGTAGGTATCGTGGTTCATGCTGCGACGGTCTTCCTGCGGTAATGGTAACGATAGAGTTCCCGGCTGAAGCCGAGAGAAGCATAGAGTGCGCGGGCGGGCGTATTGTCGACAACCACCTGCAGGCAGCCCGCCTTGGCCCCCGCTCGCCTCGCCCAGCCGATCAGCCCGCCAACCGTCCTGCGTCCGAACCCCTGCTGCCTGAATCTGGCGTCGGTTTCAACCGCCTCGACGACAAGCAGCCCATTGCGGATGACGCCAAAGGCAAAGGCGACGACTTCATCGTCGCGCGCGCACGATACGAATGCCTTGTCGCCCGCAATCAAACGCGTCATCTCGCGAAAAACCCGCTGTTCCGCGCCGTCATAACCGCCCGTGCGAAAGCGTGCCTCAAACCAGCGCCCGCTTGGCGCCGGGGAAACCGTGACGTCGTCGTAGCCGCCTCCCGCGAGCGCGTCGATATCGGCATGAAGATGGATCGTGCCGCCTTCCCTTCCGTAACCGCGACGGTCAAGCTCGGGCTCCAGTTCGGCGGCGATGTCGGGGATGCGAAACAACGGCGTCTGGCCGTGGCCGACAATGAACGCTTCGGCGGCATCGATTACCTTCCCCGGCGCGCCGCGTGTGCCGCGCAAGGGGTTGGCGGAATTGCTGCGCCGGATACGGCCGCCCGAGCGCCGTAACAGCCAGCCATTGGCAACGATCTCGAGCGCCGAAGGCCATGCCTCGCGACACGCCTGTTCCATCCGCCAGTTGAGATCGTCCTGTGCCATTTGCTCACTGCAACTCATCGTCATCCCGCAGCGCCTCCTCCAAAAAGGTTCCAGGATCGCTGCAGAAATCGCGCATCATGCGAAAATGATCGGTGTCCTGAAAATCGATGCGGTCGAGGCCGAAGCGGCCGATGCGAAAAAGCCGCGCGTTCGGACAAGCCATCAGCAGCGGCGAGTGCGTGGCCATGATCACCTGCGCGGTGCCGGACCGCTCCATGCGTCGAAGCAGTTTCAGCAGTTCGATCTGGCGCGTCGGCGACAGCGCGCTTTCCGGCTCGTCGAGGATATAGATGCCCTGTCTGCGGCAACGCTCCTCGAAGAAGCGGATAAAGCCCTCGCCATGCGACCATGACAGGAAATCGGGCGGCGCCGCCCCAACATCCAGTGCGGCTCGGTCGAGATAACGCGATACGGAGTAGAAGGATTCGGCGCGAAAGAACCAGCCAGCAGTGACCTTGGGAAGCCAGTGGGCGCGGAGCGTGGCGCCGAGTGCAGCACCGCTTTTGTCGACAGCACGCGAATGGTCGACCGGCATGTAACCTTTTCCGCCGCCCGCCTCGTCATAGCCGGCCAGCGCGCCGATGGCTTCAAGCAGCGTCGATTTGCCGGTGCCGTTCTCGCCGACGATGACGGTGATGGCGCTCGTGAATTCGAACTCGAATTCGCGATCCCGGAATATCGGCAAGTTCCAGGGGTATTGCTCCCAGTCGGAGACGCGCGACGGCTCAAGCAGGATGCGCTTGAGATAGGGCGCTTTCAGCCGCGTCAGTTGCTTGCGGGCAGCCACGTCGAAACTTCAGGGACGGGAGCGAGGGTAATGAGCACTCATTTAAACCCAAAATGATCCTTCAAGATCGAAAAGAGTTGGCGCGCGGAATCGTGGTCCAGTTGAATGGACTGGCTCACCTTGTCGGGAATCTCACGGTGTTTTCTTCCTGAGGTGTTGATTTGCAACAACCTTCGACCGTCCAACTCGTATGCATAATAAGTCGCATCAATAGGATCGTGGAGGCTCAAACGGTGAAGCATCCCAGGGACAAAAGTCTCTATTCGAGCCATCTTAATCGTCGACCCATTCGGGCTTGCGCTTACCGATGAAGGCGCCGATGCCTTCCTCGGCGTCGCGCGCCAGCATGTTTTCGACCATCACCCGGCCGGTATAGGCATAGGCGTCGGCGAGCCCCATTTCGGCCTGGGCATAGAAGGCTTCCTTGCCGGTCCTGACCACCAAGGACGATTTGGAAGCAACGGTTTGCGCGTATTTGTTGACAACCTGATTCAGATATTCGCGCGGCACGATGCGATTGATCAGGCCGAACTCCTTGGCGGTCGCGGCGTCGATCGTTTCGCCGGTGAGCAGCATCTCCATCGCCTGCTTGCGCGAGACGTTGCGCGACAGCGCCACCATGGGGGTCGAGCAGAACAGGCCGATGTTGACGCCAGGCGTGCAGAAACTCGCCTCGTGCGAAGCGATGGCAAGGTCGCAGCTGGCGACCAACTGCAGGCCGGCGGCTGTGGCAAGGCCGTCGACCTCGGCGATCACCGGTCTTGGGTGGCGCACGATCGTCTGCATCAAGGTTGCGCAAGCCGCGAAGGTCTTTTCGAAGAACGCCTTGCCCCGATCCGGCTCGGCGCGGTGCGCCGTCATTTCCTTGAGGTCGTGACCGGCACAGAACACCTTGCCGGATGCCGCCAGGATGATGACGCGCACGGATCTGTCGGCCTTGACGCGATCGAACTCAGCCTGCAGCGCCGCCATCGCCGCCAGCGACAACGCATTGGCCGGCGGGTTGGCGAGTGTGAGGCGCAAGATGCCCTTGTCCTGGCTGACAAGAACAGGGCCGTCGGTGACGGCGGGCTTGATGGCGACGACTTCGGCCACTTTCAAAACCTCGTGCTCATGGAGCAACAGAACTAGCACGCTGCCGGTTGAAGAACAGCCGCGAGACGTGTTTTCTCCGTCGCACCGTTTGGTCCAGGCGCACTGCCCGGAACTGCTCATCATATAGGACGCGCCGATGCCAGCCCAAAGCAATCTGAAGCCAATGCTCAACGCGGCGGAAGTCAATGCGCTGATGGCAAGCGTCTATCCACAGCTCAACGACAATTTCACCTCCTATGAGGCGATCGATGTGTTTCCGGGCGGCTGCACGGTGCGGCTGAACGCCGACGAGCGGCATCTGCGCCCCGGCGGCACGGTCTCGGGTCCGTCGTTGTTTACGCTGGCCGACATCGGCGGTTACGTCTGCGTGCTCAGCCACGCCGGGCCTGACGCGCTTTCGGTGACGGTCAACCTCGACATCAACTTCATGCGCAAGGCCGAGGCCGGTCCGATCGACGGCCATTGCCGCATCCTGAAGCTCGGCAAGAGCCTGATGGTGTTCGACATCGACATCGTCGCAGGCCCGGACGGTCACACCGTCGCGCACGCCACCGGCACCTATTCAATCCCGAGGAAGCGGGAAAACGATGTGGTAAAATAATACCACTATACCAAGCTATTGTTTTTGCTTTACTTTATCCGCGCAACTCGTTTTCGATTGCCTTGACGCATCAGCCGCCCTCGCCTATAAGCCGACCCGAAGCAGCGGCCCGTAACGGCCGCCGTTTTGTTATTGACGGGGGCGGCTCCGGCTCTCCCGTCAATCCAAGCAACAAGAAACGCCTTCTCTTGTCCCTCGTGGACGGGAAAGGTCAACCTGAGAGCAAAACCATGGCTACCTTTTCGCAGAAGCCTGCGGATGTGGTGAAGAAGTGGGTGCTGATCGACGCCGAAGGTCTCGTCGTCGGTCGTCTGGCCACTGTCATCGCCAACCATCTGCGCGGCAAGCACAAGCCCACCTTCACCCCGCATGTCGATGATGGCGACAACGTCGTCGTCATCAATGCAGACAAGGTGGTGTTCACCGGCAAGAAGTACACCGACAAGGTCTACTACTGGCATACCGGCCATCCCGGCGGCATCAAGGAGCGCACCGCGCGCCAACTGCTCGAGGGCCGTTTCCCCGAGCGCGTCGTCGAAAAGGCCGTCGAGCGCATGATCCCGCGCGGCCCGCTCGGCCGTCGCCAGATGAAGAATCTCCGCGTCTATGCAGGCGCCGAGCATCCGCACACCGCCCAGCAGCCCGTCACGCTCGACGTGGCCAAGCTGAACTCCAAGAACAAGAGGGCTTCGTAATGGCTGAGCTTTCCTCGCTCGCAGAACTCGGCACCGTCGCCGCGCAGCCGGCCGCGCCCGTGCATGTCCAGAAGCTCGACAAGTCGGGCCGCGCCTACGCCACCGGCAAGCGCAAGAACGCCATCGCGCGCGTCTGGGTGAAGCCGGGCTCCGGCAAGATCACCGTCAACGACAAGGAATTCGCGAGCTATTTCGCGCGTCCGGTGCTGCAGATGATCCTCAACCAACCGATCGTCGCGGCCAACCGCGCCGGCCAGTACGACATCGTCGCCACCGTCATCGGCGGCGGCCTCTCCGGCCAGGCGGGTGCTGTGCGTCACGGCATCTCCAAGGCGCTGACCTACTATGAGCCGGGCCTGCGCACGGTGCTCAAGAAGGGTGGCTTCCTGACCCGCGACAGCCGCGTGGTCGAGCGCAAGAAGTACGGCAAGGCGAAGGCTCGCCGCAGCTTCCAGTTTTCCAAGCGCTAAGAGGCGCTTGGGGCCAAGTTTGCCAAGCGTTAAAGAGCGCTTGGGGCCAAGTTCTCGAAGCGCTAAGCGTTACGGGTTCCAGCTTTCCGAAAGGCCGCCTCCGGGCGGCCTTTTTTGTTTTCCGTTACCAATGTCCGGCTGGCGTCTTGATGTAGTCGATGAAGGCGCGCAGCGGCGCCGGCACCAGCCGGCGTCCGGGATAGTACAGAAACGGCCCGGAGAATTCCTGCCACCACGGCTCCAGCACGGGTTCCAGCGCGCCGCTCTCGAAATGCGGGCGCACCCAGTCCTCGAAGAGCCAGAGAATGCCGACGCCGGCGATCGCCGCATCGATGGCTAGATCGACGCCGCCACCGATGCTGACGAGCAATGGTCCCCTGGTATCGACCCGCACCACCTCGCCGTCGCGCTCGAATTCCCAAGGCGTCATGACCCCGCTCGGAAAGCGACCGCGCACGCACGCATGCCCAAGCAGGTCACGCGGGTGTTGCGGCCGGCCGTGCCGATCGAGATAGGCCGGAGAGGCGGAGGTGGTGAAGCGCTGGACGCGTGGCCCGATCGGCACGGCGATCATGTCCTGCTCCAGCCGCTCGTCATAGCGGATGCCGGCATCGCAACTGGCCGCCAGCAGATCGACAAAGTTTTCCTCCGCGATCACCTCCAGCCGGATGGCCGGATAGGCCGCGAGAAATCCCGGAACGATTCTTGGCAGCACCAACCGAGACGCGCTGATCGGGACATTGAGGCGCAACGTGCCGGCGGGCCGGTCGCGAAAGCCGTTCACGACATCAAGCGCCGCTTCGACCTCGCCCAGCGCCGGGGCAAGCCGGGCCAGCAGGCTGGCGCCTGCCTCGGTCAGGGCGACACTGCGCGTTGTACGATTGAAGAGCCGCACACCAAGTTGGGTTTCCAGACGGCGGATGGCTTCACTGAGCACGGACGCGCTGCCCGCCGTCACGCGGGCCGCTTCGCGAAAGCCGCCGGCGCGTGCCACTGCCATAAATGCCTGGAGATCGTTGAGATCAGCCGCCATTGTTCTTAGTTCCGCACAGGTCGTGCTGGTTATACCCGGTTATCGGGACAGCGGCCATGCCCTATCTCCCTCGCCGACAGCGAAGGAGAACACGATGTCCAGCGTAGACAAATCCGGCACTTACAAACTCGGCGACCGCTCCGTTCATCGCATCGGCTATGGCGCCATGCAGCTTGCGGGCAAGGGCGTGTTCGGTCCGCCGAAGGACCATGACGCGGCGATCGCCGTGCTGCGCGAAGCGGTGGCGCAAGGCGTGAACCATATCGACACCAGCGATTATTACGGTCCGTACGTCACCAACAAGCTGATCCGCGAGGCATTGGCGCCTTATCCTGACGACCTCGTCATCGTCACCAAGATCGGAGCCCGCCGCGGAAGCGATGCCTCGTGGCTGCCGGCCTACTCGTCCGAGGAACTGACGCAGGCCGTGCACGATAATCTTCGCAATCTCGGGCTCGACGCGATCGAAGTGGTCAATCTGCGCATCATGTTCGACACCCATGGCCCGGCGGAAGGCTCGATCGAGGCGCCCCTGACTGCCCTTGCCGAGCTTCAGCGCAAGGGCCTGGTGCGCCATATCGGCCTGAGCAACGTCACCCGCGCGCAGATCGCGGACGGCCGCAGGATCTGCGATATCATCTGCGTGCAGAACCAGTACAATCTGGCGCACCGGGACGACGACGCGCTGATCGACGAACTGGCGCGCGACGGCATCGCCTATGTGCCGTTCTTCCCGCTCGGCGGATTCAGCCCGCTGCAATCGTCGACGCTGTCTGGGGTCGCAGAACGGCTTGGCGCGACGCCGATGCAGGTGGCGCTGGCGTGGCTGCTGCAGCGGTCGCCCAACATCCTGCTGATCCCGGGCACATCGTCGGTCGGGCATCTGCGGGAGAATCTTGCTGCGGCGGAGCTGGAGCTGTCGGCGGATGATGTGCTGAACGAGTTGGATGGGGTGGCGAAAGCGGCGTGAGGTCGGCGCTATCACCCCGCCCGCGCCTGCGGCGCGACCTCCCCATCAAGGGGAGGTAGGGCGCCGAGCCATACGTTCGAAGGTCCGCTTAATCTCATCGACTTCGCAGGCGTAGCGAAGAGGAGTTCGCACGACGCTCTACCTCCCCTCGATGGGGAGGTCGGCGCGAAGCGCCGGGCGGGGTGAAGCGCCAACGCGCTCTAATTAATACTCGCCGTATGCGCCGGCTCAGCCTGCTTGCTCTCCGTCGGATAAGGCACCCGATAACCGTTCGCCTTCAGCCACTCGATCGCCGCTTTCGGCTCGTCGGTCTGAATGATGGTGGCGCCGCGGTCGACCCAAAACCCCCAGGCTTCGCGCGGCAGGCTGGCGGCGACGGCGAGTTCGTCGCCGCGCCCGCCGGCAAGGAAGCCGCCCGGTTTGTTGACGATGGCGTAGGTGTCGGCCCAGAGATGCCAATCGCCGCGCGCCGCTTCCGCTCGCATATGGTTACCGAACAGCGGACCGCCGGTCGAAGTCAGCGTCTCGGCACCGTTGCGCCAGTTGATCAGCTCGACGGCATGCGGCGCGAACGCCTTGTCGACCTCGCCGGCGAAAGCTGCATCGTGGACAGCGTCGTCGGCGAGGATCGGCATGAACTGGAAGCCGCCGCCGGCCTTGGCAAGCGCTGCGCTCGCGGTGTCAATGCGCTGCCGATTCCAGAGGTTCTCCTTGACGATCACCTGATCGGCCATGCCGAGATCGCGCGCCTCGGCGATCATGCCCGGCAGGTCGGTCACCTCCAGCTTGTTGTCGAGGTTGATGAGGATCCTGTCCCTGGTCGTGAGCAGCATCTCGCGCAGCGTCGACACCGGCTCATTGGTGACGGCGCCCGTGCCCTCGATCACCAGCCGGCATTTCTTCAACTCGGCAAGCGTGTATTTCACCACCTCGCCCTTGCACGTGGTCGTGCGGTCGAGCCAGCTGTCATGCATGATGACGAACTCGCCGTCTCTCGCGCGTCGGACGTCGACCTCGACGATCTCGGCCCCGATCGCGATCGAGCCCTCGACCGCGGCCAGCGAATTCTCGGCGTAGAGCGTCTTGCCGGCCTGCATGCTGCCGGCGCGATGCGCGGCGATCATCACATGATCGCGCCACTGGTTGGCATGCTCGAAGCGGTCGAGGATTTGCGCGGCGCGCGTCTCGCCGGCTAAACCTTCGCCGGAGATTGCGGCAAGCGCGATGGACAGAAGAAGGCTCAGCCAGAGTGTTCGCATCGGGGAATCGCTCCGTTCCGGGTCGGAACCCGGTTAGGCGACGCCCATGACAGGCCGGTGAACGAAGCCGGCTAGTTGTTTTCTTGTTTGGCGCAATTCCGGACGGAAAGGCTACGGCGAAGTCGCCGAACCTGACCGCTTCACACTTTTCCTGGAATTGCTTGGGTCAAATCCGCTTGGAAAGGCGGCGGAACCAGGCGAGCGCGGGCATCTCGACGAATCGCCAGGTGATCCAGGACGCGACGATGACGGCGATCAGCATGGCGATCAAAGCCGCGAAGCCGATCCAAGGCGAGCCAGTGCCGAAGCCGGTCGCATGGTCACCGCGCAGCATCAGGTCGCCGACTATGCCGAGCCCGAGCTTGCGTTCGATCAGGCCGCCGACATTGATCATGCGGGCCTGGACGAAGATGTGGACCATGTAGATCGAATAGGAGAGCGAGCCGAGTAGCAGCATCGGCCGGCTGCGCAAGGCCAAGCTGACCCACCCGCCCTCATGGGCAAAGAGATAAAGCGCCAGCGCGAAGACGACCGGCGCCGCAATGCCGGCGTCATTCGTTCCAGCCACCGAAACGAACAGCGCGATCACGACGATCATCGCCAGCTCGGCCAGCGTCCAGGCGAGGCGCCCTGCCCCGCCGCTCAGCGCCTGTCGCGCCTCTGCAATGGAATCGTGCTGAAACCAGGCAAGCAGCGCGCCGAGCGAGAAGCCGTAAAGACAGCGGATGAAGCCGAAATCGAAGGACACGTCCATATGACGCGTCGAGACCGCAAGCAGGAAAAGGGGCGCCGTCGCGGCTGCGGCAACGAGCCATATCCAGGCACGCTGGCCGGCGGTGAAGACGATGGCGGCGAAAAGCAGATAGGTGAAGAACTCGGCCGAAATGCTCCAGCTCGGCGCATTCCAGCTCAGATGATCCTCAACGCCCATGCCCTGCAGAAGGAAAAGGTTGGCGACCAGGCTCTTCAGGTCGAAGCCTGCGGTGAAGGGCGCCGGGCCCGTTCCGTGAAGCGCCGGCAGCACGAGCCGCAGCGCCTCGAAGCCGGCGAAGGCGGCGAGCATCAGGAGATGCAACGGATAGATGCGGCCGAAACGCACGAGCGCGAACCGTGCAAGGTCGTCCTGCCCGGCGAGCCGCCCGCCATAGGCGCTGGCAATGACGAAGCCGGAGAGCACGAAGAAGAAATCGACGAACAGATAGGAGCCGCCGACAAAAGCGCTCTGCGATACCATCGAGGTCGTCGGGAAGTGGAACAGCGCCACCAGCAGCGCGCAGATGCCGCGCCAGGAATCCAGCACCAGGAAGCGCGCGCCGGCCGCCGTGCCGACACGGGTCGCCGCGGGCGCGGATGCAAGGTTGAGCAGAGCCGTCTCAGCCATAATGATACAAATCCTGTGTTGGCGTGGCACTCGCCGAGCGCCGCTTCGTTTCCGCAAGCTGTGACTGGCATGTTGCGTGCCGGTTCTGTAGTTGTGGCTGCCCCGATGAAAACCGAGGATTCCTGATGGCGAACAACGAGATCGACCATGCCTTCACCGCCCGTTCCAAGACGGGCGCGTCGTTCGAGCCGACCTATGCCGGCGCGCTGTCGTTCATGCGGCGCAAATACACGAAGGACGTGAAGGGCGCGGACGCTGTCGTGTGGGGCATTCCCTTCGACGCCGCGGTCACCAACCGGCCCGGCGCGCGCTTCGGGCCGCAGGCGATCCGCCGCGCCTCGGCGATCCTCGACAACGATCCGCAATATCCGTTCTCGCGCGACCTGTTCGAGCACCTCTCGGTGGTCGACTATGGCGATTGCCTGCTCGACAGCGGCAATCACCAGAAGACCCCTGGCACGATCGAGCGCGAGGCGGCCAAGATCCTGAAATCAGGCACGTTCCTTTTGACGCTCGGCGGCGACCATTTCGTCACCTGGCCGCTGCTCAAGGCGCACGCCGCGATCCACGGGCCGCTGGCGCTCGTACAGTTCGACGCGCATCAGGACACCTGGCCGGATGACGGCAAGCGCATCGACCACGGCTCCTTCGTCGCCCGCGCGGTGAATGAAGGCATCATCGACCCCGATCGCTCGATCCAGATCGGCATCCGCACTCATGCACCGGACACATTCGGCATAAAAATCCTCTATGGCCACGAGGTCGAGGAAATGCGCGCCTCCGACATCGCCTATGCGATCGTCGAGCGCACCGGCGGCAAGAAGACTTATCTCACCTTCGACATCGACTGCCTCGACCCGGCCTTCGCGCCGGGCACCGGAACGCCGGTGGCAGGCGGCCCCTCCTCGGCCAAGATGCTGTCGACGCTGCGCCAGCTCGGCCAGATCGACATCGTCGGCGCCGACGTCGTCGAGGTTGCGCCGGCCTATGATCATGCCGATATAACGGCGATCGCCGGATCGATCATTGCCATGCACTATCTCGGCCTGTTGGCGGAGCGAAAGGCGCGGCTCGACGAACTGAGCAACGGCAATCATGTAGCAGTAAATCACGCCAACGGCATATAACATTGGAATCGCAAGGAATTTGGCAAGCGATGAAACCGAAAATCTTCATTGACGGCGAACACGGCACGACGGGCCTCCAGATCAGGGCGCTGCTGGCCGACCGCGGCGACTTGGAGATCATCTCCATCCCGACGGAACGCCGCAAGGAGGCCGCCGCCCGCGCCGAATTCCTCAACGCGGCCGACGTCGCGATCCTTTGCCTGCCCGACGCGGCGGCCAAGGAAAGCGTGTCGCTGATTACGAACGACACCACGAAGGTGATCGATGCCTCGACCGCGCACCGCGTGGCCGAGGGTTGGGAATATGGCTTCGCGGAAATGGACAAGGACCAGGCGAAGAAGATCGGCAGCGCGAAACGCATCGCCAATCCGGGCTGCTGGCCGCAAGGGCCGATCGCGACGCTGCGGCCGCTGGTTGCAGCCGGCCTTCTGCCTGCCGACTTCCCGATCACCGTCAACGGCATCTCCGGCTATTCCGGCGGCGGCCGGCCAATGATCGAGGACTATGTCGGCAAGGGCGAGGACGCGCCCGAATTCCTGCCCTACGGGCTGACGCTGCAGCACAAACATGTGCCGGAGCTCCGCACGTATGCGAGGC
Organism: Mesorhizobium sp. B2-8-5; assembly: GCF_006440675.2. Taxonomy (NCBI): domain Bacteria; kingdom Pseudomonadati; phylum Pseudomonadota; class Alphaproteobacteria; order Hyphomicrobiales; family Phyllobacteriaceae; genus Mesorhizobium; species Mesorhizobium sp. B2-8-5. The sequence goes on from NZ_CP083951.1 coordinate 4,506,162, forward strand.
TGTCGCACGACCCGATCATGCAGCCGGCGGTGGGCAATTTCGCGCAGGGCATGATCACCGTGGTGCCGCTGCAGCTCGCGGGTCTCGACCGCGTGCCGACAGGCGCGGAGCTTCACGCGGCGATCGCCGATCACTATGCGTCGATCGACGGCGGCGTGGTCGAGGTCGCGCCCTACACGCATATGGAGCGCATGCCGGAAATCGATCCGGAGATCTATAACGGCACCAACCGGATGAAGGTGTACGTCTTCGCCAATGACGAGCGGGCGCAGGCGCTGCTGATGGCCGTCTACGACAATCTCGGCAAGGGCGCGTCGGGTGCCGCGGTGCAGAATCTCGACCTGATGCTCGGCATCAAACACTGAGCGGTCATGCAGGCATTCCCTGGGCGCTGGAAGGTCAGCGCTCCCGAGCTCATTGCCGAGACCTTTTCCAGCCGGATCTGGAAGGTCGTGCGGGACGATGGCTCGGTTGCCATCGTCAAGGACCTGAAACCCTTCGACGACGTCGCGGACGAGTTGCGCGGCGAGCATTACCTCGCTTGGCGGCGCGGCGAAGGCGCGGTGCGGCTGCTCGGCCGTGACGGCAATCGCATGCTGCTCGAATATGCCGGCGACAGGCTGCTTTCCGAACATCTTGCGGAGCATGGCGACGCTGCTGCGACGGCGATTGCCGCCGAGGTCATGACCAGGCTTTTCTCGCCTTCGGAGCACGCGCCTCCATCGGACCTGCAGCCGTTGCGGGAAAGGTTCGCAAGCCTGTTCAAGGCGGCAAGGGCCGACCGCGATGCCAACCGGGAGACCCTTTACGTCGAGGCGGCAGTGATCGCAGAGCGGCTGCTTGCCGATCCGCACGCAGTCCTCCCGCTGCATGGCGACCTCCATCACGACAACATCCTGTTCGGGCCGCGCGGCTGGCTGGCGATCGATCCCAAGGGCGTGCTTGGCGATCCCGGCTTCGACGCGGCGAATATGTTCTACAACCCGCTCGACCGCGACGATCTCTGCCTCGATCCGCGCCGAACCGCGCATATGGCCGAGGTATTTGGCAAAACGCTCGGACAGTCGCCCCGCGCTATCCTCGACCATGCGATCGCCTATGGCTGCCTGTCGGCAGCGTGGCATCGCGAGGACAAAAATGCGGTTGACGAGGAGCGCGAGCTTGCCGTGGCCGAGGCCGTTCGAAAGGTTCGGTCGCAATTCTGATCACCGAGGCAGGACCGACCGCGGTAACCGCCGATTCACCATGATCGGCTATTGATGGAATCGGCCCTCCTCAAAGGAATTCCCATGGTCAGCGCGATCTCCAGCTCGGTCCCAGCGGTGCAGTACTTCTCATCCACGTCGTCCGACAGCGCGGCCCAGGAGGCCGACCTCGAAAAGCAGATCCGGGCCCTGGAAGATCAGGCCAAGGCCGCCCAGGACCAGGTCGATGCCGCCAAGCTGCAGCAGCAGATCGCGGCGCTGGAGGCCAAGTTCGCCGCGCTCAAGGCGGCCGACGCGAAAAAGGCCGATCAGGACCAATCGACGACGTCCGCCGCCGCTGTCCGCCAGGCCGAATTCGACAACGAGCCGACGACGCGGTCGCATTTGTTCTCGATGTGACCGTCAGCTCTTGACGGTAATCTCCGTCGGAAGCGGGTAAGCGCCCTTGGTGCCTCGCCAATGCGCGGCGGCGAAGCCGAGCAGGACAAGCGCGATCGCCTGATGCGTCAACGCCATGTGCAGCGGCACCTGCATCAAGAGCGTGCCGATGCCGATCGAGGCCTGGACCACCACCAGCGCGAACAGAAGCGTGGCCCGGCGGGCATGGGTGGTGCCGGGCTGGCGCCGCCACGTCGCGATCATATGCCAGAGCGCCACGGCAAAGATGGTATAGGCGCCCAACCGGTGGACGAACTGCACCGTCTTCGGATTTTCGAAGAAGTTCAGCCAGGCGGGCTTCAGGAGAAGCAGATCGGATGGGATCACCTTTCCGTCCATCAGTGGCCATGTGTTGTAGGAAAGGCCGGCGTGCAGCCCGGCGACCAACCCGCCAAGATAGATCTGGACCAGCGCGAGAAGCACGATGAAACCGGCGAGCCGCTGCGTCGACCGGTCGGCGGCGGGCTCCGAATGCGGCGCCAGCCCGCGCGCGACCACCATCGTCGCGGTGAAGATCAGCGCGGCAAGCGTCAGGTGCGTCGCCAGCCGGTACTGGCTGACCGAGACGCGGTCGGCCAGGCCGGAAGCCACCATCCACCAGCCGATTGCGCCCTGCAGTCCGCCGAGCAGAAGGATGCCGACGAGCTTCAGTCCAAGGCCTCGCTCGATGCGGCGCGTCGCCCAGAAGAACAGCAGCGGCAAGGCAAAGACCGCGCCGACGCTGCGCGCCAGGATGCGATGTGCCCACTCCCACCAGAAGATCGACTTGAAGTCCTGGACGCTCATGCCCTTGTTGATCTCGGTATATTGCGGGATCTGCTGGTAGCGCTGGAACTCTTCCTGCCATTCGACGTCGTTGAGCGGCGGGATGACGCCGTGAATCGGCTGCCACTCAGTGATCGACAGCCCCGAGCCAGTGAGCCTAGTGGAGCCGCCGACAAGCACCAGCGCGAACAGCACGAGCAGCACGACGTAAAGCCAGCCACGCACCAGTGCGCGGTTCTGGAGGTCGCGGTCTCGGGCGGCATAGGGGGCCGTGGCGGTGAGGGCAGCCATAGGCGTTTTTCCGGTCGTTGAAAGGCTGAAGTGGTGGACCAAGGCCGCCCAACTGGCAAGACCGGACAGCGCGGCACGCCGTCGCGCCGGGCCGCGACGGTTGCGCGCTTTCTTCATTCGGCCTAAGCGGAGCGGGTCAACGGAACCGCGACATGCCCATTCGCCTGAAAAAGCTGATCGGAACCATATTGCTGGTGGCGCTGGTCGTCATCTACGCGCTGATCGCGTCGGCCGTCGCGGTCACCAGGCTCGCCGAATACGGGCCGACGGCGCATCTCCTCTTCTTCCTGCTCAGCGGCTTTCTGTGGGTTCTGCCGGCCATGGCCATTATCAAATGGCTGATCATCGAGCCACGCCCGAAGGGCTGAGCTCGCCGGCGCCGGGCAAGCAAAAACACGAATGTGATTCAGACGTGATCGGGTGCGCGCCTACCCTGCCTCGTGCATAGCTCGGCAGGGAGGCTCGGCATGCTGAAGACCATGTTCGCGGGGCTGATCGTTCTGACCGGCTCACTCGCCGCTTCGATCGCGACAGCGGAAACCATCAATGTCTCGGACGCTCACGGCGGCAGCGTCGCCGCCTATAGCCAGCGCTGGAAGGGGCTTGCGGCGCGCGGCGTCGATGTGCGCATCGTCGGCAAATGCCAGTCGGCCTGCACCGTGCTGCTCGGCTATGTTCCACGCAATCGCATCTGCGTGACGCCGGCGGCGAGCTTCGGCTTCCATCTGGCGCACCGGCCCGACATGACCGCCTTGTTGTGGAAGGCCTACGCATCCGACATCAGAGGCTGGATCAAGGCGCATGGCGGGCTTGAAACGCAGCTCAAATGGATGAGCGCGCCCGACACCTACCGTTATTTCCATAAGTGCTGATCAAGGCGCAGGCCTATATCGTAACGACCATCTTGCCCGCATTGGCGAGCGGCGTGGTGATGCCGGACAGCATCGTGCGGATATGCGCCACGCTCTGATAGCGGCCATTGACGGAGATGCGCGGCAGCGCGTGCAGGAAGCCGGCATGCTCGGCGCGCAGCACACCATGCCGCGTGGTCACCGCCGAGGCATAGCCTGCGTCGCGGGCAAAGCCAACCTCGCGGCAACCGACGGCGCTGGCATAGCCATAGGGGTAAGCCAGATGACGCGGCTCCTCGCCAAGCCTTTCGGCCAGGATGCGGCGGACGTCGCCGATCTCATGGCGCGCATCGGCTTCGGACAGCCGCTTCAAGTTCCGATGATTGACGGTGTGGGCGCCGATAGTCACCAGCGGGTGCGCGGCCATGGTGCGAAGCTCATCCCAGTTCATCAAGGTGCATGGGCGGCCCGAGCCGAATTTGAACCCATTGGAACGAGCAAGTTCGCGCAACGCAGCGCCCTGCTCTTCCTCGGAGACTTCCAAGGTCAGCCAGGCGTTCAGCCGCGCGACGGCCTGGATCTTCCTGCCTGGCGTCGAGCAATCGATCACCGTCGGCTTTCCCGCCATAGTCAGTGTCAGGCGCGAGCTGGTGTCGACGATATCCTCGATCACGTCCCACCAGAGATCGACGGCGCCGTCGATCAGGCCGGGGGCGACGTAGATGGCGATCGGCGCGGCGTGCTTTTCCAGGATCGGAAGCGCCTCGGTCATGTTGTCGCGATAGGCGTCGTCGGCGGTGATCGTGGCGAACTGGCCGCTCTTGCCACCCGTCTCGATGCGCTCGATCGCTTCATCAAGGGAAACAAAGGCATAGCCCCGCCCCTTCATGTCCGCGATCAGCCTGTCGAGGAAGGCGGGCGCGATGTTCAGATGCCGGTTGACGCTGTTCGGCTTCTCCGGTGTCGCGGTGACGCGGTGCAACATCAGGATAGCGCCGATGCCGCCGACAAACGGCCGCGCCAGAGGCGCGAGACCGGAGTAGCGGGCAAGGTTCAGCGCCAGTTTCCGGATTGCCTCGCCCCCGTCGATCATTCCTTCACCTTTTGCGCCTAGGCTCATCCAAGCACGAGTTGCGCCTATGCGAACCCCCAAGTCGGAACCAATACGTCTTAAGGATTGAGGGATGGTTGACGCCGCCGCGTCATTTGACGGCAACCGGGTCGCGGCCAACGAGACTTCCGCGCGACCCATGCGAGCCGATCAGGGTCGGTGGACTGCGACCGCAAAAGACGGTGCCGGGCTGGCCGACTACGTTCAATTCTGCGGCTCGGCGCTGTTCGCGCCAGCGCAAAGCGCATCCTGGGTAAACAACTGGGCAACCGCGACCGGCGCCGACATGGTTGTCGCGACGCTAACCTGCGATGGCCGTCCAGCGCTTTCGCTTGCGCTGGAAGTCGTACGACGCGGCCCATTCAAGGTTGCCCGTTTCGCCGGCGGGCGCCACGCCAACGGCAATTTCGCCGCCGCCGATCCACGTTTCCTGCCGGCTATCGACGGTCGGGCGATCCGCTCGGTGTTCAAGGTCGTCGCCCGAACGCGGCCGGACATCGACCTGATCTCGCTGGAAAGGCTGCTGCCCGACCTCGACGGCGTCGCCAACCCGCTCGCCGCACTGTCCGGCTTCCCAAGTCCGAACCTTGCGCTCGCGGTCGATCTCGACGGCGGGTTCGACGCGCTCTTGTCGCGCGCGAGCGGCAAGCGCAAGCGCAAGAAGCACCGTTCGCAGACGCGCAAGTTCGAGGCGGTCGGCACTTTCCGCCGCATCGAGGCGCACACTCGCGAAGAGGTCGACAGGCTGCTCGACGCCTTCCTAGAGATGAAGGAAGTGCGTTTCGCCAAGATGGGCATCGCCAATGTCTTCGGCGACAGGCAAGTGCGCGACTTCTTCCGGACGCTGTTTACCGATGCGCTGACGGAGGAAAAACCGTCCTTCCTGCTGCACGGCCTGGACGTGGCGGGGAAACTGCGCGCGGTTACCGGCTCCAGCCGCTCCGGCAAGCGGCTGATCTGCGAGTTCGGCGCCATCGCCGAGGACGATCTCGCCTTCACCAGCCCCGGCGACTTCCTGTTCTTCGACAATATCCAGGAAGCCTGCGATCTCGGCTTCAAGGTCTATGACTTCTCGGTCGGCGACGAGCCTTACAAACGGCTCTGGTGCGATCTCGAGATCCAGCATTTCGAGGTGCTTGCGCCGCTGACATTGAAAGGCCGCGCATTGGCGACGACGATGCGGCAAGGCGCGCGGGCCAAGGCCTTCATCAAGAACAATCCGACGGTCTGGAAGTTGACCAAGATGCTGCGCCGCAAGGCTGCCGGACAGGCTGCACCTGCCGCAACCGAGGACGACAGCTAGGCTTGGTAAGAGTCGCACAGTCGCCGTCGCGTTTCGGGGCGATGCGGCAAGCGGGCCGAGACCCTGAGGGACTCGACGGAACCTATCGAGTGCCGAGAGGTTTTCGCACCCAGAAGGAGAATGGCCATGGCTAAGTGCGACCAGTGCGGCAACGACTATGACAAGGCATTCCTAGTGAGCTTGGGCGGGCAAGCCTACACGTTTGACAGCTTCGAGTGCGCGATCCAGAAGCTTGCGCCGATCTGCCCTCATTGCAGGGTGCGGATCATGGGACATGGCGTCGAGCAGGGCGATATCATCTATTGCTGCGCGCATTGCGCCGGGCAGGAAGGGGCCAACGCCCTGACCGATCGCGCACCGTGACAATCGCGAATCCTCTGCCTCTCCCTTGGAGGGCCACGCGGAAATAACTTTCTCGTAGCGCTCTTGACTGCGATCCTGGGGCAGTCGTTCAGTTCTAACTACGCCGCCTGAACGATCTCGACCAATTCAACGTCGAACACCAGGTCCTTTCCGGCCAACGGATGATTGCCGTCGAGCTTGACGCTGGCTTCGTCCGCGCCGATGACCGTTACTTGCATGGGACGTCCCTCGCGGGTGCGGGCCTGCAATCGGGTGCCAATATCGACGTTGATGTTTTCCGGCACGCTGGCGCGGTCGATGACTACGACCGCTTCGGGGCGATGGGGACCATACGCGGCGTCAGCGGGAACGGTGACGGTGCTTTTCGTGCCGACCTCCATGCCTTCGACATGCGTTTCGAGACCAGGAATTACCTGTCCTTCGCCCAGTGTAAACTGCAACGGTTCACTGCCGGAAGAATCGAATTGGGTGCCGTCGACCAGACGCCCAGTGTAATTGATACGTACAGTGTCGCCATTCTTGGCCTGTGTCATAACAGCTGTCCTTTGGGAGTTTCGAGGGACCGGCCTAGGGTTCACGGTCCGCTCTTGATCATCCACGCACCAAAGTGCGCAGCGCGAAACATCAAAACTAGGTGCTATGCCGCCGATGTAAAGTGCGGGGGCCGCCGAGAAATGCCCCGGCTCGGTCTTGCACCTAAGGACTGTCATGCCCCCCGACTGAGCCGTGCTCGATTCGCTGCGGTCTCGGCCTCCGGTTCCTCGCGGTTGTCCTTAGCAAGCGCCGCGGCAGCGCAGGACAGCCTTGTCGGCCTCCAGCCTTACGCAGCCGACCGGCGTCCTGGCAATGGATCTCCCGGTTCGTGGCCGACCGGCGTGACCAGCGTCAGGTTGGGATAGCCGTTCTCGATCAGCTTCACCGCGGCCTGCGTCACCTGGTCGTCGGCCTCCAACATGGACAGGAAGACTTCGGTGCCGTCGCCGACAAGGCGGCCAATGCCTTGCGCGTCGGCCGGGCCGCACTCGACCACGACGAGATCATAGGCCGTGGTGAGCGACTGCATGATGATCGGCAGCCGGTCGGCGGCGCGCATGGCGCGGACAGGATCGGCGGTGCCGACCGGAATGACATGCGCATCCGAATAGAGATCGGGGTGGATGACGTCGCTGAACTGCGCTTCGGAAGCGAGCAGATTGGTGATGCCGGGGAAGAGGCTTGTGTCCAGCATCGGCCGCGACGCCGCGCCCGATGCGGTGAGATCGAGAAGCAGCACACGCAGGCCGGCATCCGATACTTCGCGCGCCACGAGCACGGCGGACGCGGCCGCCTCGTCGCCTTCCGGCGACACGAAGATCGCGCGCGCGGCGCCGGAAGCGATCAGCTTCTCCGCGGCCTTGTCGACATCGATCTCGCCCAGCCTGGATTGCCTTGGCTCCGGGGCCGATTCGCTGGGCTCGGCCTGCTTGACAGCCGCAGCGCGAACCTCGGCCAACTCGTGCTCGGCCGGCCTCGGCAGTTCCGATTCGGCGATCGAATGCCCCGCCGCAGCTTCCTCGTAAGGCGCAAAGGCCCGACCTTCGCCATGTGCTTCGGCGACCATCGGTTCCACCCGGGTCGCGGGCATCGCCACCTGCTCGATATCGGCGAAGCGGGCGCCGGCGGCCGGACGCATGGCGCGGCCCGAGAACAGCTCGCCAAGCAGCGTGCCGATCGCCATCAGCAGCAGCGAAGCAGCGGCGGCGGCGCCGGTGATCGGCCCGATCTTCGGGAAATAGGGCTGGGACGGCACCTGGGCCTGCGCGATCAGGCTCGCCGCGACAGGCGAGTATCTGCGATCCTTGCGCGAAGCCACCGCATTGTAACTTGCCATATAGGATTCAAGCTGTTGGCGCTGAACATTCGCGTCGCGCTGCAAGGCGTCCAGTTGCACCTGCTGCTCGCCGGCACGCGCCGAGGCGGCTTTCAGCGTGTTGACGTCCGCGATCAGCTGATCCTCGCGGGCCTTGGCCGTCTGGGCCTGGGCCGACAGGCCGCGGATGATCTTTTGCGCCTCATTGCGAATCTGACCGTCGAGATCGGCCAGCTGCGATTTCAGCGCCCGGATGCGCGGATGGTTGTCGAGCAGGGTCGTGGAAAGATCGGCGATGTTGGCCCTGAGCTCCACCTGGCGCTCGCGCAGGCGCTGGATCAGTTCGGAAGACAGGACTTCCGGCACGCTGTCCAGCAAACCGCCATTCTGCAGCGCCCGGCGCACGCTCTCGGCGCTCGCCTCGGCGGCGGCTCGGCTGGCGCGCACGCGCGACAACTCGCTCGACAGCTCAGAGAGCTGCTGCGTCGGAAGCACCGCATTGTTGCCGCCCATCAAGAGATCGGACTGCGCACGGAAGGCCGCGACCTTGGCCTCGGCGTCCTTGACGCGATTCTGCAGGTCGGCGATTTCCGGCGCCAGGAAGTCGGTGGCGGCGGCGTTCGATTCGAGCTTGGCGTCGCCCTTCGAAGCGATATAGGCGTTGGCGATGCCGTTCGCGATGTCGGCGGCGAGCTTGGGATCCTTCGAGGCGAACTCGATCGCGATCGCACGCGTCTTTTCAACGGCGTAGACATTGAGCTTGTCGTGCATGGCATTCAGCACGCGCTCTTCCGGCGGGATATCGAAGGGATCGCTTTTCAAGCCGACGAGCACAAGCACGCGCCCGAGCGACGACATTTTCAGCGTTTCGTCGAACTCCGGCAACTTGTCCAGGTTGAGCTTGGTCGCCACCTGCTTGAGGATGTCGGGCGAGGAAATGATCTGGACCTGAGTCGCAACGCCTTGCTCGTCGAGAATCGGTTTGTCGTCATCGTTGGTGCCCGGCGGCCGGGTGTATTCCGATTCGCGCGAGCCGATCTCCAGCTTGGCTGTCGCCTTATAGTAGGGCGTCGCGAGCCAGGCGAAGGCGAAGGCCAGCCCGGTGACCAGAAGCGTCACGAAGACAATGCGCAGCCAGTTCCTCGCCAGGCTGGCGAAGAGCTGTCTCAGATCGACATCGACGTCTGCGGCCGCGGACTGAACGGACATGCATCCTGCTCCGAACTTTGAGTCGAGGATGGACCGTAAACAACTATGGTAACTCACCCGTTAAGATCAGAATGAGCGCTTATTAGAGAGCACTCAAAGAAGATTGCGCGAAAGCAATAGAACAATTGAGCTTTTTGCCGATCTCCGCGCTCCCGGACCAAGCTCCTTTACCACCCATTAACCCTAACAGGATGATAACGGTCGCACTTTCCTGGGGTTGGCCGCGACTTGCGGCAAGAGCGATGAAGGTTCCTGGCCGGTCATGAAAAGCACTGCTTCCCTCTTTCGCGCTTTGCTTGCCCTGTCGCTGCTGACCGGCTGTTCGAGCTACCGCCCGACACCCGCCGCCTTCCATGAAGTGCTCGATCAGCCCTACCGACTCGGCGCCGGCGACCGCGTCCGTGTCACGGTGTTCGAGCAGGATGGGTTGAGCAACACCTACAGCGTCGACCAGTCCGGCTATCTCTCCTTCCCGCTGGTCGGCGCGGTGCCGGCGCGTGGCCACACCGCGCAGCAGTTGGAAAAGGCGATCGCCGACAAGCTGCGCCAAGGCTATTTGCGCGATCCCGACGTTTCGGTCGAAATCGACCGCTACCGGCCGATCTTCGTCATGGGCGAAGTGGGTGCCGCCGGCCAGTATTCCTACGTGCCGGGACTCACCGTGCAAAAGGCGGTCGCCATCGCCGGCGGCTTCACGCCGCGCGCCAATCAGGGGAGCGTCGACATCACCCGCGACATCAACGGCAAGGTGATGACCGGTCGGGTTCTGACATCCGATCCGCTCCTGCCCGGCGACACCGTCTACGTCCGCGAACGCCTGTTCTGAAAAACCCGTCGTGGCGGTGAATCTCAGGATCGTCCACTGCTTTCGCTCACCTGTCGGAGGAATCTTCCGGCACGTGCGCGACCTGACCGAGGCGCAGGTCGCCGCCGGCCATGCGGTGGGAATCGTCTGCGATTCGACCACCGGCGGCAACTATGAGGAGCGCTTGTTCGAGGCGATGAAGGACAGCCTCGCGCTCGGCGTCCATCGCACGCCGATGCAGCGTCATGTCGGGCCGGGCGACCTCGCCTCGGCCTGGCGTACCTATCGAATCATCCAGGAATTGCGGCCGGACGTGCTGCACGGGCACGGCGCCAAGGGTGGCGCCTATGCCCGGCTGTTCGGCTCACTGTTGCGGGTATCAAGGTTTCGCGTTGCCCGCCTCTATTCGCCGCATGGCGGCTCCCTCCACTATGACGAAACGACGGCGATGGGAAAGCTGTTCTTCGGCCTGGAGCGTTTCATGGCGCGCTTCACCGATTGCCTGCTGTTCGTTTCCGACTACGAGCGCAACACCTATCGCCGCAAGGTCGGCGAGCCGCCCATACCCAACACGCTTGTCTATAACGGCCTGCGCGCCACCGAATTCGAACCGGTGACGACGGCAGCGAATGCCGCCGATTTTCTGTACATCGGCATGATGCGCGACCTGAAGGGCCCGGATATCTTCATCGATGCGCTGGCTATGGCCGGCGACGAGCTCGGACGCCGCTTAAGCGCCGTGATGGTCGGCGACGGCGACGACCTGCCGCGCTACCACGCGCAAGTGGAGCGACTCGGCCTGAAAAGCCACGTCCGATTCCTGCCGCCCATGCCGGCGAGACAGGCTTTCGCTCTGGCCGAGTTGATTGTGGTGCCATCCCGCGCGGAGGCGATGCCCTATATCGTGCTCGAAGCTTTAGCCGCTGGCATGCCGATGATCGCGACCGCTGTCGGAGGCATTCCGGAAATTTTCGGCGAAGGCTCCCCTGCCCTGATCCGCCCCGACGCATCCCAGCTCGCCGCCAAAATGGGGGCGGCGCTCAGCGACTTTGACGGCTATCGAAAACTGATGCCGCAAGCCGATGAGCTGAAGGCCCGATTCGGTGCGGATGTCATGGCCGCCGATATCGAGAAGGCCTATTTCGCGGCACTGAACAAATAGGCCGCGGGCCGCAACAACTCCAAAACCACCGGTTGTTTCAAGGCTTTCTTAGCTCTCTTTTGCTATGCAGTTGCGCGAAGCTCGCGGACAGTTCCCATGAATGAGATCGACCCCGCGCACCGCTTTTCCATGGATGCGGTGCGCAACTACGATGCTCCCGCCGATGGCGAAAAGCCTGGCGGCATCAACGATGTGGCGCGCCAGGTCGCTTCGCAATACCGGCGTGATACCATGTCGCCGATCATGGTCAGCGGCGTGCTGCGCATGGTCGAGTTCGCGATGCTGTTCCTGTCTGGGCTCGGCGTCTATTTCTACTATGTCGGCTTCTTCAGCTATCTGGCCTGGCAGTATCCGTTGGCGATCGCGGCTACGTCGTTCCTGGCCGTGGTGCTGCTCGACGTGACCGATCGCTACCAGATCGCGGCGCTGATGCGCCCCCTCGCGAATTTCGGCCGCGTGCTGCTGGTCTGGGCAGGCAGCTTCGCGCTGATGGCGCTCACCGCCTTCGCCATCAAGGCGTCGGAAGACTATTCGCGCCTGTTGTTCGGCACCTGGTTCGCGGCCGGCTTCGCGCTGATCTTCGGCCTGAGACTCGTGATGTCCAGCCTCATCCGGCGCTGGGCGCGCGACGGCCGCATGGAGCGCCGCGCGCTCATCGTCGGCGGCGGCAAGGCGGCCGAGCAGCTGATCCGCTCGGTCGAGAAGCAGCCCTACAACGACATCCGCATCTGCGGCATCTTCGACGACCGCAACGACAAGCGCTCGCCGCCGATCGTCGCCGGCTATCCGAAGCTCGGCACCATCTCCGAGCTCATCGAATTCGCCCGCATCGCGCGCATCGACATGCTGATCGTGTCGTTGCCACTGACCGCCGAATCGCGCGTCTTGCAGCTTCTGAAGAAACTCTGGGTGCTGCCGGTCGATATCCGGCTTTCGGCACATTCCAACGCGCTGCAGTTCCGGCCGCGCGCCTATTCCTATATCGGCTCGGTGCCGATGCTCGACATCTTCGACAAGCCGATCAACGACTGGGATTCGGTCGCTAAGCGCGCCTTCGACATCGTCTTTTCACTCATCGGGATCATCGTCTTCTCGCCGGTGATGCTCGTCACCGCGATCGCGATCAAGCTCGACAGCAAGGGTCCGGTGCTGTTCAAGCAGAAACGGCACGGCTTCAACAACGAGATCATCGAAGTCTACAAGTTCCGCTCGATGTTCACCGACCGGTCCGATCCGACCGCCAAGCAGACAGTGACCAAAAACGATCCGCGCGTCACCCGCGTCGGCCGCTTCATCCGCAAGACCTCGATCGACGAGCTGCCGCAGTTCTTCAACTCGCTGTTCGGCTCGCTGTCGCTGGTTGGGCCGCGCCCGCATGCCATCGCCGCGCAGTCGCACAACCTGCTCTACAACGAGGTGGTGGACGGCTACTTCGCCCGCCACAAGGTCAAGCCCGGCGTCACCGGTTGGGCGCAGATCAACGGATGGCGCGGCGAGATGGACACCAACGAAAAGATCCGCATGCGCACCGAATACGACCTCTATTACATCGAGAACTGGTCGATGCTGTTCGACCTGCGCATCCTGTTCCTGACGCCGATCCGCCTGCTCAACACGGAAAACGCCTATTGAGCGCCATCGCCAGTGAATTGCCGCCACAGGCTGTCAACCAGTTGCAGCCATCGGCAGTCAACCAGTTGCCGCCGCGGGCGGTCAACAACTTGCCGCCCTCGGCGGTCAACGCCAAGTTGATCTCGCTGATCGCATCGGCTGCGATCGGCGTCGGCATCCTGCTTTCCGGCTTCGTCATCAGCGAGCCGGCGCCCTATGAAATCTACATGGCCGGGCTGATTGCGGTATGGGCGCTTTTCGGGCTTCGGATCTCGCGCGCGATCGTGCCCTTGCTGGTGCTTCTGGTGGCGATGAACATCGGCGGCATGATCGCCATGACGCAGATGGCCGACCTGGCCAACACGCCGCTCTATCTCGCCGTTTCGCTGTTTTTGGCCTTCAGCGCGGTGTTCTTCGCCTCGGTGACCTCGGTCCAGCCCAGCCTCTACCGGCTTATCTTCATCGCCTATGTCGTCTCGGCGGTGGCGACGTCGCTGCTTGGCATTGCCGGCTATTTCCATGCCTTTCCCGGCGCGGAGATGTTCACCAAATACGACCGAGCGGCCGGCGCCTTCCAGGATCCGAACGTGTTCGGACCGTTCCTAGTGCTGCCCGGCACCTATCTGCTCTATCTGCTGCTCACCGGCCCGGTGTCGCGGATGCCGCTCCTGGCGGTGCCGCTGCTCATCATCAGCGCCGGCATCTTCTTCTCCTTCTCGCGCGGTGCCTGGGGCATGTTCGCCGTGTCGGCGGTGCTGCTCACCGCATGCCTCTTCCTGCAGAGCGCCAGCGGCAGGTTCCGGCTGCGGGTCGTGGTGATGACGATCGCGGCCGTGGCGCTGCTGGTCATCGCCTTCATCGTCATCCTGCAGTTGCCCGGCGTGTCGGACATGTTCACGCAGCGCGCGCAACTCGAGCAGAGTTACGACACGGCGCGGCTTGGCCGCTTCGCCCGCTATTCGATCGGCTTCCAGCTGGCGATGGAGCACCCGTTCGGCATCGGCCCGCTGGTCTTCGGCACGATCTATGGCGAGGACACGCACGACATCTGGCTGAAGGCGTTGATGGATTACGGCTGGCTCGGCTTCGTCTCGTTCCTGACATTGACGCTATGGACGATCGGGGCCGGATTCCGCATCCTTCTACGCGACCGGCCGTGGCAGCCTTATCTGCTTTGCGCCTATGTCGCCTATCTCGGCAATATCGGGCTCGGCACCTTCATCGACATCGACCACTGGCGCCATCTCTACCTGTTGCTCGGATTGATCTGGGGCGCGATCGCGCTAGAGTACCGGCACCAGCGGGAATTGCGGCTGGCGCGACCTGAACCCCTCCTTGCAATTTCAGCTGCGCGATAGGCTTCGAATTCGGTTGACCCGCACCGCCTTATCACGATACATCGCCACCCGGTCCGGAGTGTAGCGCAGCCCGGTAGCGCACTTGACTGGGGGTCAAGGGGTCGTCGGTTCGAATCCGGCCACTCCGACCATTTTCCTTGAAATCCCCCACGAAGACGGCACGAATGTGCCAGGCGAGTTTATGCCTGCAGCCTAATCTGCATGCGCGGCCAGCATGCGGCGCGCGCTTTCTTCGTCGGTGATCAGGATGGTCGGCGCAATCAGGTTCATGGCACCGAGCAGCGCCTCGGTCTTCTCGGCGCCGCCGGAGGTGAGGATGCGGATCGGCGCCTTACGCAGGCGATCGACATCCACCGACATCACATGGCTGTTGACCGGATGGTCGACCAGATCGCCATTGCGGTCGTAGAAATGGAACAGAAGGTCGCCGACGGCGCCCCGCGCCAGCAGGGCCTCGCGGTCCGCTTCCTTGAGGAAGCCGCCGCGCGAGAAGGTGGTGGCCGAAGCGATGCCGCCGACGCTCAGCAGAACGGCGTCGAGCGCGTCGGCCATTTCAAAAATCTCCTGCAGGCCGCAACGCTCGACCAGCGCGATCTTGGTCTCGACGCTGTCGACGACGGCCGGCGTCGGCATCAGATAACCGTCGCCCTGGAATATCTGGGCAAAGCGCCAGGCGAACTCGGCCGGATTGACCCGGCGCGCGACGCCGACGCCGCCAAGCAGCGAAATCACGCTGAAATCAGTCAGCGATTTGGCGCTGATGAAGGGCAAGGTATGGAATAGCGTCACGCCCCAGCCGACGCCGACCCGCATGCCGGATTTCATCGCGTCGGACAGGAACATGCCGGTCTTGGCGGCGATTGCCGGGATTGGATCGGCGTTGGGGTCTGTGAGCGGCGCGACCAGCGCCTGCTGCAGCCCAAAGGTCTTCTCCAGCGCCCGCTCCAGCCGCACGATCTCCAAAAGCTCGCTCTCGATGGTGATCTTCACCTCGTTGCGCGCCCTCGCCTCCGCCAGCATGCGCACGATGGTGACGCGGCCGACGCCGAGCACGTCGGCAATCTCGTTTTGCGTCATCTGCTCGACAAAATACATCCAGGCGGCGCGGATCCTGAGGCGGTCGGTCCGGCTTTCGCTGACGACCTGCTCGGATGCCTCAGCCGCCGCCCTGCCGTTTTCGGATTCGCCCTGCCGCCGCCTGCCCAATTTCCCCTCCAAGCCCGGCGATGATGCTGCCTCGCCGATTCTGCATGCTGGTTAAATATTGCCTATTGATCTACCAATCGAGACGAACAATCTAGAGAGGGTGACTGGCGCCCCAAGCCCTGACCGGCTTCAGCGTTTCGAGGCAATTGGCGATGCTGCGACAAATTTCCGAAGACGTCCGCGCCAACCTGAAGGACCGGCTTCGGGAACTGCGCGACGCGATCCGCCAGAACCGCCACGACAGCACCGGCGATACCTCGCACGACATCGCCGGCAATTTGCCGCCCTTCCCGGGCCGCAGCCTGCTTGGCCATGCCGCAAGGGCCGTCGACGAGGCGCTGACGATCGCCGAATCCTTCGTTCCGCACTCCCGGCCGCTCAAGGTCGACGGCACGACCGTCAAAAGCCTGCGGACCTATTTCCCGCAAGGCGACGAAGACCGGCAGATCGGCGGCGAACGCCAGTTCAGGCGTGACATGTATTATCTGACCCGCGCGGTTCTCGCCGGCTACGGCATCGACAATCCGCGCGTTCACGAGGCGGGCTTTTCCGCCGTGCACGCAGCGATGCGCAAGCGCCACGCCGATCTTCTGGCTGCCGCGACGGGCGACGCGGCATCCACGGATGAGGTCGCGGCGGCCTGCGCTGCTCTCCTCGTCGAATGCCTCAACCACCGTCCTGTTCAGCCTGGCGAGATCGGGACAGGCCCGGCGATAGCCGGCGACCGGTCTCTCGACATCAGATGCCTTGCGCCAGTGGTGCTTGCCTGCGGACTGGCGACCAAGGCCGACGGCACGCCCGAGCCCGACATTCTCGAGATCGCGGTGCTGGCGGCCGAAGTGCGGGAGGATCGCATCCGGCAGGCCTGCGCCCAGGCCAATGCCGTCCAGGAACTGACACCGGTTCTCGCCACGCTGCTCGCGCATCTGACGTAACCCGCCGCGAGGATCCGCTATCGCTCGGCCGCCATGGCCGCGATCGTCTTCTTGGCGCGCTGGATCGAGGCCGGGCTCATGCTGAGTTCGGTCAGGCCCATCCCGACGAAGGCCGGGATCAGGTCCGGACGGCCGGCGGCCTCGCCGCACATGCCCACCATGATGCCGGCGGCGACACCCGCCTTCGCCGTCAGCTCGATCGCCGACATCACCGCCGGATTGGTGACGTCATTGAGCTTGGCGACCGTCGGATTGAGGCGGTCGGCGGCCATGATGTACTGGGTGAGGTCATTGGTGCCGATCGAGAAGAACGCCACTTCCCTTGCCAGGGCCGGCGCGATCAGCACGGCGGCGGGCGTCTCGATCATCACGCCGAGGTCGAAGCTTGCATGCGGCACGCCTTCGGCCTTCAATTCCGCCGCGCATTCCTCGACGAGCGCGCGGGTGCGCGTCACTTCGGCGATTTCCGAAACCATCGGCAGCATCACCTTGATGTTGCCATGGACGGCGGCGCGCAACAGCGCCCGCAGCTGGCGCTTGAAGATGTCGGGACGGTCCAGGCACATGCGGATGCCGCGCCAGCCGAGGAAGGGATTTTCCTCGTCCGGAAACTCGATGCCGGCGATCGGCTTGTCGCCGCCGATGTCGAGCGTGCGCACGATGACCGAATGTGGCGCAAACGCCTTGGCCAAGGCGCTGTAGGTCTCGGCCTGCATGTCCTCCGACGGCAGATGCATGTGGCGCATGAAGAGCAGCTCGGTGCGGAACAGCCCGACGCCCATGGCGCCGGCTTCCTGCGCCGCCTCGATCTCCTCCAGCGAGCCGATATTGGCCGCGACCTCGATTACGGTGCCGTCGGCGCGCTTCGGGGTCACGCCCTTGAACACCTTGAGGCCCGCGCGCTCCTGCGCCGCCGCCTCGACGCGCCTGTTGAAATCAGTACGCGTGGCCTCGTCGGGGTCGACGAGAACGTGCCCCGCATTGCCGTCGATGGCGACCTCCTTGGCCGCACGCAACTCGTTGATCTTATCCCCCAGACCCAGCACGGCCGGAATGCCGTGCGAGCGGGCGATGATGGCGATGTGCGAGGTGGCGCCGCCATGGCCGCAGATCACGCCGCCGATGCGCTTCAGCGGCGCGCGCGCCAGATCCCAGGCGCCGATGTCGTCGGCAATGAGGATCGCGCCCTGCGGTATCGTCTCCAGGCTGACTTCGTCCTGGCCGAGCAGCACCAGGCAGATCTGCCGGCCGACGGCATGGACGTCGTCGGCCCGGGCGTTGAGATAGTGGTCGTCGACCGCGCTGAAATCGGCGGCGATGGTGGCCGCGGCCGCAATGACCGCCGAGACCGCGTCGTCACCGCCCCGGATCAGCCTTTCGACCTCGCCGGTCAGGCTGTCGTCGGCGGCTATGTCGCGCAGCGCCGCGACGATGCCACGGTCGCCGGCGGAGAGATTGTTCTCCGCAAGCGTGCGGTCCATGCGCGCCTGGACGCTGGCGACAGCGCCGCGGAAGCGCTCGAGCTCACTGTCGATCTCATCGGCCTGCAGGCGCCTGCCCGGCCCCTCGATTTCCGGCGGGAAATGGGCAAAGGCCGGCCCGATGGCCACGCCTTCGCTGGCGGCGATACCCTGGAGTTTTGGTGCTCCATCCGGCGACGCGGCAGTCGGCGGCGTGGCCTGCGGAACGGACAAGGCGGCTGTGACTTCGGAGCCGGCGTCGGCAGCCTCGCCCTCGTCGTCGAGGCCGGCGCGCGGGTTCTCCAGATAGCCTATCAGCGCCTCGATAGCCTCGATCGCGTCGGCGCCGTTGGCGCGCACGGTGACTTCCTGGTTTTCCTTGACCGCCAGCAGCATCAGCTTGACCGAGCTCTTGGCGCTGACCGCCTTGCCGTCCTTAACCAGCTCGACATCGGATTCGAAACCCTTGGCGAGTTTCACGAACCGCGTGGCGGGACGGGCGTGCAAACCTTCGTGCACTCTGACGATGGTCGAGCGTTCCATGGCAATAACTCTAGGTTTGTGGCGCCGTCGACAGACAGCGCGGATACTATCAGGCGGCGATGGTGATGACAGCGCCCGGCGTAAGCGCCGCCACGAGCGCTCCGGTATCGACCTCGGATGCGCAGACTTCGCCCGGCCTTTCAGCCTCGGTCGCTCCGTTGAAGGAGATGACGACGTGACCCATCTCGCGGACCTTGCTCCACGCGGTGGAGCCGACCGCCGTTATCACAGCCGAAACCGGTCCGAGCGTGATCGACGCGCCTTTTTGCGGTGCGTCGTCACTGGGTCCCTGCTCTGCCAGATGAAGCACGGAAACCTCGGCCAATTCCGGAGGCGAGCCATCCGCGAACAGGATGACCACGCCGCCTTCGGCGAGGTCCGCCACTTCGGGTCCGATAGCAGTGACCCGTGTCTTGAGAAGAACCGACATATGGCGAACCTCGTTTTACTAGTGTTTTAGAACACGATCAGGGACACGACCCATGCGATCAGCACGGAGACCGGGCCCATGATCTGGCGGCTGATGAGCACCGCCGGCACGCCGATTTCGATCGTCTTCGGCTTGGCCTCACCGAGCGCCAGACCGACGGGAACGAAATCGCAGCCCACCTGGGTGTTGTAGGCAAACAGGGCCGGCAGCGCCATGGCGGGCGAGATGGTGCCGTTGGCGATCTGCGGGCCGATGATGGCGACGCCGATCACCTGCGCGATGACCGCGCCCGGTCCCAGGATGGGCGACAGGAACGGCAGGCCGCAGATGGCCGAGATGACCAGCAGGCCGACGATGTTGTTGGCCAGCGGACCCATCGGCTGCGCCAGCACGTCACCGATGCCGGTATAGAGGATCAGGCCGATCAGCATGGTCACGAAGGCCATGAAGGGCAGCACGTTGCGGATGACCTGATCGATGGTGCGGCGGCCGGAATTGAAGAAGATGCCGACCACGCGGCCCATGACGCGGCCGATCGAACTGATCAGGCCGATAAGCCCGCCCTCGCTCGGCAGCGGCTCGGCCGCCCTGGATGCAGTGTTGTTGCTTGAACTCATCGATGCTGCTCCCCCCGCAGTGGTGACCGCTTCGGATCCGTCCGCCATTGTGACATTGGCCGGCTTCACGCCCGAAACGTAGATGTCTTCCGTGATGAACTGGGCCAGCGGACCCGCCTGGCCGACCGGCGTCAGATTGACGGTCGGGATACGCTTGCGCGGATAGACGCCGCAGCGCGCGGTGCCGCCGCAATCGACGACGACGACCGCCATTTCGCTTTCGATCGGCGGCGCCTTGAAGCCGTCGACCGCCTCGGCGCCGGTCATATCAGCGATAAGCTGCGCCACCGGATGAATGCCGCCACCGGTTACCGACACGACCTTGCTGCGCTGTTCGGTCGGCTCGATGACCAGCGGACCGCCCCAGCCGGTGGACCCCTTCGAGATCTTTACTGCCTTGTATGTCTTGGCCATGGTGTCCTCCCGCCCTTAGAGCTCGACGCCCTGGCGGCGTGCCATGATGGCCGTGATGCGCTCGGTCAGCATGCCCTTGAGCAGGATGACGACGAGGCCGACGATGGCGTACCAGATGGCCACCTTGACATGGTAGCCGTTGGCGATGACGCCCCGCTTCTCGAGGTCGAGCAGCGCGACCAGCATGCCGCCCCAGACGAAATATTCGCCGGGGTTGATATGCGGGAACAGGCCGAGCGGCGGATGCACGTAGGACACGGCCGCGTCGTAGAAGGCGGGCTTGTGCTTTTCTTCCAGGAAAGAACCGAAGGTGTAAGCCATCGGGTTGGTGAGGAAGAACACCGACAGGACCGGCAGCACCGTATAACGGGTCAGCGCGATGCGGCCGGCGCCGCGCGCCAGGCCATGAACGCGCTCTTCGCCGACCAGTTCGGTAACGGCGTAGAAGGCGGTCATCAGCACCACCAGCGTCGGGATGATGCCGGTGACGAAGCCGGCGAACACTTCGCCGCCCTTCTGGAAGATGCCGATGAAATACTTGCCGATCGCGGTCAGCCAGCCGAGCTGCTCTTCCTGCTGCACGTTCTTCAGCTGTTCCTTCAGCTGATCGGCGGTGACCGGCGCGTTGTCGGTCGTCGCCTGCGCCAGGACAACAAGATGATCGGTGGCATGCTCGACGCCGAGCTTGCCGTGCCAGGCAGCATCCGAGACCATGGTGCCTGCGACATGCAGGTTATGCACCGCCAGGTCGGCATGCTGCGCCAATAACGAAATTACAGACATTTCTCCTCCTTATGACCCCTGCCGGTCATTCCCAGCCGGCTGCCGGCGTCCGTTTATGCCCTTGCTACGTTCAAGCCGGACAGGCCCGGCTTCTTCCCCGGCTCCGACCGCGCGCGGTCGATCTGCTCGATCGCCCGTTTCACGGCCTCGGCCACACCGGGTTCCCCCTCCCCCATGATCGCAGGGTTGGACCGGAGTCGATCGAGGGGGACGCCCTCGAATTCTTCATGTCGCTTGAACTTGGTCAGCACCGAGCGGCCGCTCATGACCATCATGCGGCGCACGATCAGATCCGGCGTCACGACGACCAGCGCGATGGTGCCCTTGGCAAGCCGGCCGCGGAAATTGCCAGCGCCGACGAAGCCGTCCTTGAACTCTCCGGTGACGCCTTTGAAGACGTCCGAATAATGCCGCATCTGCAGCCAGACGCCCAGCGATTGCAGCGCCCAGACAACAAACAGCAGAAGCAGCGCCCACTGCCAGATCGCCATTCGGTACTCCTCCCGACTCTCGTTCCTCCGACGCATATTGGACGGAGGTGAGATGACCCGAAAGTGAGAACATTTGTTTCCTCGAATGTCAACATGTATTATATTTGCCGTCATAACGCTCCACAGGCGGCTGACCGATTTCGGCATCGGCAACGCCTGTGCTAGCCTGCCGTCAAACGGGAAATGAGACATGGACCTGCCTTTCAGGCACGAACTCGCGCTTATGCCGGACCTTCGCCACCGGCTGCGGCAGTTGCGCTGGTTCCGCGCCACCTTCCGCAGCAGCGCGAAAGTGGTGTCCGAAACGTTCGGCGTGCGCTTCGAGATTGACGAGGCCAAGTTGACGCGCGCTTTCCTCGACTGGATCGAAGTCATGGAAGCGCAGAAGCGATTCGCTGCCGTCGACCGCGCGGACTTCATCGTCTTCGCCGCCGGGCTTGTGCTGCGCGAGCTGATCCGGCAGGCGCCGGCGCGGGAGATTTCCGGCCTCACCGACATGATCGAGAGCGAGGCCAATGCCGGCACGGCGGAAATCGTGCGCTTCTGGCCGGAAGGCTTCCTCTATACCAACTACTGCGTATCGGCGATCCTGGCCGTGCACGAGCAGGAGTTCGGCACGGCGCCCAGCATCGACAAATGCGCCGACGACCTGCGAACCTGGTGGTCTTACCGCGAGAACGCAACGGAAATGCCCGCCTATGCCGTGGCCTTTCTCGACCGCTTCCTCGGCGCCGAGCCCAACTGGATCACACCCGACCGCGCGCAGTCGCGCCAGGCCATGCAGCGCGCGCTTGGATCCACGCCGGTGAGCGAGGCGCTGCGCCAGCTTTGAGGCGTTGGGGACGGAGCCGCCCGACTATTGAACATCTGACTTTTTATCGATAGCGATGTGCGCATTGGCACAGGAGCCGGGAGAAGCGCGTGGCGCAACCTAGACTGATGATTTTCGATTGCGACGGCGTTCTCGTTGACAGCGAACCGCTGGCCGCCAAAGCCTATGAGCGCGTCTACGAGAAACACGGCATGCCCGGCGTCCATGGCGGCATCATCGCCCAATGCATCGGCATGAAGCAGTCCGACATCATCGTCAAAATCAAGGAACTGACCGGCCATCAGTTTCCGGCCGCCGCCGACGGCGATATCTGGGCCGAGACCAAGCTGCTCTTTTCCGAGGAGCTGAAGCCGACGCCGGGCATCGCGCCATTCCTGAGCGCGCTTGCCGGCGACCGCTGCGTCGCCTCGTCATCCTCGGTCGAACGCATCAACCACAGCCTGTCGGTGACCGGGCTGTCACGCTTCTTCGGCGAAGCGATCTTTTCCTCCTCGATGGTGAAGAACGGCAAGCCGGCGCCCGACATCTTCCTCTACGCCGCCGAGAAAATGGGGGCGAAGCCGGCCGACTGCATTGTCGTCGAAGATTCGCCGCTCGGCGTCCAAGGCGCAGTCGCGGCCGGCATGATCGCGATCGGCTATACCGGCGGCGCGCACACTTATCCCGAGCACGGTGCGCGGCTGAAGGCTGCCGGCGCCGATTTCGTCTGCGCCGACTGGCACGAAGTCGGCCGGCAATTGGCGGGGCTTGGCGTTCCGGCCTGATCCAACTCTTTGTTGGAGCATGATCTTCTCCGAAAACCGGTTCCCACTTTTGCATTCGCTGACCTTCGGTTCGGGATCATGCTCTAGCGGAGACTGGGGAAACGACGCCGGGTCCACTCACCGGGCGGGACCAGTCCCCCCACACGGAAGTTGAAGGACAGGACCCTCGTTGCATCGGCGTCGACCTCGCAGCGGAAGCTCAGATCGTACCATTGCGTTGTCGTGCTGAAGGCAGCCTGCGTAGGGTTAAGAACATTGCCCTGCTTCAGGGGAATAGTCGGCAGCCATTTGGGCGAGTAATCGGCACTTTGCAATTCCTGGTTCAGAACGTTGGCGCAAAGATTGGCAACGCGCTGATCGCGCGGCACGCTCTCCATCGAGCTTGTGGCCAGCGCGTTGCCGGTCGCACCCGGCGAGTAGAGCTTTCTGACGCCCGGCAGGCCGGAATAGATCGGCGATCCCGCAACCTCGGTGTCGGCGGGGTTTGACCTTCCTGGGTTCCCGCTTGGCGCTCTCAAGGCTCTTGCCGATTTGAACTTCATCGCCTTGGAAGGTTTAGGCTTTGCCTTTTCGGTTGACGATGGAGGTGCGGGCTTGTCGCCGGCTTCGGCCGTCAACGGCTTTGGCGCTTCGGCCGCCTGGTTCTCGGCGGGTTGCGACGCCTTGTCCGGCTGCTGCTTGTCAGTGTCCTCGGTCGCCTGCTTCTCCTCGCTTTGCGCGGGTTTTTCGTCCGGCGGGGCGGTTGCCGGCTTCTCTTGGGCCTTGCTGGCCTGCTGCTCGGGCGTTGCAGCGGCTGGCTGGTCGGGCGCCGGCTTCGGTGCGACCGGCGGCTTCGCTGATTCATTTTGGGCTGGCGACGGCGCGTTGGCTGGAGCGCTGCCTCCGTTCAGAGATTTCTCCGGGCCGGTATCCTTCTCGCCATACTGGAAAACGCGCTTCAGAACCGGAATGCCCTGCGGTTTCGGCGGCTGCGGAGGCGGTGGCTTTTGCACGGCCTGCTCAGGCGGCTTTTCAGCCTTCTTTTCAGGCGTCGGCTGCGGCGGCTTTGGAGCGGGCTTCGGCTTGGGCTGATCGGGCGGCGGCACGATCGCGACATTGACCGGCTGTTCCTGCTGATCCGGCTGTTGGTCGGGTCTCGGCAAGCCAAGGAACAAGAACGCTGCAATCAGGGCATGCAGGAATAGCGATGCGGCCAAGGCCCACCGCCAATTCCGAAACCATTCCCGCATCTTGCCGTTCATAGCGCCCGATGTGGAACGAAATAGCGGCGGCTTCAAGCGCTAGGCCGGGTTTCCTACGAGCTGCCGGCCTGACAAGTCGGTGATCGGAGGGTCCGTGGCGTTAAGAGCAAGCCGGATCAAGGGCCTGCAGGGTTGGCTTACACCAGCATGCCCATCGGGTTTTCGATCAAGCGCTTGAAGGCACCGAGCAATTCCGCGCCAAGCGCGCCGTCGACCGCGCGGTGATCGGTCGACAGCGTCACCGACATCACGGTGGCTATCTTGATCTCGCCCTTCTTCACCACCGCACGCTCCTCGCCGGCGCCGACCGCCAAAATCGTCGCATGCGGCGGGTTGATGACGGCGGCAAAGTCCTTGATGCCGAACATGCCCAGATTGGACACAGCGGTGGTGCCGCCCTGATACTCTTCCGGCTTCAACTTGCGGCTCCTGGCGCGGCTCGCCAGGTCCTTCATCTCGTTGGAGATGACAGACAGCGTCTTTTCGTCCGCATGGCGGATGATCGGCGTGATCAGGCCGCCGGGGATCGACACGGCGACGCCGACATCGGCGTGCTTGTGCTTGACCATGGCGCTCTCGGTCCACGACGCGTTGGCGTCCGGCACCGCCATCAGCGCCATGGCCATCGCCTTGATGACCATGTCGTTGACGGAGAGCTTGTAGGCCGGCGCTTCGCCCTTGTCGGTCTTCCTCATCGGGGCCGCGGCATTCAACTGCGTGCGCAGTGCCAAGAGCGCATCGAGCTCGCAGTCGAGCGTCAGGTAGAAATGCGGGATGGTGGATTTCGCCTCGACCAGGCGGCGCGCGATGGTCTTGCGCATGTTGTCGTGCGGCGCGAGCTCGTAGGAGCCTTCGGCGAACAGCTTCAGCACCTGGTCGTCCGACATCGGCTTGGGTGCTGGGGCCGGAGCGGATGGAGCGCCGGCCGGAATCTCGGCGGCGGGCTGAGCAGAGGCGGCCGCGTCTTTGCTGGCAACTGCTGCCTCAACGTCGGCGCGCACAACACGGCCGCGCGGACCGCTGCCTGCTATAGCCGAGAGGTCCAGATTTGCCTCACGGGCCAAGCGTCGAGCCAAAGGCGTGGCTCGGGCAGGCCCTTGCGATTGGCTGATCTCCCCCCTCGTGGGGGAGATGGCCGGCAGGCCAGACGGGGGCGCGACAGAATAAGAGGTTGACGGGACAGCGCCCCCCTCTGTCGGCTTCGCCGGCATCTCCCCCCTAAGGGGGGAGATTGGCGCGTAGACTTCGTCATCGGCATAAATCCACGCCACCGGCTCGCCGACGGGAATGTCGACGCGCTCCTTGCCGGTGACGTTGCGCAGCGTGCCGCTGGCCGGCGCATCGATCTCCATCGCCGCCTTGTCGGTCTCGATCTCGAAGAGCACGTCGCCCTTCTTGACCTTGGCGCCTTCCTCGGCGAACCAGCGCGAGATCTGTCCGGTCGCCATGTCCATGTCGACCTTGGGAAGAATGACTTCGGTCGGCATCGCTCAGCGGACCCCTTTCACGAGGTCGCGGGCGGCGGCGATGATGTCGGGAACCTGCGGCACCGTCGCCTTTTCCAGGTCCGGATTGTAGGGGATCGGCGTCTCGGCGCCGCCGAGCCGCACGATCGGCGCATCGAGATAGTCGAACGCCTCGCTTTCGGCGACGAGCGCGCTCACTTCCGCGCCGATGCCGAGCGTCTTCACCGCCTCGTAGACGCAGAGCAGGCGCGAGGTCTTCTTCACGCTGTCGATGACGGTCTGCCTGTCGAGCGGCCGGATCGTGCGCAGATCGACCACTTCGATGTCGATGCCCTCGCCCTCCAGCACGGCCGCGGCATCGAGCGCCTTCTGCACCATGATCGAGGTGGCGACGATGGTGAGATCGCGGCCTTCGCGGCGGATCTCGGCCTTGCCGATCGGAACGGTGTAATGGCCTTCCGGCACATGGCCCTTCATCTTGTAGAGCAGCTTGTGCTCGAAGATCATGACCGGGTCCGGATCGGCGACCGCGGCAAGCAGCATGCCCTTGGCATCGTGCGGCGTCGCCGGCTGTATCACCTTCAGGCCGGGCACATGGCCGAGCCAGGCCTCGAGACTCTGGCTGTGCTGGGCGGCGGCGCCCGTGCCGGAGCCGGCCGGGAAGCGCATCACCAGGGGCACCGAGACCTCGCCGCCGAGCATGAAGCGCATCTTGGCCGCCTGGTTGACGATCTGCTCCATGCCGAGCGTGGCGAAATCCGAGAACTGGAATTCGAAGATCGGCCGCATGCCGGTGACGGCGGCGCCCACCGCGACGCCGGCGCCGCCCAGTTCCGAGATCGGCGTGTCGATGACACGGTCGCTGCCGTAGCGCTCGACAAGATCGCCCGTCACCTGGAAGGCGCCGCCATAGACGCCGATGTCCTCGCCCATCAGGAAGACGCGCTCGTCCATGTCCATGGCGATAGCCATGGCTTCCTGGATCGCCTGGGCGTAGCTCAGTTCACGCACCACGGCATCCATCACGCATGCTCCGTGTAAACGTAGTCCGCAAGGGCGGCGATCTCGGGCGCCGGGCTCGCCTTGGCGAACTCGATGCCGTCGGCGATCTCCTTGGCGACCGCGTCGCGGATCGCCTGGATGCCCTGGTCGTCGATGAAGCCGAAGTCACGCAGTTCGGTCTCAAACAGCGTGATCGGATCGCGGTTCGCCATCCAGTCCTCGATCTCTTCCTTGGTGCGGTAGCGGTTGCGGTCGCTCTTGGAATGGCCGCGATGGCGATAGGTCTTGGATTCGATCAGCGTCGGCCCCTCGCCCGCGCGCGCCCGCTCCACCGCCTTGAAAGACGCCTCGGCGACCTCGGAGAAGATATTGCCGTTGACGATGACACCGGGCATCGAATAGGCGGCCGCCCGCTCGGCGATGTTCTTCACCGCGGTCGAGCGCGCCGTCGAGGTCGACATGCCGTAGCCGTTGTTCTCGCACACGAAGATCACCGGCAGCTTCCAGATCGCCGCCATGTTCAGCGCCTCATGAAAGGCGCCCTCATTGTTGGCGCCGTCGCCGAAGAACGAGACCACGACCTTGCCGGTCTTCATCCTCTTGGCGGAAAGTGCGGCACCCACCGCGATCGGAATGCCGCCGGCGACGATGCCGTTGGCGCCGAGATTGCCCTTGGCGACATCGGCGATGTGCATGGAGCCGCCGCGGCCCTTGCAGTAACCGGTGGTCTTGCCGAAGAACTCGGCGAACATACGGCTGACCTCGGCGCCCTTGGCGATGCAATGGCCATGGCCGCGATGCGTTGAGGTGATCTGGTCATCCTCGGCGAGCGGCATGCAGATGCCCATGGCGCTGGCTTCCTGGCCGATCGACAGGTGCATGGTGCCGTGGATGAGGCCGCGCATGTAGCACTCTTCGGCGCCCTCTTCGAAGCGGCGGATGAGGTACATCTTATGAAGCACCTCCCGGAGCTGCTCCGGGCTGTACTGGCGATAGACGAAAGGCAGGTTGGCCCGGCTATCCACGACGGCTTTGCTGGCTCCAGCCATGATCACGCCTCCACAGCGCCGTAAACGAGCTTGTCCTGGCGGGCGCGCAGTTCGGCGATCTTCGAGCCCGGCGCGGGCGCCGCGTTGGCATAGGTAATGAGCTCGCCCTTCTTGATGGGCTGGGTGACGGAGCCGCCCTGCAGCAGGCCGCAGGGAACGGCGCGCGCCGCATGGGCCTCCGGAGCCGTCATGATCCAAGCGCGATAGCAATACTCACCGATGGCATCGAGCTTGTCGCCGGGATTCAGATCCTTCTTGGCGACCGCGCAGACCTCGGCCACGGGCTTGGCCAGCGGCACCATGTCGGCCTTACCGTAAAGCACGACCCGGGCGCAGGTCAGCGGCACTTCCAGCGAGGTCAGGTGATAGGGGCGATGGAAGGTGAAATACGGGCCCTTGCCCATCTTCAGGTCTTCCATGCGCTCCGAGATGCGCGGATGCGACATGTCGGCGACGACGAAGACGCCGGGCGCGACACCCTTGCCGATCGAGTAGTCGACGACGCCGACCTTCGACAGCACGCCGCCGTCCTTCTCGGGCACCAGCACCTTGGACAATTCGCCAAGCGTCGCAGCCGGACCGTGCATGCCGGGCTTGTCGGGGACCAGCCCGGTCGCGTTGGCGATCGCCGCCATCTCGACCATGGTCTTCGAACCGTCGACGAATTCGACCAGCATGCGCACATTCATATGCCGGCGCTTCGCCTCCTCCTCATAGTCCGGAGGCGTGGCGTCGATGTTGAGCGGGTTGTTCTTGCCTTTGCCCGCGGCAACGATCGGATGCCCCATGGCGGAGACGAATTCGATCAGTTCCATGCAGGAAGACGGCTCGTCGCCGGCGCCCAGCGAATAGGTGACGCCGAGACGGTCGGCCTCGCTCTTGAGGTAGGCGCCAATGGTGACGTCGGCCTCGACATTCATCGTCACCAGATGCTTGCCATGCTCCATGGCGTGCAGGCCGATCTCGGCGCCTACGGCCGGAACGCCGGTCGCGTCGATGACGACGTCGATGAGGTCATTGCCGATGACGAGGCTGGAATCGCTGGTGACGGCGATCTTGCCGGCCTCCATGGCCGAGGTCATCGCCGAAGTGTTGGAAACCTCGCGCGCATGGCCGGTTTCCTGGAAGGCGATATCGACGGCCTTGCTGGCCGCCGGCAGGTTGAGTTCCGAAATGGCTCCGATCTCGATGCCGGACATGTGGGCGACGCGGGTGACGATGTCGGTGCCCATTTCGCCGGAACCGATCAGGCCGATGCGGATGGGCTTGCCCGACTTGGCTCGTTCCTCAAGATCGCGGGCAAGGCCCGTCAACGAAATGTTGGATGCCATACCGTATTCCTCCCATATCGCATGCTGTTCGGTTGCTTGACCGGTATTGAACATATGTATTTCTGTCAAGACTAATGTCCAGAATTTGGCCGTTGGTCGACGCTTTTCCAATTGCTCGATGCGCAACGGCTAAAGGCACGGGCAGCGGGCGCCCGTACCGAACCAAATGGAAAGCGAGCGGTCGCGGCCGAACGTCGGTCAAAACCGCGCGACGGCCCTCGACGAACCATAAAAAGATATCTAGGCGGCAATTGTTACTGGCAAACGTCGACCCATACGGCGCCGACCAGATCGGCCATGCGCTGCGGCGTGATGCGCACCGCGGCATTGGTGGCGCCGGCTGCCGGAACGACCTCGCCGAAGGCTTTGAGCGACAGATCGCAATAAACGGGCAGCGGCGCCGGCAGGCCGAACGGACAGACGCCGCCCGGCGGATGGCTGGTGACTGCCAGCACCTCTTCGCCGCCGAGCATGCGCGGCTTGCCGCCCATCCTGTCCTTGAATTTGCGGTTGTCGAGCCTGGCGATGCCGCTGGTCACGACCAGCATGGTCTCGTCAGCGACGCGCAGGCAGATCGTCTTGGCGATCTGCGCCGGCGTGACGCCGTGCGCCTCCGCCGCCAGCGCCACTGTTGCGGAACTTGCTTCGGTGACGATGACTTCAACATCGGGCGCGTGCTCGGCCAGAAAGGCGCGGACCGATTCCAAGCTCATGGTGAATCCCTCGTCAGGTCTGTCGAACAGCAGCGCTCGGCGAATCGCATGGCATGGCGGTTATTGGCAAGAGCCAGCGCCTGCGCCTCGCAGGCACTAAAAAGCCCGCCGGGCCAACCCTCGGCGGGCTTCTGGATGGACGCTTCTGGCGTCTCTATTGCTGTGTGGGCCGATTCTCTGCGGACGGCACCCTGATCAATTCCTCTTCCGGCACTTGCAGCGCGGAAGCGATGCGCCGGAGCTTGGCGGGGTCGACGTCCTTGCCGTCCTCGATGTCGACGATCTCGCCCACGGCCAGGCCGCAGGTCAAAGAAAGTTCCTCGATCGTGTATCCCCTCGTTTCGCGAGCGGCTTTCAACGGATTGAGGCCGGACGCGGCAATGATATCGTTGGAAACAGCGTTTCGTACGGTGTTGGGCATGGCAACTCCTTAAAGATGAAACAGGTCGGATGAAATGTGGGTGTTGCCTGAGACGGCGGGAGAATGCTCGTTAACAAATGATTTGCCAAGAGCACCCATACGGCGTCACGCCATCGTGAAGCTGCGTTTTGGCCGAATGCCTCGGGCCCCGTAGATGTAAGGCCGCTCGGCGCTCAATCAAGTTCTTTTGAAGATCCTCGACCGGATTCGCCGGCATTTTCGACGCCTCGATTCGTTAGCTCACCGTCACCGGCAGCCAAACCCGCGCGCCGGGCGTTTCACGGAAGGATCGAATGCCATGAATTTGAAATCGTTCGCAATTTTGCTTGGCGCCATCTCAAGCGTCGTCGGCGCGACGGAAGCGCAGGCGGCGTACGCCACACGCGTTCGAGGCACCGTCGTCGGCGTTGCCGGATCGACGCTCACGGTGAAGGACCGCGACGGCAAGACCGATGCGATCGCGCTTGCCGACGGCTGGAAGATCTCGGGCGTCGCCAAGGCATCGGCAGCCGATATCAAGCAAGGCGATTTTCTTGGCATCGCCTCGATTTCCAAGGCCGATGGCGGCAGCGGCGCGCTGGAAGTCGTGGTCTTCCCGGCGGCCCTGAAGGGCACGGGCGAAGGCGACCGCGACTGGGATCTGCAGCCCAACAGCCGCATGACCAACGGCACCGTCGCCGACGTCACCGAGATCGAAGGCCGCACGGTCACGCTCACCTATGACAACGGCCAGAAGAAGCAGATCGCGATTCCGCAGACGACACCGATCGTGACATTCGCCGCCGCCACGCCGGCGGATCTCACGCCGGGCATCGCGGTGTTCGTCAACGCCGAGCGCGGCGGCGACGGCAAGCTCGTGGCCAACCGGGTCGTGGTCGGGAATCA
Source organism: Mesorhizobium sp. B2-8-5 (assembly GCF_006440675.2). NCBI lineage: Bacteria > Pseudomonadati > Pseudomonadota > Alphaproteobacteria > Hyphomicrobiales > Phyllobacteriaceae > Mesorhizobium > Mesorhizobium sp. B2-8-5. The sequence goes on from NZ_CP083951.1 coordinate 4,537,066, forward strand.
CGGCATCGCGCCGCCTATGTGAGGCCAGGCAGCCGCATCCTTGGATTTCCAAGGAGCGCGCAATCCTCGTAGGCCAGGGCGGGCGCGCGGCGCAAGAGGGTCCCCAGAAACAATCCAGAAACAAAAATCTACATTTGGGAAAAATTGTCGAAAAAAACCAGGAGGATAGTCCCTATCGCGAGGCTTGGGTCACCGATTTGCTCCGGTGAATCTCGGAAGGCCCGCGTAAAAAGGAAACGAAGTCATGAAGAAGTCCCTCCTCTCCGCGCTCGGGCTGGCTCTGGCCCTGGCGTTCACCATGCCGATCCTCGGCGCCACCAGCGCCGACGCGGCTCCGATGAAGAAGCATCACCATCATCGTCATCACCACAGGCATCATCACCGCCATCACCACCACCATCATCACCACCACAAGACGATGGCTCCGAAGAAGGCCTGATCCTTCCCTTCTGCCGATGGGAAGGCAGGCCTTCGCCGCCAGAGCGGACCAGTCTTCCCATCGGACTCTTCGGCTTAAACATCCGGTGATGCCGAACCGCACTCCGGACTGCGTCTAATGGGGCCTGCGCTGATCTTTCGGCCAGACACCGCCTGCTACTGGCGGTCGCCCGTGCCGTCGTCACGCTTCGCCATCCGGCCCTCGTTGCCCGCTTCGCCATGAAGCTCGGCTATCGGCCAAATCCCGCCGCCCCGACGCGCTATAACGAACTGACGCTGTGGCGAAAGATCGTCGACCGCAATCCGCGGTTCGTGACGCCGACCGACAAGCTGGCGGCGAAAGCGTATTATCCGCGCCGCCTGCCCCGAATTGCCGGTGGCGTGATGCGGGGCACCGATAAGTTTGACGGCTGACACAGACGTCGCCGGCCAAACGAAAAAAATCGCGCGGCATATGAACCTTTCCATTGGGGCCAGCACTAAGCGGTCATGGGCACCGCGAAGGTGCTCCTCAACCCAACGGGACGCCAGGACGGCGATCCCAACAACCAATGGAAGGAAATGCTCAAATGACCAACTTCAAGCGTATCAGCCTCGCCGCGGCTCTCGTCTTTTCGGCTTTCGGCTCGGTCCCGGCTCCGGCCTTTGCCGGCACCCATCCAACCGGCGACGGCGGCGCGGTCTGTAAGGGCCATGGCTCGTGCCTGGTGCTGCAGCTGGATTGCAAAGGCACCTATACCGATGCCACCGACAAGAACGGCACCGTCTACGGCAAGTGCAGTCAGGTCATGAAGGTCGATCCGAAGACGCGGCTCAAGCTCGCGAACTGATCGCTGTAGCCAAATGGCACGGAAATGGCGGCCGTCGAGGACGGCCGCCATTTCTGTTCATATCGCGTCGATCGATCAGCGCCGGCTGATAAGAAGGCCGGCAAGCAATCCGACCACGACCAGCCCGACGGCGGCGGCCGTCGCCGGATGATCTCGCGCCGTACGCTCAATAGCCCTGCCCCTGCGCCTTATTGCCGGCAGCGCCTCGTGGAGGCGATCGGCAAGTTGCGAATAATAGTCGGACGCCGCCTCGCGGCCATCCTCGTAATAGGCGTCGCCGCGCCTGGCCAAAACCTTCTTGAGATCGTGCAATTGTCGCGAAAGCGCCGCGACCTGCTTGTCGATATCAACGTCGGAGAGGGTCGAAAACGGTGCCATGCTTTTTGTCCTTCTCTTCGAGAAGGCCTAACGCATGGACGCAGAGCCAGTTCCGGCAGGCCGAGCGCGCGGCATCAAGTCGAATGACGACCGTTCAACGAACCTGGTCGAGCAGGCGCTTGCATTCCAGCAAGTCGAACAGCGCCTCCTGCAGCAAGGCGCGATTGTCACGCGACAATTTCGAGGCGTCTGGCTGTACCGGACCTTCGTCGTCGCTCTTGCCGAGGCCGAAGAAACGGCGGCTGGGCTTCACCTTCGGTTGGCCGACCAGCGCGTCTTCGTCGCCGCGCGGCTGCGCGGCCGCCGTCAGCGGCACCTGCTCGGCCTGGCGGCGCTGAGCGATCGCCTCCACGGCGGCCATGTCGCCATTGCCGATGGCGACCAGGAAATGGTTGCCGTTTTCGCGCAACAGTTTCTGCACGCCTTTGATCGTATAGCCCTGATCGTAGAGCATATGCCTGATGCCCTTGATCAGCTCGACATCCTGCGGCCGGTAGTAGCGCCGGCCGCCGCCACGCTTCATCGGCTTGATCTGGGTGAAGCGCGTCTCCCAGAACCGCAGCACATGCTGCGGCAGATCGAGATCTTCCGCGACTTCACTGATGGTGCGGAAAGCGTCGGGGCTCTTGTCCATGGGCCAATCCTCCACACTGGACCGCGATCCGGCTCATGATGCCGAATCGTGCCTTATTTCAGCGATTTATGAAACGATATTCAAGCCCGACGTCAAAATGGCCGGCGGTTTTCAACCGCATTCGCCAGCAAACTATTTGCCGCCCTTGCCCTTGCTGTTCTGATGCGAGCGCAGGATCCGGCTCTTGAGCACGTTCGACGATTTGAACGTCATCACCCGGCGCGGCAGGATCGGCACTTCCTCGCCCGTCTTGGGGTTGCGGCCGATGCGCTCGTTCTTGGAACGGACATGGAAGGTGGCGAAGGACGACAGCTTCACCGTCTCGCCGCGGACGATTGCCTCGCAGATCTCATCGAGGACAGCCTCGACGAGCTCCGCCGATTCAGTTCGCGACAAGCCAACCTTCCGGTAAACGGCTTCAGCAAGGTCGGCACGCGTAAGTGTCTTTCCCCCCATGCGACCGTCCCATCTGCTCGCAAAAACGTAAATCGATACAGGTAAAGGCAGAGCCTAAGTAATTGATCCGGCAAGGTCAAGAACCGAACCGGCGAGTTCGGCACTTACCAGCGGAGCAATACCGCGCCCCAGGTGAAACCTCCACCCATCGCCTCGAGAAGCACAAGGTCGCCCTTCTTGATGCGGCCATCCGCGACGGCCACCGACAAAGCGAGCGGCACCGAGGCAGCCGAGGTGTTACCGTGTAAATCGACGGTGACCACCACTTTCTGCTCGGCAATCCCGAGCTTCTTGGCGGAAGCGTCAATAATCCGTTTATTGGCCTGATGCGGCACGAACCAGTCGAGGTCCTCGGCTGTTATGCCGGCCTCGCTGAAGGTCGCCTCGATGACATCGGTGATCATGCCGACGGCATGCTTGAACACTTCACGGCCTTCCATCCTCAGATGACCGACGGTTCCCGTGGTAGAAGGACCGCCGTCGACGAAGAGCTTGTCCTTGTGCACGCCATCCGAACGCAGGCTCGCCGCCAGCACGCCGCGATCGGTAATCGCGCCCGCTCCGTCTGCCGCTTCCAGAACCAGCGCGCCGGCGCCGTCGCCGAACAGCACGCAGGTCGAGCGGTCGCTCCAGTCGAGGATGCGCGAGAATGTTTCCGAACCGATCACCAGGACGCGTTTGGCCAGGCCGCCCCGGATATAAAGGTCGGCGGTGGCGACCGCATAAACGAAGCCCGAGCAGACGGCCTGCATATCGAAGGCAAAGCCATGATGCATGCCGAGCCGGTTCTGGATTTCGACAGCGGTCGCCGGGAACGTGTTGTTGGGCGTCGAGGTCGCCAGGATGATGAGGTCGATATCGGCGGGCGTCATGCCGGCGCTGTCCAGCGCCGCGCGCGCCGCCGCCTCGCCAAGCGAGGCTGTCGTCTCGTCGTCGGCCGCGACGTGGCGTTGGCGAATGCCGGTGCGCTGAACGATCCACTCGTCCGAGGTTTCGACCATGCCTTCGAAGTCGGCATTCTTCATGATGCGGCGGGGCAGCGCGGCACCGTTGCCGCGCACGACTGATCTGATCAAGGCTCTGTCCTATTCCTCGGCGTCGGCGACGCCGGATTTCCTGTTTGCCTGCGCGGTCGGATTGCGCGCATGGAACAGATCGAGGTCGGCCTCGATCCGGTCAAGCAGATTGTTGCGCACCATGTCGTAGCCGAGTTCGACGGCGGCAGCGAAGCCGTCCGAATCGGCGCCGCCATGGCTCTTCACCACGATGCCGTTCAATCCCAGGAAGACGCCGCCGTTGGAGCGCCCGACATCCATCTTCTCGCGCAGCCTGTCGAAGGCGCCCTTGGCGAAGACATAGCCGATCTTGGCCATGAACGTGCGGCTCATGGCGGCGCGCAGATAGCCGGCGATCTGCCTTGCGGTGCCCTCGGCGGTCTTGAGCGCGATGTTGCCGGCAAAACCCTCGGTAACCACCACGTCGACCGTGCCCTTGCCGATATCGTCGCCCTCGACGAAGCCGCGATAATTCATCGAGGCCATGTTGGCCTCGCGCAGCATGCGGCCGGCTTCCTTGACTTCTTCCTGGCCCTTGATCTCCTCGACGCCGACATTGAGCAGGCCGACGCTCGGCCGCTCGATGCCGAACACCGAGCGCGCCATACCGGTGCCCAGAATGGCGAAATCGATAAGCTGGTGCGCATCCGCGCCGATGGTGGCGCCGACATCGAGCACCACGCTTTCGCCGCGCGTCGTCGGCCAGAGCGCCGCGATCGCCGGGCGGTCGATGGTGGCCATGGTGCGCAGGCAGAATTTCGACATCGCCATCAGCGCGCCGGTGTTACCGGCCGAGATGCAGGCCTGCGCGCCGCCGTTCTTGACCGCTTCGACGGCCTTCCACATCGACGACTTCCAGCGGCCATGGCGCAGCGCCTGGCTCGGCTTGTCGTCCATGCGCACCGCGATCTCGCAATGGACGAACTCGCTTATCTCGGCGAGTTTCGGGAACTTGGCGAGTTCGGGACGCACCACGTCCTCGCGGCCATAGATGACGAAGCGGATGTCAGGGCGGCGGATGGCGACCGTCATCAGCGCCGGGATGACCACGCTCGGTCCGTGATCGCCGCCCATGGCATCGATGGAAATCCTGATCACGTAGTGCTTTTCTCACGGGTTGCCTGGCTTGCGGCTGACGCCTGCCAGGGTAAGGGGGCTCGCGAAGGTTCGGCGAAAATAGCGGTTTTGCGCCTAGGCACAACCAACTTTTCCAAAATCCGGACCACTCTCAGGATTTTCCGAGCAGCGAACGCAGCTTTTTCTGGAATTCGCTTTCTTCGGATTGATCGTCGCCGGCGACGTCGAGCGAGGCTCCCGGCTTGCGCGGATAGGGGTCGATCGCCAGGCCGAAAAACTGTTCGGCCAGCGCGCCGACATCGATGGTGTCGCCGGAAAATATTTCCGGACTGTCCGGTCCGTCGGCGTCGAGGATCATCTCGCCGCCGCCCTCGAAACCCTCGCGCCCAAGCTTCGACTGCTCGGGCAGAAACAGCGCCTCGACGGGCTCGTCGATATGCGCGGTGACCGGATCGAGCGTGACGATGCAGGCCTGCGTGATGTCGGCCTCGACGCGACCGGTGACCTTGACGCCATTGCGCTTCCAGGAGGCCACAAGCAGTTCGGCGCGATAGTTTTCGACCGAAAGCAGTTCGTATTCGGCGGCAAGCGCCTCGCGCTGGCGCTCATCGGCCTCGACCAGGACAGGCAGGCCCTTTTGCGGCAGCCGTGCGACATTGGCGACAAAGGATACAGGGCTGCGCAATTCGTCGTCTTTCATCCCGGCCTCCTTCACGCGGCCCCGGCGGACGGGAACGCGGCGATGCCGGCGACGATCGATTCGGTCGGCTGCGCGGCAAGCTTCTGGCTAGCCTCGCAGACATAGTCCGCCAGCAGCGGCGCCTGCGGCCAGGGGCCGGAGTCCGGCCTGACGTTGCGGGCGAGCGCCGCCGCAAGCGCCACCCGGTCGTCTTCCTTGAGCGCGTCGTCATAAGCGGCCGTACGGCCGTAAAACATCTTTGCCAGCTTCTTCATGCGCTTGGGCACGCCGACATCGCTGATGCCAAGTTCGCGCAGCGAATGCTCGACATCGAGGAAGAACTCGTCGATCAGCACTTGCGCGACTTCGGCGGCCACACCTTGCTCGCCACGCAGCCGGTGTTGGACGAGATACATGTGCAGCGACAGCATCTCGAAGCGGCCGAGCGGCGTATCGGGCACATTCCAGTCGGAATAAAACACCGCTTGCCGCGCCGCCGCCACGATTCGTGCGTAGAGCGCGTCGGTGATAGCGCGGTTGGCATTGCGTTCGCGGCCAAAAAGGCGCTGGAACATTGAGGGCGGTCTCCTGGGGACCTGTTGTTTGATTTGGCCTTGTTGCATCGGCATGCAAGCTGGTTTACCGGTTTTGCGGCCCAGCGCAAGTTGCGGGGATGTGATGGAGAATTGTTGTTGGGTGCGCTGAAATTCAAGTCGTTCTTTGCGCCCGCCCCGTTGGGCGTGGCTTCGCTGCTGGTAGTGGTGTCAGCGCTTTCCGCCTGCAATTCGTCCAAGATGTTCGGCGATCTCCATCCGAGCGAAACGCTGACGAAAGGCTACGTCATCGACCAGCAGGCGATCGATTCGGTGCCGGTCGGGTCGAGCCGCGAGCAGGTGCTTTTGGCGCTGGGCACGCCGTCGACGACGGCGACCTTCGACAACGAGGCCTTCTACTACATCTCGCAAACGCGCAAGCGCTATGTCGCCTTCGACAATCCCCGCATCATCGACCAGCATGTGCTGGCGGTCTATTTCGGCGCCGACGGCCGCGTTACCCAGATCGCCAACTACGGCCTCAAGGACGGCAAGATCTTCGACTTCATCTCGAGGACGACGCCGACCGGCGGCAAGGACCAGAACTTCCTCAGCCAGATCATCAGCGGCGCCAGCAAGCTGGCGCCCGGCATCCCCGGCGGCGGCAGCGGCGGTACGCCTTAAGTCTATCGACGGCCTGCAGAACAATCAAACCCGCCGCCTAGCCGGCGGGGTTTTGTTTAGGTGCGGCCAAGACGCATACTTGCTTATATTCCGGCGTCCCCCTATCAATTTGCTGGGGATTGGGACCGGTCATGAGCAACAGCGATCGTACTGTGCCGCAAGGTTGGATGGCGACAGGCACGCCTGACCGGCAAACCGTGACACCTGACTGGCTTGTCGTCGAAGCGCCGACAATCGACGGCGTCGCGCTCAAGGAAATCCGACCTGTCGCGACTTCGACCGGCTACCTCACCGAGGTTTTTCGCGAGGAATGGGATCTCGACGGACTTCCGGTCGGACAGGTGTTTCAGCGCACGCTTTATCCCGGCGCGGTGACGGGATGGCATGCCCATGGCGTCACAACCGACCGGCTTTTTTGCTCGGTGGGCAGCGTTCGAATCTCGCTGTTCGACGGTCGCAAGGCCTCGCCGACGTTCGGCACGGTTTGGCACAAGATTGTCGGAGCGGTCAGGCCCGCTATCGTCATCATTCCGCCCGGCGTCTGGCACGGTGTCGTCGCGCTCGGAGCGGAGACTGCTTTGGTGCTCAACCTCGTCGACAAGGCCTACGCCTATGACGCGCCCGACCATTGGCGCCTGCCGCCGGACACCGAACAGATCCCCTACAAGCTGGTGTAGCGTGGAACAGGCCGGTCAAGGCGCGGCGATCGGACCGATCGAACCGCTGGTCTCGGTCGTGATAGCGACGCACAATCGTCCGGCGGTGCTGCATCAAACGCTGAAGAGCCTCGTTGGCCAGACCCTGCAGGACTGGGAAGCCATGGTGATTGGTGATGCGTGCCGGCCGGACACCGCGACAACGGTTGCCGCTTTCGGCGACGCCCGCATCTCCTATATCGATCTTCCCGTGAACTTCGGCGAGCAGTCGGGGCCTAACAATATCGGCTTTGCCAGAGCACGCGGCCGTTTCGTTGCCATATTGAACCATGACGACCTATGGTTTCCCGACCATCTGACGTCCATGAGCGGCTGGATCGACGCCACCGGCGCCGATGTGGTGATCGCCCGGGGTGCGGTCATCGAGTCGGCCGCGAGCAAAGGTTCCAGGCATATGATCCTCGGGACGGGGCGGCACGGCTTCTATGACCCGGTCACCACAGTCGGCTTCGGCTCCGCGCAAATGGTCCGGAGAACGTCTCTGCCAAGGCTTGGGCCATGGCGCCCGGCCAGCCAGTGCGTCTGCGAGAGTTCCCAGGACTGGCTGTTCCGTGCATGGCGCAACGGTGCGGTGATTGCGACAATGCCGCATCTGACCGTGCTCATGCTGCATTCGGGCAAGCGCGAAGGCAGCTATGCGCGTGATACGGCGCAGGAGCAGGAAGAACTGATGAACGCGATGAGTTCGCCAGACGCGTTGCGCGTCAGGATTCTTGGCAACGCCGAGGAACCGGCTCCCCTCAAGCGCTTCCGCTACCTCAAACGCAGGCTGCTGGCTGCCCTCGGCATACATCCGCGAGCGCGTTCCTTCCGCCGCCAATTTCGCCACGGCGCGTTCATTGCCATGCTGCGCCAGACTCGCGGCTTACCGCCAATGCCCGAACGCGAACCGGATGCCGAAGCGTTGCTGGCCCGCTATCGCCATGACAGCGAAAGGCCAGAGGCCGGCTGAGTGCCCCCCGGGGCGGAAAGCATGAAGGATGTCATGCCGAAAGACAAAGCCCGCGGGATCGCTCCCGCGGGCTTTGTCATGGAATAGCCGCCGCGATCAGCCGTGCGCGAGCACGGCGAGCAGGAGCAGCGCGACGATGTTGGTGATCTTGATCGCCGGGTTGACGGCCGGGCCGGCGGTGTCCTTGTAGGGATCGCCGACGGTGTCGCCGGTGACCGATGCCTTATGCGCCTCGGAGCCCTTCAGGTGCTTGACGCCGTCCTTGTCGGTGAAGCCGTCCTCGAACGACTTCTTGGCGTTGTCCCAGGCGCCGCCGCCGGAGGTCATCGAGATGGCGACGAAGAGGCCATTGACGATGACGCCGAGCAGCGAGGCGCCGAGCGCCGCGAAGGCCGAGGCCTTGGAGCCCGAGATCAGCAGCACGCCGAAATAGACGACGAGCGGCGCCAGCACGGGCAGCAGCGACGGGATGATCATTTCCCGGATCGCCGCCCTGGTCAGGATGTCGACGGCGCGCGCATAGTTCGGCTTCGAGGTGCCGGCCATGATGCCCTTGTCCTCGCGGAACTGCTTGCGCACTTCCTCGACGATGGAGCCCGCGGCGCGACCGACGGCGGTCATCGCGATGCCGCCGAAGAGGTAGGGGATCAGGCCGCCGAAGATCAGGCCGGCGACGACATACGGATTGGAGAGGTCGAAGGAGACCTCGCCCATGCCCTGGAAGTAAGGATACTTGTCGCCATTGGCGGCAAAGAATTTCAGGTCGTTCGAATAGGCCGCGAACAGCACCAGCGCGCCGAGGCCGGCGGAGCCGATGGCATAGCCCTTGGTGACGGCCTTGGTGGTGTTGCCGACAGCGTCGAGCGCGTCGGTGGAGTGGCGCACCTCCTTGGGCAGGCCGGCCATTTCGGCAATGCCGCCGGCATTGTCGGTAACAGGGCCGAAGGCGTCGAGCGCCACGATCATGCCGGCAAGGCCGAGCATGGTGGTGACGGCGATCGCGGTGCCGAAGAGGCCGCCGAGCTGGTAGGTGGCGATGATGCCGCCGACGATGACGATGGCAGGCAGCGCGGTCGATTCCAGCGAGACCGCGAGGCCCTGGATGACGTTGGTGCCGTGGCCGGTCACGGAAGCCTGGGCGATCGAGTTCACCGGGCGCTTGTTGGTACCAGTGTAGTATTCGGTGATCACCACGATGAGGCCGGTCACCAGGAGGCCGATGAGGCCACAAGTGAACAGGTTCTTGCCGGTGATGGCGATGCCGGCGACATTGCCGACCTCGCCCCAGCCGACGGTGGCCGAAGTGGCGATGGCGAGACCGACGATCGACAAGAGCCCGGTGACGATCAGGCCCTTGTAGAGGGCGCCCATGATCGAGCCGTTCGACCCAAGCTTGACGAAGAAGGTGCCGACGATAGAGGTCAGGATGCAGGCGCCGCAGATGGCGAGCGGATAGAGCATCGACGCACCCAGCGCGGCCGTGCCGCCGAAGAAGATGGCGGCGAGCACCATGGTGGCGACGACGGTCACCGCATAGGTTTCGAACAGGTCGGCGGCCATGCCGGCGCAGTCGCCGACATTATCGCCCACGTTGTCGGCGATGGTGGCCGGGTTGCGCGGATCGTCTTCCGGAATGCCGGCCTCGACCTTGCCGACGAGGTCGCCGCCGACGTCCGCACCCTTGGTGAAGATGCCGCCGCCGAGACGGGCGAAGATCGAGATCAGCGAAGCGCCGAAGCCGAGCGAAACCAGCGAGTCGACGACGACGCGGTCATTCGGCTGCAGGCCCATCGGGCCAGTCAATATGGCGTAGTAGATCGAGACGCCCAGCAGCGCCAGACCCGCCACCAGCATGCCGGTGATGGCGCCCGACTTGAAGGCGATGTCGAGGCCGGCAGCAAGGCTGTTCGAAGCGGCTTGCGCGGTCCGCACATTGGCGCGCACCGAGACATGCATGCCGATGAAGCCGGCGGCACCCGAGAGCACCGCGCCGATCAGGAAGCCGATAGCGGCGGTGATCGAAAGCAGCCACCAGGCAAGCAGGAGAACGACGATACCGACGACCGCGATGGTCGTGTACTGGCGCGCCAGATAGGCCTGGGCGCCTTCGCGGATGGCGGCGGAGATTTCCTGCATGCGCTGATTGCCCTGATCGGACGCAAGGACCGAACGTGTCGCCCAGATGGCGTACAGAACTGACAGCAAGCCGCAGGCGATGACGGCGGTAATGATGGTCATTGCCGGATTTTCCTCGATTGTTGGCCCAAAAGAACCCCTCCCTGGGCCGTTGGAACGGAGATGGATGCCGCGCACGGATTCCACCCCTTGGCTGGGGTGTATGCGAAACAGGGCTTGGAACGTCAAGATATTGTTCGGTTTTTGCCCGGCTTTCGCCCAAAAGAAGAGGGCGGGAATTGTTGTGCCAGCGCAAGCCTGGAATTAGATCGATTGAAATGACGCTGGGGCACATTCGCCAATCCTCAGACGTAGCGTTATTCCGCCCCCTGCCCCATGCGTCGCGCGGCGTAGCGTTCGACCGCCGACAGGCCGTCATAGATCAGCACGGCAAGCGCCGCGACGATCAGGCCGCCCTGCAGCACGAAGGCAAGGTTGTTCGAGATCAGGCCGGCGATGATCACCTCGCCAAGCGTCTTGGCGGCAACGGTCGATCCGATGGTCGCGGTGGCGAGGCTGATGACGACCGAGAGCCGGATGCCGCCGAGGATCACCGGGGCGCTCAGCGGCAGCTCGACCTTCATCAGCCTTTGCCAACCGGTCATGCCGGCGCCACGCGCCGCTTCCATGACGTTGCCGGGCAACGTGGTGAGCGCCGTCAGCGCGTTTTCGAAGATCGGCAGCAATCCGTAGAGGAAGAGCGCGATCAGCGTCGGCTTTTCGCCGAAACCGACGGCCGGCACGGCGAGCGCCAGCACGGCAACCGGCGGAAAGGTCTGGCCGATATTGACCAGGCTGCGCGACAAGGGCAGGAACTCGGCGCCGGCCGGCCTGGTGACCAGGATGGCGAGCGCCACGGCGACGATCGTCGCGGCCACCGTCGCGACCAGGACGATCCGCAGATGCTGCAAGGTCAGCGACAGCAGGCTGCCTTGGTTGTAGATTGCCGGCGCGCCATTCTCGGTCAGGGGCTTCAGCAGCGGCTCGAACCAGTTGGGGCTGGTGATGAAGACCACCAGCACCACCAGAACGGCCAGCCTCAGCAGCGCGGGCAGCCAGGCTTTCATTGCGGCCTCGCCGCGCGCTTCACCAAGCATTCGATGGTGACGCGGCCAATGAGCTTGCCGTCGGCGCCCTTCACCGGCAGCGCAGGGCGGCCCGACCACAACAGCTCGGCCAGCGCGTCGCGCTGCGTAGCTTCGCCTGGGATCGCCTCGCCTTCGGCGCCGCCCGGCTCCACGGCATCGCGCACAGGCCCCAGCGACAGCAGACGGAACGGCCTTTCGCTGGCGCCGACCAGTGTCTCGACGAAATCGCTTGCGGGCCTCGCCAGGATTTCTGCCGGCTTGGCGTATTGCACCAGCTTGCCGGCATCCATGACGGCGATCTTGTCGCCCAAGTGCACAGCCTCTTCCATGTCGTGGGTGACGAGGATGATGGTGGTGCCGAAACGCTTCTGGATCGCCAGCAGATCCTCTTGCGCCTTGGTGCGGATGATCGGGTCGAGCGCGCCGAAGGGCTCGTCCATCAAAAGCACGTTGGGCTCGGCGGCCAAAGCGCGGGCGACGCCGACGCGCTGCTGCTGGCCGCCGGAAAGCTCGTGCGGATAGCGCGGTCCATAGGCCTGGGGATCGAGCTGGTAGAGTGTCATCAACTCGTCGACGCGCGCCTTGATGCGGTCCCTGTCCCAGCCGAGCAGCAGCGGCACGGTGGCGATGTTCTGCGCCACCGTGCGATGCGGAAACAGGCCGTGACCCTGGATGGCGTAGCCGATGCTGCGGCGCAGCTGATAGCCGGGCACGGAGCGGTTGTCGGCGCCGTCGAGCTTGATGACCCCGGAGGTCGGCTCGACCAGCCGGTTGATCATCCTGAGCAGCGTCGTCTTGCCGGATCCCGACGTGCCGACAATGGTGGCGATGGTTCGGGGTTCGATGATCATCGAAACATTGTCGACCACCGTCGTTTGGTCATAGCGCTTGGTGATGCCTTCGATCTCGATCATGCCGTTTCAACTGCCCTGCGCCTGGTGGCGGCCATTTCGATGACCGCGTCGAGGATAATGGCCGCGGCAAAAGCCAGCGCCACGGTGGGCAGCGCGCCGAGCAGCACGAGGTCCATCGCCGTCTGGCCGACGCCCTGGAAAACAAATACGCCGAAGCCGCCGCCGCCGATCAGCGCGGCGATCGTGGCGAGGCCGATATTCTGCACCAGCACGATACGAATACCGGTCAGGATCACCGGAAAGGCGAGCGGGAACTCGACATCGAACAGGCGCTGGCGGTCGGTCATACCCATGCCGCGCGCGGCGTCATTGGCCGCGCGGGGTACGCCAGCCAGCCCAACCACGGTGTTGGCCACCACCGGCAGCAAGGAATAGAGGAAGAGCGCGACAAAGGCCGGCGCGGTGCCGATGCCCCTGATGCCGACCGCGGCGGCTCCCGGCACGTGCACGGCAACCCAGCCGAGCGGAGCGATCAGCAGGCCGAAGAGCGCGATCGACGGAATAGTCTGGATGATGTTGAGCACATTCAGCACGCCTGCCCGCAGTTTCTCGACGCGATGGCAAAAGATGCCGAGCGGTATGCCGACGATCACCGCGCCGGCCAGCGAGCCAAGCGCCAGCGTGACGTGCTTGGAGGCTTCGGCCCAGAAACTGTCGGCGCGGCCGGCATATTCCTTGAGGATGGAAAGGCTGTCCCAGCTTCCCGAGACGAGCAGCACGGCGATGGCAAGCGCTGCAAGCACGAGCACGCCGACGCGTGACCAGGGCGAAAGGTTCAGCCTGGTCAGCACATCGGCGAGGAGCAGAGTGAAGGCAAAGATCAGCAGCCAGAAACCGGACGCCGGGGCGATGCGGGCGAACGTGTTGCCGGCCGGTGTCAGGAAACCGCCGGCGACGCCGATGAGGACGGCGAGTGCGGCGAGCGCCACGATGCTGGCGGCCAGCCTTAGGGTGAGCGGCGTCCGCAGCAAGGCGACGATGGCGGCCGCGATCACTATCGCCAGCAACAGCATGCCAAGCGTGGGCGGCAACGACTCGAGGATCGAACGCGCCTGCCCGGGTACGATGCGGTTGGCGCGGAACGTGGCAAAGGGGGCCAGGAAAGCGGCGTAGGCGACGATCGCGGCGATGACCACGCCGAGCTTGTCGAAACGCAGGGTCATGGCCTCCCCCTTGCGGTCTTGGCGGTTGGCGAAAGCCGGCGGGAGAACAGCAGTTCCGCCAACCGCACCTCTCCAGCCCGCACTTGTTATGCCGCGATCTATTTCAAGAACCCGTTCTTCTTCAAAAAGTCCTCCGCCACGCCCTTCGCTGGCTCGCCGCCCAGTTGCACGCGGCCGTTAAGCTCCTGCAGCGTGACGAGGTCGAGCTTGGCGAAGACCGGCTTCAGCAGCGCCTCGATTTCCGGGTGCTGCTTCAAGACCTCTTCGCGGATGATCGGCGCCGGCTGGTAGACGGGCTGAACGCCCTTATCGTCCTCGAGCACGACGAGGCCGGAGGGCTGGATGCCGCCATCGGTGCCATAGACCATGGCGGCGTTGGCGCCGTTGGTCTGGTTGGCGGCGGCTGCGATCGTCGCCGCGGTATCGCCGCCGGAGAGAGTGATCAACTGGTCGGGCTTCAGCGTGAAGCCATAGGTCGTCTGGAAGGCCGGAAGCGCTGCGGCCGAATTGACGAACTCGGCCGAAGCCGCGAGCACCACCTTGCCGCCGCCCGCGACGTATTTGCCGAAGTCCGTCAAGGTGACGAGCTTGTTCTCGTCGGCCACTTCCTTGCGCAGCGCGATCGCCCAGGTGTTGTTGGCCGGCGACGGCGACAGCCAGACGATCTTGTTGGCGTCGTAGTCCAGCTTCTTGGCGGTTTCGTACGCCTTGGCGGCATCCTTCCAGACCGGATCATCGGCCTTCTGGAAGAAGAAGGCCGCATTGCCGGTATATTCGGGATAGATGTCGATCTCGCCGGCGGTGATCGCCTTGCGCACCACCGGCGTCGCGCCGAGCTGGATGCGGTCCGTCGTCTTGATGTTGTTGGCGTTGAGCACGAGCTGGATGATGTTGCCCAGCACCCCGCCTTCCGTGTCGATCTTCGAGGAGACGACTACCTGGGCGTTGGCCGAGGCGGTGGCAAGGCCGAGCGCGATGGCAGCTACGGCGAGCTTTCCGATTGAAAACATTGTGAAATCCCTTGCTATGAACCGAGGATCCGGTGGCCGCATATGAGCACGGCTATAACGGCCAGTCGGGGTACACGGTTTCATAAGTAGGGGGATCAGCGCAATATTTTTGTTCCCCGCGCGAGGCCGGTGCCCGGCCCGGTCCCGACAGCGTAATGTCAGTTGGCGGCACGCAAGCCCTGCAGCTTGAGCGTGCCAAGCGCCAGGAAGCAAAGCACTACGACCGGGAAAACGATCCAGTTCAGCATGGTCCAGCCCCAGGCGTTGTAGATCGCGCCCGACATCAGCGAGGCAAAGGCGACGGAGCCGAACAGGACAAAATCATGGAAACCCTGGACCTTGCTCTTTTCTGAAGGCCGGTAGCTGGCCGCGACCATGGCGGTCGCGCCGATGAAACCGAAGTTCCAGCCGAGGCCAAGCAGGATCAGTGCCGTCCAGAACTGCCACAGCGCCAAGCCGGAAAGCGCCACGGCGCCGCAGCCGATCAGCAGGATAAGACCAGTCGCGACGATGCGTTCGGCGCCGAAGCGGTGGATCAGCGAACCGGTGAAGAAGCTCGGCCCGAACATCGCCATGACATGCCAGGAAATGCCAAGCGTCGCATTGTCTTCCGATAGGCCGCAGCCGACCATGGCGAGCGGCGCGCCGGTCATGACGAAGCTCATCAGCGCGTAGCTGCCGACGGTGCAGAACAACGCGGCGACGAAACGCGGCTGGGTGACGATTTCGATCAGCGGGCGGGCGTCGCTTGCAGCGGTTTCAGAGACGGCGTCGGTCCGCGAGGAAACCCGCAGGAACGACAGGATGAGCGCGCCGGCCGCCGCCAGGGGCAGGATCGAGGCGAAGGATCCCGCAAACATCACCGGGGCGAGCAATTCGCGTGTGTAGATGACGATCTGCGGCCCGAGGATGGCGGTGATGATGCCGCCCGCCAGCACGAAGGAGATGGCACGCGCCTTGAATTCGGGTGGCGCGTTGTCGGCGGCGGCGAAACGGAACTGCTGGACGAAGGCGCCGCCGACACCGATGACGCAGAGGCCGAAGGCGAACAGCCAGAAGCTCGCCTGATAGAGCGCGAGCGCCGCGATCAGGCCGCCGAGCGCGGTGACGATGGTGCCGATCATGAAGCCGCCGCGATGGCCGAGGCTGCGGATGATGGCGGCGGCTGGCAAGGCGCCGAGCGCCACGCCGATGTTGAAGCCGGTGACCGGCGCGGTGGCCAGGGATTTGTCGGCACCGAGCAGATATTGTCCGGCCAGCGCGCCGAGCGAAATGGCGATCGGCGCGGCCGAACCGACGATCGCCTGCGCGGCGGCAAGCAGCACCGCCGTGCGACGCCCTTCCCTGCCGGCCTCGGCGACCCCGGCCGTTGCGGCTGTCACGAAGCGTCCTTGTCACGCCCCTCGCCGCGAACCCGGCGCGAGACGCGATCAAGAACGGCGTTGACCAGCTTCGGCTCGTCTTCCTCGTAGAACGCCTTGGCGATGTCGACATATTCGGAGACGATGACGGCCACCGGCACATCCTCGCGCTTCATCAATTCATAGACGCCGGCGCGCAGAATGGCGCGCAGCGTCGAATCCAGCCGCGACAGCGGCCAATCCTCGGTCAGCGCCTGGCGGATGACGGGGTCGATGGTCTTCTGGTTCTCGACGACGCCGATCAGGATGGCGCGGAACCATTGCGCGTCGGCCTCGCGATAGAGCGCGCCATCGACTTCCTTGCCGAGGCGGAAGGTCTCGTATTCGGCCGTGATCTCGAAAACGCCGCTGCCGGCCACATCCATCTGATAGAGCGCCTGGACGGCGGCAAGACGGGCGGCGCCGCGCTTGTTGGCGTGGCGTACCGCTCCGGTCGAGGCGGGCTCGGTCACGATTGGGCTCCGAATTTCTCTTTGAGCGCGATCATGGTCAGCGCCGCGCGCGCGGCGAAGCCGCCCTTGTCGCCTTCCGTCTTTCGCGCACGCGCCCATGCCTGCGCGTCGTTTTC
Source organism: Mesorhizobium sp. B2-8-5 (assembly GCF_006440675.2). Classification (NCBI taxonomy): domain Bacteria; kingdom Pseudomonadati; phylum Pseudomonadota; class Alphaproteobacteria; order Hyphomicrobiales; family Phyllobacteriaceae; genus Mesorhizobium; species Mesorhizobium sp. B2-8-5. Next base: position 4,553,837 of record NZ_CP083951.1, read on the forward strand.
TGTGGTCAGAATGCCATTGCCGATCGCGATCGCCTCCTGCACCGAAAGGTCCATGAGCGCGCGGCTCGATTCATTGGCGACGATGTCGAAATGGTAGGTGTCGCCGCGGACGACGGTTCCTAGCGCGACAAAACCGTCGTAATGCGTGCCGCCTTCGGCCGCGCCATCGAGCGCGAAGGTGATGACAGCGGGTATTTCGAGCGAGCCAGGAACCGTGACGACGTCATATGTGGCGCCAGCCTCGTCGAGCGCGCCGGTCGCACCTTCGAGCAGCGCGTCGGCGAGATCGTCGTGAAAGCGCGCTTCGACAATGAGCAGATGCGCCTTCGCCTTCGGGCGAATGAACGCTTTGCCGTGTTGGGATGTGCCTGCCATAAAAGTCTCCGGGGGGTTGCCGGTGACTTAGGCCGAAGCCGGGTTTATCGCAAGCGGAAGATTGGCGGACCGACACCAACGCTGTATCTCTCGAAGGATTCAGATCCCGGGGCAGCGCGATGTTTCGGTACTTTGTTTGGCTAGGCAGGCGAAGCCTCAAGGATCGAGATCGGCGCGGTGGTGTCGATCACTCGCTCGAGCTTCAGCCCTGCGGCCTCGAACAGCCTGGCGTATTGCGCCTCGGTCCGCTCAAGGCCGCCGGTGACCGCGAGCATCACCACATCGATGGCCTTGATCTGGGCTGGTTCGTCGCCCGCAGGGACGAGCGTCTCGGCCACAAGCACCCTGCCATGCGTTTGCATTGCCTCGCGGCAACGGCGCAAGATCAACTCGGCGCGTTCATCGTCCCAATCGTGGATCACCTTCTTGATTACATAGACGTCGCCGACGGGGACGCTGTCGAAGAAGTCGCCGACGACGAAGTCGGTGCGCGACGGATCGCTCCCGGCCTCCTGGCGCGCCGCCGCCACTCCGGAGGCGAGATCGAGAAGAACCCCGCTCAAATGGGGATTGCGGGCAAGGATGGCCGAGAGAAGCTGTCCATGCCCGCCGCCGACATCGACGACCCGCGTATATCGGCTGAAATCATAGGCGTCGGCGACCGCCTCGTTGCTGCCTTGGCCCTGGGCAATCATAGCTCGCTGAAACAGGGCAGCCTGTTCCGGATGGGCCGAAAGCCAATCGAACCTCGGACTTCCGAACACCTTGTCGAAGGCCGGCTTTCCGGTGCGGACGGAATGCAGAAGCTGCTCGAACGCAAGATAGGCCTCGCTGTTGACCATCCGGATGAAGTCGCGTGGTCCGGGTCGATCGGAACGAAGCGCCGCTCCCACCTCCATCAAGGTAAAATGACGAGGGCGAACTTCAGTGAAGACCCCCTCCGGCGCCAGAAGCCGCATGACGCGATAGAGCGATTCCGCATCCGTCTTCGTGGCGGCCGCCAAATCTTCAACTGACTGCTCGCCGGAAGCCAGAAGATCGGGAATGCCGAGTTCGATGACGACGCGCAGCGCCTGTGACACGGCAAATCCGAAACCCAGCCTCATGACTTGTTGCGACGGGTTGGTCATGGCTTTCCCCTCCGGACAGGTGAAAAGCTTACGAGGGGCGCGAGCAGAAGTGAAGCGGGACGCAGTGTTGAACGGCGCGGCCTCACGACTTTAGTCAAAGCCCCTCTTTCGCCGCCTCCGCCAGGCGCGCGGCATAGCGGGCCATGGTGTCGATCTCGAGATTGACGCAGTCGCCGGCCTGGCGTTGGCCCCAGGTGGTGACGCTCAGCGAATGATGGATGAGCAGCACGTCGAAGCGGGTGCCTTCGACCTTGTTGACGGTGAGCGAGGTGCCGTCGAGCGCGACCGACCCTTTCGGCGCGATGAACTTCGCCAGATGCCGCGGCGCTTCCAGCGTGAAGCGCACGGCATCGCCCTCCTCCTTGCGCTCGACGATCTCGGCCGTGCCGTCGACATGGCCGGAAACGATGTGGCCGCCGAGCTCATCGCCGATCTTCAGCGCCCGTTCCAGATTGATCCGGGTGCCGGATTTCCAGCTTGAAGCCGTGGTGAGCCTCAGCGCCTCCTCCCAGGCCTCGACTTCGAACCAGCGCGCGTTGGAACCATGCTCGGGGAGCGCCGTAACCGTCAGGCAAACGCCGCCGCAGGAGATGGAGGCGCCGATGGCGATGGTTTCGGGATCATAGGTGGTGTCTATGCGCAGCCCAACGCCTTCGGCCAGCGGCTTCACGGTAGCGACAGTGCCAACGTCAGTCACAATCCCAGTAAACATCAGAGAGCGTCTTTCATTTTGACCATGATCTAACCCAAAAACCGGTTCCCACTTTTTGGGATCATGGTCTTACCCACTCGGCGTAACTGTCTTCGCCGAAGCGCATATCACGCAGCTTGAGAAAACCTGCCGGGATATGGTCGGCGTCGATAGGCGATGCAATACCGTCTTTGCCGATCGCCTCAGGTCCCTGGAACAGGACGATGCGGTCTACCAGGTCTTCCTCGATGAAGGCCTTGGCTACCTTGGCGCCGCCTTCGACCAAAACGCTTGCCATGCCAAGCGCGGCAAGGTCTTCCAGCAATTCCGGCAAGGCGACCACGCCATTGTGGGTTTCGGTGCCGATGAAGCGCACGCCCGCGCGTTCGAGCGCCGCCCGCCGGTGCGGGTCGGCTTCCAGACAGGCGGCGATATAGAGCGGCACGCGGTCGACGCCGGATACCAGCTTGGATGTCTCCGGCAGCCGGATCTGCCGATCGAGGATGATGCGCGCCGGCGAGCGGTTCTCCAGTCCCGGAAGGCGCACGGTCAGCGCCGGGTCGTCCTCGAGAGCGGTGCCGATGCCGACCAGGATGGCGTCGGACTCGGCGCGCATCAGATAGACGTCGCGCCGCGCGATCTCGCCGGTGATGGCGACCTGGCCCGCGCCTTTGCGGCCGATCTTGCCGTCACTCGAAAGCGCAAGCTTCAGAGTTACTTCCGGGCGTTTTTTCAGAGAACGAGTCAGATAGCCGGCCATCTGCTCGGCGGCCTCGGCGGCCAGCACTTTCTCCATCACCTCGACGCCGGCGGCGCGCAGGATGGCGTAGCCCTTGCCGGAGACGCGCGGATCGGGATCGCTCGCCGCGCCGACGACGCGCGCGACGCCGGCATTGACCAGCGCGTTGGCGCAAGGCGGCGTGCGGCCGTGGTGGGCGCAAGGCTCCAAAGTCACGTAAGCCGTAGCACCACGCGCGAGTTCGCCGGCCTCGGCCAGCGCTTCGGTCTCGGCATGCGGGCGGCCGCCGACGGCCGTCACGCCGGTACCGACGATCATCGGGCCGGCGCCGTCGTCGCGCACGATGATGGTGCCGACGGAAGGGTTGGTCGAGGTGCGGCCGGCATTGCGGCGCGACAACCTGATGGCCGCGGCCATGAAACGGCGATCAAGGGCCGCCTGCGCGGCCTCGTCCAGTCGCGGTCCCGCCATGATCAGCCGGCGTCCTCTTCAGTTTTTTCCTCGTCGCCCTTCAATTCGCCCAGCAGCTCGTGAAAATCCTTGGCCTCGCGGAAATTGCGATAGACCGAGGCGAAGCGGACATAGGCGACGTCATCCAGCGATTTCAGCGCATCCATGACCAGCCGGCCGACTTCGCCCGAAGCAACCTCGGTTTCGCCGGAGCTTTCGAGCTGGCGCACGATGCCGGTGACCGCGCGGTCGATGCGCTCGGGGTCGACATTGCGCTTGCGCACGGCGATCTCGACGGAGCGCAGCAGCTTGTCACGGTCGAAAGGCACCTTGCGGCCGGACTTCTTGACGACGACAAGGTCGCGCAGTTGGACGCGCTCGAAAGTCGTGAAACGGCCGCCGCAATCGGGGCACACCCGCCGCCTGCGGATCGCCGCGCCGTCCTCGGCGGGACGCGAATCCTTCACCTGCGTATCTTCGGACTGGCAATAGGGACAGCGCATGGAGAGCCTTGGGTTCGCGATTCTGTGGGCGAAAGGCTTAGAGCCTTTCATGCCTCAGAGATAGCGAGGCATAAGCAAGATTGCCAGCGCCCCACCCCGCTGGCCGACAGGCGTCAGGGCGCAACATCCTTGGTCGGAAACCCGCAGGATGCGCCTAGGTTGCGATAGGCCTTGGTGAAGCCGTCCATCGGGATGCTGGTGACCTTCTGTTTGCCGAAGGTGACATCGAGCGAGGTGACCTTGCGCATGGCGCGCAACAGGGCGAGGCTGGCCTTGGCCTGGTTGTCGACCATCCAGCTGGGACGACCACCGGCGGCGCCGTTGGAGGTCACGGTCGCAGCGACCTTCACGCCAGGGTCGCCGAAGGTCGCGGCGATCTTGTCGCCGGTCGGCAGGTTGCCGTTGTCGATGATGAACATGATGGCCGGATACGCGTCCGGCGGCAGCGCATCGCCGGTCGAGATCGACAGCGTCAGGGATCCGGCATTGCCGTCGCCGTCGACGAATGCAGTCGAGGCGGCGCAGGTCTTGTGCGCATCCTGCCCGGTATCGAGCGTATCGATGATGGTGGTCCACTTGCCGAAGGTATTGGTGGCCGGCATGTCGGAGCCGGGCTGCGCCTGCTCCTGCGCAACCGCGCCGGACAGGGCGAAAACGGCCAACGAGCCAGACAGGGCCAGGGTGGCAAGACGGAAAGTGCGCATCATCAGGTCTCCGGTAAGCCGCGCCGCCCGATCAAGGAGCGGCGCGAAGCGCAAGGATAAAAGATGACGTATGTCGCGCGGTCAACCGACGGAGGGCAACCGAGCGTGGATCAGCCGAGATAGGGGTAGAGCGGGAAGCGGTCGGTCAACGCCGTCACCTTGGCTTTGACGGCGGCCTCGACGGCCGCATTGCCGTCGTCGGAATTCGCCACCTTCAGCCCGTCCAGCACCTCGGCGATCAGCTTGCCGATCTCGCGGAATTCGGCCTGGCCGAAGCCGCGCGTGGTGCCGGCCGGCGTGCCGAGGCGTACGCCCGACGTCACGAACGGCTTTTCCGGATCGAACGGGATGCCGTTCTTGTTGCAGGTGATGTTGGCGCGGCCGAGGGCGGCTTCCGCGCGCTTGCCGGTGGCGTTCTTCGGCCGAAGGTCGACCAGCATCAAATGGTTGTCGGTACCGCCGGAGACGATATCGAGGCCCGTCTCCTGCAGGCTGGACGCCAGCGCCTTGGCATTGGCGACGATGCTTTCGGCATAGGCCTTGAAGCTCGGCTTCAGCGCCTCGCCGAGCGCCACCGCCTTGGCGGCGATGACATGCATCAGCGGGCCGCCCTGCAAGCCCGGAAACACCGCCGAATTCATCTTCTTGGCGATGTCCTCGTCGTTGCACAGGATCATGCCGCCGCGCGGACCGCGCAGCGATTTGTGGGTCGTCGTGGTCACGACATGGGCATGAGGCAACGGCGACGGATGCATGCCGCCGGCGACGAGGCCGGCGATATGCGCCATGTCGACCATCAGATAGGCGCCGATCGAATCGGCGATCTCGCGGAAACGCTTCCAGTCCCAGATGCGCGAATAGGCGGTGCCGCCGGCCAGGATCAGCTTCGGCTTCGTCTCATGCGCGGTCTTCTCGATCGCGTCCATGTCGAGCAAATGGTCTTCCTTGCGCACGCCATAGGAGACGACCTTGAACCACTTGCCGCTCATGTTGACCGGAGAGCCGTGGGTGAGATGGCCGCCCGAATTCAGGTCGAGGCCCATGAAGGTGTCGCCGGGCTGCAACAGCGCCAGGAACACGGCCTGGTTCATCTGACTGCCCGAGTTCGGCTGAACGTTGGCGAAGTTACAGCCAAAAAGCTTTTTCGCGCGCTCGATGGCCAGTTCCTCGGCCACGTCGACGAACTGGCAGCCGCCATAGTAACGCTTGCCCGGATAACCCTCGGCATATTTGTTGGTCATGATCGAGCCCTGAGCTTCGAGCACGGCGCGCGAAACGATGTTTTCCGACGCGATCAGCTCGATCTCGTGGCGCTGGCGGCCAAGCTCGTTGCGGATGGCGCCGAAGATTTCCGGATCGGCGTCGGCAAGCGTGGTCTCGAAGAAGGATTCGAATTTGCTGGAGGCTGCCGCTGCGTTTGACATGGCTTGCTTTCCCTTGGGGCCGGAGGTCTGCGAGGTCGCCGCGCATTAACACAGTTGTTTCCGGGCCGCCACGTTTGCGGCGCGAAATTTGCTGGCCGGTTTGCGCCAAGACAAACCAGTCCAGTTCTAATCCCGCGGTTCGCGGCCCTTGAGGATCGCTTCCGAGAAGGTGATCTCGGTGAACAGCTTGCGCGCCGTATGGTCATTGATGTCGCCACGGCGAAGCATCGCCTGCAGTTCGGCCCGCTCGGCCTCGATGCCGGCAAGCCTGAATCCGAGCTCGATCCGCCCGGATTCGCGGGTCTCGGCGCGCGCTTCGTCGGCGCCGTCGGAGAGCGAGATGCGCCGCCGGTAGATGGATGCGACGCTCTCGGCGATGGCAAGCTTCATGTGCGCCTCCCCTTCACTGCCGTCGCTGGCGAGGCCTTCGATCCTGGCGATGGCCGCGTTGGCTGCGCCGACGCGGGCGCGGCGCTCTTCGGCCGCACCTGGATGCTCGCCGGGCTCGACGAGGCCTCGCGAAACCGTTGGCAGGGCAAGGCTGGCGATCGCCAGCGAGCAGATGATGACGCCGGCAGCGAGGAAGATCACGAGGTCGCGGGCCGGAAAGGGCGAGCCGTCTTGCAAGGTAAGCGGCAGGGACAGGATGCCGGCCAGCGTCACCGCGCCGCGCACGCCTGCAATGGAGCCGGCAAGCCTGACGCGAAAGCCAAAGGGTTCGGCTTTGCGCCTGCCGAGCCGCGCGGCAAGCACGGCGCCCATGTCGCCAATCCAGATCCAGACATAGCGCAGCCCGATCAGGCAGAGCGTGAGCAACAGCACGGTCAATGCCGGCTCGAACAGCCAATGCCGGGTCGTCAATTCCGGCGGCACCTTGCGGATGATGTCGGGCAGTTGCAGGCCAAGCAGGATGAAGAGCGAGCCGTTGAAGATGAAGATCAGCATCGACCAGAGCGAGATCGTCTGGATGCGCGCCGAGACCGCCATGTGGCGGACGATGCCGGAGTATCCGGTCAGAAGACCGGCGGTGACCGCCGCCAGAACGCCCGACGCGTTCAAATGCTCGGCGACCAGATAGGCGACGAAGGGCAACAGCACCATGACCAGCACCTGCGCCTCGGCCGGTGTGCTGGTGATACGGCCGAGGATCTGCAACGACTTCGCGGCGATGAACAGCGCCGCGATGCCGGCGAGAATGCCGATCGCCACAGCCAAGAAGAAGCTCAGAGATGCCTCGGCGAACGAAAAGCTGCCGGTCAGCGCCGCCGCGACCGTGAAGCGGAACATCACCAGACCCGAGGCGTCGTTGAGCAGGGATTCGCCTTCCAATATGTGCATCAGCCGCGCCGGGACGACATTGCGGTCGACGATCGAGGACACGGCGACCGCATCGGTCGGCGACAGCACGGCGGCCAGAGCGAAGGCGACGACCAGCGGGATGCTCGGCACCAGCCAGTGCAAGGCGTAACCGAAGCCGACGATGGTGAAGAAGACGAGCCCGATGGCGAGGTCGAGGATCGGGCTGCGCAACGCTATCAGTTCGCGCTTCGGCGCCGAGAAGGCGTCACCGAACAGAAGCGGCGGAATGAATACCAGGAGGAACAGCTCCGGGTCGATCTCGACATGCAGGCCGCGTGCCGGCCAGGCCAGGGCGGCGCCGATCGCGATCTGCAGCACCGGCAGCGGCACGCGCACCAGCCGCACCAGCGCACCGGAAACCGTTACGAAGGCGAGCACGACGAGAATAAAGACGGCGACGTCCATGGCGCGATTCCGGCTGGTCGACCGACCATGGGCAATTGCCAGCGTCGCGTCCAGCCGGCCAGACGTCACCTGGCGTATCATGCGGGCGGAGTCCCATTCCGCCCGGGCGATTCAGCGTTTGATGGAACGCTCTATGGCGACAGAACCGCCTTGGGCACGGAACAAAGCGCCGTGAAGGCGGGATTCACTACATTGCCGATGCGCAGGCTGCAGGTCTGACTGACCAGTTGATGCGCGTCCATCGTGTCCAGGCCTGTCCGTTGCGCCACCCAGCGCACCAGCCCGGCGACCGCGATGCGGGCGGCGTCGTCCAGCGGCCGCGCGCAGCCAATGACGCCGATATGGCTTTCAGTCTCCAGGCGCGGCCAGTCGAAGCTCTCATCCGGCATCGCCTTCTCGGCGGACAGGGAAGTGAAGAAGGCGCCCTCGACCGCGGTGCCCGCGATCTCGCCATCGCCCTGCGCGTAATGTCCGTCACCGATATAGATGTGCCCGCCATCGACATTCGCCCGCAGGTAGAGCGTCGCGCCTTCCCTCAGGTCCGGGATGTCGAAATTGCCGCCGAAGTCGCCGGGAACGACGCCGAGGCGAACCTCGCCATGAGCGGGCGCGACGCCCAACGTGCCGTGGAAAGGCCGGTAGCCGGCGCGCAGCGTGCGGCCGGAGGAGGTCCGTGTGGTCAACTGCGTTCGATCCGGCGAGAGGCGCCATATCCACACCCGCTCGTCCTGCTCCTGCTGCAAGTTGGGCGAGGCGCGGGTTCCCGACAGGAAGCCGAAATTCGGCGAAATCGTCGCCACACCCCAGTCACGAGCGGGCTCCAGGCGATGCAGGCGGATCGCCATGATATCGCCGGCCCTGATCCCTTCAACGGCGATCGGACCGACCAGCGGGTTGACTTTCGGATAGGGCGCGACCTCGCGCGGCTTGCCGTCGACGCTCGTCAGCTTGCTGGAAAAGCAGTCCTCGGTGAACACCGTGAATTGCTCGCCAGCCCTGACGGAAAGCCGCGGCGCATGCCCTCCCAGTTGGAAGACGAAATCGTGCCCGTCGTTCAGCGGTCGAACCAAGTGCCGGCTCCCAGTGTCTCGACTATGTCGACGAATGCCTGCGTGGCGTCGCGATGGATACTATGGCCGACATTGGGCATCACAACGACAGACCGCTCGCCGACCTCTGCCCGCAGGCGCGCGGTGTCGTCGGGCGGGACAAACCGGCTCATTTCCGGCAGGACCCAAACCGTCGGCAGCATCCGGGCCAGGCGCGCCGCCTCATCCCGCAGATCCCAGGGCGCGTTGCCGGCGAAGGCTGAACGCGCGTCATCGAACGAGATCTGCTCGAGCGACACGACTTTCCAGGCGGCGTCCCGCCGCGACCAGCCGGGATTGAGTTTCAGCAGCCCCTCGATGTCGTGGGGCAGATTTGCTTCGTCCCAGTCCAACATGCCCTTCGGCGTCGCCTTGTCGGCGAAATGCGAGACCGGGTCTTCCAGAAGCATTGCCTTCGGCCGGAACAGGCCGCGCAACACGCCAAGCTGCGCCAGCGTGCCGCCGAAGGAATGGCCAAGCAGCACATCCGGCGCGGCAGGCAGGTTCCCGGCGAAATCGGAGAGCAGGCTGTCGAAGGAAAAATCGCCGTCGCCCCGCGCGCTTTCGCCGTGGCCGCGCATGTCGGGAGCGATCACCTGCCAGCCACGCGCGGCAAGCACACGCGCCGGCTCGGTCATGGCGCCCGCATTGGCGGTGATGCCGTGCAGCGCCACCATCGTCTTCGGCGCGCCGCGGTCGCCCCAGCGCATGATGTTGAGCGTCACCATGTCAGGCTCCCGCCGCCCAGCCGACGATCTGCCGCCAGAGCGTCGTGTAGCCCGGCCAATCGACAAAAGCGGGCGGCGCCCAATGCGGCCCGCAATCCGACGCGAATGCGACCGACCGCCCCTTGCCGAATTCCGCCGCGACGATCAAGGGATCGTTGCCGACGGTCGCGACCACCGTCGCCTTCTGCCTGGCGGCAAAGCGGTTGTAGCCGAGCAGCGCCGGCCATTCCGCTTCCAGCCCGCCGACGATCGGGTGACTTGCTGCGGCAACACGCGGCTTCACGCCTTGCGGTCGCTCGGCGCGGTCATCGCCCGCCTCCATTTCCACGCCCAGCACCTCCGCGACTTCGGTGTCGCGATAGCGCGCCTTGGCGTCGATGCCCTGGAAGGTCATATAGCCGCCGATCATCACCAGTCCGCCGCCGCCGAGGACATAGTCGCGTATCGCTTCGAGGCGATTGGGCAGCGTCTTCGACCGCACGAACGTGTCGGGATGGAGCAACAGGGTGTTGGCGCCGATGTCGCTCAGCATAATGCAGTCGAACTTCGCCAGTTCGCCGGCGCTGAAGGGGAAGTCGCGCGCGGCGACATGGGCCGGCTGGTAGACAACGTCCCAGCCACCGCCTTCGAGGGCGTCGCGCAGCCAGCGCACGCCTTCGGCGTACTCCGTCGTGGTGAAGGAATCGAAACCCTTCTGGTGGATCGAATGAACGGTCCAGGATTCGCCCGCGATCAGGACGCGACGGCTCTTTGTCATACTTCCTCTCCTGTTTTGTAAGACCGGCTGGCCAGCCGCTTCAGTGCGGCGATGAAAGCGGCGTGGATGCCCTCCCCGTCAAGCTCGACGGTGATTTCGGCGTTCGGCGGCCCCGAACGTCCGGCAAAGTCGATGACCGTGCGGCCATAGGTGAACTTGCCGGCGAGCTCGACCTCGACCCGAGCCGGAACGGTCCTGGCCAGGGAGGGTTCGGCCGCTACGAGCGATGCCACGGGATCGTTGAGCGGCATGGCGCCGGGCCCGAACACGCCCGGGCGGAATGTCGTGTTCAGCGAGCGCAGGAGCTCGGCGGCGAAGAGCCCGACCTTGCCGCCAATCGCCTCGGCGTCCGCGATCAATCCTTCGGTGATAACCGCCTGCGGTCCCACGTCGACCGGAACAAGCGTCAAAGGAATGCCGGCCCCGAACACGATGGCTGCCGCCTCCGGATCGCATAGAACATTCCACTCCGCCGCCGCTGTCTTGTTGCCGAGCCCCCAGGCCCCGCCGAGCGAGACGATGCGCCCGATCCTCTCCGCCAGGCCGGGATTGCGCCGCAGCGCCATGGCCAGATTGGTCAGCGGACCGGTGGTGACGACGGTTTCGGCGGCGCCTGAAAGGACCATCTCGGCGATGAGGTCGCTGGAGTGGCGTGGATCGAGGTTGACCGCTTCGAGGTCCGGCCGCTCCGGGTCGAGCGCACCGGTTTGGTCGAGGATGCCGGCGATCAGCCTTTCGCGCACCAACGGCCCCATGGCGCCGGCCGAAACCGGAACGTCGCTGCGCCCCGCAACGGCAAGGACGATGGCGCCGTTGCGCGCCGTGCGGTCCCCGGCGAGATGACCGGCACCCGTCGTCACCGCCTTCAGGTCGAGCGCCTTATGGCCGGCGGCGACCAGGATGCCCAGGGCATCGTCATTGCCCGGATCACAGTCGAGGATGATCGGCTTCGTCATTGGGGATTGTCCTGAATTCTGGCCGGGCGGTTGCGCACCAGGATGCGCCAGCGGGCGAAGGTCAGGCCGATGATGGCGGCGAGATAGGGCAGCATCAGCACGAACTGCGAGGGGATGGCGAACACTTGCAGGCGGTCGCCCAGCGCGCCGAAGAAGCCGAACAGGAAGGACGCCGCAGCCGTCATCCAGGGTTGGCCGCCGCCGAACAGCGTCGCGGCCAGCCCGATGAAGCCGCGGCCGCTGGTCATGTCCGGCAGGAAGAAATGCAGCTTGTCCATGGCAAGCTGCGCGCCGGCAAGCCCGGCCAGCAAGCCGCTGATCGCCAAGGACAGGGCCTTCATGGCAGCGATGCGGATGCCGGCGGAACGCGCTGCGTGCTCGTCCTCTCCCGCGGCCCGCAGGCTGGCGCCGAGCGGCGTCTTGTAGAGGAAGACATAGGTGAGTGGGACCACGACAAGTGCGATCAGCACGATGATGCTTTGGCCTTCGAAGGCCGGGCCGAGCACAGGCAGCCAGGACAGCGATCCGGCCGGAACATGCCAGATGTCGGGAAAGGCGATCGGCCTCAGGCCGCCCGGACTGTTGTAGTAGCGCTCGAGGATGAAGAGCGTGCCGCCTGCGGCGAGCAGGTTGATGCCAAGGCCCGCCACGATGAAGTCGGCGAAGAAGCGCAAGGTCAGCAGCGCCAGAAGCTGCGAAAGCACCACCGCGACCACCAGCGCCGACAGGAAGGCCGGCCAGGCGCTGCCGCTCCAGTCGCCGACGGCGATGGCCGCGAAGGCGGCCGCCAGCATCATGCCCTCGACCGCGACATTGAGGATGTTGGCGCGCAAGGTGATCATTGCCGCCAGCGCGGCAAGCAGGATCGGGGTCGACTGTTCAAGGACCGCGGCGAGCAGCGATGCGAGGTTCATTCCTTACCTCCTCACGCTGCCTGGGCGGCGCGACGCAGCCGCGCCGTCATCAGCAGCACGAGCAGGCCCGTCAAAAGGTTGACCAGCGAGCGCGGCACATCCGTGGAAATCTGCATGTAGGCAGCGCCATTCAGCATCGCGGCGTAGAAGAGCGCGGTCGCCAGCGAACCGATCGGATGGACGCGGGCAAGCAGGGCGCAGGTCAGGCCGACCAGTCCGTAGCTCGGCGAGAAATTCTGCTCGAAGCGGTGTCCGACGCCGAGCACATAAAGCGCTCCGGCCAGCCCGGCCAATCCACCGGCAATGACCATCGCCGAGATCACCCGCCGCGCCGCCGGCACGCCGGTGGCCTCGGCAAAGCGCAGATTGGTGCCGGCCGCGCGAACCTCCGCGCCCCATCGGGTGCGGAACAGCACGATCCATGAGACGACGGCAAGCACGGCGGCGACAAGGAAGCCGCTGGTGGCGCGCGGAACGAAAGGCAAGGGCGGCAGCCAGATCGAGCTCGGCACCATCCAGCTCACCGCGCCATAGGCGGTGGTATCGCGGATCACCTGGTTGGCCAGCCAGGAGGTGATCAGGAGAATGATGATGTTGAGCATCAGTGTCGTCACCACCTCGTCGACGGCGAGACGCACCTTGAGCACGCCCGGAATCCAGCCGACCACCGCGCCGGCAAGAAAACCGGCGACGATGGCGAGCGGCATCAGCATAAAGGCCGGCAGCGAAGCGCCGGCGATGGCGACGACGGTGGTGGTGACCGCGCCCGCGTAGAGCTGGCCCTCGCCGCCGACATTGAAGATGCCGGCGCGAAACGAGAAGACGACGCCGAGCGCGATCAGGGTGAGCGGCGTGGCGCGGTTCAGGAACAGGGCGAAGTTGCCGAGCGAATCGAAATTGGCGAGCAGCAGGTCGCGATAGGCGCGGACCGGCTCATCCGTGATCGACGCGACCAGCAGGAAGCCGAGCGCCAGCGTGAGCAGGATCGCGGCGAGCGGCGCGCGAATGACGCGCAGGAAATTGGACAGCGCCGGCGCCATTATGCAGCCTCCTTCGATCCGCCGTTCATCAGATATCCGACGGTCTCCTCGTCGGCCTCGGCGCGGTCGAGCACGCGCATCATGCGCCCCGAATACATGACGCCGATCCTGTCGGAGAGCGCGAAGATCTCGGAGAGCTCGGACGAGATCAGGAGCACGGCGCGGCCTCGGTCGGCGGCCTGCAGGATGCGCGCGTGAACGAATTCGGACGCGCCGATGTCCAGTCCGCGCGTCGGCTGGCAGATCAGGAGCAGCGATGGGTCGCGCTCCAGCTCGCGGGCAATCACCAGTTTCTGCATGTTGCCGCCGGAGAGCCAGCCGGCCTGCGTGGCAGGCTGCGCGCCGCGCACGTCGAACTCCTTGATCTTCTCGCCCACGAAGCTGTCCAGCTTCTGCCGATTGATCAGGCCGCCGGACAGCAATCCGGCGCGGCTGTAGTTGGTCGCTGCGACGTTCTCGGCGACGCTCATCGTGACGCTCAGGCCACGGTCGAGGCGGTCTTCCGGCACGAAGCCGAGACCGGCCTGCTGGCGCTCCCAGAGGTCAGCGTCGGTCAAATCCCGGTCGCCGAAACGGATCCTGCCCGCCTGCACCGGCATCAGCCCGGCAATCGCCTCGGCGAGTTCGGTCTGGCCGTTGCCGTCGACGCCGGCGATGCCCAGAACCTCGCCGGCGCGTACCTGGAGAGAGATGCGGTCGAGCAGACGCCGGCCTGAATGATTGGTCATGCTGACACTGTCGAGCGTCAGGACCGGGGCGCCGAAGCTGCGCTGCCCACTGCCCTTGCGGCCGACCAGGAATACGTCGCGGCCGACCAGGAATACGTCGCGGCCGACCATGTCGCGGGCGATGTCGGCTTCGGTGACATCGGCCGTATTGCGCGTCGAAATGCTGCGGCCATGGCGAATGACGGTCACGCGGTCGGAGACGGCTTTCACCTCGCGCAGCTTGTGGGTGATGAAAAGAATGGTGCGGCCCCTGGTGCGCAAGCCGTCGACCACACCGATCAGTTCATCGACTTCGGGCGGAGTCAGCACGGCGGTCGGCTCGTCGAGGATCAAGAGATCCGCGTCGAACGCCAGCGCCTTCAGGATCTCGACGCGCTGGCGCTGGCCGACCGAAAGCGTGCGCACCGGCGCTTCCGGATCGAGGCGGAAGTTGTAGCGCGCGATCAGTTCGCGGGCGCGCTCGACCATCTGCCGGCGGTCGGAGAAGATACCCAGCCGGCGCGGCTGGCGGCCGAGAAACAGGTTCTCAGCCACGCTCATGGACGGCACCAGCGTGAAGTGCTGGTGCACCATGCCGATGCCGAGGCGGCTCGCGGCAATAGGGTCCGCGATCGTCACGGTCTTACCGTTCAGCACGATGGAGCCGGCGTTCGGCTGGTGAATGCCGGCAAGGATGTTCATCAGCGTCGACTTGCCGGCGCCGTTCTCGCCGCAGATGACATGAACCTCGCCGCGCCGGACTTCGAGGTCGACATGGCTGAGCGCGGCCTTGTCGCCAAACGACTTGGCGATGCCTGCAAGGCTCAAGATGATGTCCGGGTCGCTCATCGGCACGCTTCCTGGGGCACGCTTCCTGGTCGGCATGGGGGGGACGCCGCCTTGGCAGCGTCCCGTTCAAGGTCCTGGGAGGCTTACTTGAAAGCAGTGTCGACCTTGATCTCGCCGCTGACCACCTTGGCCTTGGCGGCGTCGACTTTGGCCTTGATGTCGGCGGGCACCAGCTTGTCGTTGTAGACCAGGCCGACGCCCTCATTGGCGAGGCCATAGACCTTGAGCTTGCCGAACTCGGCCTTGCCGTCCTGGATCTGCTTGATTGAGTCGTAGATCGAGTTGCCGATCTGCTTGATCATCGAGGCGATCACATTGTCCGGGTGCAGGCCGCTCTGGTCGGAATCGACGCCGATGGCGTATTTCTTGGAGTCCGCCGCGCCCTTGAGGATACCGAGGCCGGCTGGGCCGGCGACGTTGAAGACGACGTTGGCGCCGTTCTGGATCGCGGTCTTGGTCAGGTCGTAAGCCTTCTGCGCATCGTTGAAGTTGCCGATGAAGATCACCTGCACGTCGATGTCCGGCACGACGGTCTTGGCGCCCTGCTTGAAGCCGAGGATGAAGTCCTGGATGACCGGCAGGTCCATGCCGGCGACCACCGCGATCTTCGGATCGCCGGAAGTGAGCGGAAAATCCTTTTTATCGGTCGCCGCGATCGCGGCCAGCGCGCCGGCGAGATAGGAGCCTTCGTTCTGCGCGTATTTCACCGAAAGAACATTCGGCTGCTTCAACTCGTCGTCGAAGAAGACATATTTCTGGTCGGGATGCTGCGGCGCGACATCGGCCAGGTTGTCGTGCATGTTCGGGCCGGTGAAGACGACGCTCCATTCGCCCGAATTCGACACTGCCTCGAGATTCTGGCGCCAGAGCTGCGGATCGGTCGGCGATGCCTGCAGCAGGCGCGTCTTGACGCCTTCCTTCTCGGCGCGGGCGAAGCCGGTGGCGGCGTTGTCGTTGAAGCCCATGTCGCCGAGATTGTCCGACATCACATAGACAGCGCTGAAGTCGGCGGCGAGTGTCGGTCCGGCCACCAGGCCAAGCCCGAGAGAAGCGGCGTACGCTATTGATTTCATGATAGATCTTGTCATTTGTTTCATTCCCCTTTCTTGGTTGCGAACTGTCTGTCTCAGGAGCGTGGCGGCGCTACTGAGTTGCGCTTGACCAGCGCGACCGGGAGCCGTGTGAGTTCAGGCGGCGACGCCTTGTCGATCAGCGCCTTGAGTGTGCTGAACCCGATGCGGCCGAGTTCGGCGGTCGGCTGGCGGATTGTGGTGAGGCCTGGCGCGAGGAGGTCGGCAAACGGCATGTCGTCGAAGCCGACCAGCGAGATGTCCTGCGGCACGTTGAGGCCTTTGGAACGCACTGCTTCCATGATGCCGATGGCAATGAAATCGCTGCCGGCGAAAACGGCCGTCGGCGGCTGGCCGCCGGCCAGTATGTCCAACATGGCTGCGCGGCCGAACGCGCGCGAATACTCGCCCTGGCGGACATCGCCGTCGTCGACTTCCATCCCCGCCTCGGCCATGGCGTCGCGGTACCCGGCCAGTCGTTCGATGGCGCTGAACAGCTTCGCCGGGCCGCCGATATGGGCGATGCGCCGGTGCCCGGCCTCGATGAGGTGGCGCGTCGCGGCGCGAGCGCCTTCGCGGTTCTCGACGAAGATTTTCGGAACGTTGACGCCCGGAATGTCCTCGTCGATCAGAACGATGTGGCCGTAATGGTGAAGCGTGGCGGCGAGCGAGCCGTCGTCCGGCCGGTTGGTCATCATGATCAGCCCGTCGACATGGCCGTCCTTCAGCCGCCTGAGACTGGCGAGCTCGCGCTCCCGGTTGCCGCCGGTGCTGCTCATCAGCACGGAATAGCCGTGCTTTTCCGCCTCGTCCTCGACGGCGGCGGCCAGTTCGGCAAAGAACGGGTTGGCGATTTCAGGCGTCATCATGCCGATCGCCTCGGAGCGGCCAAGGCTCAGGCGCTTGGCGAGGATGTTCGGGCGATAGTCGAGCGCCACGATGGCCGCGTCGATGCGGGCCGCCGTCTCCGCCGGAAGCTCGATGCGATTGTTGAGATAGCGCGACACGGTGGTGGTCGACACCCTCGCCATTATCGCGACTTCATTGATGGTGCTCATGTCCGCCCCAGCCAGCAACGAGCCAAACGCTATCCCATAAAAATTGGCTAGTAAAGCGGTTGCGTAAAGTGGTTTACCAACTTTTTACGAGCTACGCTGACATTCAACGCCGACCGCGGCCATCGCCGCGGCGCCGGGCTTGTCATTCTTGTCAGGAGATCATCGGCAGGACGAGTTCCAGCAGCCCACCGGATATCCGCAGGGCGCCATCTGAGGCTGCGCCGCACGGCCCGGGTGCGGCAAAGGCCTTGCCATGCTGGCGCGATTGTCTTGTTGCAGGCGGCTCCCGGACCGCTCGGAAAGCCGAAGACGGGCCCCGACTGCCCCCACGCCCAAGCTCCGTTTCACGGAAGCGGCGAACCGCTCTATCTCCTTACTTTCACGCAATTCCGGACGGAAACCGCACACACTTTTCCTGGAATTGCTGTAAGGCGCGCATTGCGTCGCCCAAACAAAAAGGCCGCTGCGAGAGCGGCCTTTTTCTTTTAAGAATCAGATGCTTACTGCGCGGAGCTGATCTGCAGCTCGGTGGCGCCGTCAAGCGCGTAGATATCGTCGCGGAACTGCACGACGCCCGGAGCCGTCGACCATGCCGAGAGATAGAGGAAGTGGACCGGCACCGGATTGACCACATTGATCGGCGTGTTCTCGCCGGTCTTGATCGCCGCCTCGAAATGCTGGCGATCCCAGCCGGGCGTGTCGCGCAGGATCCAGGTGACGAGGTCGCGCACGTTCTGGACGCGCACGCAGCCCGAGGAATCGAAGCGCATCAGCTTGCCGAACAGGCTCTGCTGCGGCGTGTCGTGCATGTACACGCCGTCCGGGCTCGGGAAGTTGATCTTGACCGAGGCCATCGCATTGTTGCTGCCGGGATCCTGGCGGAAACGGTATTTCGCGGCATCGTCCGTCGACCAGTCGATGGTCATCGGATCGACCTCGCTGCCGTCCGGCGCGAACAGGCGGATGTGGCTGTCCTTGAGGTAGTTCGGGTCCTTCCGCATCAGCGGAATGATGTCCTTGCGCACGATCGAGACCGGCGCATTCCAGTACGGATTGACGATGATCTCGTTGATCTTCGAGTTGACGATCGGCGTCTGGCGGTCGATCTTGCCGACAATCGCCGTGTGGCGCAGCACGACGCGGTCGTTCTCGACCGCTTCGACCTGGGCGCCCGGAATGTCGACCAGGACGTAACGGTCGCCGAGCGTGCCGGCCTTTTCCTTCAGGCGCTGCAGGTTGGTCTGCAACTGGCCGAGCCGGACCTGCGCCGACACGTTCATCGCGGCGTAGGTGTATTTGCCCATGGCACCGTCGGCCGGCAGGCCGTGACGGAGCTGGAAGCGCTTGACCGCCGAGTCGACATAGGAATCGAAGGCCGTCGAAATGCCGGCGCTCTGCGGCAAGTCGCCCGACACCATCAGGCGCTTGCGCAGCGGGACGACATCCGGATCGTCGACGCCGAGCTGCAATTTCTTGGTCGCCGGAACCTGTTCCCAGCCGCCCTGGGAGACGATGTTCTGATACTGCGCCACCGCCTGCTCGGTGAAGGCCACCGTCTGCTGGCTGAAGATCGGCAGCGTCGACGCGACCTTGTTGGTGTCGGTGCCGCGGGCGTCGAACTGATCGTCCCAATTGCCGCGCGTCGAGGATTTCAGGATATCCCCGATCACATCCTGGGCGCTCGCATGGCCGGCGACCACGGCGGCGGCGAGCGCGGAGGCTCCGGTAAGGAAGAAACGGCGGCTGGTTCTCATGGCAGACATTCTTGCTTTATCGCTCTCGCTCAACTCGCTTGCCGGGCGGCTTTGTCCACACTCTAGGGGCGGCAAACTTAACAATTCGCCAACCATGACCCGCATCGGTCGGCCGCCAGAACGCGCCGCCGCAACGCAGGTTCCAAGGAGCGCAAGGCATAGGCCCGCAGCATCACCCACCACTCGCATTGACCGCGATTATGGCGGCAACGTGGCCTTGGCCCGCGATTTGCATGCGGCGGCAAGGTGAAGGAAGAGGCAGCGATGCTTTTTTGCATCGCAAGATGCCAGCGCGTCCTTATGAAATCTGTGCCCTGCCCTTCAGGCGCAGAGCTTTCATGCGTGCGGAGCGACGGTCAAGCTCCCGCAGATGCCCGCCTTCGCAATAAAGAAGAAGACCGGCGCGCTTCGGCGCCGGCCTCTTATTCTTTTCCCCCGGGGCCGTGCTTCTTCGGCGCGGCTTTCCCGTCCCAATTCCGAAGCACTCACATACGATACGCGATGGTATCGTTCCAGAAGCGGTCGAGCCGCTGCAGCGCGCGGTTCATCTGCTTGAACTCGTCGGTGTTGATGCCGCCGACGGCCTCGATCGAGCCGACATGGCGCTCGTAGAGACCGGCGACGACGTCGGCCACCTCGTTGCCCTTCGGCGTCAGCGAGACGCGGACCGAACGGCGGTCGATGCGCGAGCGCTGGTGGTTGATGAAGCCGAGGTCGACCAGCTTCTTGAGATTGTAGGAGACGTTCGAACCGAGATAGTAGCCACGCGAGCGCAGCTCGCCGGCGGTCAGCTCCGAATTGCCGATGTTGAAGAGCAGCAGCGCCTGGATGGCGTTGATGTCGGAGCGGCCGTTGCGGTCGAACTCGTCCTTGATCACGTCAAGCAGGCGGCGGTGCAGACGCTCCACCAGCTGCAGCGATTCCATGTACAGCGAGCGGATAGCCTCGCGGCGATCGTCGGATACGTTTGCGGTCTTCGCCGCCGGACGCGAATTGATCATTGTCTTTGCCTCTCGTTTGTCGCCTTGGTGATTTTTTGTTTTTCACCTTGATCGCGACACTATCGAATACTCATAAAATTCGACTTAAACGCCAGGGCTAACAAGAGCTTACCGGTAAGAGGTTTCGGAAGACGCTTAACGATCGGTCACCCGAGCAAGAACAATTAACCTAAAGATTTAGCCAATGGATCTTGGGGTGAAACGGGGCTGAGAAAGCGCCCCGCGGAGGCAGGCCATCGGCCGGCTTTATGGGTGGAGCATGATGTCATCCGAAAACCGCTTCACACTTTTCGGCATCATGCTCATTGGCGAAGCTGGCGCTTCTGCAGCCATATGGTGACGCGAAAGACGATGTAGAGCAAGGCCACGCAGGCATGCGAGACGACGATCAGCAGCCGATGGCCGAAGAGATCGGGGAAGCCGGCATACATCACCGTCTCGGTCGCCGCGCAGATGAACCAGATCACCGGTCCCCACGACGCCAGCATCCAGAGGCCGGCGGCGGCGAAGGGGAAGAAGACGGCGAGCATGGCCGCCGCCACCTGCCAGTGCACAGGCATCAGGTCGAAGCGCCACAGTTCGCCCGGATAGATGCCGATCAGGCGGATCCAATAGAGGATGCCGAACAAAAGGCAGTAGCCGGCGATGACGCGCTGGAACCAGGCGAAGATCACCTCGGTGGTCGAGGGCTGCAGCACCACGCGCCTGGAGGTGACTTCGCTCACAGGGCGAGTTCCTTATCCCCGAGCGGCGCGAAATAGGCGTCGATCTCGGCCGCATCGACCTCATCCAGCCCCGCCGGCCGCCACTTGGGTGTAGAGCCCTTGTCGATGATGGCGGCGCGGATGCCTTCATAGAAATCGTGGCCGGCAAGCATGCGGTTCAGGATGCGGAACTCCATCCTCATGCATTCGTCCATCGACAGCGTCGAGCCGGCGCTGATCTGGCGCCAGGCGATGTTGAGGCTGGTCGGCGAGCGGGTTTTCAAGGTCGCCAACGTCTTGGCGGCAAAAGCGTCGCCGGCGGCGGCTTGTTCGAGACTGGCGACGATATCGGCCAGCGAGCCTTTTGAGAAATGGCGCGCGATCGAATCCAGGTCCTGCCGCTCCGTCTCGCGTTTTGCCGGCACGAAGAAATCGCGCAGCTCGGCATTCGGATCGTTGCTGGTCGCCAGTTCGTCGAGCAACCCCGCCTGATCCTCCGCCTTGATAGTGTGCGTGGCAAGCCCCGACCAAAGCGCATCGCCGTAACGGATGCGATTTCCGGTCAATCCGAGATACATGCCGAAAGAGCCGCCGAGATCCGGCAGCAGGTGGCTGGCGCCGACATCCGGGAAGAAGCCGATGCCGACCTCCGGCATGGCGAACTGCGCGTTTTCGGTCAGCACGCGATGCGAGCCGTGGAAGGAGATGCCGACGCCGCCGCCCATGACTATGCCGTCGATCAGCGCGACATAGGGTTTCTTGAAGCGGGCGATGCGGGCGTTGAGCCGGTACTCGTCGGCGAAGAAGTCGACAGGCGGCTTGCCGGCGCGGCCGGCCTCGTAGATGTGCAGGATATCGCCGCCGGCGGAAAACGCCCTGCCCTCGGCCTTGACGACGACGACATTGATGCCGGCGTTCTCTTCCCAGGCATCGAGCGCCTTGCCGAGCGCGTTGACCATGTCGTGCGTGACGGCGTTGAGCGCCTTCGGCCGGGTCAACGTAACCACACCCGCCTTGCCCAGCCGCTCGAAGCGGATCTCGTCGCCTCCGCCAAAATCCATAATGAGAGAATCCTCCCCCGCGCCTGCGGGAGGAGAAGTGCTAAGCGGCGACCGGGCCAACGTCAATTGTCGAGTGCCACGGATAAGGCAGCGTCTTTCGCGGCAAGCAGGCTACCATGCGAATGGGATAAGCGCGTTCGTGCAGCGCGCATAGTCGGGGAATTCATCGGGAAATTGCCGCGCCAGAAGCCGGTCCTCGGCGCCGACACGCCAGATGAAAATCGCCCGAGCAGGATGAACAGAAAGACGAAAGGGCCGCCCACCACGATCGCCGAGCCCAGGCATGCCAGCAGGCCGCCCGTGTACATGGGATGGCGCAGGCTGCGGTATGGGCCGGATCTCACCAGGTTATGGTTCTGCTTGGCCGAGACGGTCTGGCTCCAGTTGCGGCCGAGAATTTGCCGCGCCCAGACCAGCAGCGCCATGCCGGCGACGGCGATCACCGCGCCGATGCCGCCCAGGGCCGCGTTGACGGGGCGAAGTTGACGAAGCCGAACAACGGCAGGCGCGGCAGCAGGAAGGCGGCGATCATGGCAAACATCAAACCGAAGCTCTGCAGCAAATGCGGCTCGGTATCGCGTTTCACGCCGATTGCCTGAACGGTCAGATAAACAATCAGCAGCAGCCAGGCGGCATAGATGAACCAGATCAAGGTCATGCCTTGCTCCTTCGTTTAGCCGGCAATCCGCCTTGGCCACCGCACGCACCCGGTGCTAGAAAATGTGCATCTTGAACCGGACGGCAAGCCATGCCCGGATTTTCCCGCCTCGCGGCTGCAGCGATCGGCCTGAACGCCATCCTACGGATGTCTTGCCCTGCCGAGGCCGCGACTGCGAACGAGCTTTATCAATCTCAGACCATCGTCACCGGCACTGGAGACGTAAACCGGCAGATCGGCTTCAAGGATTGCCTCGACAAGGTGCTGGTCAAGGTCTCGGGCGACCAGCGCCTGTCGCAGAAGCCGGAGATGCTGGCCCTGCGCGACAAAGCGGCCGACTTCGTGCAATCCTTCCGCTATCGCGACCGGCTCGAAGGCATCCCGATCCATGACGAGCAAGGCACGCATGACCGGCCGCATGATCTCACCTGCCTCTATAAGCCGGCCGTCGTCGACAAGCTCCTGGCCCAGCTCGGCAGCAGGCCCTGGCTCGGCGAGCGGCCGCCTGTCGCTGTCTTCATGACCGCTGAGCAGGGTTCGCGGCATTTCGTGCTGACGGCGGATGAGGACAACGGCAAGACGATGAGGGAATCCTTCGCCAACGCCACAAGTCCACTGCTGATGCGCATTGCCTTTCCAAAGGCCAGGCAGGTCGGCGGCCTCGACGAAAAGGCGGTCGCGGCGGCCAATATGGCAAAGCTCGACAAACTCGCGAAGAAAGCGGGAGCGGCCCGGGCGCTCGCCGGCAGCATCGTGTGGAGCGACAAGGACCTCGGCTGGATCGCCGACTGGCGGCTGGCCGATCGCGGCAAGACCTATCGCTGGCAGGTCCGCGGCGTCAGCTTCGACGAGGCGTTCCGTGTTGCGATCAGGGGCGCGGCGCAGATCCTGTCGGGGAACGGGCAGCCCTAGGAGGTTCCTCGCCCTCCACAAAGTGGGGGAAGGAACGTGTGCCACGTCCCTGGCACAATCGTGTCGCATTGGTCAGCGGCGGAGACGCGTGATAAAAAACCGGCGCAAAAGAGAGTTTGACCATGAACAAATTCACCCCCGCAAAGCCTGCCGGCGCGCGCAGCGTCGACGAGATCACCGGCAGCCGGCGGCTGCGGCGCATGCGCAAGGCCGACTGGTCGCGCCGGCTGGTGCAGGAGAACCAGCTTTCGGTGAACGACCTGATCTGGCCGATCTTCGTCGTCGACGGCAAGAACACGCGCGAGCCGATCGCCGCGATGCCGGACGTCTACCGCCTATCCATCGACCTCGCGGTGAAGGAGGCCGAGCGCGCCGCCAAGCTCGGCATCCCGGCCATCGCCACCTTCCCCAATGTCGAGCTTGCGCTGCGCGACCAGACGGGATCGCATATCCTCGACCCCGACAATGTCATCAACCGCGCCACGCGCGCCATCAAGGACGCGGTGCCGGAAATCGGCATCATCACCGATGCCGCGCTCGACCCGTTCACCAGCCACGGCCATGACGGCATCCTGCGCGACGGTATCATCGTCAATGACGAGACGGTGGAACAGGTCGCCGCCGCGGCCGTCATCCAGGCGGCGGCCGGCGCCGACATCATCGCGCCGTCGGACATGATGGACGGCCGCATCGGCGCCATCCGCGACGCGCTCGACGCCAACGGTTTCCAGGACGTGGCGATCATGTCGTACGCGACGAAATTCGCCTCGGCCTTCTACGGGCCCTATCGCGAGGCGGTCGGCACTGCCGGCCTGCTCAAGGGCGACAAGAACACCTACTACATCGACCACGCCAATTCGGACGAAGCGGTGCGCGAGGCCGAGCAGGACCTCGCCGAAGGCGCCGACATGCTGATGGTGAAGCCCGGCCTGCCCTATCTCGACATCATCCGCCGGCTGAAGGACGAACTCCAGATGCCGACCTTCGCCTATCAGGTGTCGGGCGAATATTCGATGATCAAGGCAGCCGCCGCCAATGGCTGGATCGACGGCGAGAAGGCGATGCTGGAATCGCTGCTTTCGCTGAAGCGGGCGGGCTGCGACGGCGTGCTGACCTATTTTGCGCCGGTGGTGGCGCAGATGCTGAAGGGCTAGACCTGCCTCGCGATTTTGGAACTCTGACGGGATCCATTAGAATGGATCTATGAGCAGGAACGATGTGATCGAACGGTTGCAGAAGTGGCATAGGCAACATCCTGCGTCATGAATATCACAAGACTTCCGAAGCCATCGTCTGGGCTGTCGTGACAGACAATTTGCCGGCGCTACGCGTTGCCATTGAACGCATTCTTGATGCTGCCGGCCCAGAGTTGCCCAGCTAATCGCTTTTCTCGACGAAAAATTGCGACGGCATCCCTTACCCGCTTCGCCCCAATATCCCGGGCAGCTGCCTTTCCGGCGACGATCCCGACGCTGCCCGACTCGATTGCCGGAAAATACCGCTTGCATTTCGCAATCGGCCAGGCTACTCAACAACCGATTGCGAATTACAACTGGTTTAGGAGGCAATCATGTCCAAGCTGCGTGTCAACGGTTTTACCCTGTCGCTCGACGGCTACGGCGCCGGTCCCGATCAGACGCTTGAACATCCGCTCGGTGTCGGTGGCGAGACCCTGCACAAATGGTTGGTCACCACCCGGACATTCCACCAGATGGTGATTGGCAAGGATGGCGGCGCGACCGGTGTCGACGACGACTTGGCCATCCGCAGTTTCGAGAATGTCGGCGCCTACATTCTCGGCCGCAACATGTTCGGGCCGATCCGCGGCGAATGGCCGGACGACAACTGGAAAGGCTGGTGGGGCGACAACCCGCCCTATCATGTTCCGACTTTCGTGCTGACCCGCTACAAACGCGCGCCAATCACGATGGAAGGCGGCACGACGTTCTACTTCGTCACCGACGGCATCCACTCGGCGCTCGAACAGGCTAAGGCCGCGGCCGGGAGCAAGGATGTGCGGATCGGCGGCGGTGTTTCGACTTTCCGGCAATATCTCCAGGAACGGCTGATCGACGAGATGCATCTGGCGATTTCGCCGGTGCTGCTCGGCTCGGGCGAGCATCTTTTCGCCGGCCTCGACATGGTGAAGCTCGGCTATCGCTGCAACGAGCAAGTGGCGACGGCGAACGCTTTGCATGTGATGATCGGGCGAGCGTGAGTACAGCTCTTTCTTCCCGTCACTATACGGGGAGAAATGCCCGGCAGGGCAATGAGGGCGGCGCGGCCTTTGAGATCAGCGGCAAGCCCGCAATGGCAGCGAATTGGGGCTCAATCGCCGACGCCGGCGCAGCCCCTCATCCGCCCTTCGGGCGTTCGTCGTTCGAAAAGCCAAGCAATTAGCTTTTCGCCCGCTGCGCGGACCACTCCTCACCTCCCCGTGAAACGGGGAGAAGGAAAAGGCCTCAATACTTCTCCGGCACGTAGAGCTCGCGCGGCAGCACTTGGCGCTCATAGGACGGGTTGAAGACGCGGTCGGGCAGCGAGATGTCCTCGTGCGGAACCTCTTCATACGGCATCTGCTGCAATAGGTGGTCGATGCAGTTCAGCCGCGCCCGCTTCTTGTCGTTGCCCTCGACGATGAACCAGGGCGCTTCCGGAATGTTGGTGCGGGCGAAGGTCTCTTCCTTGGCCTTGGTGTACTGCTCCCAGCGCACGCGCGACTGCAGGTCCATTGGCGACAGCTTCCACTGCTTCATCGGATCGTGGATGCGCATCAGGAAGCGCATCTGCTGTTCCTCATCGGTGATCGAGAACCAGTATTTGACGAGCGTGATGCCGGAACGGACCAGCATACGCTCGAATTCCGGCACGTCGTTGAAGAACTCCTCGACTTGGTCCCCATTGGCAAAGCCCATCACCCGCTCGACGCCGGAGCGGTTGTACCAGGAGCGGTCGAACAGCACGATCTCGCCGCCCGCGGGTAGATGCGGCACGTAGCGCTGGAAATACCATTGCGATTTCTCGCGCTCGGTCGGCGCCGGCAGCGCCACGACGCGGGCGATGCGCGGATTGAGCCGCTGCGTGATGCGCTTGATGACGCCGCCCTTGCCGGCGGAATCGCGGCCTTCGAAGACCACCACCAGCTTCTTCTTGTGGTAGGCGACCCAGGACTGCAGCTTGATCAATTCCGACTGCAGCCTGAGCAGCTCGCGGAAATAGGTCATGCGCTCCATGGAGGGCGGATGCGACTTCTTGTAGATCTTGGCGATCTCGAGCGAGAGCGCCGGCTCGGAAAGCTCCAACTCATAGTCCTCGTCGAGCGTATCCTCGAGCTCGGCTTCCAGCCAATCCTTCGCCCCGGAATTCGGTTTCACTTCATTCATCGCGCAGCTCCGTCTGCCTGTCGGCCATCATCGCTTCGGAATCCGCTCCGTCTCCGGGCGGACACTCCGTAAATCGACTGAGATACAGAGGCGCAATGACGGTTTTATTGCAATCGTCCGGCAGCAGGCCTCGAAGATATGTGATCGGTCCGTATCGATAGCGGGGCGACAAGCGGCGGGAATTGTCCTACAAATCCCCTCGCCTCTTCCCGGCGCTCGCCACGGCGCCTCTTCAAACAAATTGCGAGGACTGACATGGAATACCGCACGCTGGGCCGATCGGGCTTGAAAATCTCGACATTGACGCTTGGCACAATGACCTTCGGCGGCGCCGGTCCGTTCGCCGCCGTCGGCAATTCGGATCTCTCGGAAGCCAAACGCATCATCGACACCTGCATCGATGCCGGCATCAACCTCATCGATACCGCCAATGTCTATTCCAACGGATTGTCGGAAGAGATCATCGGCGAGGCGCTTGGCGGCAAGCGCAAGAACGACGTGCTGATCGCCTCGAAGGCGCGCATGCGCATCGGCACCGGCCCCAATGACGAAGGCCTGTCGCGCCACCATCTGATCCGCGAATGCGAGAAGAGCCTGAAGCGGCTCAGGACCGACGTCATCGACATCTATTTCGTCCACCAGTGGGACGGGCTCACGCCGCTGGAGGAGACGATCGCGGCGCTCGACACCTTGGTCAACCAGGGCAAGATCCGCTATATCGGCTGCTCCAATTATTCGGGCTGGCAGGTGATGAAGGCTCTTGCCGTCAGCGACAGCCGCCATCAGGCCCGTTTCGTCACCCAGCAGATCCACTACACGCTGGAAGCGCGCGAGGCCGAATATGAATTGCTGCCGATCTCGGTCGACCAGGGCCTGGGCGTGCTGGTCTGGAGCCCGCTGGCGGGCGGCCTGCTCTCCGGCAAATACCATCGCGACAGCCCGACCGCGCGCCAGGTCGGCGGCTGGACGGAGCCGCCGATCCGCGACGAGGACCGCCTGTGGCGCATCGTCGACGTGCTCAACGAGATCGGCAAGGCACGCGGCGTCTCAGGGGCGCAGGTCGCGCTTGCCTGGCTGCTTGGCCGCCCGGCTGTGAGTTCGCTGGTGATCGGCGCCCGCAACGAGGCGCAGCTCAAGGACAACCTCGCCGCGGCCAGCCTTTCGCTCACCGAGGAGGAGCGGCAGCGCCTCGACGTCGTCAGCCGGCCGCCGGTGCTTTATCCCTACTGGCACCAGCAGTTCACCGCCAGGGACCGTTTCGGGCCGGCCGATAAGGTGTTCGACCGCTCTCACGCTTAGGGCTGCGGCCGGACGTTCAGCCGGCGATGAAGCGCCAGACTTCCGCGTCGGGCTTTATCTGCCCGCTCAGCACGAAATATTTGTAGAGGACGAGCAGCGAGATCGCCTGCTCGTCCTGTTCATTGCCGAATTTGCGGCAATAGGCGTTGGCGGCGGCGGTTATCCGCCCCGCCTCGGCGGGGTGTTTTTCGAAATAGGCCACCTTGTCGACCAGATCGGAAAAATCCTGCCGCAGCGGCACGTAGTGGACATTGGGTTCGACCTGGGCTTCCGCGAACCAGGTTTCGTAGGTCGGCTCCGGCATCAGGCAGAGCGAATTGGAGCTCATGATCCATTTCAGGTTTGTCGCGACATCATTGCCTTCGAGCGAGACGATGTAGCGATACTGTCGCTGCTGCTCGATGTTCAGGAACGGCTTGCGGTATCCGTCCGGCGCGTCGGGCTTGTGGGAACCCGCGTCGCAAAACGGCAGGTCAGCGGCCTTTTCCACGAAGCGGGTGCGAAGCGGATTATTGAGATGCCCCCGCCAGACCACCATCGGCCGCTTGTCGGCGAAAGACAGCTTGTCGGGCGGCATGTAGAAGTGGCGGAACTTGTTCAGCTTCATCAGCACGCCATTGGCGTTGTCGTCGCCAATGGGGCGGTCCTTGACGATCCTCGGCACCTCCGGAATGCCGACGACATCGCCATATTCGAAATCGATCAGCAGGCCGGGATCGAAATAGCGGGCGAATTCCTTGAGATCGTAATAATACATGCTGGACGCGGACGGCAGCTTGCCGACGGCCACGGCGTCGGGACTCGGCACGAACGGGTGTTCCAGCTTGTTGTAGTAATTCAGTCGCTCGCGAACCGTCTTGCCCGAGAGCCTCGCCTGCTCGAGCCGGCTGGCCAGGCGGTCGCGGAACAGGGATTGCGGTGCGCGGTCACGCGCGAAATTGCGCGCGTAATAGAACAGCTTTGCGGCGGTTCGTGAGAGTGTGGCCATGCGTCCGCGAATTCAGCAAGATGGTCAACGGTAGTCTGCCTTCATCCCCCTCGTCTCCTACAGCATTCTCCCGGCCATGTTGCAAGCCTGCTAATGCGAATGGCCACACGACATCTTACGCCCCGACCACGGCGAATCCTCTGGCGCGCAGGCCGCGCCGATCGTCATGCAAGGAGCTGACAAGCCGATCGCGGCTGCCGGCGATGTGAGCGGAGAGCAGACCCGCCGCTTCGTCCGCGTGGCCGGCCTTGACGGCGGCAAGGATGGCATGATGTTCGGCCCAGGCACGACCGAGCGCCTTTTCATCGCGCACCTCCAGCCAGCGCGCCCGCGACAGCCTAGTCATCGCGTCGCGAACGGCCCTGAGCAGAAACTCGTTGCCGGAAAGCCTGGCCAGCTCAATGTGGAAATCCATGCCGACGCGGTGCCATTCCTCGCGCGGCGTCTCGGCATCGCAGGAATCGAGCATCGCCGCGATCACCTCGGTGCCGCCACGGTCTTCGAGCGCCGCCGTCAGGCGAACCGCGGCGACCTCGACCGCCTCGCGGTAGACGGCGATCTGCCCGAGCTCCGCCAGGTTGATCGGCGCCACCGTCCAGCCGCGGCCGTCGCGGCCGATCAGCCCTTCCGTTTCCAGGCGCAGCAGCGCCGCCCGCACCGGCGTTCGCGAAGCGCCGAACCGGCTCTCGATCCAACGCTCGGTCAAACGTTCGCCAGGGCCGATCTCCAGGCCGAGGATCATTTCGCGAAGCTGTCTTTCGACATTTTGCATCTGCGACATTGTCATCTCGCTTTCTGGAGCCGCATCGACAGCGCCCGCATTGACAGCGGTGAGTGTCAGGTCCATGACGAATACCGGCTTGGTATCCCAAATTGGTATCCATAACAACCCCAGCATCGGCACGCATGACATGACGCCCAACGAATCCGAACAGAGCGACTTCAACATCCATTGGCGACGCAACCTCGCCGTCTGCTTCGCCGGCTCGTTCAGCACGCTTGTCGCCATGACGCTGCTTCTGCCGTTCCTGCCGCTTTACGTCGAGCAGCTCGGCGCCGAAGGCCACGCGGCGATCGTGCAGTGGTCGGGCATCGCCTATGGCGCGACCTTCTTCGCGGCCGCGCTGGTCGCGCCCTTGTGGGGACGGCTGGGCGACCGCTACGGCCGCAAGCTGATGCTGGTGCGCGCTTCGTTCGGCATGGCGATCTGCATGTCGCTGACCGGGATGGTTGAGAGTGTGTGGCAACTGGTGCTGCTTCGGCTGCTGATCGGTTTTGCCGGCGGTTATTCGTCGGGCTCCACGATCCTAGTCGCGATGCAGACGCCGAAGGAGCGCTCGGGCTGGGCGCTGGGTGTGCTCGCGGCGGGTATCACCGCCGGTTCGCTGGTCGGTCCGCTGCTCGGCGGCTTGCTGCCGCCGCTGATCGGCATCCGCGCGACCTTCCTGCTTTCCGGCGCCGTCATCTTCCTGGCGTTCCTGGCGACGACTTTCCTGATCAAGGAGAATCCGCCGGCGCCCAGGCGCGCCTCGACGGCGAAGCCGAAAAGCGGCTGGTCGCAGATCCCCGACAAGCGGCCGATCGTCGCCATGCTGACCACCGGCATGCTGCTCGCCTTCGCCACCATGTCGATCGAGCCGATCATCACCGTCTATGTGCAGCAGCTCGTCGAAGACCAGAGCAAGGTGACCATGGTCGCTGGCGTCGTCATGTCGGCGGCGGCGCTCGGCACCATCCTGTCATCGTCCTGGCTGGGAAAACTCGCCGACCGCGTCGGCCACTGGAACGTCGTGGTCGGTGCGCTCGCGATTTCGGCGCTGCTGCTTATTCCGCAGGCCTTCGTCACCACTGGCTGGCAGTTGATCGGCCTGCGCTTCCTGATGGGCCTGGCGCTGGGCGGGCTGTTGCCCTGCATCACCAGCGTCATCCGCCACAACATCCCCGACGGGATCGGCGGCAATGTGCTTGGCCTGGCGATCTCGGCGCAATATGTCGGCCAGGTCGCGGGACCGCTGTCGGGCGGTTTCGTCGGTGGGCATTTCGGTATGCGCTCGGTGTTTTTGGGCACATCGGTGCTGATGGCGCTGGGTGCTGCCTACAACTGGATTGTCCAGTCGCGCCGCGCACGGCATATGCTGCTTGAAGCTGGCGAATCCTGATCGGCGCACCGCCCAAGCGCAGCATGGAGCATCCAAGATGAGCCTTACGGGCCAAGCATCAGGCGGCAGGAGCCGCGTCCTCGTGCTGGCAGCCGGCCTCGTCGGCGCGGCCGGCGTGGCGCTGTCGGCGGCGGCGGCGCATCGCGGCGGCGCCTTCACCGGCACCGCAGCCAATTTCCTGCTGATGCATGCGCCCGTGTTCCTTGCCATCGGCCTTGCCGGCGGCAACCGCTGTCTCAGGATCGCCAGCCTCGTCCTGCTCGCGGGCCTGCTCCTATTCTGCGGCGATCTGCTTGCCCGCGACTTTCTCGGCTCGCGGCTGTTCCCGATGTCGGCGCCGATCGGTGGCACCCTTCTGATCGCCGGCTGGGTGGCGATCGCAGTCTCGGCGCTCTGGCGCCCGCGACCCTGACCTGTCTTTGGCCTGACCTATCTTTGGCCGAAACGCCGCTTGCGCTGGCGCGCAGGCAACCCGCCGCCGCGGCGCCGTTCAGGTTGCTCGGTTCCGGGCGTGATGCCCCAATAGTTGCGGTAGATGTCCTGAAACAGATGACCAATCGGATGCATGACCATTTCTCCTTAGGATTGAACCGATCCAATCTATCGGCGCTGAAAATCACCGCGGCTCAGCCGCGCTTGCGCTCCACGAGAAAGCGCGGGGCGCGCCTCCATGGACTCGACCTGCCACGCCGCTTCTCGCTGACGATGACCGAGGCGATGCCCCAATCGTTGCGGTAGATATCCTCGAACAAATAGCTCACCGGATGCATGGCATACTCCTGTCGAAATCCACTCCACCATGAAGCGGAAATTTGGATCGATTCAAATCGTAGGCCTTATTTGCCCGACGTCAACTGAATTTGAATCGATCCAACAAAAATGTTAGATGACCGGCGACAATTCAGCGGTCATGTTCGTCGCGTTGACCGGATTCGGAGGAACGACATGGCATCACTCCTCGAAGGCCAGGCAAGACCGATCAGGTTGGCCGACATCGCCAAGGCCGCCGGCGTCTCGCATGGCACGGCCTCGAATGTTTTCAGCCGCCCCGAGATCGTGCGCGCCGAAGTGCGGGAACGGGTGAAGGCGGTCGCGGAGCAGATGGGCTATGCCGGCCCGGACCCGAAAGGCCGCCTGCTGCGCGCCGGCAAGGTCAACGCCATCGGCGTCGCCACCACCGAGCCCCTTTCGTACTTCTTCGACGATCCCTTCGCCCGCGTCATGATGGCCGGCATTTCCGAAGCCTGCGACGCCACCGGCGCAGGCATCGCGCTGGTTTCGGCCGCCAACCAGGAAAAGCTCGCCTGGAACATCCAGAGTGCGCTTGTCGACGGTTTTGTGCTGTTCTGCATCGAAGGCGGCTCGCGCCTTGTCGATCTGACGCGCGAGCGCAGGCTGCCCTTCGTTGCGCTGGAGCTCGGCTTCCAGGACGAGACCGTGTCGGCCATCGGAGTCGACAATGTCGCAGGCGCAAAGCTTGCCGCCCGCCATCTCGCCGAGCTTGGCCATCGCCGCTTCGCCGTCCTGTCGCTCGGCTTTGCCGACAATCGCACCGGCTTCGCGACGCCGGAAGCGGTGCGCAGCGCGGTCTACACCGGAACGCGCGATCGCCTTGCCGGCTACTTCGAGGAGCTTTCCCGCTTCGGCATCGATACGGCGAAAATCCCGGTCTATGAGACCGAGAACGAAGAAAAAAGCACCAGGGCCGGCCTCGAGGCGATCTTTGCCGAGGGGGAACCGCCGACCGCCATCCTGGCTATGTCGGATCGCATGGCCCTGATCGCCATCGACTGGCTGAGGGCACGCGGCCTCAATGTTCCCGGCGATGTCTCCATTGTCGGCTTTGACGGCGTGCCGGACGGCGCGCTGGCCACGCCGCCGCTGACGACGATCGCCCAGCCGATCATCGAGATCGGCCGCCGCGCCGCGCACATGATCCTCGACCATGACGGCGCGGTGCGGCGCGAGACGATGGGCGTCGAGTTCGTCGTCAGAGGCTCGACCGGTCCGGCGCCGAAAGCCTGAGCGGGCTCAGGTAATTCCGCGCGGATAGACCACCCGACACTTTCCTTGCGCTGCGGTCAGTAGCCGCCCGCCCTCGCCGGCAGCGGCTGCACGCCGAACGTCGCACGCGCAGGCTCCTCGCGCACCGGCTTGGCGCGGGAGGGGCCGAGGCTCGCAAGCCATTCGAGGTAGAGTGCAAGCGCGAGTTGCATGGCGATGCCTGCAGCGATCAGAAGCGTGTCGTAGGCCGGGCCGCCCGGATTGATCAGCTTCAGCACCTGCGCCGCCATGGCAAGCAGCGTGCCGGCGATGAACACCGGTAGCGAGCGCTTGCCGAGGATCGCCAAAGGATTGTCGGGCCGGACGCGGAAGAGGTTCGAGACAGCCGGCAGCGCCACGATCAGATAGCTGACCGACAGGATGTGGAGCAGCCGCGGCAGCGACAGGAAGGTCTTATCGAAGCCGCCGATCACCACCGGTAGGTCGAACCAGGTGATCTGCCCCCAGAGCGGGCTGTGCACCCAGATCGCCGCTCCGATCACATAGATGCCGGCGGCACCAAGCAGCCACGGATTGACCGGGATCCGCCCGCCGCGCTTCACATGCAGCATGGCGGCAAGGCCGATGTTGAACAGGAACTGCCAGGACAGCGGGTTGAGGAACCAAAGGCCTGGCTCCGGATAGTTCGGCGGCGCGATCTGCCAGATGCCGGCGACGAACCACAGCAGGCCGGACGCGATCAGCGCCGGCACGGGCCGATAGCTGACGAACAGCACGAAAGCAGGCGCCGCCAGAAGCAGCGCCGCATAGACGGGCAGGATGTTGTTATAGCCGAGTTGGTGGCCGAGCGTGACGATGCCGAGCAGCACCTGCGGCGTGTTGCGCATCAAGGGTTCGATGTTGATCATCGTCAGGATTTCCGGCCGGTGCGCGAACAGCGCGGCGGCGCAAAACAGCGCGATCACCACCATCGTGATGACGATGTGGGAGATGTAGAGCACGCCAGCGCGCCGCCACATCTTCAAGGTCGCGAGCAATCGGCCGCCCGGCTTGAACTTCGTGCCATAGGCCAGCGCCACCGAGATGCCGGAAATCAGCACGAAGGCCTCCGCCGCATCGGAAAACCCGAAATTCTTATAGGTCCAATTCTCGAAGACCGTGCCAGGCACATGGTCGACGAAAATGGTGAGCAGCGCGAGTGCGCGCAGCACGTCGATCCGCGTATCGCGCTCGACGATACGCTTGTCGCGATCGTTACGCTTGTCGCGATCGTTGGAAACAGGGGTGGTCATCGACAAAAGGCCTCAAAGCTGGTTGTTCATAGCCAGCAATGCGACCCCCGGGGCGCACCGCTTCGATTCCTCCCAGGGGGAGTGTATCGGCGGAAAAACGGCCTGAATTGCGCCTGGTTCAATCAACTTTCGCGGAGCGCGAAAATATTCCGTTTTGAAGCCGGCAAATCAACGAATCTCTCATGGAATCAAATGGATGTGAGCGTGTTCGAATATAGCGACGAAAACAGCATCCTGCGCGAGGATCTGACATTTCCCTACCGTCTGCTGAAGCCGGCAAACGCCAGCGGCGACTGCCTCTTCGTGCTGCACGGGTCAGGCGTGGACGAGACGACGATGCTGCCGCTGGCGATGCAGATCGCGCCGCGTTCGGTGATCGTCGCGGCGCGCGGCCGCATTCGGCAGGAGGACGGATTTCGCTGGTTCGAGCGAATCACACCGACCAGTTTCGAGCAAACCTCCATCCGTGCCGAGACGGCCGCCTATGCCAAGTTCGCGACGGAAGCCGCGAGGGAGCATGGGCTCGACCTGCAACGCGCGACCTTCCTTGGATATTCGAACGGCGCCAATGTCGTCTCCAGCCTGATGCTGCTCCATCCCGGCCTGGTCAAGCAGGCGGCGCTGTTGAGGGCGATGCCGGTGCTCGACAATCCTCCAACGTCAGATCTTAGCGGCACACGGGTGCTGATCGTCGCCGGCGCCGCCGACCAGACCTACGGTTTGTTCGCTCCTGCCCTGGTCACGCTGTTCAGCGAGCGCCGCGCCGAGGTCGACGCGCGCATCGTCGCCTCGGGCCATGAATTCGGCGATGCGGACGCCGCGATCGTGCGACAATGGCTGGCGGCGCCGGCTGCAGAAGCGAGGGGTCCCTCCGCATAGGCGCGGAAATGTAATCTATTTCACGGCCCAAGCGCCACGCCCGGCCATTGTCATATGTCTGTCACACACTGTCTATCGAGATACTGTTCACCGAGGGGGAGGTCTCAATGGCCGACGAGAACAGCATCACTCTGCTCGACGACACTTCGAAGTTGCCCGCCATTGCCGCCAGCCCGGGCGAGGTCGCCAGGATCGAAGGCGGCATCGATATTCGCGACCGAGCGGCGATTTCGGTCTTCGGCGACCGCGCCCAGCAAGCGGTCAGCGACTATGCCGACAAGATTCTGTCGCAGATCCGCAACCGCGATCTCGGCGACACCGGCACATTGCTTACCGACATCATCATGAAGGCCAAGAACCTCGATCCGGCTTCGCTGAAGGACGAAGGGTTCTTGAGCAATTTGTTCTCCTCGTTCAAGGCACGGCTCGAGCGCTTCAAGGAAAAGTACGAGGACGTCGCCGGTCAGATCGACCGTATCGGCCTTGAGCTCGACCGTCATAAGGACACGCTCAGGCGCGACATCGCCGTGCTCGACGACCTGCACGAGCAGACCAAGGACTCCATCCTCAACCTCGACGCCTATGTGCAGGCCGGCAAGAAATTCGTCGACAACTACCGCGCCGACGAACTGCCGAAGCTGAAGGCCGCGGCGGAGGCGAAGAGCGCCGACACCGCCGGCTCCCTGGAGGCGCAAACCTACCAGGACGCCGTGCAGGCGCTCGACCGGCTGGAAAAGCGCATCTTCTATCTGGTGCAGGCGCGCCAGCTCGGCATCCAGCAATTGCCACAGATCCGCATTGTGCAGTCGGGCGACGAGACGCTGATCGAGAACCTGCAGGCCACCTCGGTGCTGACCGTGCCGGCTTGGAAACAGAAGATGGTCATCCTGCTTGGGTTGACCAACCAGAAGTCGGCGCTGGAGCTGCAAAAGACGGTAACGGACGCCACCAACGAGATGATCCGCCAGACATCGAAGATGATGAAGGATCAGGCCATCTCAATCGAGGAGCAGGCGCAGCGCGGCATCGTCGATGTCGAGACGCTGGCGCAGGCCAACCGCGATCTGATCGACACCGTGCAAGGTGTGCTCAAGGTCCAGGAGCAAGGCCGGCAAAAGCGGGCCGACGCCGAAAAGCAGATGGACCAGATGACCGCCGACCTCAAGAAAGCGCTCACCCAGGGCTGACGGGGCCTCGATGCCAATGAAGCTTTCGTCCGTTCTGGCGTTGGCGGCCGCGCTGCTGCTGGCGGCCTGCAATTCGGGCAACGTCAAATTCTCGATCGTCTCCGGTTCCGAGAACACGGTGCTGGAGCCGATCGTGCAGGAGTTCTGCGCCAAGCAGGGCGCGACCTGCACCATCTCCTACCAAGGCTCGCTCGATATCGGCCTCGGCCTGCAGAAGGCCAGCGGGCTCGATCAGGACGCGGTCTGGCCGGCGTCGAGCGTCTGGGTCGACCTGTTCGATACCGGCCGCAAGGTACGCAACCTCACCTCGATCGCGCAGATGCCGGTCATCCTTGGCGTGCGCAAATCCAAGGCCGCCGAACTCGGCTGGATCGGCAGGCAAGTCTACATGAAGGACATCCTTGCCGCGGTGAAGGACGGCAAGCTGAAGTTCCTGATGACATCGGCCACGCAGTCCAATTCCGGCGCTAGCGCCTATCTGGCGATGCTTTCCAGCGCGCTCGGCGGCAAGGAAGTGATCCAGCCCGGCGACCTCGACAATCCCTCCGTGCACGACACGGTCGGCGCCCTGTTGCAGGGCGTCGAGCGCTCTTCCGGGTCTTCAGGCTGGCTGGCCGACCTCTATGTCGATGCCGCGCGCAAGGGCACGCTCTATGACGCGATGTGGAATTACGAGGCGACGCTGAAAGAGACCAACGACAGGCTGAAGCAAATGGGCGACGAGCCGCTCTACGCGGTCTATCCGGCCGATGGCGTCGCGGTCGGCGATTCCCCGCTCGGCTTCATCGATCACGGGCGCGGCGCCGATGTCGAAAAGTTCTTCGCCGACCTGCTCGCCTATCTGCAGTCGGACACGGTGCGCAAGCGCATCGCCGACACTGGCCGGCGACTGCCGCTCGGCGGCGCCGCGGTCCAGGCGACGGCCGAGCCCGACTGGAATTTCGATCCGGGCAAGCTGGTGACGTCGATCCGCATGCCGGAACCCGCAGTGATCCGCAAGGCGCTTGACCTCT
Source organism: Mesorhizobium sp. B2-8-5 (assembly GCF_006440675.2). Classification (NCBI taxonomy): domain Bacteria; kingdom Pseudomonadati; phylum Pseudomonadota; class Alphaproteobacteria; order Hyphomicrobiales; family Phyllobacteriaceae; genus Mesorhizobium; species Mesorhizobium sp. B2-8-5. Next base: position 4,591,078 of record NZ_CP083951.1, read on the forward strand.
ACCAGCAGGCGCTGCGCAAACCGTCATTGACGGCGCTCTGCTTCGACTTCTCGGGTTCGATGGAGAACGAGGGCGAAACGCAGTTGCAGCAGGCCGCGCAGTTCCTGTTCACGCCGGAAAAGTCGAGCGAAGTGCTGGTGCAATGGACGCCGTCCGACCACATTTTCGTGCTGCCTTTCGACAGCAAAGTGCGCGACATTTTCGACGCGACCGGTGATCCTGCGGGCCAGAACCAGCTGCTTGGCGACGTGGCGCAGCAGCGCGCCGGCGGCGGTACCGACATGTATGCCTGCGCCTCGCAGGCGCTGCAGAAGATCCTGACGACGCCCGACCTGCCGAAATACCTGCCGGCCATCGTCATCATGACGGACGGCCGCACCGATGGCATCGCCGAGCCGTTCTTGGCTGAGTGGCGCCAGGCGCCGCTGCGGGTGCCGGTGTTCGGGATCACCTTCGGCGATGCCGACAAGAGCCAGCTCGACAGTCTCGCCAAGGCGACCTCGGCGCGTGTCTTCGACGGCGGCGGCGACCTTGCTGGTGCCTTCCGCGCGGCGCGCGGCTACAACTAAGGCCAACCATGCGCGGCTTGTTCGGCAATGACTGGAACTGGATCGCGGCGGGGCTGGTGTCGGCCGCGCTGCTGATTGGTCTCGGCACGTTCACCCACTTCCCCTTCCTGGTCTCGGCGGTGATCTCGGGTCTGGTCTTTGCCGGATTGATCTTCGTGCTGGCGCCACGTCAGCTGTTCGAAGGGCTCGACCTGCGCTCGATCGGCGGCGGCCAAGTGGCGTTCGCGCGCGAATTGCTGGCGCAGGCGCAGCCGGCGGCCGACCGGCTGGCGGCCGCGGCCGGCTCTATCGCCGACAAGGACATAAAAGCCAAGGTGAAGAACCTTTCCGATATCGCCGCCGACGTCATCTCCAAGGTCGAGGCGAAACCGGCAAGCGCTGCTTCCGTGCGGCGCTTCCTGACCTATTACGTGCTGCAGGCGGCGGAAGTCGCGGAAGGCTATGGCACGCTTGCCGATCGCCGCGCGCCAAGCCAACAGCGGCTTGCCACTGTCGGCGCGGTGATCACCAAGCTGCAGGACGCCTTCGTCCACTATGCCGACAGCCAGGCGGACTCCGAGCTTGGCACGCTCGACGTTGACCTTCGACTCATCCAGGAGTCGCTGAAAGAGGATATCGGTCGCTGATGGCCCTTTCTCGCCGCGCTTTCGGACTGGGACTGCTTGCCGCCGCCGCGGCCGGAACGGGCGGCTATCTGACGCTCAAGGACCGGCCGGAGTTTCGCGGTTATCTCGGCAACCGCGCGCATCTGTTCGGCTTCGTCGGCGGCGAGAAGCAGGCTTTCCTGGCCGACCCCGATGTGATCGGCGCGCTTGGTGGCTACGGGCTGGAGCTCGACGCCCGTGTCGCCGGTTCGGTCGAGATGGTGCGCGAGCCGGCGCTCCTGACGCAGAAGCCGCAATTCCTGTGGCCATCCTCGTCGATCATGGTCGATCTCGCGCGTAAGAGCGGCGTCTCGATCCGCAACGACCAGGTGGTGCTCAATTCGCCGATCGTCGTCTACACCTGGGGCCCGGTGGTCGAAGGCCTGAAGAAGAGCGGCTTGGTCACCGTCGCCGCCAAGGGCGGCTGCAACCAGCTCGACCTCAAGGCGCTGCTCGATGCCATCCTGGCCGGCAAGAACTGGTCGGATCTCGGCATTTCCGAACTCTATGGCCGCGCACGCATCGTCTCCACCGACCCCAACCGCTCCAATTCCGGCTTCATGTTCGCAGGGCTCGTGCTCAGCCTGATGAGCGGCGACGTGGCGACGCAGGAACTGCTTGCCCGGCATGGCGAGGAGGCGAAGTCGATCTTCCGCAGCATGGGCCTGAAATCGTCCTCGTCGGGCAAGCTGTTCGACCAGTATATCGCCGGAGGGCTCGGCGCCGAGCCGATGGTGGTGGGCTACGAAAACCAGCTCGTGGAATGGGCGCTTGCCGATCCGGAGCGCTGGCAGCGCGTGCAGGCCGGCGCCGGCGCCAAGCCGGAGATTCTCTATCCGCGCCCCACCGTCTATTCGGCGCATCCGCTGATCGTCATCGATCCGGCGGTCGATCCGCTGCTCGAAGCGCTGACCAGCCCGAAGCTGCAGCAACTCGCCTGGTCGAAGCACGGGTTCCGCGGGCCGCTCGGTACCGTGGCGGGCGATGCAGACGCCATCGCCGGCGTGCGGCCGGCCGAGATCGAGGCGGTGCTGCCGATGCCTTCGGCCGACGTCATGCTTTCGCTGCTGTCGCAGATGGAAGGCTGACCGGCCAGCTTGGCCGATCCCTTAGCCCTGCCCCATCCGGTTCCAGGCGTCCAGGCCGGCGATCTTGTAGGCTTCGGCCAGCGTCGGATAGTTGAAGGTGTTGTTGACGAAGAAGTCGACCGTGCCGCCGAGGTTGATCACCGCCTGGCCGATATGAATGAGCTCGGTAGCGCCCTCGCCGACGATGTGGGCGCCGAGCAGGCGGCGCGTCTCGACCGAGAACAACAGCTTCAGGAAGCCGCTCGAAACGCCCATGATGTGGCCGCGCGAGGTCTCGCGGAAGCGCGCCAGGCCGACCTCGTAGGCTGCGCCGCTGTCGCGCACCTGTTCTTCCGACAGGCCGACCGTGGAAATTTCCGGCACGGCGTAGATGCCATAGGGAAAGCTCTCCGGCGGCGGCGGCAGGTGGACCCCGAAGGCGTGGCAAGCCGCCACCCGGCCCTGCTCCATCGACGTCGAAGCCAGGCTCGGGAAGCCGATGACGTCGCCGGACGCGTAGATGTTTGAAACCGTGGTCTGGAAGGTATGCGGATCGACCTTGATGCGGCCGCGGGCGTCGGCCTCGATGCCGACCGTGTCGAGGCCGAGGCTGGCGACATTGCCGGTGCGGCCGGCTGCGTAGAGCACCATCTCGGAGCGGATGGTGCGGCCATCGGCCAGCGTCACTTCGGCGTGGTCGGGTTTCGAGGCGATCTCCTTCACCGTGCTGCCGAGGCGGATGGTCATGCCGCGGTCACGCATCTGGTGAATGAAGTCGTCGACGATCTCGCGATCGATGAAGTCGAGGATGGTGTTGCGCGGCTCGACCAGTGTCACCGGCACGTCGAGGGCGGAAAAGATGGTGGCGTATTCGACGCCGATGACGCCGGCGCCGATCACCGTCAGCGTGCGCGGCAGATGGTGGAGTTCCAGCATCTCGTCGCTGTCGAAGACGCGCTTTTTGTCGAAGGGCACGTCGGCCGGCCGGTGCGGCCTGGTGCCGACGGCGATCAGCGCGTTGGCGAAGCCAACTTCGCTGTAGTCGCCATTGTCGGCGGTCAGGCTGACCTTGTTCGGCGTGAGGAACTTCACGGCGGCGCGCGCGCTCTTCACCGTGTTGCGCATGAACTGATGCTGCAGCACCTCGACCTCATGGTCGAGCGTCTTGTGCAGCCGGTCGACCAGATCTGAGATCGAAATGTCCTGCTTGACCCGGTAGCCACGCCCGTAGAAGCCGCGTTCGCGCCAGCCCGAGAGGTTGAGCACCGTTTCGCGCAGCGTCTTCGACGGGATGGTGCCGGTATGCACCGAGACGCCGCCCAGGCGCCGGCCTCGGTCGACCACCAGCACCGACTTGCCGAGCTTGGCCGATTGCACCGCGGCGCGGCGGCCCGAAGGGCCGCTGCCGATGACCAGCATGTCGTAGTCCATGTCCCCGTCCCCTTTGTGCGCCGCAGCAAGCTAGACCGGGAAGAATGTCATGTTCAACAGGCAACACACCATTCCCTCGCAGGCGAATCCGCCAATGCAACCAAAAGCAGGCGAAACCTTAACCGCACGGCAAGGCTTGCGTGCAATGGTCCATGTCGAGGGGACCACCGGGGTGGCAGGGTTGACGATTTCCAAAAGCGATGTGCTGCCTGGCGCAGAGATCGGTTTTTGGTCCGGGCTGCGAAGCAGCGAGATCCTCACCGACCTTCGCGAGGGCCTGTTCCGTTTCATCGCGCTGGTGGTCGCCGCGGTCTTCGTCTATCGCGGTGCGCGTCACCTCGTCATCGATCCGGGCCGGCTGAACATCCTGCTGCTCATGATCTCCGACGTCCTGACCTTTACCTGGCTGCTGCTGGCGCGCCGACCGATTGTCCGCGACTGGAGCCCTTTCACGGTATTCATCTCGCTGACGGCCGGTTTCGGCTCGGGTTTCGTATCGCTCCAGGACGGAATCGCCATCATCCCGCTCTATATCGCGGCGCCGCTGCAATTCCTGGCGCTGTGGCTGGTGATCTGGGGCAAGATATCGCTTGGCCGCTCCTTCGCCATCCTGCCCGCCAATCGCGGCGTCGTCACCGGCGGCGCCTACCGCTTCGTGCGGCACCCGATCTATGCCGGCTACCTGGCGGGGCACATCCTTTTCCTGCTGTCGAGCTTCTCTATCTACAATTTCACCGTCTACGCGATCATCACCCTGTTCCAGATCCATCGCATCCTGCGCGAGGAGCGCATCCTGGCGCTCACCGAGGAGTATCGCGACTATCTCGGGCGGGTCCGCTACAGGCTCTGCCCCGGCATCTTCTGATATCGCGCCGGTCCGCCCGCGCGCACCTTCCTTGAATTCCGGGCCACCCTCACCATTTGAAAAGGGCGGCAGGCATCCTCAAGCGGATGCCGCGATTGAGGAACGGATATGAACACTCGCGCCTATCGCGGGGTGCGGACAAGGCGCATCTTCGCCTTCCTGCTCGACTATTTCTTCGTCGCGCTGCTGACCATTCCCTTCGCCATCCTGGTAGCCATTCTCGGGCTTTTGACTTTCGGCCTCGGCTGGGCGCTGTTTTCGGTGCTGGTGCCGATGGTCGCCATTCTCTACATCTGGAACACGCTGGGCAGCCGCGGCCAGGCGACGACCGGCATGAAGATCATGGGTATCCGCCTGGAGAAGCTCGACGGCAGCCGCATCGACGGCATGACGGCCGTGGTTCACTCGGTGCTGTTCTGGGCTGGCAACGTCATCCTGACGCCGCTGGTGCTCCTGGTCACGCTGTTCTCCGACCGCAAGCGCACGCTGCACGACCTGCTGCTCGGCACGGTGGTCACCCGCACCGATATCTGACGGCGTTCCACCGCCGTGTCGATCAGACCGCCGCGCCGCCTATGCTTAAATATGAACAGGTCAAGCCCGTCGCGTCCGCACAATCCTGTTGAATTTTTCGCTGACCGGGCCAAAGGTAGAGCGATTCGCAGGAGCGTTTCCAAGATTAGATGACGCAGCATCCGACCCAGTCGCCGCAGTTCTTCCTGACCGCGCCGTCGCCGTGCCCTTATCTGGAGGGACAGTTCGAGCGCAAGGTGTTCACGCACCTTGTCGGCGACAAGGCGCCGGAGATGAACGACCTGCTGACGCAAGGCGGCTTCCGGCGCTCGCAGAACATCGCCTACCGTCCGGCCTGCGAGTCGTGCCGCGCCTGTGTCTCGGTTCGCATCCTGGCACAGGAATTCAGCCCCAGCCGCAACATGCGCCGCGTCATCCAGCACAATGCCGACCTCGTCGGCGCCATGCATGACGCGCAGCCCTCGACCGAGCAATACTCGCTCTTCCGCGGCTATCTCGACGCCCGCCATCGCCGTGGCGGCATGTCGGACATGACCGTGCTCGACTATGCGATGATGGTGGAAGACACGCATGTCGACACCAAGATCATCGAATACCGGCGTCGCGGCCCCGACACGTTCATCACCGGCAAGGGCCATGGCGAGCTGATCGCGGTCGCGCTCACCGACAAGATGGCCGATGGCCTGTCGATGGTCTATTCCTATTTCAATCCTGACTTCGAGGACCGCTCGCTCGGCACCTTCATGATCCTCGATCACATCGCCCGCGCCAAGGCGATGGGACTGCCCCACGTCTATCTCGGCTACTGGGTCAACGGCTCGCGCAAGATGAATTATAAGATGCGCTTCATGCCGCAGGAGCATCTCGGCCCGAAAGGCTGGGAACGCTACGACCACGAAGCGGTCAGTCGCTAAAACAGTTTTCCCGAACCCGCCCTTATTGTGTTTCAAGGGAGAAGACGCCGGTCTTGCGCGCCCTCGCGCGCGAGGTGTGCAATCGCGCCGGCGCTTGCTCTCGCTTTGTCTCGAGAACGATCACATGTCTTCCCACACCGATCACCAGAAAGGCCTCCTCGTCACCGCCATCGGCGGGCTGGTGCTGAGCATAGATATTCCGCTGATCCGGCTCGCGGATGGCGAAGCTTGGACCATCCTTTTGCTGCGCACCGGCTGCACCTTGGCGGCGGCGCTGATCATGTGGGCGGTCTGGCGCTTGTACAGCAAGAATGCGCCGCAGCTCATACCCGGCTGGTCGGGGCTGGTCGTGGCCGTGATTTACGGGCTCGGCGCGGTCGCCTTCATGACAGCCGTCTATCATACATCGACAGCCGATCTGGTGTTCATCCTGGCCTTCAACACCGTCTTCGCGGCGCTGCTGTCGTGGCTGTTCCTGAAGGAGCGGCCGCGACCGCTGACCCTCGCCGCGATGGCGCTGATGATCGTCGGCGTCGCCATCATCGTCGGCGATTCCGTCGGCACCGGATATTTGTTCGGCGACCTGATGGCATTGTGTTCGGCCTTCCTGATTGCCTGCGCCATCACCATCTCGCGCGCCAGCGGCAAGGACATGGGCTTTACCGCGCTTATCGGCGTGATCCTGCCTTTTGGGGTGGCGGCGTTCATGGTCTCCAGAACCGGCTTTCAAGTCGAAGCGCCGTGGTGGATCATCCTGAACGGCGGCGTCGTCATGCCGATCGCGTTCTTCTGCCTCGCCAACGGACCGAAATACATCTCGGGCGCGGAAGTCGCGATGTTCTATCTCTTGGAAACGATCCTGGCGCCGGTCTGGGTGTGGATGATCTTCGCCGAGACACCGTCACGCAACAGCCTGATCGGCGGCGGCATCATGATCGTAACGCTGGTCGCGCATTCGCTCTGGCAATTGCATGTGGGCCGCAAGCGCCGTGCGGATCTCGCGGTGCATCACCCAGCCTGAATCTTCCTTGGCTCGGCGGCAGCCTCGATCCGGGGCGGCGCGCCGGCCTCGTCGGCGACAGGCGGAAGCTCGTCCATGATCTCGACCTCGCGCAGCCATTCGCGCCAGATGGCGACGAGCAACGCCATCAACACCGGGCCGATGAACAGGCCGAGGAAACCCATCGTCTTGACGCCGCCGATCAGGCCGAAAAAGGTCGGCAGGAACGGCAGCTTGATCGGGCCGCCGACGAGCTTGGGCCGCAAGGTCTTGTCGACGATGAAGAGCTCGACCGCGCCCCAGATGAACAGGGCCGCGCCGGCGAAAACCTTGCCGCTGGCGGCGAGGTAGATCGACACCAGGGTGAAGGAGAGCGGCGCACCGCCCGGGATCAGCGCCATGATGCCGGTGAGCGCGCCGAGCGTCACCGGCGACGGCACGCCGGCGAGCCAATAGGCGATGCCGAGCACCAGGCCCTCGCCGATGGCGATGATGGTCATGCCGGTGACCGTCGAGGAGATGGTTGCCGGCACGACGCGCGAGATACGCTCCCAGCGCGTCGGCAGGATGCGTTCGCCGAGGCGATCGACCTGGGCCGCGAAAGACTCGCCGTCGCGATAGGCGAAGAACAGCGCGATCATCATGAACAGAAGTGTGAGCAACAGGCCGAAGGCGCTGCCGCCGGCGGCCAAGGCGCCGCGATAGATGCTGCCGATGTTGGAGCCGCTGATCAGCTGGATCAATTCGCCGATGCCGCCGGGATGGCCGAGGTAGCCCGTCCATTGCTCGTTCAGCCACTCGCCGACGACCGGCATGGTGGCGATCCAACCCGGTGTCACCGCGCCGTGCCGATTGGTCTCGATCGCCCAGGTCACCCACTCGCGCAGCTCGTTGATGGCGTAGGTGCCGGCAAGCGCGATCGGCACCACCAGGAAGGTGAGGATGAAAAGTATGGCCAAGGTCGCGCCGATGGTGCGGTTGCCGCCGACGGCGACGAGCAGCCGGCGGTAGAGCGGCCAGCTGGCGAAGGCGATGACGAGCGCCGCCAGCACCGGGAACAGGAAACCGTGGAAGAAATAGACGCCGGCGGCGGCGATCAGCACCAGGAGCCAGCGCGCCGCCGACAGCGGCGGGATGACGGCCGCCCTGAGCGGCGTCGACAGGCCGAACAGGCGCTGCCCCGGTTTCTGGATCTCAGCTCGCTTCAAGCGTGCGTTTCTCCCCTGCCCGATGGTTCAATGGATGCTTATGCACCATCATAGTGCAGTAATCGTGACGATAGTCCAAATGTTCGTCCTTGCCTTCCCCTTGTGGGGTGAGCAGCCGGTTCGCGAAGCGAATTCATCGTGCCAGTGGCACGATGAAAGGCCAGCGAACGCCGGGACGCTGCGAAGCAGCGGGGACCCGGCCGGGTGGTGGATCGGCCATCCCTGGCCCTTTGCAGGCTCAGGGCGTTCGAAGCTCGAAAAGCCAGGCAATTGGCTTTTCGTCCGCTAACGCGGACCGCTTCCTATCCCACAAGGAGAGAAGGGGAGCCTCGCTACCCGAATTTGCCCGTCCTGGGGAAACCCTTCGGCACCATGCGGCCGGCCGCGGCGCGCGCGCCGATCCACTCGGCAAGCTCCTCGCGCGACTTGGTAAAGGTGCGATCGGCCGAATCCTGCCAGGAGAGCCCCGTCTCGAGGGTGAAGGTCTTCAGGTCCAGCACGCCGCCATCCTTGTATTTCTGCAGGCGCACGCCCTTGCCGCGCGCCATTTCCGGGATTTCGGCCAGCGGGAAGACCAGCATCTTGCGGTTCTCGCCGACAATGGCGAGATGGTCGCCCGACACCGGCATGCAGCGCTTGGCCTCGTCCGGGGCCTTGACGTTCATCACCTGCTTGCCCTTGCGGGTGTTGGCGACGACCTCTTCCTCCGAAACGACGAAACCGTTGGCGTCGTAGGAGACGAGCAGCAGCTTGCGTTTGGGATCATGAACAAAGGCGGTGACGATGTCCTGATCGTTCTCCATGTCGACGATGATGCGGATCGGCTCGCCATGGCCGCGCCCGCCCGGCAGCCGGTCGGCGCCGATGGTGTAGAACTTGCCGCCGGTGGTGAAGACCAGGATCTTGTCCGTGGTCTGGGCATGGAAGGCGAGCTTCAGGCTGTCGCCTTCCTTGAAGGCGAGCTGCGAATGGTCGGTCAGGTGGCCCTTCATGGCGCGCAGCCAGCCCTTTTCCGATACAACGACGGTGACCGGCTCGCGCTCGATCATGGCGTGCGCGATGTCGGTCAGGTCATGCTCGGGTGCATCGGCGAACTGGGTGCGGCGCTTGCCGAGTTCGGTCTCCGGACCGAACGTGTCGCGGATCTTGGTGACTTCCCACTTGATCGTCGACCATTGCTTGGCGTCGGAAGCCAGCAGGGCCTCGATCTGCTTCTTCTCGGCGGTGAGGCCGTCGAATTCCTTGCGGATCTCGATCTCTTCGAGCTTGCGCAACGCGCGCAGGCGCATGTTGAGGATCGCTTCGGCCTGGTTGTCGGTGAGCGACCAGCGGGCCATCATCACCTGCTTGGGCTCATCCTCCTCGCGGATGATCCGGATGACCTCGTCGATGTTGAGATAGGCGATCAGATAGCCGGCGAGGATTTCCAGCCGCTTCTCGATCTCGCCGAGCCGGTATTTCGAGCGGCGGATCAAAACCTCGCGGCGGTGGTCGAGCCACTCCTTCAGCACGCCCTTCAGCGACAGGACGTTCGGCACCTTGCCGCGCGACAAAACGTTCATGTTGAGCGGGAAGCGGCTTTCGAGCTCGGTGAGCTTGAACAGCGATTCCATCAGGATGCCGGGATCGACCGTGCGGCTCTTCGGCACCAGGACGACGCGGATGTCTTCCGCACTCTCGTCGCGGACGTCTTCGAGCAGCGGCAGCTTGCGCGCCATCAACAGCTCGGCGATCTTCTCGATCAGCCTGGCCTTCTGGACGCCGTAGGGGATTTCGGTGACGACGATGCTCCAGGTGCCCCTGCCCTGGTCTTCCTGACCCCATTTCGAGCGCACGCGAAAACCGCCACGGCCCGTTTCATAGGCTTCGAGGATCGAGGCGCGGCTGTCGACAATGATGCCGCCGGTCGGGAAATCCGGACCCTGGACGAAATCCATCAGTTTCGCCACCGGCGCGTCCGGATGCTCGATCAGATGAAGCGCTGCGTCGCAAAGCTCAGCCGCGTTATGCGGCGGGATGGAAGTCGCCATGCCGACGGCAATGCCCGACGAGCCGTTGGCGAGCAGGTTCGGGAAGGCGCCCGGCAGGACGGACGGCTCCTCGTCCTCTTCATTGTAGGTCGGCCGGAAATCGACTGCATCCTCGGTGATGCCGGCAAGCAGTTCGCTCGCCACCTCTGTCATGCGCGCTTCGGTGTAACGCATGGCGGCGGCGTTATCGCCGTCGATGTTGCCGAAATTGCCCTGCCCGTCGACCAGCGGGTAGCGCATCGAGAAATCCTGCGCGAGACGCACCAGGGCGTCGTAGATCGACTGGTCGCCATGCGGATGGAACTTGCCCATCACGTCGCCGACGATGCGGGCGCATTTGGCAAAGCCCTGATCGGGGTTGAGCCGGAGCAGCCGCATGGCATGCATGATGCGGCGATGGACCGGCTTCAGTCCGTCGCGCACATCCGGCAGCGCCCGGTGCATGATGGTCGACAGCGCGTAAGCCAGATAGCGCCGCTCGAGCGCTTCCTTCAGATCGACCGGTTCGATTTTATCGCCGCCGCCATTGTTATCAGGCGGCAAAAGCCTTTTTCCCATGGATTTGGACTAGCCGAGCGGGTGATTCGCGGCAAGCGCCGCGTGAACGTCGGCGCATTCGCCGCGGCTATAGACACGCAGCCGGCGGTGTGAAGGATTTCACGGAAGCGGCGCCGCGGCGGCTGCAATTTGCCGCCGATCTGCAACAGGCTTAGTCGGCAACACGACGCCGGCCAACATCAATCCGTTACATGCGGCCGCTATCTGGCAATGCAACGCGCTGGCGAAGGAAAGCCGCGGTCTTCATGACAAATTCACCGCATCGGGCAATGGCTGCCGACCGGCGTTTGCTTTTCATCGCCGTTTTCGACAAATGGGGCCGGAAATGCCTTTTTCCCGTCCCGTTCGTCACGGAATGGTGATGGAGCAGATTTCAAAACAATTTCACATAGCCAATCAGGACAGGGAACTCGCCATGACAATCCAACGCTCAACGCTCAAGAAACTGGCTTTTTCGACCTTTCTGCTGACGCTGCCGCTCAACGCAGCCTTCGCCGCCGATCCGGCGGTGGCCGAGCGCATCAAGGCAGCCCTTGCCGCCCAGGGCGTCGAGATTTCCTGGACCGGCGTCTCAGGCGACGATTCGAACGCCGTGCTGCAGGGCGTCTCCATCAAGCCGGCGGCCGAGAAGGAAGCGCTGCCGATCGGCGACGTGAAGCTGGAAGGGGTCAGCGAAGCCAATGGCGGCTATGAGATCGCCACCGTCTCGACCTCGCCTTTCGAGCACAGCAAGGACGGCGTGACGCTCAACCTCAGCCCGGTGGTCATCCACGACATGAAGGTTCCCGCCGAAGGCGGCACCGATCCGCTCGGCTCGCTGATGATGTACAAGTCGGCGGAGCTCTCCAACATGACGGTCAAGGTCGGCGACAAGACGGCGTTCGCGATGGACGGGCTTGCGGTCCAGATCACCCCGCCGGCCGACGGCAAGGCGATGGACTTCACCGCCAACACCGAAAAATTCACCGCCGACCTGACGCTGATCGACGATCCGAAGTCGAAGGAAGCGATAGAGGCGCTGGGCTACCAGAACATCTCGGGCAACATCGCGATGGCCGGCACCTGGCAGCCGAGCGACGGCAAGATGGAGCTGTCGAAATATGACGTCTCGGTCGAAAATGCCGGCACGCTCGGCATGACCTTCGACCTCGGCGGCTACACGGTCGACTTCATCAAGTCGATGCAGGAGATGCAGAAGAAGCTCGCCGCCCAACCGGAAGGCGCCGACAATTCCGCGCAAGGCATGGCCATGCTCGGCCTGATGCAGCAGCTTTCCTTCAACGGCGCCTCGGTGCGCTTCGAGGACGATTCGCTCACCGGCAAGGTGCTCGACTATGTCGGCAAGCAGCAGGGCATGTCGTCCAAGGACGTCGCCAACCAGGCCAAGGCGATCGTGCCGTTCGGCATGGCGCAGCTCAACAATCCCGAGCTGACGGCCGAGGTGTCGGCTGCCGTCAACACCTTCCTCGACGACCCGAAGAGCCTGGAAATCTCGGCCGAGCCGCCGTCGTCGGTGCCGTTCGCGCTGATCATGGCCGGCGCCATGTCCAACCCGCTCGACCTGCCGAAGACGTTGGGCGTCAAGGTCAAGGCGAACCAGGACTGATCGAATTAGCTGCCTTCTCCCCGTCACTATACGGGGAGAAGGTGCCGGCAGGCGGATGAGGGGCAGCGCCGACGCTTGCGAATATGTAATTCGGTGCTGAACCGACTGCCTGTCAGAAGGCCTCAGCTGTTACGACCGCGTGCAAATCGCCAGCACCCGCGCTGCCCCTCATTGTCCTGCCGGACATTTCTCCCCCGTATCAGTGACGGGGAGAAAGGGCAGTTGCTAGGCTGCCGTCAGTCCTTCTTCGCCACGGCGACGCGCAGCGACAGCTCGCGCAGCTGTTGCGGGGTGGCTTCGGAAGGCGCGCTCATCAGCAGGTCGTAGGCCTGCTGGTTCATCGGGAACATGGTGATCTCGCGCAGGTTCTTGGCGCCCACGAGCAACATGACAATGCGGTCGACGCCCGCCGCCATGCCGCCATGCGGCGGCGCGCCATACTGGAAAGCGCGGTAAAGGCCGCCGAAGCGCTCCTCCACCGTCGCGCGGTCCAGGCCGACCATCTCGAACGCCTTGACCATGGTTTCCGGCAGGTGGTTGCGGATGCCGCCCGATGCGATCTCGAAGCCGTTGCAGACCATGTCGTACTGGAACGCCTTGATGCCGAGCGGCTCCTCACCATTCAGCGCGTCGATGCCCCCTTGCGGCATGGAGAACGGATTGTGGGCGAAGTCGATCTTCTTCTCGTCCTCGTTCCATTCGAAGAACGGGAAGTCGACGATCCAGCACAGCTCGAAGCGCTCGCGGTCGACGAGGTTCAGCTCCTCGCCGGCGCGCGTACGCGCCGCGCCCGCGAAAGTGACGAACTTCTTCGGGTCGCCGGCGACGAAGAAGGCGGCGTCGCCATCGGCGAGGCCGAGCTGCTGGCGGATCGCCTCGGTGCGCTCCTCGCCGATGTTCTTGGCGATCGGGCCGGCGCCTTCGAGTTTTTCACCTTCCTTGCGCCAGAAGATGTAGCCGAGCCCCGGCTGCCCCTCGCCCTGCGCCCAGGAATTCATGCGGTCGCAGAAGGCGCGGCTGCCGCCGGTCTTGGCCGGAATGGCCCACACCTCGGCCTTCGGATCGTTGGCCAGGATGTTGGCGAACACCTTGAAGCCGGAGTCGCGGAAGTGATCCGAGACCGCCTGCATCTCGATCGGGTTGCGCAGGTCCGGCTTGTCGGTGCCATAGGTGCGCATCGCCTCGTCATAGGGAATGCGGCGGAATTTCTGCGTCACCGGCTTGCCGGCGGCGAACGTCTCGAAGACCGCGCGGAGGACAGGCTCCATCGTGCTGAGCACGTCGTCCTGCTCGACGAAGCTCATTTCGAGGTCGAGCTGGTAGAACTCGCCCGGCAGGCGGTCGGCGCGCGGATCCTCGTCGCGGAAGCAGGGCGCGATCTGGAAATAGCGGTCAAAGCCGGAGACCATGATCAGCTGCTTGTACTGCTGCGGCGCCTGCGGCAGCGCGTAGAAGGTGCCGGGATGGATGCGCGACGGCACCAGGAAGTCGCGCGCGCCTTCCGGCGACGAGGCGGTGAGGATCGGCGTCGAAAATTCGGTGAAACCGACCTCGCCCATGCGCTTGCGCATCTCGGCGATGATCTTCGTGCGCGCCACGATATTCTTGTGCAGCGTCTCGCGGCGCAGGTCGAGGAAGCGGTATTTCAGGCGGATGTCTTCGGGATATTCAGGTTCGCCGAACACCGGCAGCGGCAGCTCCTTGGCGGCCGACAACACTTCGATCTCGCGCGCGAAAATCTCGATCTCGCCGGTCGGCAGGTTTGGATTGACGGTTTCCGGCAGCCGCGCCTTGACCTCGCCGTCGACGCGGATCACCCATTCGCCGCGCAGTGTCTCGGCCACCTTGAAGGCCGGCGAATCCGGATCGGCGACGATCTGGGTCAGGCCGTAATGGTCGCGCAGGTCGATGAAAAGCAGGCCGCCATGGTCGCGCACGCGATGCACCCAGCCCGACAGGCGGACGGAATTGCCGACGTCGCTCTTTCTCAACTGGGCACAGGTGTGGCTGCGGTAACGATGCGTGGTCATGGGTAAAGTCCGGAAATTGCGGGCATCGGCCCGGCTCGAAAATTGGCGCGAAAAGCGCATGAGAGGCCGGCTTTGTCAAGGCAAGCGGTCACACAGGCGCACTGCCGCGGCCGCTCAAGCAAAGTGGATCTGCGCGCCCTGGCTTTGGAAAGCGGCGAGCGTGGCGGGAGGCGCGCTCTTTTCCACCACGAGATGGCGGATCGCATCCGCGTTCGCCACGCGATAGGGCGCGGCGGTGGCAAGCTTGTCGTTGGTGACGGCAATGACGATACCAGCGCTGTTTTTCGCCATGGCGCGCTTCACCTCGGCTTCGGCCGAATCGAAGGCGGTGACGCCGCGCGCGACATCCAGCCCGCAGGAACCCAGAAAGAACAGATCGGCGCCGAGTTGCGCCACGGCGGCGAGCGTGTCGGCGCCGACGCAGGTGCCGAGATCCGGCACATAGCGGCCGCCGAGCACGATCAGCTCGACCAGGGGAAGGTCCGCCAGAGCCGAGGCGACGCCCAGCGAATTGGTGGCGACGGTCAGTTGGATGTCGCGCGGGATCGCCCTGGCGATCGCCTCATTGGTCGTGCCGCCGTCGATGAACAGCGACTGCCCCGCGCTCAGCAGTCCGACCGCCGCCTTGGCGAGCCGCGTTTTTTCCTCGATCGCATGACGGCTGCGTTGGCTGAGCGTCGCGGCGGCAAAGGGCGCGGAAGCGACCGCGCCGCCATAGACGCGGCGCAGTTGCCCGGCCTTCGCCAATTCCCTGAGATCGCGGCGCACCGTGTCTTCCGACACGCCGAAACGGCTGGCGAGCTCTCCGGCCAGCACCTTTCCGTCCGCCGCAAGCCGGTCGCGAATGAGTTGGTGGCGTTCTTCGGTGAGCATGCACGATCCTATTTATTTGTGCACGTTATTGCATGTTTTGCCTGTTCATGCAAGAAACAGAGTCGCTGGCGGACCCCGAAGAGTTCGCTCGCCAAAATCTCCTTGTTGGATTGCCCGTGATGACCCTTGGCCTGAAACTCGCTCCGCAGCACCGCGTCTATGCCGGCTTCGCGATCTATTCCTTCGCTATGGGCAACATCTTTCCGCGCCTGCCCGACATCAAGCATGCCATGCAGATCGAGGACGGCACGCTGGGACTCGCCCTGATCGGGACGCCGATCGGCACGCTGATCGCGCTGACGCTGGCGACGCCGATCCTGGAGCGCGTCGGCTTTCGCCGCGCGCTGCTGTGGCTGGTGCCGCTGCTGGCGCTTGCCTATTCCGTCGCGGTGCACGCGCCGGGCCCGGCCGCGTTGTTCCTGATGCTGCTCCCGGTCGGACTGATGATCGGCAGCATCGAGATCATCTTGAATGTCGAGGCCGACAGGACCGAGTTCCTGCTCAAGCGCCGCATCATGAACCGGGCGCATTCGTTCTGGAGCATCGGCTTCTTCGGCGCCGGGCTGTTCGGCGGCGCGCTGGCGCATCTCGGCCTGTCGCCGCAACTGCATCTGGCGCTGGCGGTGCCGATGGTGGCGGTTGCGGTGGCGCTGTTGCTCGGCGGCTTCCAACCGGCGCCCGCCCGCTTCGTCACGTCAGGCGACAAAGCGCCGATGTTCGCCCGGCCGACGTTGCCGATCCTCATCCTCGTCGCGGTGACGCTGTCGGCAATGCTGATGGAAGGCGCCAGCATGGACTGGTCGGCGATCTATATGCGCGCTGTGTTCGACTCAGGGCCCTTCATTGCCGGGATCACCGTGGCGCTGTTCGCCTTCTCGCAGGCGACGACACGCTTCTTCGCCGACAGCATCGTCGACCGCCACTCGCCGAGCGGCGTGGCGCGCGTGTTGTTGGCAACGATGGCTGCCGGCGTATTCATCGTCTTCTTCTCGCCCCTGCCCTTCGTCTCGATGCTGGGCTTCGCGCTCATGGGCATCGGCTGCAGCGCGATCTTTCCGTTGGCGATTTCGGCGGCCGCCCAGATGACGGACCGCTCCGCCGCGATCAACGTTGCCGCATTGTCGCAGATCTCCTTCGTCGCCTTCCTGCTCGGTCCGCCGCTGCTTGGCTTCGTCTCGGACCACTGGGGCATCCGCTCGGCCTATGGCATCGGCATACCGTTCATCGTGCTCAGCCTGGCGGCAGCGGGCGCGCTTGGCCGGCGACCGTCGCCGAACGCCGTAACGGACGGAACAGGATCCGACACGACCGGAGAGAGAGTACCGGCGCGGGCCTACGAGGCATGAACCGCTCGCCCATCGTCAAGTCGATCACAATCGCGGCACCGTTGTCCGACGTCTGGCGCAGCGTGACCGAACCGACATGATGCAGGGCTAGATGTCGGCCGCATGCCAGCCTCTACTGGGACGGCACGCTGCCGATTCTGAAAGCAGCCGTGGAGCGGACCACGACGGCTTGAGGGACATTGCGGGTTGGCGCGTCGGCACGCGGCGCGATTTCGCATGGGAGAATCCGGCGATCGGGCCACCGCTTACGCTGCGGCGGCTTGACGAAAGCGCGCCCGGCTGAAATTGAAAGAGGCTTAATATTGTGCCAAAAGCGATTTGATGCAGGTCATCACCACACAAGAAGAACTCGAGAGCGTTGTCGCGGCGTTCGAAAAGTCGGAATTCATTACCGTCGATACCGAATTCATTCGCGAGACGACCTTCTGGCCGATCCTCTGCCTGATCCAGATCGCCGCGCCTGGGATTGAGGCGCTTATCGATCCGTTGTCGCCCGGCATCGACCTGAAACCGTTTTTCCGGCTCATGGCCAACGAAGCGGTGCTGAAGGTCTTCCACGCGGCGCGGCAGGACATCGAAATCATCGTCCATCTCGGCAATCTGGTGCCGCATCCAGTGTTCGACACGCAGGTGGCGGCGATGGTCTGCGGCTTCGGCGACAGCGTTTCCTATGACCAGCTTGTCCAGAAGGTCACCGGAGCCCGGCTCGACAAATCCTCGCGCTTCACCGATTGGCGGCACCGGCCGCTCTCCGACAAGCAGCTCGAATACGCGCTCGCCGACGTCACCCATCTGATCAAGGTCTACCAGCATCTCAGCGCCGAGCTGAAGCGCGAGGACCGCGCCCATTGGCTGAACGAGGAGATGGATGTCCTCACCTCGCGCGAGACCTACGATCCGCATCCCGAGGATGCCTGGAAGCGGCTGAAGATGCGGCTGCGCAAGCCGCAGGAGCTGGCGATCGTGCAGGCGGTGGCCGCCTGGCGCGAGCGGGAGGCGCGCGAGCGCGACGTGCCGCGCGGCCGCGTGCTCAAGGATGATGCGATCTACGAGATCGCGCAGCAGGCGCCGCGCGACGCGGCGGCGCTCGGCAAGCTGCGCACCACGCCGAAAGGCTGGGAGCGCTCCGCGACGGCAACCGCGCTGCTTGGCGCGGTCAATACCGCCCTTTCCCTGCCCAAGGATGCGATGCCGAAACTGCCGAAAAGCGTCCAGCCGCAGGAAGGATCGAGCGCGGCGTCGGAGCTGCTCAAGGTGCTGCTCAGGATCGTCGCGGAGAAGGAAGGCGTCGCCACCAAGGTGCTTGCCTCCAGCGACGATATCGACCGCATAGCCGCCGAGGGCGACGAAGCCGACGTGGCGGCGCTGCAGGGCTGGCGGCGCGCCGTTTTCGGCGAGCAGGCGCTGAGGCTGGTGCGCGGCGAGATCGGCATCAAGTTCGACAAGCGCCGCATCGCGGTGTTCGACCTTTAGAGCAATTCCAGGAAAAGTGCGTAAAAACAAAGAGATAGACCGTTTCCGTGAAACGGTGAAACGCTCTAGCGTCACACCACCGCGAGCAGGTGCAGCGCGAACCAGAACCAGGCGATAAGAAGTATACCCGCGCCAAGGAAGAAGGCGCGGCTGCGGTGCAGCACATAGTTTCTGTCGAGATGCACCCAGGCGTGCACATAGCGCGTGACTATGAACAGCCACATCAACGCCAGCGTCAGGTAGTTCACGCCATTGGTGACGAACAGCGCCAGGCAGAGCACGTGGAAGAGAACCGGCAGTTCGAACTGGTTGATCAGATTGTTGGCGACTGTGACGCTCGAGGCCGGCTCGGTGGAGCGGACCTTGTACTGGCCGACCTTCGCTTCGCCGGACTTCACGGCGAGATAGCGCCGCTTCAGCATCACCAGATAGACGATGTAGACCAGGAGCACATGCGCCAGCATCGGCCAGAAGATGGCGGTCTGGTGCATTTGTCCGCCCTCTCTCTCCCGTCAGCGCCGCCGCTGCCCGGCCAGCGCGAAGAATGCGACGACAAAGAATGGAATGGCCAGCAGCGCGAATTTGGTGACGGTCAGCAAAGAGGCGAAGGCCAGCGAATCGGGGTTGGCCAGCTGGAAATCGGAGAGCAGCCGCGCCAGGGCAAAATTCTGAGCATAGTCGGCGACCGTATAGGGCAGTACCAGCACGAGCGCGAACAGGGCCTGCAGCTGCGCCGGCATGGCGCGGAAGGTGCTGAGCCGCCGCCCGAAGGCAAGGATGAGGCTGACCAGCGTCAGCGACAGCAGCGCCGGGAACAAAAGGTCGAAGGTCAAATAGTGCCAGACGATGATGATCTCGCCGCCGCGACGGCCGAGTGCTGTGAGCCACGCCATGCCTTCGTCGGGCGTGAAGCCGGCGACGCGCATGTCGAGCGCGGCCAAGCCGCCGCTCAAGCGCTGGAAATAGAGAAACTCCAGCGCCGTCATGACGAGGAAAAGCGCAATCGAGGCAATGGACAGGGCCGCCGCGTGCCGCGACAGCCGCAGCACCGCCACGCTCAAGCCACGCCACAGCCCCTGGCGGTCGGGCCGATCGGCCTCTCGATCAAAGTCCGCCCGGGTAATTGGGGCTTTCGCGGGTGATCGTGACGTCATGGGCGTGGCTTTCACGAAGTCCGGCATTGGATATGCGCACAAAAGTGGCGCGCTCGCGGAAATCTGCAAGGTCACGTCCACCCACATAACCCATAGCGGCTTTCAGGCCGCCTGCAAGCTGGTGCAGCACGCCAGCCACAGGTCCTTTGTAGGGAACCTGCCCTTCAATGCCTTCCGGAACCAGTTTCAGCGTATCGCGGACCTCGGCCTGGAAGTAGCGATCGGCCGAGCCGCGCGCCATGGCGCCGACCGAGCCCATGCCGCGGTAAGCCTTGAAGGAGCGGCCCTGGTGCAGATAGACCTCGCCCGGGCTCTCGTCGGTGCCGGCAAGCAGCGAGCCGATCATTGCTGCGCTAGCGCCCGCGGCAAGCGCCTTGGCCAGATCGCCCGAATATTTGATGCCGCCGTCGGCAATGACGCTCACGCCAGACTTATGCGCCGTCTCCACCGCCGACATGATCGCCGAAAGCTGCGGCACGCCGACGCCGGCCACGATTCTGGTTGTGCAGATCGAGCCCGGGCCGATGCCGACCTTGACGGCGTCGGCGCCGGCGTCGATCAGCGCCTGCGTGCCGTCGGCGGTGGCGACATTGCCAGCCAGGATGCGCACGGAATTGGAGAGCTTCTTCGCCCGCGCCACCGCGTCCAGCACACGCTGCGAATGGCCGTGCGCGGTGTCGATGACCAAAAGGTCGACGCCGGCGTCGATCAGGCGCTCGGCACGCTCGAAACCGTCGTCGCCGACACTGGTGGCGGCCGCCGCGCGCAGGCGGCCTTGCGCGTCCTTGGTGGCGTGCGGGTTGAGCTGCGACTTCTCGATGTCCTTGACGGTGATCAGGCCGACGCAATTGCCCTTCCCGTCGACCACCACCAGCTTCTCGATGCGGTGTTTGTGGAGCAGGCGCTTGGCCTCGTCCTGGTCGACATTCTCCTTGACCGTGATCAGGTTCTCACGCGTCATCAGCTCGTAGACCTTCTGCGCCGGATCGGAAGCGAAGCGCACGTCGCGGTTGGTGAGGATGCCGACGAGCCGGCCAACCGTGTGGCCGCCGGTGCCGCCATTCTCGACCACTGGAATGCCCGAAATCGAATAGGTGCGCATCAGCGCCAGCGCGTCGGCCAGCGTGGCGTCCGGGCCGATGGTGACCGGGTTCACCACCATGCCGGACTCGAATTTCTTCACCTGCCTGACCTGCTCGGCCTGCTCGGCCGGCGAGAAATTGCGGTGGATGACGCCGATGCCGCCGGCCTGCGCCATGGCGATCGCCAGCCGCGCCTCGGTGACGGTGTCCATCGCCGCCGACAGGATCGGCACGTTGAGATCGATGTCGCCGGCAATACGGGTGCGGATGTCGGTCTCGCCCGGCATGACTTCGGAATGGCCGGGCTGCAAGAGCACGTCGTCGAAGGTCAGCGCCAGCGCTCCGGTGGACGTTTCGATGATTTTTGCCATGGCCAGTCCTTTTGAATGCGGAAAAGGCGCTGGGCCGATTGGCCAGCGCCGACTCTCATCTTCCCTTTCAGGATTGGCGCTGGCTGGTAACACGTCCTGTCGCGGTTGAAAAGCCGATCGTTGCGCGAGGTGACGGCACCCGTTTCGAACCAAAGCCTTCATCGCTAGCGTTCGTAAGTATCGTCGCGTGTCCAGTTTTCGACCGCGACGACCGGCTGTCGCTCGAGCCGCGACAACAACGTTGCGCGCGAGTAGGGCAATAGTTCCTGCGTGTCGGCGGGAACGATCCGCGCCACAGGCCGCCCATTGCTGACCACGACATAGCTCTGTCCCTCACTGGCTCCACGCAGGATGAAGGAGAGTTTGCGTTCGACGTCAGCTGTGGAGACGATGTCGTCCATGTCAGCACTCCATACAGATCGGTAGTATGACAATACGCCCGGTAGAACGACATTCCGCCGAAAAATTTGCCCTACCAGTGGTTGCGATCCCGCAAAAGTGACAGCAATTTAATGCGACATCCGGGCCGAGGCGTGATAACCGCCCGGTCGCACCGGTTCGCCCCCAAGCCGGGCCTAGAATCGCGAAGACAACTCAGGGCGTTTCCCTTGAACCGCATCATCCCGCTCATCCTGGCGGTCGCACTTTTCATGGAGAACATGGATTCGACCGTGATCGCGACGTCGCTGCCGGCGATCGCCGTCGACATCCACACCAGCCCGATCGCGCTGAAGCTGGCGCTGACCGCCTATCTGGTGTCGCTGGCGATCTTCATTCCGATCAGCGGCTGGATGGCGGACCGGTTCGGCGCCAAGAACGTGTTTCGCGCCGCGATCGGCGTCTTCATCGCCGGCTCGGTCGCCTGCGCCTTCGCCAATTCGCTGCCGGCTTTCGTTGTGTCGCGCTTCCTGCAAGGCATGGGCGGCGCGATGATGACGCCGGTCGGCCGGCTGGTGCTGGTGCGCGCCACGCCGAAGAACGAGCTGGTCGCGGCAATGTCCTGGCTGACCGTGCCGGCGCTGGTCGGCCCGCTGGTCGGCCCACCGATCGGCGGTTTCATCACCACCTATTTCACCTGGCACTGGATCTTTCTCATCAATGTGCCGATCGGCCTGATCGGCATGTGGCTCGCCACGCGTTATCTGCCCAAGACGGAGCCTGCCCAGACGCCGCCGCTCGATTTCCCCGGCTTCGTGCTCTCGGGGCTTGCCGCTTCCGGCGTCGTGTTCGGCCTTTCCGTCGTCAGCCTGCCGGCGCTGCCGCCGATGGCGGGCTTCATCACTGTCGCCGTCGGCGTGGTCTCGGGGGTGCTCTATCTCCTCCATGCCCGGCGCGCCAGGAACCCGCTCTTGGCGCTGGAGCTGTTCCGCAACCAGGTGTTCCGATCCTCCGTGCTCGGCGGCTCGCTGTTTCGCATCGGCATCGGCGCGGTGCCGTTCCTTTTGCCGCTGATGTTCCAGATCGGCTTCGGGCTCACGCCCTTCCAGTCGGGCATGATCACTTTCGTCTCGGCGATCGGCGCCATCGGCATGAAGTTCGTCACGGCACTGCTTTTCCGCCTCGCCGGCTTCCGTCGGGTGCTGATCTGGGGCTCGCTTGTCGCGGCCGCCTCGATCGCGATCTACGGCTTGTTCACGCCGCAGACGCCTTATGCGCTGATGCTGGCGATACTTCTGGTCGGCGGCTTCATCCGCTCGATGTTCTTCACCGGCGTCAATGCGCTCTCCTATGCCGAGATCGCGCCCGCCGACACCAGCAAGGCGACGCCGATCACGGCGGTTTTCCAGCAATTGTCGATCGCGCTCGGCGTAGCACTTGCTGGCGGCATCCTCGAAGTATCGACGTCCATCCATGGCGGGCCGCTGACGCTCAGCGACTTCCACATCGCCTTCTTCATCGTGGCGGCCGTTTCGGCGGCGGCATCCATCACCTTCATGCGGCTGGCGCCGGACGCCGGCAACGCCGTCTCGGGCCACGGCCGCCTGACCACGCCAAAGACGCTGGAAACGGCGGGGACAGCGGGGAAGTAGCTCACGGCGCCGCCCTGCGTGACTTCGTCATTCCAGGGCGGAGCAAGGAGCGAAGCGACGCGCGCAGACCCTGGAATCCATGCCAGAACCAACACACAGGATTCTAGGGTCTACGCTTCGCTCCGCCCTAGAATGACGAAGTTCCAGGACCTTTGAACTCCTTCGCCAGCAGGTAAAGCTCCACCGACTCGTCCCGCGAGGCCGGTGGCTTGACGTGATGGACCGAGCGGAAATTTTGCTTCAGCAGTGACAAAAGCTCGTTCTCGGCGCCGCCTTGAAATGTCTTGGCGAGGAAATGCCCGCCGGGCTTGAGCACGTGCAGGGCGAAATCGGCCGCGACTTCGCACAGATGCATGGTTCGCAGATGATCGGTGCGGCGGTGCCCGGTCGTGGGCGCCGCCATATCGGACAGCACCACATCCGGCTGGCCGCCCAGCGCCTCGGCAAGTTTTTGCGGCGCATCGGGATCGAGGAAATCCATCCGCAGGATAACGGCGCCCGGGACCGCGTCCATTTCGAGATAGTCGATGCCGACGACATGCGGATTGTCCGCCGTGGACTTCGTCCGCGCCGCCGCCACCTGGCACCAGCCGCCGGGCGCGGCGCCCAGGTCGATCACTTTCATGCCGGGCTTCAGCAGACGATGCTTGTCGTCGATCTCGATCAGCTTGTAGGCGGCGCGGGAGCGGTAGCCATCGGCCTTGGAGCGTTGCACATAAGGATCGTTCATGTGGCGCTCGAGCCAGCGGCGCGAAGACTCCTTCAAGCCGCTCTTCTTCTTGATCCTGGTCTTGAGGACGCGAATGCCGGCAGATCCTGGCTTTTCGGGTTTCTTGGTCATTGCCTGATTTCTTGCCCGAGCATGATCCTGTGAGAAAACCGATCGCCACTTTTCGCTGGCCTGGTCCTGAGATTCGGCATCAGGATTTCTGGTCCGCTTTTTCTCGCTCGCTTCATCGTGCCGGTTTTGCGACGGCTTCGCGTTTCACGGAGGGCTTCCCCCACTCCGTCGCCGCTTCGCGGCGCCACCTCTCCCCCCTCTGGAGGGCAGGGGAATCGCATATGGCGTTTTTTGGGTTGAGTTTAGGCTGAGAAAGGATTCTTTGGAGAGGCAGTTGAGCGAAGGAGCGACTGCCATTTCCTGCCTTGAGAGCTACTTTGGCGCGGTGCCTGATCCCCGCGCGCCCAACGCCACGCACCGGCTTGGCGACCTGATCGTGATGATGATCGCGGCAAGCCTGTGCGGTGCCAGTAATGCGACGGAATTTGCCTTGTTCGCACAGGAGCGCAAGCAAGCGCTGTCGCGGCTGATCGACTATGACGCAGCTCCCAGCCACGACACTTTCTCGCGGCTGCTGCGCCTGCTCGACCCGGAGGCCTTCGGTCGCGCTTTTGCCGCCTTTGCCGCCGCTTTCGCCCGAGCCAGCCGAGAGACGCCCGAGGTGGTATCGCTTGACGGCAAGGCTTTGCGGCGGGCCTACGAGAAGGGCTTGGCAGCCAGTCCGCCGTTGACGGTGTCGGCCTTCGCAGCCGAGACCCGGCTGTGCCTGGCGGCAGTCTCGCCGAGTGATGGTGAGAACGAAGTCGAGGCCGCGCTCAAAGTCGTCGAACTCATTGATCTTACGGGCAGATTGGTCACCGCCGACGCGCTCCACTGTCATACCCGAATGGCTGCGGCCATTACCCAAAGAGGTGGCGATTACCTGCTTGCGCTGAAGGGCAACCGGCGTCATTGGCTGCGCCGTGCCAACTTGAAACTGGCCGACGCGACCCCTTCCATTGCCGAGCGGACCGAGACCAGCCACGGCCGCAACGAATGGCGGCAAGCCGAGATCGTGGCGGCGGCCGAGCCGCTGATGCCTGGTCACCTGGCCTTCATCCGCATCACCAGCCGACGCGATCAGGCCAAGCCGTTGATGCGCCTGTTCATGGCCTCCACGCTCATGTCGCCTCAGCAGGCGCTCGACCTCACTAAAGCTCATTGGCAGATCGAGAACGGCCTGCATTGGATGCTCGATGTCCATCTTGATGAGGATCTCAGCCGGGCCCGCAAGGACAATGCTCCCGCCAACACAGCCCTTCTCAATCGCCTCGCTAGAAACATCCTTCAGGCCGCCGATGCTGCCAAAGTCCCCATCAGCCATCGCATCAAGAAATGCGCCTGGAACGACGACTATCTCATCAATGCAATCACTCATATGCGATAGCCCTCTGGAGGGGGAGGAAGGGAGCCAAGGCTGATGACCTCGCGCCTTTCCTCTCCCCCGTCGATCGGGGGAGATGTGTCGAGCGAAGCTCGACGGAGTGGGGGTTGACTGCTGATCAAAACAACGCGGCCACCTTTTGGGATCATGCGCGGCGCCCACCATCGCCACGCCAGACGCCGTCATCGGCCATCAGTTCGCTCAGGATTCCCTCGCGCAGGCCGCGGTCGGCGACGCGCAGCCGCTCGGACGGCCAAACGCCGCGGATCGCTTCCAGTATGGCGCAGCCGGCGAGCACCAGGTCGGCGCGGTCGGCGCCGATGCAGGGATTGGCGCAGCGCTGCTGGAAATCCCAACCGATCAGCCGCTCGATCATACGATCGACGCTGTCGCGATCCATCCAGAGGCCATCGACACGGCGGCGGTCGTAGCGCTCGAGATCGAGATGCACGCCGGCCAGCGTCGTCACCGTGCCGGAGGTGCCGAGCAGATGGAAGTTCGGGCTGGCCAGTACATGCGCGAGCCGGTCGCGGCCGTCGAAGACCTTCAGCCGCGTAGCCACGTCGTCGACCATGGCGGCAAAGGTCTCGCGCGTCACCGTGCGTCCGCCGAAGCGCTCGGCGAGCGACACCACGCCGACAGGCAGCGAGGTCCACGACACGATGTGATTGGCGAGCCGCGGAGAGCGCCGCCCGGTCAGGTCGATCAGGGCGATTTCGGACGAGCCGCCGCCAATATCGAACAGCACCACGCCCTGCGTGTCGCGCTCGACCAGCGAGCCGCAGCCGGAAACGGCAAGGCGGGCCTCGGTCTGGCGGTCGATGATTTCGAGCTTCAGCCCGGCCTCGCGCTCGACGCGGTCCAGGAATTCGACGCCGTTGGCGGCCGAACGGCAGGCTTCGGTGGCGATCAGCCTGGCTTTCCTGATCTTGCGGTTGCGCAGTTTCTCGCCGCAGATCTTCAGCGCCTCGACGGCGCGGTCCATCGCGGCCTGGCTTAGCCGACCGCTGGCGGTGAGCCCCTCGCCCAGCCTGACGATGCGCGAGAAAGCGTCGATGACGCGGAATTGGCCATGACGGCCGGGCACCGCGACCAGCAGCCGGCAATTGTTGGTGCCGAGGTCGAGCGCGGCGAAAACCGGCAATTCCTGCTGCGGCGGACGTGGCGGGACCGACAGCCTTGGCTCAACCTGTGGCGGCGCGTTCCGAGGTTGGTTTGCCGCCGTGCTGGCAGGCGCGGCATGCGGCAGCGTACCGCTGTCGTCGCGCGCGAACACCTTGCGGCCGCGCCTGCGCTTGCGGCGCTTGCGCGTCTTGCCTTTCGGCTGATCGCCGTGCTGGTCAGCCTGACTTGCGCCAGCCTGCCTCTGGTTGGCATGTCTGGGGTCGGCATGTCTTTGGTGCGCACCCGCGTGGCGGCTGAATCGCGCCGTGTGCGGGCCCGCCGACTGCGTCGGCAATGCCCCGGACATGCCCACTGCCGACGCGCCCGCGCCGGTATCGTGGTCTTCCACTTCAGTTCCTTCCGGCGCCGCGCGAACCGGGAACGGACGCAGCAGGCACCTCGATTTGTTTCAAGTTGGGGGCAGAGTAGCAGCGCCGTTCGCAATCACCAAGAGCGCATGGCCGAATTTCGCTAACGTCGCATTTTGCCAGCGTCACGTTGGGGCAATGTCTTGCCGGTTGAATAGCCGGCTTCAATCGGGCATGTCTCAAATGAGGGTTCGAAAGGGTTTTGGGCACATCTATCAATGAGCTGCAACGCATGATGACGACGCCATGAACTGGAGGCGCTATTTCTGGCCGGTCATAGGCATCGCGGCCGTCGCATTCTCGCTGTGGCTGCTCATTCACGAACTGCGCGGCATTTCGCTCAACGATGTCTGGATCGGCATCTCCGCCATCCCGCCGCGCGGCTGGCTGCTCGCGGCGCTGAGCTCAATCGTCGCCTACGCCGCGCTCGCCGGCTACGACCACATCGCGCTCTTGCATATCGGCAAGAAGGTATCGTGGCTGTTCGTCACGCTGTGCTCCTTCACCACTTACGCGGTGTCGCACAATATCGGCGGCTCGGTGTTTTCCGGCGCGGTCATCCGCTACCGCGCCTATGCGACGCGGGGACTGACCGGCCAGGAGGTCGGCGTGCTGGTGGCGATCTGCTGGTTCACCTTCATCCTGTCCAGCATCTTCCTCGGCGGCCTCGTGCTGCTGTTCGAGCCGCAGATCATCGATCGCTTCACCGGCGCGCCACATCATGGCGCGGCCTTCGCCACCGGGCTCGCCATGCTCATCCTCGTCGGCGCCTATGCCTTCGGCAGCTGGCTGGGGTTGAGACCGCTGAAGATAGGCAGCTTCCAGCTGCACTATCCGGCGCTGCCGATCGTGGCGCGGCAATTGCTGATCGGGCCGGTCGAACTGCTTGGGGCCGCCGCGATCATCTATTTTGCCCTGCCCGAGGTTGGCAATCCCGGCTATTTCGTCGTGCTCGGCGTGTTCATGGTGTCGTTCTCGATCGGGCTGTTGTCGCACGCGCCGGGCGCGCTCGGCGTGTTCGAGTTCGTCTTCCTCACCGGCCTTTCGGACATGGACCCAGTCGGCGTGCTCGCCGCCCTTCTGGTGTTCCGCCTGTTCTATCTCATTATTCCGCTGCTGATCGGCCTTGGCGTGGTGCTCTATTTCGAGCATTCGCAATATAGCCGCGAGGAGAACTGAAGCCTTCGGCGCCTGGCGGCGGAGCCAATGCATGTCCCCCAAAAGCGCGGAGCGGTTTTGGGGGAACGACACGCATCGGACAAAGGCTCAAAAAGCCTGCGGTTGATCTCTGCTGTGGGCTTGACTATTTTTTGATGGCGGCTACAAGGCAGCGCTCGCGGCGCATGAGCCGCCCGCTTCGCGCGATACCAATCGCGCCTGCTGGGGAATAGGTTAACGGTAGACCCACGGACTCTGACTCCGTTAGTCCTGGTTCGAATCCAGGTTCCCCAGCCACAAGTTTCCGCGAGTTGCCAAACATCACAGTGGGCTTCGCCATGGGCTGAGCTACGCCCGATCTGCGGTTATATTAGCAATAAACGATATGTTAACGGCTGAAGCGCAGCCTGTTCGAATCGGGAGGTCCCCGATCGACGATCCGGCACCCAGTATGCCGAGACGCCCGACCGATGCGGAGCAAACGCATGAGTGTCGAAACGGCATTGGCGCAGCTGTTGCGCATGATCCATCGTCGCGCGCTGAATTTGGCGACGATGCCGGACGATGAGAGAGATCCATACTACGACAGCATCCGCCGGTCATGCTGCGGAGCGGCCGAGCATATCGGGCAGTCTCCCGACAATGCGGCCATGACGGCAAACAGCATGGTCGAATTTACCCGGGCGATGGTCGGTATCATCGAGGCGGGACGTGGGTAAGCCGCAAACACACTCGCGACGAGCTCGGGAGATGCCGAGAGGCGCGGTTGCGGCCCGTTACCCGAAACTTGCAACGTGATCGTGCCATCGCACATCAATGATCCGGCTTGGGAACGATCGCTATTTCAGATCGCGCCCCAAATGTTCGACGACAAATGTTTGGTTGTCGGCATTACCGGCCAGCAAACATCCGACTGATTGTCGGACGGCAGCCCGTTCCGCATCCGCGTCGGGTTGCGGGCATCCTGCGCATATTTCAGGGCCGCGCCCATGCGGTTCAACGTCTTCAGTATCGACATAGATCTCATCCCTGGTTCGCCGTGGCAGTGAGGGGGTCGATCCCTGCTGCCTTCGTTATGGCGAGCTAAATGGTCGATGAATGTTTCCGTCGCATTGCACGGAAACATGAGGCCCGTAACCGGAACAGTTCGCCCTGAAACATTTGCGTGCAAATGAGTTCAAGGCCCCCGGCCGAATCGATCTGCCGCCATCGCGCAGTTTCCTTTTCGAAACAAATACGCGCCCAGGCGCCATCGGACCGAAACGAATGCGCGGCAAAACCGTCATCGACCGGCGCGACCGGATTTAAAAACAAAGGAAGATGAAATGACCAAGTTCCTTCGTAATGCAGTTCTTGCAATTGTTGCTGTTTCTGGGCTCGCTGGCTCGGCTTATGCTCAGCAGGCGACTATCAATTCCTGCAGCAATCATGACGATTACTGGACCCAGTGCCTGAACGGTGCGCATGGCAGCCACCATGATGGTCGCGGAAGCGATCGTCGGTAATCGACACGTCCGCTGAAAGAGCCCCGCAGGCATCTCGCCGGCGGGGCTCTTTCTGTTCGAAGTGCTGCCGGGCCGCTCGCCGCCCTCAGTCAGCAAGGCCAACTCCCCGGTCGATATCGATATCTGGGCATGGCCTGCGCGGCTATCCGATGGGCAACGCCTCCACATGGATGCGGAGCAGCAGCAAATGAGCTTGCCCGGATCGCGAGATGGTGCCGGATTGACGGGGAATAGACGGGGCATATTTCCCACCAGCGTCCCGCTGACATCTCGCATTCAAAGCATGATGCGTGGACCGCCGGTTCGCCTTGCCGGCAGTTTGATCCATCGCCGCATTACAGCAATTTTTCCCAAGCCCGGAACCGGCAACGCTGCGAGGGTTGTCAGCGCATGGCCGCTGCCCTGCCGTTCGGTTGAGAAAGATCACGCCAATGTCCTCGTTTTTCACCGCCCTTGCGTCCGAAGGTCCTCCAACCGAGCGGCGGAAGGAGATGAGTCTCTACGGATGGCTGGTCGGGAGCTGGGACATGGACACGATCCATCACCTCGATGACGGCGCCATCCAGAAATCGACTGGCGAATGCCATTTCGGCTGGGTGCTCGAAGGCCGCGCCATTCAGGACCTCTGGATCAGGCCCAGGCGCCCTGCCCCGTCCACCATGTATGGAACGACCCTGCGCGTCTTCGATCCCGGGATCGGCGGCTGGCACATCATCTGGAGCGATCCGCTCAACCAGGATTATTCACGCCAGGTCGGGCGGGCCGAGGGCAAGGACATCGTCCAGATCGGGGAAGACTGGCGGGGCCTGCAAGCGAGATGGCGCTTCACCGAGATCACGGCCGACAGCTTTCATTGGATCGGGGAGGAAAGAGCCGCCGATGGCGATCCCTGGCGTGTGACGTATGAGCATTTCGCGTGGCGGACGAACTCGTGATCTGGTCGGCGTTTTTCAACCATCTGCCTGCCGCTGAAGGGCGTCTCTCGGCTTAACTTCGACCGGCTGGATCATCCTGCGAAGCTCCGCGAGAACCGCATTCTCGAATAGCGACGGCTGGTGAAACTCGCTGGTGACCACGCCCAGCTTTCTCGGCGGCAGGCCATCCCGCAAGGGAACAACGGCCAGGCCGGGCAGCGGGCACGATCTGGCGGCGATCTCGGGGACGACGGTCAGGCCGATGTTCTGCTGCGCGAGCTGGCAGCCGGTCATAAGCTGGCGCACCTCGACGACGGTTCTCGACTGCAGGCCGGACCGCTCCGACATCATGGCCAGCCAATTGCCCGATGTCGTTCCCGAGGGAAAGCGGATGAAAGGTTCGGCAAGCACCTCTTCGTCGGCAAGCTCGGATCTGGCGGCGAGAGGATGCGTTGTCGACAGGACCACGCATGCGCCGTCCTGGCAGAGCAGCTCGAACAGCAGACCGGGCGACGGAACGAACACGCTGCTGATGCCGAAATCGATCTCGTTCGACCTCACGAGCTGAAACGTTTCCTCGCTGTCGATCTCCACGATATCGAGCACATGGTTCGGGAACCGGGGCCGCAGCGCATGGAAGGCGGGGCCAATGAACATCGCGGCGAAGGACGCCACACTTGCAACCCGCAGGATCTGCTCGGTGCCGAGGCTGAGCGAAGCGAGCTGATCGACGATCGCCTCGTTGCCCGCAACAAGCCGCCGCAGCCCGGGCAGCAGCGAACTGCCGGCGGGGCTGAGCCGAAGCCCTTCGCGGTCGCGGACCAGGAGCGTGAAGCCCAATTGCTTTTCCAGCTGCGTGACGTGCTGCGAGATGGCCGGCTGGGTAAGGCCCAGCTCTTCCGCGGCCTGGGTGAACGAGTTCAGTTCCAGCACCGTCAGCAGGCTGCGCACACGGCGCACGGATATCTCACTGCGTCGGGAAAGCATGACGGGCACCTTCATAAGCGTCTTTGGATGATCATAACGAAACGCTATTTCCTGGGGCATTCATAAGCAACTAGCTTCGCCGCAACGATGTGCGGAGACTTGGATGACGGCTCGCGATTCAGGGGTTCAACGAATTCACGCCCGCAAAAATCATTCCTGCTATGGAATGGGCCTTGGCATCATCATCCTCGACGAGATCTATCCCGGGTTCCCCGGCGACGTGCGAAACGCCAGCGCCTATCCGTTCCCGATCCAGTATGAAATCGCCGAAGGCGTCGACATCCAGAACCTCGTCCGCGGCGACGACAAGAAAGCCCTGCTCGAGCCGATTGTCAGGGCCGCGCGGAAGCTGGAACGCATGGGATGTCGCGCGATCGCCGCCGAATGCGGCTACTTCGCCTGGTTCCAGAAGGAGATCGCGGCCAGCGTCGATGTGCCGGTTTTCGCGTCGAGCCTGCTGCAGGTACCCCTCGCCCAGATGATCATCGGTCCCGAAAGGGTCGTCGGCATTCTCGTCGCCGAGGGCGACCGGCTCAGTGACCGGCACCTGACTTCGGTCGGCGTGACGCTCGGAACGAACTATATCGTCCACGGCGCCAAGGATGACGGCAAGACCCCACAATTCGACAATCTCTGGACAAAGGACATCCGGCCCGAAATCCCTACCGCGGATTATGACCTGGCTGAGCTCGACATCGTCAAGGTCGCGAAGGATTTCGCCGCCGCCCATTCGAACATGGGAGCCATGGTTCTGGAGTGCACCGGGTTTCAGCCCTTTGGCCGGGCGATACAGCGCGAAATCGACATGCCCGTGTTCAGCTGGTCGACCTTGCTGGACTATGCCTATTCCGTCGCCGTGCACCGGGATTTCTACGGCCACGTCTGACCTGCGAGGTCAGCCCAAATGAAAAGGCGCGGCCGAGGCCGCGCCCTTCTTAAGCTTCTTCGGAGGCCTGGTTCGACCCGTGATGCCTACTCCGCCGCTTCGTAACCGGCGATGCCCTTGATCTCGAGGAAATCCTCCAGCCCATATTCGGCATATTCGCGGCCGTTGCCGGACTGCTTGTAGCCGCCGAAGGGCAGGCCGGCGTCCCAGGTCGGGTAGTTGATGTAGACATTGCCGGAGCGCATGCGGACAGCCACGTCGCGCGCCTTCTCGATGTCCTTGGCCTGTATGTAGGAGGCAAGGCCATAGACGGTGTCGTTGGCCTGCTCGACCGCCT
The DNA here is from genome assembly GCF_006440675.2 of Mesorhizobium sp. B2-8-5. NCBI lineage: Bacteria > Pseudomonadati > Pseudomonadota > Alphaproteobacteria > Hyphomicrobiales > Phyllobacteriaceae > Mesorhizobium > Mesorhizobium sp. B2-8-5. The sequence continues at coordinate 4,623,386 of NZ_CP083951.1, forward strand.
GCTCCACCGTGTCGTAAGGCATGATCGACAGAACCGGCCCGAAGATTTCCTCGCTGGCGATGCGCATGTCGTGCGTGACATTGGCGAAGACGGTCGGGCGGACGTAGTAGCCGCGGTTGAGCTCGGCCGGGCGGCCGGGGCCGCCGGCCACCAGCGTGGCGCCCTCGTCGATGCCGCTCTGGATCAAAGCTTGAATCTTGTCGAACTGGATCTGGCTGACCACCGGGCCGAGCTTGGACGCGGGCGCGTCGGCCGGACCGACGGTGAATTTCTCCGCCGCCTTTTTGGCGTAGCCGGCCGCCTCGTCGTGGCGGTCGCGCGGCACGAACATGCGGGTCGGCGCGTTGCAGGACTGGCCGCTGTTGCCGAAGCAGCCAGCGACGCCCTTGGTGACGGCCCGCTCCAGATCGACATCGGGGAACAGGATGTTGGCCGACTTGCCGCCGAGCTCCTGATGCACGCGCTTGACCGTGTCGGCCGCCGCCTTGGCGACCAGGATGCCGGCGCGGGTAGAGCCGGTGAAGGACATCATGTCGACATCGGGATGGCTGGCCAGCGCCTGGCCGACGCCCGGACCGTCACCGTTGACGAGGTTGAAGACGCCCTTCGGCACGCCGGCCTCGTCGATGATCTCGGCAAAGATGATGGCGTCGAGCGGCGCGATCTCCGACGGCTTCAGCACCATGGTGCAGCCGGCGGCAAGCGCGGGACCGACCTTGCAGGTGATCTGGTTCAGCGGCCAGTTCCACGGTGTGATCAGGCCGACGACGCCGATCGGCTCCTTGACGATGAGCGCCGAGCCCTTGACGTGGCGGAACTGGAAGCTCTTCAGCACCTCGGCCATCTTTTCCAGATGCGCCTGGCCGACCCCGACCTGGCTGTCCAGCGCCATCTGACGCGGCGCGCCCATCTCGCGCGAAACGGCGAGGGCAAGGTCCTTGCTGCGCTTCTTGTAGACTTCGATGACGCAGTGGAGGATATCGAGCCGTTCCTCGACCGAGGTGAAGCCGAAAGTGGCGAAAGCGCGCTTGGCGGCGGCCACCGCCTTGTCGACATCGGCCCTGGAGCCGAGTGAAATCTGGGCGAAAGCGTCTTCGTTCGAGGGGTCGATGACGTCGAGAGTGTTCGGCACCACGGGATCGACCCAGGCGCCGTCGATATAGAATTGCAGATCGTGTGACATGGTTTCGCTCCCTGCGGGCCGCTTTTGGTCGATTGTGGTGAGGTGGTCGTCATATATCGCCAGAAATAACGATGCGGCATGTGCTCTGTCAAACGCAAGCTTGAAGTGTTTGAGCCAGCGCGTCAGGCGTTGCGCCAGAGCGAATGCCGCCGCCACAGAGTTAGAACAGTGTGTCCTGCTTCGCCCAGCAACCGGATCGCCGCGGCCTCGTCCGAGGCCTTCACCAACAGGTGGTCGCCGTCGAAGATAGAGACGACGAAGATGCCCAGAGCATTTTCCGACAGCGGTCTGATTACCGACAGCACGATGCCGGTTTCGCCGAAAGCAAATGGGCCTTCGAATTTGAAGGCGACCCAGTCGTTGTCCTGCCTGACGGCAGCCGGGACACGCTCCTGCAAACAGGCGATCGACAGTTCGTCGTCCGTCCTGCTGATGCTGACGAAGCCTGGTCCGTCTGCCCAGTCGGGAATGCCTTCTCCAGCTTCAAGCCGTGCAATCGCATGAAGACCGGGAAGTTGCTTCAATCTGATCCGGGCAGCCATTCGCCGAACTCCGTCTCTGGTTGCCGTGGTCATGGAAGGCTCTTGCTCATATAGACCGTGGTGCCGTTCATGAACGGCTCCTCACGATCGATGGCATAGCCGAGCCTTTTGTACAGCGACACATTTGTCACGAAGGCACTGTTGGTCAGCAGGCGAAGGTCGCGAAGGCCTGCTTCAACGGCTTTGCGCTCGGCGCTGTCGAGCAGTTTGCGCCCGATGCCCCTGCCCTGCGCCTCGGGAGCCACGGCGACATTCTCGATCCAGATATGATCGTCACGCGCAATGGTTTCGATCAGGCCGATGATGCGGCCGTTCTCGATGGCGAGCTCGAACGGATGCTCGCGGACGGCCTTGTCGTAATCGGCGCGCATCGGCAAGGGCTCGCGGCCGATCACCGGCACCCATTTGGCATAGGCTTCGCGCACGACGGCCTTGATTGCCGCGGCGTCCGCCGGCTCGGCCGGCCGAAACTCCAGGGAAGAAACGACGCTCATTCAGACACTCCAAATGCAAAAACCCGCCGATCGTTGCGATGGGCGGGGCTGGGACGGACGAACCGGGTGACTTGCTAGCCGGCCTTTGTCTTCACGCAATCAGCTTGCCGCTCCTTCGAACGGCGGCGTCGCTGCGGATTTGCGAAAAAGGCGGTCATGGCCGGAAATTGGACCGGGAGCCGAGATGCTGTCAAGCCGGCAGCGTCGACACGGCAGGCACCTCGCCCGATCCGGCGAACCTCTCCCGCATCGTTCGTAAAAATCGATCATTATAACCCGAATAATTCGTTGGAAAGATTGGTTTTGGAATGGCATTCCGGCTGCGAAGCGCCTGGAGAATTGAATTGTCCTTCCTGCCCGCCACCGCGAACGATCTTCCAAATCGCCTGAACTCGGCCAAGGCCGAGCGCAAGCGCCCTGCCCCAACCTCGATCTCAACCGGCGTCGTGCCGGGACTGGTGCTGGTGGCGATGATCACCAGTGTCGCCTACTCTGCGCGCGGTTTCTCCGGCCTCACCTTGTTCAGCCCGATGATCCTGGCGGTCGTCGCCGGCATGGTCTATTCCAACGTGCTCGGCGTTCCTGCCCATGCCAAGGCCGGCATCGCCTTTTCGCAAAAGCGCCTGCTGCGCTTCGCCATCGTGCTGCTGGGTTTCCAGCTCACGCTCGGCCAGGTAGCGGGCATCGGCCTTGGCGGCGTCGGCATCGTCGCCGCCACGCTCGCCGCCACCTTCCTCTTCACCGTCACGCTCGGCCGGCTGATCGGCGTCGACCGAAAGCTCGCGCAGCTCATCGCCGCCGGCACCTCGATCTGCGGCGCCTCGGCGATCGTCGCCACCAACATCGTCACCGACGCGCGCGACGAGGATGTCACCTACGCGGTTGCCGCCATCACGCTGTTCGGCACCGTCGCCATGCTAGTCTTCCCGCTGCTGGCACCCGTGCTTGGGCTCGACCAGCATGCTTTCGGCCTATGGGCGGGAGCCTCGATCCATGAGGTGGCGCAGGTGATCGGCGCCGGTTTCCAGAACGGCACGCTCTCCGGCGAGACCGCGACCGTCGCCAAGCTGACCCGTGTCGCCATGCTGGCGCCGATGGTGATCGCGCTCGGCCTGATGGCGCGCCGCGGCAGCACCGACGCATCCAGCGCAAAGCCGCCGATGCCCTGGTTCGTGGCCACTTTCGTCGCGATCGTGGCGTTGAACAGCCTGGTCGCGATCCCGGCCCAGTTCCACTCGGTGATCGCTTTAGCCGCGCAGATCATGCTGACCATGGGGCTCGCCGCCATGGGCCTTCAGGCCGATATTTCCGAGCTGCGCTCGCGCGGCCTGCGGCCACTGATGCTGGCCTTCTCGGCGTTCATCTTCATCGCGGGCTTCAGCCTGGTGCTGGTAAGGTTCGCCTGAGGCAGGCCGGGGCCGGCCTCACCTCTCAGTCTTCGTCTTCGTCTTCGTCATTGTCCTCGAACTCACACGCCGCGACATAGATCGCGGCGAGTTTCTCGATGCCGGCCTGGTCTTCCTTGTCGAAGCGCCCGGGCAGCGGGCTGTCGAGGTCGAGCACGCCGAACGCGCCTTCAGCGTCGCGCAAAAGCACCACCAGCTCGGAACGCGAATCGGCATCGCAGGCGATGTGGCCGGGAAATTCGTTGACGTCCTTGACCAGCATCGACATGTCGAGCTCGATGGCCTTGCCGCAGACGCCCTTGCCGACGGCGATGCGAACGCAAGCCGGCTTGCCCTGGAAGGGCCCGAGCACCAGCTCGTCCTCGGAGGCGAGGAAATAGAAGCCGGCCCAGTTGAGACCGGGCACCATCTGATAGATCAGCGCCGCCGTGTTGGCGGCATTGGCGACGGAATCGCCCTCGCCTTCCAGCAGCGCTTTCAATTGCGTGGCCAACTCCTTGTAGAAGGCCGGCTTGTTGCTTGTGTCGATTGCCGTTGCCGCGAACATCGTTTGATCTCTCCGTTGCAAGCCGGCCGCGCGGCCGGCTACAGTCCACCTCTCTCTGCCACCAAAACCGCCGTCGGGAAACAGCCTATCGTGACCTCCAGTCATTCCAGATCAGCGAGGGCCAGGACGATCCGCATCGCCGCCGCTGTCATCCGCGACGACGACGCCAGACTGCTTCTGGTGCGCAAGCGCGGTACCAGCGCCTTCATGCAGGCCGGCGGCAAGATCGAGCCGGACGAGTTGCCGGCCGCCGCCCTTGCGGGCGAATTGCGCGAGGAGCTGGGCGTTGCCGTCGATCCGGCCGAGGCCTTCCATCTCGGTTCCTTCTCGGCGCCCGCCGTCAATGAGCCTGACGCGCCCTCGTCGAGGCCGAGCTGTTCGAACTCTCCATCACCGGCGAGCCGGTCCCGGCGGCAGAGATCGAGGAGATGATCTGGCTGAACCCGGAGCTGGCGAGCGGCATGGAACTCGCGCCGCTTACCGCCGATATCGTGCTGCCGCGCTACGGCCGCCAGCCATGAGTTCACGCAACCAGCCAAAACAGGTGGCGGGCGGAGCGCCTTTGACCTTCGCGGTGCTGGTCTTTCCCGGCTTTCCAATGATGGCGTTTTCTTCCGTCATCGAGCCGCTGCGCGCGGCCAACGTGCTTGCCAGGCGCGAATGCTACCGCTGGGTGATCGTCGGCGCAGACCGGGGCACGGTCGAGGCCTCCAACGGCGTCGTCATCCAGCCGGGCTTCTGCGCTTCCGACGCGCCGAAGGTCGACCGCATCGTCGTCTGCTCGGGCGGCGATGCCGACCATGTCGTGGCCGACGAGGCGATGAGCTGGATCCGCAAAAGCCTGCGTGGCGGCGCGCATATCGGCGCTGTCGCCGATGCGGCGTTCTTCCTCGCCCGCGCCGGCCTGCTCGACGGCCATGCCTGCACCTTGCACTGGACCAGCCAGGCCGCCTTCACCGAAGCTTTTCCGGATATCGAGCTTCGGCGCGATCTCTTCGTCATCGACCGCAAGCGCTTCACCTCGGCCGGCGGCGTCGGCAGCCTCGACATGATGCTGGAGATCATCACGCGCGACCGTGGCGCCGAGATAGCGGCGGGCGTCGCCGAATGGTTCGTGCATTCTCCGTTGCGCTCCAGCGTCGACCGCAAGCTGATGCCGCTCAGGCTGCGCACTGGCGTCCAGAACGAGCTGGTGCTATCGGCCATCGCCATCATGGAGGACGCTGTGGAAGAGCGGCTCGGCATGGCGGAGCTGGCGGCAAGGCTCGGCGTGTCGTCCGACAAGCTCGAGCGCAATTTCCGCGCCGAACTGGATGTCTCGCCCAACGGATATTACCGGCGGCTGCGGCTGAAGCGCGCGGCCGACCTGTTGGCGCATTCGACGCTGATGGTGCGCGACGTGGCGCTAGCGTGCGGCTTCGCTTCGATGTCGAGCTTTGCACGGGCGTTTCGCGAAGAGCATGGGCACGCGCCGAAGGCGATGAGAAGGCATTGATATGAGTAGTTCTCAAATGGAGAAGTATGTCTGGGCCTTGGTCTTGTACTATGCCATTGTGGTGCTCGGTTTTTTTGCTGTCCTTATATCCATCAGTCTGCTTGGAATTTTGTCGGGCCTGCTTGCAACGATCGGGTACCTGACGCTGGTCGTATTTCTCAACATATGGCGACGCAAACGGCATCCGCGAAGCGCCTATCAGGTGGAACTGGCGAAACGCGGATTTGGCGACTAATCCGGGCGGCATCTCGCATAACCCAAGCGGTTTTTCGCACAATGCGGCCGCTCCTCCTACGGCATGTTCTGGACCTGCAATCGACCCAAGGCTAGGCACCCATGAGCATCGTCGTATTCGACCCCGACAGCACCGAGGATGTGGATTTCAAGGACCGCATGCGCCATCCGGCCGCGGCCGATCCCGCCGGCGGCATGTGGCTTTCCGACACCGAGCCGTCCTTCATCGACGCGGACGCGCTGCGCAAGGGGCGGCTGGCCAAGTTGCGTGCCTGGATGCGCGAGGCGGGCTATGGCGGCATCGTGCTGTTCGACCCTTACAACCAGCGCTATGCCACCGGCTCGCGCAACATGTTCGGCTATTTCCTGCGCAACTCGACGCGGTACTTCTTCATCCCGACCGAAGGGCCGATCGTGCTGTTCGAATATCCGCAGAGCTACCACGTCTCCATGGTGCTCGACACGATCGACGAGGCGCGGCCTTCCAAGCTGGTCTGGTCGTCGGTCTCGGGTCGCGATGACGAGACCGCCGGACCGTTCGCCGACGAGATCACCGAGCTGTTGAAGAAGCATGGCGGCGGATCGATGAAGCTCGGCCTCGACCGCTGCAGCCATCTCCAGGCGCTGGCCCTGGAAAGGCGCGGCTGCGAGGTCAAGGACTGCCAGGGCGAGATCCTGGCGGTGCGCGCGGTGAAGACGCCAGAGGAAGTGAAGTGCCTGCTGGCCTCGATGGCCGGCGCCGAGGCCGCGGTGGCGGCAGTGCGCGAGGCGATCAAGCCCGGCGTTTCGGAGAACGAGCTGTTCGCCATCATGTATGGCGAGGTGATCCGGCAAGGCGGCGAGTTCATCGAGACCCGGTTGCTCACCTCGGGACAGCGCACCAATCCATGGTTCAACGAGGCGAGCGGCCGCAAGATCAGGCCGGGCGAGTTGTTGGCGCTCGATACCGACACGATCGGCTGCTACGGCTATTATTCCGACTTCTCGCGCACCTTCCGCTGCGGCCCGGGCAAACCGACGCCCTATCAGAAATCGCTCTACCGCATGGCGCACGACCAGGTGCAGCACAATATCGCAATCGTGAAGCCCGGCATGGCGTTCCGCGAGATTGCCGAGAAGGCGTGGAAAATCCCCGATCGCTTCGTCGACCAGCGCTACACCTCGGTCATGCACGGCGTCGGCATGCATGGCGAAACGCCTTTCATCGCGCACTCGATGGACTACGAGACCTATGGCCGCGACGGCATCATCGTGCCTGGCATGGTGGTGAGCGTGGAAAGCTATATCGGCGAGAAAGGCGGCCGCGAAGGCGTCAAGCTCGAGGACGAGATACTGATCACCGAGACCGGCACCGAACTGCTCTCGCGCTTTCCTTATGAGGATGAGTTTCTGGAGCCGCAGCTTTGATGCAGGCAAGCACGATGAGCGCCGGTCCGGCATCGCAAGCCTTGGCGATTGGCCGCAACACCTGTGCCGTCGTCATTCCAGGGCGAAGCAAGGAGCGAAACGACGTGGCGCAGACCCTAGAAGCCATGCCGTTCCGTCTCCGCTTCGCCGCGGTGCGGAATTCTGTTAGGCAGCAATTGACGATCAAGGTAACGGCATGGATTCCAGGGTCTTCGCGACGCCGCTGCGCGGCTGCTTCGCCCTGGAATGATGAAGTTTGAGCATACGCATGAAAACGCCCATTTCCATTCGACGCGGCACGGTGGCCGCGGTGTTCATCGATCTCCAGGAGGAGCATCGCAAGGACAGACGCTATCTGGTCGAGGGGTTTGCCGATATCCTCGCCAATGTGCAGCGCCTGCAGGAGGCGGCGCGGCGCAATTTCGTGCCGCTCCACCACTGGGCCTATATCGTGGATCTTGCCGAGGCGCGGCCTTTCCACCCGGTGGACGAAAGCGGCAAGTCGGCCTTCTCCGACAAGGACGATCCGCTGACGGCGATCTGCCATGAGGTGGCGCCGCAAAACGGCGAAGCCACTCTGGTCAAGCAGCAAGCCAGCGCCTTTGGCAAGAACGATTTCGGGGACAAGCTCAAGGCAGCCGGCATCGAATGGCTGGTGATCGCCGGCGTCTGGACCGAGGCCTGCATCGACGCCACGGTGAAGGACGCGGTGGCGCGAGGCTTTCGCGTGCTGCTGGTCAAGGACGCTTGCGGCAGCGCAAGTGCGGCCATGCATCAGACCGGCGTCCTCAACCTCGCCAACCGGCTCTATGGCGGCGCCGTCGCCAACACGCTCGACGCCTGCCGGCTGATGGCAGGCGACACGGTCAATGTCTGGCAGGTCGAGGGTTCGGTGCCGCTGCGCTTCACCTTCGAGAACGCGGCGCGGCTCTACGCCGAGCTCTGACGACAGTGGCCAGCAACCCAAGCAATTCGGCGAGGCGCGGCAAATATGCCGATCGGCTCGACCCTGAGGTGTGGGACTATATCGACAAGGTCGACAGCTGGTACCCGCCGGAGATCGTGGCCGCGCCGATCGCCGAGCAGCGCGCCGTGTACGACAAAATGTGCGTGGCTTTCCATCAAGGACATCCCGAAGGCGTGACGACCAGCGACGGTCTCGTCGCCACGGCGGCGCATGCCATCCCAGTCCGGCGCTACCGCATGGCGGGCAAGGCGGCAGCGGCGATCGTCGTCTATTATCATGGCGGCGGCTTCGTGCTCGGCGATCTCGACAGCCATGACGACATCTGTGCCGAAATCTGCGCCGGCACCGGTTTCGAGGTGGTCTCGGCCGACTATCGGCTGGCGCCGGAGCATCTTCATCCAGCTTCCTTCGACGATGCTCTTGCCGTGTTCGAATGGGTCGCCGCGACCAGCACGCTGCCGATCTTGCTTTGTGGCGAGAGCGCCGGCGGCAACCTCGCCGCCGCGGTGGCGCAAGCGACGCGACATCATGCGCGGCATGCCATCGGCCAGATGTTGATCTATCCCGGCCTGGGCGGCGACGGGAGCGGGCGTTCCTATGTCGAGCACGCCGAGGCGCCGCTGCTGACGCTCGCCGACATCGAGTTCTACCGCCGCGTCCGCTCCGCGCCTGGGCAATCGCCTGACGACCCGACCCTTTCTCCACTCATGGCTCGTGATTTCTCCGGTCTGCCGGCGACGGTGATCGTCACCGCCGAATGCGATCCGCTGTCGTCGGACGGCGAGGCCTATCGCGACCGCATCCTTGCCGCCGGCGGACAAGCGTGGTGGCGCGAGGAGCCGCGGCTGGTGCACAGCTTTTTGCGCGCCCGGGCGACGGTGCCGCGCGCGGCGGCGGCGTTTCGAAGGATTATCAGCGACATGCAAGGCTGGGTGCCGGTGGCGGAGCGCTAATCTCCCCACTCGTGGGGGAGATGGCCGGCAGGCCAGAGGGGGGCGCGAAGGATCGCGACCCTTCGGTTTCCTAACGTCCGACATCTGCCTGAGAAGACATCTCCAATCCGCTGAGACGTATGGCGGGACAGCGCCCCCCTCTGTCCTACCGGACATCTCCCCCACAAGGGGGGAGATCAGCTGTCCCCCTGCGGAACAGCGCACAAGAACTGCGGAAAACCAAACATTTCCCTGCGGAAAGCAGACCTATCATCCTTCGCAGGCAATGGCGCTCCGGCGGTCGCATCCGCCCCCGCGCATGGCGTCCCCGGGCGCCCAACAACAGAGGGAACGACGATGAAGTTCATGCTGACCGACAGAAAACTGCACCCGCGCGCCAGGCCGATCGCCGACGATTTCAGGAAGGGCGCGATCAGCCGGCGCGAATATCTGGCGCTGATGGCCGGCTTTGGCGTCAGCGCCGCCGGCGCGATGGCGCTGGGCGGGATCGCTCCCTCGCCTGCCCGCGCCGCCGAGCCGAAAAAGGGCGGCGTGCTGCGCGTGGCGATGAACGTCAAAGGCTTTAAAGACCCGCGCACCTTCGACGGCGTCGAGATGTCGAATGTCGCGCGTCAGTGCAACGAATATCTGGTGCGCTGGAACACCGACTTTTCTTTCGAGCCCTGGCTGCTGGAAAGCTGGGAAACCAGCGATGACGCCAAGACGATCACGCTTCACGTGCGCAAGGGCATCACCTGGTCGAACGGCGACACTTTCAACGCCGACGATGTGATCCACAACCTCAACCGCTGGTGCGACGCCTCGGTCGCCGGCAATTCGGTTGCCGCACGCATGGGCGCGCTGGTCAACGCCGACACCAAGAAGCCGGTCGACGGCGGCATCCAGAAGATCGACGACCATACCGTCAAGATCAACCTGCCAAAGCCCGACATCTCGCTGATCGCCGGCATGGCCGATTATCCAGCGCTGATCATGCACCGCTCCTATGAGGGCGATGCCGACCCGAAGAAGGCTTTGGCCATCACCACCGGCCCATGCGAACTGGTGAGCTGGGACGCCGAGACGGGCGCGGAGGTGAAGCGCAAGGACAAGCCCTGGTGGAAGGGCGAATTCTATCTCGACGGCATCAAATGGGTCGACTACGGCTCGGACCCCAACGCCATGCTGTCGGCCTTCGAATCCGGCGAGATCGACACCGATCACGAGACCGCTTCGGACGCCGTGTCGCAGACCGACCAGATGGGCCTGCAGAACTCCGAGATCGCCACCGGCTCGACCATCGTCGCGCGCTTCAATGTCTCCAACGCGCCCTATGACGACGTCAAGGTGCGCCGCGCCGCCCAGTTCGCCGTCGACAATGCAGCCGTGCTGAAGCTCGGCCTCGACGGTCACGGAAAACCCGCCGACAACCACCATGTCGGCCCCATGCATCCAGAATTCGCCGATATCGGCCCTGCGGTGCGCGATGTCGATCAGGCCAAGAAGCTGATTTCCGAAGCCGGCAAGGCCGACCACGAATATGAGCTGATCTCGGTCGACATCGAATGGCAAAAGAGCACCGCCGATGCGATCGCGGCGCAAATCCGCGAGGCGGGCCTCAAGGTCAAGCGCACGGTATTGCCGGCCGCGACTTTCTGGAACGACTGGAGCAAGTTCCCCTATTCCTGCACCGAATGGCTCGGCCGGCCGCTGGGCGTCCAGGTGCTGGCTTTAGCTTACAAGTCCGGCGCGGCCTGGAATGAAAGCGCCTACGCGAACAAGGAGTTCGACGAACTGCTCGACAAGGCGCTGGCAACGCCCGACGCGGCGGCGCGCAAGGAGATCATGGCCAAGATCGAGACCAATCTGCGCGACTCCGGCATCATCATCCAGCCCTACTGGCGCTCGGTCTATCGCACCTATCGCAAGGGCGTGCAGGGTTGCGAACAGCACCAGGCGCTCGAGCAGCATTTCGAGAAGGTGTGGCTGGAGAGCTGATCCTCCCAGGACCGAGCCGGCCAGCTACCCGAGCGAGAAGCCGCTTGGGTGGCCATCTGCGACGAATCCCGTGCAATTTTTTGCACGGCGTGCTCGCCTTGACACGGCAACAGCGTATCTGTCTGTAATCTGGCTCGTCGACCAATCGCTCCTGAGCATCTTGTCGCTATTGAGAGTTCTGATGCGCGCCCGTTGGGCTTTCTTCCTTGCACCCGTTATCCCGGCGATCCTGCCCGGCTACAATTGGCATGCGAGCCATCCTGAAACGGCGCCGCTATCGGGCTTCATATTTGTGTGCCTCGTATTCTATTTTCTGGAGGCTATAATTGGAATCCCGGCCTTCTACATTCTAACGCGGAGGCGCTGGCGGCATTTTTGGATATACATCGCCGTTGGCTATCTAGCTGTTTTTGCTCCAGTTTTTGCTCTCTGCCTCGCTCCATGGCAGGCTTCATACGAAATCGGTTCAGTTTTATATACATGCTCACTGGCAGGAATCTTCGGGGCTGCCACAGGCCTAATTTTCTGGCTATTGGTTCGCCCAGATAAAGACCCTGTTGAGCAGCTTGCGTCGCACTTTACGTAGACTATCGGTGCTAGGTCGAAAGCCTGCACGGGGAATCCATGGATCACTTCGACCTCGGCACATACCGCCGCCCCATCTCCACATCCTCGGCGGAAACGCAACGCTGGTTCGATATCGGGCTGAACTGGTGCTACGGCTTCAACCATGAGGAAGGCATCAAATGCTTCGAGAGGGCGCTGGAGACCGATCCCGGCTGCGCCTTCGTGCATTGGGGCATCGCCTATGCCGCCGGGCCTTTCTACAATTTGACCTGGAAGGAACATGGCAAGGCCGAGGCCGACCATGTCGCCAGGCGCTGCTTCGAGCATGCGCGGCTTGCACAAGCCAACGCGGCGCAAGCAACCCGCGTCGAGCAGCGGCTGATCGAGGCGCTGGCCGCCCGATTCCAGCAGCCGCATGGCGTGAGCGCGGCCGAGTTCGAAAAATGGGACGACGCCTATGCGGCCGCGATGCGTCAGGTCTATCGCGACTTTCCAGACGACCATGACGTGATGACGCTGACGGTCGAGGCGCTGATGATGCGCACGGTGCGGCGCCTGTGGAACCTCAAGACCGGCGCGCCGGCGCCGAATTCCGACGTGCTCGAAGCGCTGGAAATCTGCGAACGTTCGATCCGGCTCTCGGACGAGGCAGGTGCTGCGCCGCATCCGGCGGCGCTGCATCTTCACATCCATCTGCTCGAAATGTCGACGCAGCCCGAGCGTGGCACGCGCTCGGCGGAGCGGCTGGGCACGATGTGCCCCGATGCCGGCCACATGAACCATATGCCTGGGCACATTTACGTGCTCTGCGGCGAGTATGAGAAGGCGAAGATCGCCAGCGAGAAGGCGGTGCGCGCCAACGATCTCTACCTCGCCTATGCCGGCGAGCCGACCTATTACCTGCTTGGCTGCTGCCACGACCTGCATCTGATGATGTTCACCTGCACGTTCCTTGGCCAGTACCGCCCTGCCTTGTGGGCCGCCGACAAGGTGCGCAGCCTGGTGACGCGCGACGTCGTCAGCATTGCCGGGCGGCCGAAACTGACGCAGACGGTCGAGGGCTACCATGCGATGAAATCGCATGTGCAGGTGCGCTTCGGGCGCTGGCGCGAGATCATCGACGAGCCGATGAATGGCGAGCCCGAACTCTATGTGGTGACCGCCGCGCTGCAGCATTACGCCAAGGGCGTGGCGCATGCGACGCTGCGCGAATTCGCGGCAGCCGAGCGCGAGCGCGAGCTATTTAGCCGGCAAATCGACAGCATTGCACCGGAGCGCCGCTTCCTCAGCAACCCGACAAAAGCCTCGCTCGCGGTCGGCGCCACCCTGCTCGACGGCGAGCTTGCCTACCACCAGGGCCGGCATGATGAGGCCTACGGGCATCTGCGGCGCGCGGTCGAGCTCGACGATAATCTCTCCTACACCGAACCATGGGCCTGGATGCACCCGCCGCGCCACGCGCTGGCGGCACTCCTGCTCGACCAGGGCCATGCGGCGGAGGCCGAGCAGGTCTATCGCGACGATCTGGGCCTGAGCGGCGCCGTGCAGCGCTGCGCCCAGCACCCGGACAATGTCTGGGCGCTGCACGGGCTGGTCGAATGCCTGAAGCGACGCGGCGAGAAAGAGGACCTGCCGGGGTTGCAGGCGAAGCTCGCGGCAGCACTTGCCAAGGCGGACGTGGCGATAACCTCGTCGTGCCTGTGCCGGACCAGCGTGCAGGCAGACCATCGCTGTTGTCATTGAGGCTGCGGGGGTTCGGCGCCCCGCGATCGAGCGCAACTCCGCGGCGTTCCTTACGAGAAGATCTCCGCCAGTTCGTCGATGCTTGCACCTTCCTTCGCCTGGCGCAGTTCGACGTAGCTCACCGCCGTGGCGATCGACAGCACCATCGACACCACGGTCTGCACCAGCGCGGCTCCGATCTCGGCTATGATGCCGCCGAACAGCACAAGAACGAGCAATATTCCCCACTGGATGATCATCGCGATGATGATGAGAATGAGGAACAGGCCGAACAGCGCCCAGCGGCTGCCCTTGGTCAGAACCCGGCTGCGCGACATCGAGCCGAACACGCCCCGCCGCTCCTGGATCAGAACCGGCACCGACATCGACCAGCCGAGCCAGAGGATGATGCCCGGCACGATCAACAGCATCAGGCCGATACCCGCGCCGAGACCGACGAGAAGGCCGATGCCAAGCGTCGGCAGCAGAAAGCGGATCGCAATCTGGATGCAGTCGCCGAAGGACGGGCGCTTGCCGTTGAGGTCCTCGATGGTCGCCCGCACCAGCGCCGACTGCAGCAGCAGCGCGCACACAAACGAGATCAGCCCGGCGATGATGGTGATGTAGGAATTGCGAAACATGGCGCCTGGGTCGGCCATGGTGGCGGGGTCGCGCTGCATCATTGCGTCGATCTGCGGCTGGGTCCACAGCCTGACGAGCAATGCCGGCAGGCCCGCAAACAAAGCCGCCAAGCCCACGCACAGTCCGATGTTTCGGCCAATCACGCCGAAGGTGTTGCTGAATACCCTGCCGATCTCGAATCTGCCGGGTTGTCCCAATGTCGCAGTAGTCATGATAATTTCCCCCGAGTCACCACCGTATCCGACCGATGACTTCAAAGTAAATTTGCCAAGGTTGAAGGGCTAAGTCCAGTGCGCTTGCAATTGTCATGGCGTATTGCCAGTGTCGGCCCCGAACCGCAGGTTGCAGGGGGAACGAGCGGGTGACAGCCGCAGCGACGGATGAGGCCGGACGGCTGGCGCAGTTGCACAAGCAGTTGCTGGCCGACGATTCGATCCAGTTCGGGCTGCCGACCTATGTGCGGCCCGAGCCTCCCGAATGGCTGAAGCCTGTACTGGAGGGCCTAGCTAAGCTCGGCCCTTACATGATCTATCTGTTCTGGGGGGCGGTAATCATCGGCGTCGCGATCATTGCTTTCCTGCTTTTCCTCGAGGCCAAAGGCGTTGCCTGGCGCCTGCCATGGCGGCGGAAACGCGAAGAAACCGAAGCGAGGGAAGAATGGCGCCCTGACGCGGGGGCCGCCCAGATCCTACTCTCCGAGGCCGATGCGCTCGCCGCGCGCGGCGAGTTTGACGAGGCGGTGCATCTTCTGTTGCGCCGCAGCGTCGCCGACATAGCCACCCGGCTGCCCAACTTCCTGCGCCCGTCGCTCACCGCGCGCGATATCGCCGCCGCGGGCTCTATCCCCGCGCGGCCCCGCGCCGCGTTCAGCGAGATCGCCCGCATCGTCGAGGCAGCCTTGTTTGCCCGCCGTCCCGTCGGCGCCGAGGGCTGGCGGCAGGCGCGCGGCGCCTATGAGCGTTTCGCCTTCCGGGATGCCTGGGCATGAGCGCGCAGCCCGCCGAGACGACCGAGGCGCCGTTCAGCCGCAGAACCCTGTTCTGGGGCATCTTCGCCAGCCTGCTGGCGGCGGCCGGTTTTTTCCTTTTGTCCACCTATGCGCCCGATTTCCGCCAGCCCGAGGGCGGCGCCACGCCGTTTTCGAAGGGTGGCACCGGCTATGCAGGGCTTGTCGAATGGCTGAAGCTCGCCAACGGACAGGCGCCGCCGATGGAGCGCGGCGAGAAGGACCTGGCGTCGCCGCTGGCCTCGACTTTTCTGCTCATCGTCACCATCGCGCCGGGCAGCGACCCGGCCGCGCTCGACCGCATCATCAAGCTGCGCTCCGGCAAGGACACGCTTTTCGTCCTGCCGAAATGGCAGACCTTTCCCTTGTTCAGCCATGACGGCTGGGAGACCAAGGTCGAGCGGCTGCCCAATACGGTCGTCAACGACTGGCTCGGCCGCATCGCCAAGGCAAAGCTCGGCGAGGCGAAGAACACGCTCTCGCAGATCAATATCGCCGGCCGAACGGTGCCCGCGCCGGAGGAACTGCTATGGGTGGCGGACGACCATCCGCTGATCGCGGCCGGAAACGGCAGGGCTATCCTGACCGAGCTCGACAACGAACCCTTCTACATCCTCACCGATCCCGATTTCATCAACAATGCCGGGCTCAAGGACGAGCGGACGGCAGCCGCCGCGCTCGACATGATCGCCATGATCGAGCCCGCCAAGGGCGCCGTCATGTTCGACCTGACACTGCACGGCATCGGCCAGAAATACGATCTTGCCAAGCTTTTGGTCGAACCGCCCTTTCTGGCGCTGACGCTGTCGGTGCTGGTGGCGGCCGCGCTCGCCTTCCTGCATGGGCTCGGCCGCTTCGGCCCACCGCGCACCGAAGGCCGCGCCATCGCCTTCGGCAAGCAGGCGCTGGTCGACACGACGGCGATGCTGCTCAGGCGCGCCGGGCGGCTGCAAGAACTTGGCAACCGCTATGCAACGCTGGTGCGGCAGCGCGCCGGCGCCTTGCTCGGCGCGCCGCACGGGCTGCAGGGCGAGGCGCTCGACCGCTGGCTCGATTCCCGCGACAAGGGCGAGACGCATGGCTTCAGCCGGCGCTTCAAGGCCGCGAACGAATCCAATAATTTGGCCGCAATGCATGAAGCAGCCGAACAGCTGCATGACTGGACGGCAAGGAGGCTCGGTGAACGTCGATGAAGTGAAAGCCCTGGCGGGCGCGATCAGGGAAGAAGTCGCGAAAGCGATCACCGGACAGCGCGATACCGTCGACCTGATGCTGACGGCTTTGTTTGCCGGCGGGCATATCCTGCTCGAAGGCCCGCCGGGCACCGCCAAAACCATGACGGCGCGCTGCTTCGCGCAGGCGCTCGGCGTCGCCTATGGCCGTATCCAGTTCACGCCCGACCTGATGCCCGGCGATATCGTCGGCTCCAACATCTACAATTTCCAGAGCGGGCAGTTCACGCTGACGCGCGGCCCGATCTTCTGCGATCTTCTGCTTGCCGACGAAATCAACCGCACGCCGCCGAAGACGCAAGCGGCGCTGCTCGAAGCCATGCAGGAGCACGCCGTCACCTTCGACGGCACCACGCATTCGCTCGGCGGTAATTTCATGGTGGTGGCGACGCAGAATCCGATCGAGCATCAGGGCGTCTATCCGCTGCCCGAAGCCCAGCTCGACCGCTTCCTGTTCAAGCACAGGGTGAGCTATCCCGACCTCAAGGAAGAGCGCGCCATCATTGTTCATCACGGCGGCGGCTCGGCCTCGCACGATATCGAGCAATACGGCATCAAGGCGCGCACCGACCGCAAGACGCTGGAAGCTGCGCTTGCCACGGTCGGCGACGTCACGCTGGTCGACGATGTCGTCGGCTATATCGCGGCGCTTGTGCGCGGCACGCGCGAAAGCCCCGACCTCGAGGTCGGCGCCAGCCCGCGTGCGGGCGCCATGCTGGCGAGAGCCGCGCGCGCCAGGGCGGCGCTCGACGGCCGCAACTACGTCATCCCGGACGACGTCAAGGCGCTGGCCGTGCCGGCGCTGCGCCACCGTGTGGTTCTCTCGCCGGCGGCGCAGATCGACGGGCGGCTGGTCGAGCAGATCGTCTCCGACCTCGTCGACAATACGGAAGCGCCGCGTTGATCTATCCGAGCGGCCGAGCGGTCTGGGCAGCTGCGGCGGGGGCGATCCCCGCCTTCCTGATCGCGCTCGCATTGCCGCATGTCTGGTATCTCGGCCTGTTGTGGATCTGCCTGCTGCTTGCCTTCCTGGCGGTGGACGCAGCCGCAGGCAGGGGCCGCGCCTCGCTCAAGGCCACACTGACGGCGCCGCCGCAGGTGGGTATCGGCGGGCGCTTCACCTTGCACATCGCGGCCGGTGCCGGGGCAAGACTGCGCCGCCTGCAGGCGCGTGTCGGGCACGACCAACGGGTCCAGCCATTGGCCGGCACCGGCGGCGCGCTGCCGGCCAGCGGCGGCACGCTCGATCTCGAATTCGAGGCCATCCGCCGCGGCATCGCCGGCTTCGACCGTCTCTGGCTGCGCTGGCAGGGTCCATTCGGGCTGATCTGGAATCAGGTCGTGTTGCCGGTCGACCGCAAGGTCGCGGTGCTGCCCGATGTCAGCAGCGCGCGCGACGAGGCGATCACGCTCTTGCAGCGTTCCGCCCTTGCCGATGGTCATGCGCAGAAGCGCGCCGGCCAGGGCCGCGAGTTCGAAGCGCTGAAGGATTACCAGCCCGGCATGGGGCGGCGCATGATCGACTGGAAGCGCAGCGCCCGGCACGGCAAGCTTCTGGCGCGCGAGTTCCGGATCGAGGAGAACAACAACATCGTTCTGGCCATCGACAGCGGCCGGCTGATGTGCGAGCCGGTCGACGGGGTGCCGAAGGTCGATCGCGCGGTGACGGCGGCGCTTCTGTCGGCGTTCATCGCGCTCAAGGGCGGCGACCTCGTCAGCCTGTTCTCCTTCGACGCCAGGCCGCGCGTGTCGAGCGGCGCGGTGCGCGGCTCGCCGAGCTTCACCATGATCCAGAAGCGCGCCGCCGAGATCGACTATTCGACCGAGGAGACCAACTTCACCCTGGCGCTCACCACGCTTTCGGCCAAGCTCGACCGGCGCTCGCTGGTCATCGTCTTCACCGATTTTGTCGATCCGATCAGCGCCGAATTGATGTTGCGCACCGTTGGCCGGCTGACCGAGCGGCATCTGGTGCTGTTCATGCTGATGAAGGATGTGGAGCTCGAAACGCTGGCCGACATGGCGCCGGCCGCACCCGAAGATGTCGCCCGCTCCGTCACCGCCGGCGACCTCTTGCGGCAGCGGCAGGTGGTGATCGGCAGGCTCAGGCTGCTTGGCGCGCATGTCATCGAGGCCGACCACCAGCGGCTCGGTCCGGCGCTGGTCGAGCGCTATATCCAGCTCAAGGAGGAGAACCTCTTATGACGCTGTCGGCCGGCACCGATTCCGTGCGCCAGTCGCTGGCAAGCTTCCGCCAGGAGCGCGAGGCCGACTGGAAAGCCTTCGAGGCGCTGCTTGCGCGCGTCGAGAAGCGCGCGCCGCGCGCGCTCTCGGAAGACGAGCTGCTGTCGCTTCCCCTGCTCTATCGTTCGGCGTTGTCGTCGCTTTCGGTGGCGCGCGCGACCTCGCTCGACAGCGCGTTGATCGCCTATCTCGAGGCGCTGTGCCTGCGCGGCTATTTTTATCTCTATGGCGCCCGGCGGAGCTTGAGAACGCGCATCGGCGATTTCTTCCTGCACGACTGGCCGGCGGCGATCCGCGACCTTTGGCGCGAAGTATGGACATCGGTCGGGCTCACCGTCATCGGTGCCATTGCCGGCTATTGGCTGGTCGCATCGGACAAGCGCTGGTACGACGCCATCATCGCGCCGAGCCTGGCGGGCGGGCGCAACCCGGATTCGTCGGCCGAGACGCTGCGCAGCGTGCTTTACGGCGGCGGCGATCATTTCCTGTCGGGCTTTGCCGCCTATCTCTTCACGCACAACACGCAGGTCTCGATCCTGGCGTTCGCGCTGGGCTTCGCCTTCGCCGTGCCGAGCGTGCTGATCATCCTGATGAATGGCTGCATGCTCGGCGCCATTTTCCAGATCTATGCCGCCAAGGGCCTGGGCTTCGAGCTCGGGGGTTGGCTTTCGATCCACGGCACGACGGAGCTGTTCGCCATCGCCATCGCGGGAGCTGCCGGCATGCGCATCGGCACCAGCATCGCCTTTCCCGGCGAACTCACCCGCATGGCCGCCGCCGCCCAAGCCGGGCGCGTGGCGGCGACCGCCATGATCGGCGTCACGGTGATGCTGCTTTTCGCCGGACTGTTGGAAGGCATCGGCCGGCAGACGATCACCAGCGACCTCGCCCGCTATTCGATCGGCGGCGGCATGCTGGCGCTCTGGATCTCATATTTCTACCTGTTGCGGATGGTGCGGCATGGCGACCGCTAGGACAGCCAAGGCAAAGAACCCTGCCGCGCTGATACGTCCGCTGGTGACACCCGAAGGCGTGGACCTGCGGGTCAAGCTGGCGGATGCTGGCACCCGCGCTTCCGGATTCCTGCTCGACGTGGTGATCATCGTCGTCGCGGCCGTGGTCGTCTCGCTGGTGATGATCTTCGGCCTTGCCGGGCTTGGTATCCAGGATGCGCAGCCACTGTTCATCGTCTGGATCATCTTCATCTTCTTCCTCCGCAACGTCTATTTCATCGCCTTCGAAGCGGGCCGGCGGGCAGCCACGCCGGGCAAGCGCATGGTTGGCGTGAGGGTCGCGTCACGCAGCGGCGCCGGCCTCACCATCGACCAGGTCATCGCGCGCAATCTGATGCGCGAGATCGAAGTTTTTCTGCCGCTGTCGATCCTCGCCGCGCGCGCCAGCGCCGATGTCGCCGACACGCTGTCGACCATCTTCGGTCTTGTCTGGGCGTTGCTGTTCTCGCTGTTTCCGCTGTTCAACCGCGACCGGCTGAGGATCGGCGACCTGCTCGCCGGCACCTGGGTGGTCGAGGCGCCGAAAGTGGCCTTGGTCGAAGACCTTTCTCAGCGCAAGGATCCGATCGCGGCGCGCTTCCAGTTCAGCCCCGCGCAGCTCGACGCCTATGGGATCGCCGAGTTGCAGAAGCTGGAAGAAGTGCTGCGCCGCGACGACTATTCGGCGCTCAAAGCGGTCGCGGAGACCATCGGCCGCAAGATCGGCGCCAGGGTCGAGCCGATCGATTCAAAGGCTTTCCTCACCGCCTATTACGGCGAGCTCCGGGCGCATCTGGAACGCAAGCTGCTGCTTGGGAACAGGAAGGCGGATAAGTATGCGCGGTAGCGAAGCGTCCCTCGCCTACCCCACCCACTTCTCGTAGTCCGACACCAAGAGGTGCAGCGGCGCGACGTCCTCGTCGATGTTGGAGAAGCGGCCGATCGGGTCGCGGAAGACGTTGTCGGTAAGGTCGTCATTGACGGTCGAGACCTCGCCGATCAGCACGTCCTTCCCCTCGGCCCAGAAGGCGTGCCAGACGCCTGGCAGGAGCGTCACGCTCTGGCCCGGATCGAGCTTCAGCAGGCCGCCGGCCGGCATCCGGTGGATGGTGCCGTCGACCGGCACAGACACCTCCGCCTTCGGGTCGATGCCGCCATCGCGGTCGTGCATGAAGAGTTCCAGCACCAGCTTGCCGCCGCCGCGGTTGATGATGTCCTCGGCCTTGATGTTGTGGCGGTGCATTGGCGAGAGCTGGTCCTTGCGCGAGATCATGATTTTTTCGGCGTAGAGCATACCCATGCCGAGCTTCATGTCCTCGTAGCGGCCGTTGCGTACGGTGAACAGGAACAGGCCTAGCTCGTCGAACTTCTCCTGGCCGTAATCGGTGATGTCCCAGCCGAGGCGCGAGGTGAAGATGGCCGGGGAATCGCCCTTATGCGCCTTCATCTCTTCCGGCGACCAATAGGCGAAGGGCGGCATGATATAGCCGAAGGAGCGGATGAAGGCGTCGGCTTCGCGGATGATGTCGTTGATCTTGGAGCGCTTCATGGTCGTGTTTCCTCCCGGCCGTTGCCTGCTGAAATCTGCCCATCCGAATAGCCCAATGCCCGCCCGCTGTCGACGCAAACTGACGGGTTGGCCCCGTGACATGGGCGGCTTTCGGGGCCATAAACCCAACTGATTTGTTTTAACGCAATGTCTTATCCCGCGGCGGTTGCCGCTCGGAAGACATGCTTTGGACGGTGATCCCATGGCAAGCATAGACGACCTCGACACCCCGGCGATCCTCATCGATGCGGCCCGCGCCGAAGCCAACATCAAAAGGGCGCAGGCGCATGCCGACGCGCATGGGTTGAAGCTCAGGCCGCATATCAAGACGCACAAGCTGCCTTACTGGGCAAAGAAGCAGGTGGCGGCCGGCGCCGTCGGCATCACCTGCCAGAAGATCGGCGAGGCGGAGGTGATGGCCGATGCCGGGCTGACCGACATTTTCCTGCCCTACAACATCCTCGGCCGCGCCAAGCTGGAGCGGCTGAAGGCGCTGCATGGCCGTGTCACACTCTCGGTGACGGCGGACAGCCACGATACGCTGGAAGGGCTTGCCGCGACCTTTATCGATGCCGGTCATCCGCTGTCCGTGCTGGTCGAGTGCGATACCGGCATGGGCCGTTGCGGCGTGCAGAGCGCCAACGACGCGCTTGCGTTGGCAAAGGTGATCGACAAGGCCAAGGGCCTAAGCTTCGGCGGGCTGATGACCTATCCGGCCGCAGGGCGCGCCGGCGAGGCGGAAGCCTGGCTGAAGACCGCGCGCGACGCGCTTGCGGCAGCGGGACTCGAATGCGAACGCATCTCCAGCGGCGGCACGCCGGATATGTGGCGCTCCGGCGAAGACAGCGTCGTCACCGAATACCGGCCCGGCACCTATATCTATCTCGACCGCTACCAGGTCGCCAAAGGCGTCGGCACGCTGGACGATTGCGCGCTGACGGTGCTTGCCACGGTGGTCAGCCATCCGACTGCGACCCGCGCCATCCTCGACAGCGGCAGCAAGGCGCTGTCTTCAGATACGCTCGGGCTGCCCGAGTTCGGCGAGCTGCTCGGGGTGCCGGGCGCGCGGGTCACCGGATTGAGCGAAGAGCATGGCACCGTGACACTCTCGGACGGCGCGGGCCTTGGCATCGGCCAGCGCGTGCGCGTCGTGCCCGATCATTGCTGCGTGGTGACGAATTTGTTCGACCAGGTGCACCTGATCGACGGCGACAAGGTGCTGGAAACGCTGCCGGTGGCGGCAAGGGGACGGATGGGGTAGCTCCCCTTCTCCCCTTGTGGGAGAAGGTTAAGCCCGCTCCGCCTGTCGCGCTGCGACCCTGCGCATCGCGGTCACCCGGCGGCGGAAAATCTCGGTGCGCATCACCATCAGGTGCAGCGCGAAGAAAAGCACGGTGAAGCCGAGCGCCATCACGGCGAGCGGCCACAGCATCGAGGGATCGATGGTCGGACCGCCGAGGCGGAAGACCGAGGCAGGCTGGTGCAGCGTGTTCCACCAGTCGACCGAGAATTTGATGATCGGGATGTTGATGAAGCCGACCAGGGTGATGATGGCGGCGGCCCAGGCGGCGCGGCCTGCATCATCCAGCGCGCGGGTCAGCGCGATGATGCCGAGATACATCAGGAAAAGCACGAAGACCGAGGTCAGCCGCGCATCCCACACCCACCAGGTGCCCCACATCGGCTTGCCCCAGATGGAGCCGGTGATCAGGGCCAGTGCCGTAAAGGTGGCGCCGATCGGGGCCGCCGATTTCAGCGCCACATCGGCCAGCGGATGACGCCAGACAAGGGTGCCCAGCGCCGCGATCGCCATGATCGTGTAGCACATCATGGCCAGCCAGGCGAAAGGCACGTGGATGTACATGATGCGCACGGTGATGCCCTGCTGGAAATCCTCCGGCGCGGTGAAGCTCATATAGAGGCCGATGGCGAGCAGGATCGCCGCGACCGCCGCCAGCCACGGAATGATCTTGTCCGCCAGCCCGACGAAGCGCGTCGGGTTGGCGAGATCGGTCCAGGCGGCTAGCCGTGAGGTGGTGTCGCTCATGCCGACCTAAATAGACCGGCATGAGGTTTGGGGCAATTGGACGGATGTCGCAGGCGGGAGCGCGCCCTTGCCTTCTCCCCTTGCGGGAGAAGGGGGAGCTCTAGGATCACGCCGCTTCCGTAACCGGACGGCTGAGGCGGCGGACCTCTTCGTCGTTGAGCAGGCCGCCAGCGCGCAACAGGGAGGCGAAGCGGCCGTTGCGCAGCGACAGTTCGGTGAAGCCACCGGACTCGACCACCTTGCCCTTGTCCATGAAGACGACGAGGTCGGCGTCGCGGACCGTGGTCAGGCGGTGAGCGATGATGAAGGTCGTGCGGTTGCGGCGCAGCTCGTCGATCGCTTCCTTGACGCGGTCCTCGGTTTCCACGTCCAGCGCGCTGGTCGCCTCGTCGAGCACCAGGATCGGCGCGTCCTTCAGCACGGCGCGGGCAATGGCGATACGCTGGCGCTCGCCGCCCGAGAGCTGGCCGCCGCGCTCGCCGACGACGGTGTCGTAGCCGCAGCTCTTGGAGAGGATAAAGTCCTGCGCGGCGGCGGCATTGGCGGCAGCGTGCACCTCGTCATTGCTCGCATCGGCGCGGCCGACGCGGATGTTGTCCTCGATCGAGCGGTTGAGCAGGCCGGCGTCCTGGAAGACGGTGGCGATCGAATGGCGCAGCGACTTGCGGGTCACCGTGCGGGTGTCTACGCCGTCGATCAGGATGCGGCCGCTGGACGGCGTGAAGACGCGCTGCAACAGATTGATGAGCGTCGTCTTGCCGGCGCCGGTCGGACCGACGATGGCGACCGTCTGGCCGGCCTGGACCTCGAACGAGACGTCCTCGATGCCGTGACCGGAATTGGCGAACTCGAAGCTGACGTCCTCGAAGCGCACATGGCCGGTGACGTTGGCGAGTTCGCGCAGGCCATCGGGCTCGACGGTTTCGGCGGCCGAGTCCTCAAGGCGATAGAAGTCCTCGAGCTTGGCGCGCGCCTCGGAAATCTGGGTGGTGAAGGCCGACATCTGGTCGAGACGGGCGATCAGCATTCCGGCAAAGCCAGTGAAGGCGACGACGTCGCCGACGCGGAGCTGGCCCTGGGTAACGAGATAGGCGCCGATCGACAGCACGATCATCATCGAGATGGTCGACGACAGGCGGTTCAGCGCGTTGGCGATCGCCCACCAGTCGAGCACAGGGTTCTGCGCGTCGAGCAGGTCCTTGACATAACGCTTCAACGTCGCGGTCTCATGGCCGATGCGGTTGTAGCTCTGCAGCACGGCGACATTGCTGACGCTGTCGGAGACATGGGCAAAGACGGTGTGGTAGTGGCGCTCGACGGCGGTCTGCCCCGACTTGGTGCGACGCATGACGATGCGGCCGATGCCAACGTAGAGCACGCCGAGGCCGAGCAGCACGATGGACATGCGGATATCCATGGCGAGCGCGGTGGGCACCAGCAGCACCAGCGCGATGGCGGTCGAGAGATGCACGCGCATGAATTCGAGCCACAGGCTGAACAGGGTCTCGACGGCGCGCAGCAGCGTGTGCAGCGAATTGGACGTGCCGCGCTGGTGATGCCAGGCGAGCGGCATGGTGATCACGCGCTCGAAGGACTGGCACAGCACTTCGGAGCGGCGGGCATGGGCGAAGCGATCGGCGCCGCGCGCCACCAGCACGAAAGCGACGACGTTGAAGATGCCGAGAGCGGCCCAGACGGCGAGCGTCGAAAACACCGGGCCTTTTTCCGAAATGGCACCGATCACCCGGCCGAGCAGGATCGGCTCGAGGATTGCAATCGCCGCGAGCGCGATATTGGCGCAGCAAATCAGCGCGACGCGCTTCTTGTCGGCCGCCAGATAACCCAGCGCTCTAAAGTAGATCTGCAGAAGTGACACTTCAGCTACTCCGCCAAACTCTTGTCCGTGCTCAATGCCCGTATTGTGCACCGCACCATTTTTTGACACGTATCGGTTAATGTGTCGCGAAACAATGCGTCGTCTATCCCTTCCGTTCCCATTTAGCGAACAAAAGATGACGACGGTACGAAATCTGACGTGATCGCCTAACGGTTTGAGATAAAAGGTGAAATGTCAGCCTTGCGGCAAAATAATGGCACTTGCCCCGCGCTGCCACATTTTTAATCACAAGCTCTTGCTTAGCCTGCCGTAAAGTAAGGCACGCGCCCGGGCGCGGGAGCCTCGCCAAGTAAAAAACGGCGATCGGCCGCGCATCCCGAGGGACGCGCGGCCGATAGGCCAAGCCTTTGATTTTACGCTGGTATCCTGACGACGACCGCGGCCTTGCCGCCGGCCTTCGGCTCAAAAGAGGCCGATTTTTTCTTCGAACCGTCGACTTCTAGCGAGATCGACTTGGTCTTTTTGTCGCGGATGACGCGAAGCTTGATTTCGCCGTCGAACATCTTGAGCGTCGCGGCGTAGCCGTCCCAGTGCGCGGGCAGCTTCGGCCTAAACGTGATCTCCTTGCCGCGCCGCTCGATACCGAGGATGCCTTCCACCGCGGCGCGGTAAAGCCAGCCGGCCGACCCCGTATACCAGGTCCAGCCGCCACGGCCGCCCTTGCCTTCGCCGGCATAGATGTCGGCGGCCACGACATAGGGCTCGACGCGATAGTGCTCGGCCGCTGCCTCGTCCGCCGCGTGATTGACCGGGTTCAGCATCGAGAAGCAGCGGTAGGCCTCGTCGGTGCGGCCCATCTCGGCCAGCGCGATCACGAACCAGGTGGCGGCATGGGTGTACTGGCCGCCATTCTCGCGCACGCCTGGCGGGTAGCTCTTGATATAGCCGGGGTCTTTCTCGCTTTTCGAGAAGGGCGGCGTGAACAGCTTTACGATCTTGAGATCGTCGTCGACCAGCATCTCGGTCGCCTGTTCCATGGCCGTCGTCGAGCGCGCGGGATCGCCCTCGCCCGACAGCACGCTCCAGGACTGGGCGATGGAATCGATCTTGCACTCGTGCGAATTGTGCGAGCCGAGCGGCGTGCCGTCGTCGAAGCTGCCGCGCCGGTACCACTGGCCGTCCCAGGCGGTGCTTTCCAGGGCCCGCTTCAGCGCGTCCGCGTGCTTCACCCACGCCTGCGCCCGCTTGGCGTCGCCCTGTCCCTTGGCGACAGGCGCGAAGTCGGTGAGCGTCTTCAGCAGGAACCAGCCCAGCCACACGCTCTCGCCCTTGCCGCCCTCGCCGACACGGTTCATGCCGTCGTTCCAGTCGCCGCCGAGGATGAGCGGCAGGCCGGCAGGACTGCTGCGCTTGATCGCCAGATCGAGCGCCCGCGCGCAATGATCATAGAGCGGCGCGGTGTTCTTGGTGATCTCGGGCGTGAAGAAGGCGTCATGCTCGTCCTCGCCGAGCTGCTGCCCGTCGATGAAGGGCAACTGCTCCTTGAGGATGGCGGCGTCGCCGGTCACCTCGATGTAGCGGGCCGTCGCATGCGCCAGCCAGACGACGTCGTCCGAGATCATGGTGCGCACGCCGGCATCGGTGCGCGGCAACCACCAGTGCTGCACGTCGCCTTCCGGGAACTGCCGGCGCGCGGCATTGAGGATCTGGTCACGCGCCAGCTTCGGGTCGTGCGCCAGAAGGGCGAGCGTGTCCTGCAACTGGTCACGGAAGCCGAAAGCGCCGCTCGCCTGGTAGAAGGCCGAGCGCGCGCGGATGCGGCAGGCAACGGCCTGGTAGGGCAACCAATGGTTGACCATGGCGTTCATCGCCTCGTCGGGCGTCTCGACCTGGATGGTGTCGAGGAAGCCGCGCCAGGCCTTTTCATTGTCGGCCAGGCGCTGGTCGAAATCCTTGCCTCGATGGGTCTGCACCAGGGCGCTTGCCTCGGCGGGCGTGGCCGCGTCGCCAAGCAGCCAGAGCAGCGTCACGTCGCCACCGGCCGGAATGTCGATGTCGCTGGCGACAACCGCGCAAGGGTCGTCGCCCGCCTCGATGCGCCCGGAAAGCGCAAGCCCGCCGAGCACGGCTTGCGGATACTCCGTCGTGCCGTGCCTGCCGACGAATTCGGAGCGGTCGGCGGTCACCGAATGGATTGGATGGCTCGCCCCCAGGAAGGCGACACGCTCGCCGAAGTCTAGGCCATAGGGGTTCTGCGCCAGAAGCGCGCATGTCGCCGCGTCGCGCGTCGGCACTATGGTCGCCGCAGTGCGCGAGCGGTGGCCGCCGAGCACCCATTCGGCATAGGCATAGACGCGCAGACGCGCCGGCACGGAGCCCGAATTCTGGATGCGCAGCCGGGTGATCTTCACCGGATCGACGGGATCGACCACCTGCGTCAGGTCCATCGACAGATGCCCGCGCTTCGAACGGAAGGTGGAAAAGCCCTGGCCATGCCAGGTCTCATAGGTCATCGACGGATCGCGGACCGTCGCGGCCATCGGCGAGAATGCCTTGCCGCTGGCGTGGTCGAAGACATAGAAGCCCTCGCCCGGCCGGTTGGACACCGGGTCGTTCGACCATGGCGTCAGTTGGTAGTCGCGGCTGTTGCGGCTCCAGGTGAAGCCGGCGCCTTCCGCCGAGACGTGGAAGCCGAAGGCAGCGTTGGAGATGACATTGATCCAGGGCTGCGGCGTCGAGCGCCGGCCGGTCAGCCGGGTCACATAGTGGCGGCCGTCACCGTCGAAGCCGCCAAAGCCGTTCCACAGGCTGAGACCGCTGCCGTCGGCGGCGACATCGCTTCCACCATGGCTTGCCGGCACCGGCAAAGGCAGCGGCGGAACAGGTTCGCGCGGCGAGCCGCCCTCGGCCTGAAGCAAGGCATCGCGGGCCTGCAGGGCCGCGGTCTCGGCGCGTTCGAGCTGGTCGAAGATCGTGCCGTTGCGCGTGTGCAGCACGACGCGCGCCACCGACAGCAAGGTCTTGTAGGTCGGCTCATCCATCAGGTCGCGGCGCACCGCGAAGATGTGCTGGCGCGGCCCGAGCTCGCGGCCACGCAGGCGGCTGTTCTCGCACAGCGTCTCCACCGCGCGTTGCAGGTCCTGCACATAGGACGAGGCCTGCTCGTTGACGACGACGAAGTCGATCATCATGCCCCGCGCCCGCATATATTCCTGGAAACGGAGCGCCTGGGCGACGATCTCGAGATCGGCGACGTCGCCGATGCGCACCAGGAAGATCGGGAAATCGCCGGAGATGCTGGTCGGCCACAGGCTCGACTGGCGGCCGAGGCCCGACGCGATGGATTCCGCCGGCAGGCGCAGGAACGGATCGGGATAGATCAGGTAGCGCGCCAGCTTCTGCACATTGGCGGCGTCGGTGAGGCTGAGGCCCAGATGGCGCGTCTGCACCTGGCTCCGCGTCCAGGCCAGCATGGCCTGGCGGGCGAAGCTCTCCTGGTGGTCGAGGCGGGCGATCGCCTCGTCGAGCTCGGCGCGATTGGCGCCGACGGCGGTCCAGAAGGTCAGCGAGATCTTCTTGTTGGCCGGCACGCGCACCTGGCGGCGAAGTGCTGCCACCGGGTCGAGCGTGAAGCCCTGGCTGCCCGAAAGCCTGACGCCGGGATCGAAAGCGACGGCATCGGCAATGGTGCGGCCACGGCCGATGAAGGCGCGCCGGTCGGTCTCGGCCTCGGCATCGCGCGACGGGCCCGACGGGTCGGTGACGAAATGCACCATGGTGAGGTCGGGGTCGTTCTTGTCGCGCTTGCGCCGCGTGGCGAAGATCGCGCCGTTGTTCGGCGCGATCTCGGTCTCGACGAACATCTTGGAGAATGCCGGATGCGCGTTGTCAGAGGCTTCGTTGCCGAGCACCAGTTCGGTGAAGGAGGTCACCTCGATATGCCGGTCGGCAGCGCCGTCATTGTAGAGGGTGATGCGGCGGCCTTCGCCATTGCCTTCGGAAATGACGATGCATTCGACTTCGGAACGCAGCGAGCCCAATGTCTTGGTGAAGCTCGCCTTGTCGTCGCCGAACAGCGTCTGGACGCGTTCGCCCTCGGCGCGCTTCGGTTCCGCCGTGGCCGACCACCAGTCACCCGTCGCGGTGTCGCGCAGGAAGATGTAGGAGCCGAGCCGGTCCTCGCTCGGATCCGGCTGCCAGCGGGTGACGGCAAGCTCGCCGAAGCGGCTGTAGCCGGAGCCCGTCGCGGTGACCATGACCGAATAGCGGCCGTTGGACATGACGTTGGTCGCCCGCAGCGCCTTGATCGGATCGAGGATGACGCGGCTGTCGGGGCTCTCGGTCTCGGTTTCGTCCTTGGATCGCTCGTCCGCTTCTGTCCTGACGGTTGCGGTCGGAATGTCGCGCGGCGCCTTCTCCTGCAACAGAAGCTCGGCCGACTCGATCACCGGATCGCTGTGGAAACGCTCGCGCAGCCGGCCCTCGAAAATGGCGTCGGCTACCGCGGCGATCGACATGCCGGAATGGTGCGCCATGTAGTTCTGCACCACGGCGTGGTCGGTGCCTTCAGGCACGCGCTGCGGTGTGAAATCGACCGCGTCGTAGAAGCCGTGGCGGCCAAGCGCGCCGATCGAGCGCAGCCGCTGCAGGTTCTGCACCGCCTCGCGCGGACTGAACTGGGCGGCCAGGATCGTCGCATAGGGCGCGATCACGGTGTTCTGGCCAAGGCCGCGCTTCAGGCCGAGCCCGGGCACGCCGAAATTGGTGTACTGGTAGGTGAGCTCGCGGTCGCGGGCATTGTAGGCCGCTTCCGAAATGCCCCAGGGCACGTTCTTGGAACGCGCATACTGGATCTGGCGCTTGATGATGAGCTTGCTGGTCTGGTTGAGGATCGAGCCCTGCGGCTCCTTCATCACCAGCGGCGGCATCAGATACTCGAACATCGAGCCCGACCAGGACATCAACGCGCCCTGGAAGCCGATCTCGACGATCGGCCGTCCGAGACGGAACCAATGCTCGGTCGGCAGGTCGCCCTTGGCGATGGCGAACAGGCTGGTGAGCCGCGCTTCCGAGGCAAGCAGGTCGTAGCAGCTCTCGTCGAGCTGGCGGTCCTCGACCCGGTAGCCGATCGAGAGCAGCTTGCGCTCCTGGCGCATCAGGAAGGAGAAATCCATCTCGAAGGCATAGCGGCGGCAGCGCTCGCGCAGCGCAAGCAGCTTGGCGCGCAGAGCGGCGACCGCGCTCTCGTCATTGTGCGAATCGTGCACATGCGCCTCGCAGGTCGCTTCCAGCCGCTCCGCCCAGTCGGCGATGACATCGCTTTTCGGCGAGGCCGCCTCGGTGTGGATGGCGGTGGCGAGCTTGCGGATCTCGCCAGCCAGCACGGCAAGGTTGATAGTGCGGATCGACGCCATCTCAGGCTGTGCCTTGATGGTCGCAACCGCGCGACGCATCCCGTCGAGACGGTCGGCCAGGCGCTGGCGCAGCGGCCGCAGTTGCCGACGGTCGTCCGGCAGCTCGTCCAGGCTTTCGTCGAGAATGGTGACGGTGTCGATGATGCCTTCGAAATCGCCCTGCAGGTGCACCGACGGCGCTTCGGCCCATTCGGCGCAGGAGGCGGCCACCGCAACCAGATGTCCAGCGAGATTGCCGCTGTCGACAGCGGAGATGTAGAGCGGATAGAGCGGCTTCAGCGTCGTCGTGTCATACCAGTTGTAGAGATGGCCGCGATCGCGCGGCATGTTCTCGATGGTCGTCATCGTGGCGTCGATGCGGGTGATGGCATCCGACAGGCTGATCCAGCCGAAATCGCGCGCCGAAACCACCGAAAGCAGATAGACGCCGATATTGGTCGGCGAGGTGCGCGGCGCCACCACCGGCGCCGGGCTTTCCTGGAAATTGTCCGGCGGCAGGTGATGCTGCTCGGCCGTCACGAAGGTCTCGAAATAATGCCAGGTGCGGCGCGCGAAGGTGCGCAGCGCGTGGATGTCCGCGCTCGAAATGCGCAGTCTGTCCTCGGTCTCGGCCGAGCGGCTGATCCAGCAGGCGACGGCGGGCGAAGCAATCCAGAAGATGGCGAAGAAGAAAGCGACGAAGGCGCCGGTGGAATCGGCCAGCACCGGAATCGCGAGGCCGACGACGCCGATGATCACCGCGCCATACATCATGCCGTAATAGGCGCCGAGATCGCTGCCGCTGTTCTTGGCGGCCTGCGAGGCGGTGCGCCATTCGAGCAGGTTCTGACGGCTGACGAAGAGCCGGTAGATGGTGCGGACGATGGCATCGCCCATCATCCAGGCGAGATGCGCCATCAACAGCACTTTGAGCGCCACGAGCGCGGTGCCGAACACGGTGTCGCGCGCCAAAGCGGAGAAATGGCCGCGCGGTGTCTGGTCGCCGCTCTTCGGCAGGATGCC
Source organism: Mesorhizobium sp. B2-8-5 (assembly GCF_006440675.2). Taxonomy (NCBI): domain Bacteria; kingdom Pseudomonadati; phylum Pseudomonadota; class Alphaproteobacteria; order Hyphomicrobiales; family Phyllobacteriaceae; genus Mesorhizobium; species Mesorhizobium sp. B2-8-5. The sequence goes on from NZ_CP083951.1 coordinate 4,654,845, forward strand.
GTTCACGATGTCGAAGGTCGGCGCCATGAAGAGGCTGAGGATCAGAAGGGCCTGCCACTGCGCCGCCTGGGTGAAGGGCAGCAGCGTCCAGCCGGCGATACAGGCCATCACCCAGAAGATCGGGGTGACCGAGCGGCGCAGATTATCGACCATCTTCCAGCGCGACAGCGCAGGCACGCCGGAGCGCGGGTCGAAGATGTAGCCGAGCAGCTGCCAGTCGCCGCGCGCCCAGCGATGGTGGCGCGAGGCGTCGACCGAGTAGCGTGTCGGATAGTCCTCGACCAGTTCGACATCCGTCACCAGCGCGGCCCGCGCGAGCGCGCCTTCGAGCAGATCGTGGCTGAGGATGGTGTTTTCGTCGATGCGGTTCTTCAGCGCCGCCTCGAAGGCGTCGACATGGTAGAGACCCTTGCCGGTGAAGGAACCGTCGCCGAAGACGTCCTGATAGACGTCGGAAACGGCGAACACATAAGGGTCCAGGCCGCGATTGGCCGAGAAGACGCGCTGGAAGAAGGAGGCGTCGTCGCCGCTGGTGAGCGAAGCGGTGATGCGCGGCTGCAGGATGGTGTAGCCGGCGGTGACGACGCGCTTGACCGGATCGAAATGAGGGCGGTTGAGCGGGTGAGCAAGCTTGCCGACCAGGTCCGAAACCGCATCGCGCGTGGTGCGCGTGTCGGCGTCGAGCGTCATCACATAGACGACCTTTTCCGGCAGCGGCACGTTGAGCGGCAGGAAGGTGGTGTCGCTGTCGCCGCGCAGCAGGAGGTTCAGCTCATGCAGCTTGCCGCGCTTGCGCTCCCATCCCATCCAGCAGCCCTGCGCCTGATTGTAGAGCCGGCGGCGATGCAGGAGATAGAAGCGCGGCGAGCCTTCCGACGGATAGCGGGCGTTCAGCCTGGCGATCTCGTCGCGGGCATATTGCAGGATCTCGATATCGGCGGCGTCGATCTCGGTCTTGGAGTCCGGCCAGTCGGACAACAGCGCAAAGTGGATCTCCTCGGCCGTGTTGGCGAGGTGATGCACCTCGATGTTGCGGATATTTTCCTCGACGTCGTCGCGCGAGCCGATCAGCGAAGGCACCACGACCAGAGTGCGCGATTCAGCCGGGATGCCGTGCTTGTTGTAATCGTAGCCGACAAGCCTGGTCGGTTTCAGGAACAGCGCCACCACGGTGTTGAAGAAGGCTAGAGCGCCTTCGCTTGCCGGCACCGCGAACAGCGCCAGCATCAGCGTGATCGATTCCACCGACAGGCCGAGATTGGCGAGCGCCCTGCCCGACAGCACGAGCAGCAGCGCCGTCAAAAGGAAGACCGGCACGACGATGCCCAGCCAGCCGGCGCTGGCAAAGCCGCGCTTGAAGGTCACATAGAAAGGCGGCCGGTAGCCAATCGCCTTTTCCAGTTCCTGGCGGCGCGGGCCAACCAGGAAGAAGCCGACGTCGGTATGCACGTCGGGGTCGGCGGTTTCGGGCACGCCGGACGCGTCGGTGACGCCGGGCGTATGGCCGGCAAGCTCGATCGCCTTTTCGGCCACCCGGTATTCGGACAGATCCGAGCGGCGCGCCAGCTGCTCGATCGCCGTGCGGTACTGGTCGCGCGAGAAGAAGTCGAGGTCGGCGAAATCGGTCTTCTGGCGCAGCAGCGTGTCGATGCGGCTGACGCCCTCGAACCAGACCGTCCAGTCGACGTCGTTGATGAGGCGCAGGCCACGGATGATGTTGCCGGTCGTGACGTTGCCGCTGGAGAGCGTCTGATGCTCGGAGATGATGATCTCCTCGGCGTCGGAGCCGGTCTTTTCGAGCTCGCCTTCCAGCCATTCCAGCGCGCGGCCGGCGTTCTGCGACCCGTCGCGCAAGCGGTAGAGCAGCTGGGTGGCGAAGGTGGTGTCCTGCGCATGCGTGCCGTAGTTGGACAGGATCCTCGTGCGGTCGGCATTGTCGTCGGTCGCCAGAACACGGTCCGCGACCTCGTTGGCGATGTGGCGCATCTGCCTGGTACGATCGACGCGCACGGCGATGCGGCGCAGGTTCTCGATCAGCACGAAGCGCAGCAGCGACGGCAGCGCCCAGAGCTCGCCGATCTTCATCGGCTCGACCGACTGGAAGCCCTCGACGATCGCCTTGAACATATTGGCCGAGACAGAGCTGTCGGAATGCTCGACATAGCCCCAGGCAACGACGAAGGCGCGCGGCAGCACCGTGCCGTCGCCAAGTGTCAGCGTCGGCAGTTGGCGATAGAAGCGGCGCGGCAGGTCGCGCTTGACCTGGAAGATGGTCTCTTCGACCAGGTAGTTGTTGTCGAGCAGCCATTGCGCGGCCGGCGTGATGGTCTCGCCCTTGGCCTGGGCGGCGTTGGTCGAGCGGTAGACTTCGAGGATTTTCTTGGCGCTGTCGCGGATGCGGGCCTGGAACTCGAACGGAGCGAGCCCGAACAATTCCTTGACTTCGCCCTTGGCGAGCGCAACGCCCAAGGCGCGCAGCCGGTCCTCGGGCAGGAAATTGGAGCGTATCGGCGCTTCCGTCACCACCGGGAAGCCGGCGCTTGTCTGTTCGATCTTGTTCGGGTTCGTCTGAATGTTCATTGAAAATTCCGTAAGCGGGGGCGCAATGCGGCGTCACCGCCACGGCAATGCCCCTAAAACCGGTTCAATTGCAATTGGTTGCATGACTGGTTGGCCGAAAGTTTGTCTTGCGCACCACAACAGGGGCGTGCCCTTTCGGCAGCTCGTGGCCGAACGCCCCTCGCTCTCCGCCCCCGGTTGGATCAGGGCAAGAATTCAGGCTTTTTCGTGATACATGCAAGGGGCCGGGCGATAATTCACCCAAGCCGCGATCATGTTTGGCAACAGCCGTTAATGGTTGGCGGCGAGGCGATGGAGCTCGATCACGAAAAGCCGGCCCTGCCCCTTGGGCTGAAGCCGCAATTCCGGGCTGTCGCGATCGAGGATCAGCGTGTCGAGCGGTCCCAGGCTCGGCGCATCCTCCGTGAAGAGCGTGAAGCCTCCGCCGACGGCCAGAACCAGCGTCGTGTCGGCGCGCGGCGCGATGCGAATCTCACTGGCAAGCGGCCGACACTCGACCTTGTGAGCCATGCGACCACGGCGGGTCATGACGTTGAGATCGGTAATCGGACCGCCAATCAGCGCCGCCCCGGTCGGCACGTCGCCCGGAAAGGCGAGCGGTGCCGAAGCCGCGGTCAGTTGCGCCGGCGGCTGGCCGGCGATGTCGAGGATAATCCCCTCGCCTTCCAGCACCGACAGCGTGCGGTCGATGCCGGCGAAGCTGGAGAACGGCCCGCTGGTTTCGACGCGGGCCATCGAGACGCGCCAGTCGAAATCATCGAGCCCGGCGCCGGCCGGGGAAACGGCGATTTCGGTCGTCGTGCCGCCGCCATTCTTCCACGGCATGACGCGGTAATCGGCGGCACGAAGGATGCGCATCGGCCTAGCCCCGGATGATTTCAAGTCGATTCGACCTGAAATCATCCGGCTCTGTCTTTTTGGTTGGGAGCATGATGTTGTCCGAAAACCGCTTCACACTTTTCGGCATCATGCTCTAGCCCAGGATGCCCGGCAGGTTGAGCTGGTGCTCCTTGGCGCACTCGATGGCGATGTCGTAGCCGGCATCGGCATGACGCATGACGCCGGTCGCCGGGTCGTTCCACAGCACGCGCTCCAGGCGCTTGGCGGCATCCGCCGTGCCGTCGGCGACGATGACCATGCCGGCATGCTGTGAGAAGCCCATGCCGACGCCGCCGCCATGGTGCAGCGACACCCAGGTGGCGCCCGACGCGGTGTTGAGCAGCGCGTTGAGCAGCGGCCAGTCGGAAACGGCGTCCGAGCCGTCCTTCATCGCTTCGGTCTCGCGGTTCGGCGAGGCGACCGAGCCGGAATCGAGATGGTCGCGGCCGATGACGACCGGCGCCTTGAGCTCGCCCTTGGCCACCATCTCGTTGAAGGCGAGGCCGAGCCGGTGGCGGTCGCCAAGGCCGACCCAGCAGATGCGCGCCGGCAGGCCCTGGAAGGAGATGCGCTCGCGCGCCATGTCCAGCCAGTTGTGCAGATGGGTGTTGCCGGGGGTGAGTTCACGCACCTTGGCGTCGGTCTTGTAGATGTCTTCCGGATCGCCGGAGAGTGCCGCCCAGCGGAACGGACCGATGCCGCGGCAGAACAACGGGCGGATATAGGCCGGCACGAAGCCCGGGAAAGCGAAGGCGTTCTCGAAACCCTCGTCCTTGGCGACCTGGCGGATGTTGTTACCGTAGTCGAGCGTCGGCACGCCGGCGTTCCAGAACGCCACCATCGCCTCGACATGCTCGCGCATCGAAGCGCGGGCGGCCTTCTCGACGGCCTTGGGGTCGGAGACGCGCTTCTCGCGCCATTCGGCCATGGTCCAGCCCTTGGGCAGATAGCCGTTGATGGGGTCGTGCGCCGAGGTCTGGTCGGTGACCATATCGGGACGGATGCCGCGCCTGAACATCTCCGGCACGATCTCGGCGGCGTTGCCGAGCAGCCCGACGGACTTCGCCTCACCGGCCTTGGTCCAGCGGTCGATCATTTCCATCGCCTCGTCGAGCGTCTCGGCCTTCTCGTCGAGATAGCGGGTGCGCAGGCGGAAATCGATCGAGTCGGGGTTGCATTCGATGGCTAGGCAGGAGGCGCCGGCCATGACGGCGGCCAGAGGCTGGGCGCCGCCCATGCCGCCGAGGCCGCCGGTCAGGATCCACTTGCCCCTGAGGTTGCCGTTGTAGTGCTGGCGGCCGGCCTCGACGAAGGTTTCGTAGGTGCCCTGAACGATGCCTTGCGTGCCGATATAGATCCAGGAGCCGGCCGTCATCTGGCCGTACATCATCAGGCCCTTCCTATCGAGCTCGTTGAACTTCTCCCAGGTTGCCCAATGCGGCACGATGTTGGAGTTGGCGATGAGCACGCGCGGCGCATTGGAATGGGTCTTGAAGACGCCGACCGGCTTGCCGGACTGCACCAGCAGCGTCTCGTCCTCGCCCAGCGTCTTCAGCGACGCGACGATGCGGTCAAAGTCGTTCCAGGTGCGCGCCGCCCGGCCGATGCCGCCATAGACGACGAGCTCGTTCGGATTCTCGGCGACCTCCGGGTCGAGGTTGTTCATCAGCATGCGCAGCGGCGCCTCGGTCGTCCAGTAGCGGGCGTTGAGCTTGTCGCCGCGGGGGCTGCGCACTTCGCGGATGTTGTGGCGGGGATCGTTCATCATTGTCCCTTTCGAGTAAGGCGGCGCCTCAGCGCCCGGCCCATTCAATGGCGGTTTCGAGGATGGTTTTCAGCGTGGCGCGGATCGGCGCTGCGTAGGTGGCGTCGTAAGGCACCGGCCAATTTTCCGGCGAACCCCTTTCCGACGGCTCACGCATGTAACCGCGGTTGGAGAGTTCCATCTGCAGCGCGTGCACGCCATTTTCAGGCCGGCCGAAGCTTCTGGTGATCCAACCGCCCTTGAAGCGGCCGTTGACCACCCAGGTTTCGCCGGTCGCGGCGAGGATGGCGGCAACCTTTTGCTGCAGCACAGGATCGGTGCTCTTGCCGTCATTTGTGCCGAGGTTGAAGACCGGCAACGTGCCTTCGAACAGCCGCGGCAGCACCGAGCGGATCGAATGGCAGTCGTAGAGCACGATCTTGTCGTGCATGCCGCGCAGCCGATCGATCTCGGCCTGCAAGGCGGCGTGATAAGGCTTGAAATAGGTCTCGCGGCGCTGGTCGATCTCGGCCGGCGTCGGCTCCTCGCCCATGCGGTAGAGCGGATCGCCATCGAAGGTATCCGTGGGGCAAAGGGTGGTCGTCGCCTGCCCGGGATAGAGCGAAACGCCCGACGGATCGCGGTTGACGTCGATGACGGTGCGCGAGATCGCGGTGTGCACGACGGTCGCGCCGAGATCGATCGCAAAATCATAGAGCTTGTCGATCCACCAATCGCAGTCGCGTTGCCCGAGCCACGTCGAGACCAGCCGGTTGTCGAGGCCAGCGAGGTCAATGCCGGTGTGCGGGATGGAGACCAGTAGCGGCGCGGTGCCTTGAGTGACGGTGAGCCAGGACGGCGTTGCCATCATGCGGCTCCCGCAATCGAAGGCAGCGCGACAGCGCTCGCCGCCTTCACGGCGGCGCCGTTGCGGACCATGGCGATGGCCTTTTCCATGTCGGGATGGAAATGCCGGTCATTGTCGAGATGCGGCACCTCGGCCCGGACCAGCTTGCGCACCGCTTCCAGCGCTTCGCTAGACGCGAGCGGCTGATGGAAGTCGCAGCCTTGCGCCGCGGCCAGCAGCTCGATGCCGATGACGGCGGTCGCATTCTCGATCATGCCGAGCAGGCGGCGCGCGCCGTGGGCGGCCATCGAGACATGGTCTTCCTGGTTGGCCGAGGTCGGGATCGAATCGACGCTTGCCGGATAGGCCTTCTGTTTGTTTTCCGAGACAAGCGCCGCGGCCGTCACCTGCGGGATCATGAAACCCGAGTTCAGGCCGGGCTTCGGCGTCAGGAAGGCCGGCATGCCGGACAGCGCCGGATCGACGAGCATGGCGACGCGACGCTCCGACAGCGAACCGATCTCGCAGACGGCAAGCGCGATCATGTCGGCGGCGAAGGCCACCGGCTCGGCGTGGAAGTTGCCGCCCGAAAGCGCGGTGTCGTCCTCAGCGAAGATCAGCGGATTGTCGGTGACGCCATTGGCTTCGGTCTCAAGCGTGTCGGCGGCCTTGCGCAGCACGTCGAGCGCGGCGCCCATCACCTGCGGCTGGCAGCGCAGGCAGTACGGGTCCTGCACGCGCTCGTCGCCGACGCGGTGCGATTCACGGATGGCGCTGCCGGCCATGAGGTTGCGCAGGGCATCCGCCGTTTCGATCTGGCCGCGATGCTTGCGCAAAAGATGGATGCGCGGGTCGAAGGGCGCGTCGGAGCCTCGTGCCGCGTCGGTCGACAGCGCGCCGGCGACCAGCGCCGACTGGTAGAGCACCTCGGCCTCGAACAGGCTGGCGAGAGCATAGGCGGTCGAGAACTGGGTGCCGTTGAGCAGCGCCAGGCCTTCCTTGGCGCCCAGCGTCACCGGCTCCAGCCCATGCGAGACGAAGGCGACCTTGGCCGGGAAACGGCCATGCGGCGTGAAACATTCGCCAACGCCGATCATCACCGCGGTCATATGCGAGAGCGGCGCGAGGTCGCCGGACGCGCCGACCGAGCCTTGCGCGGGCACGACGGGGATGACGTCGTTGGCGAGCATGGCTTCAAGCAATTCGATGGTCTGAGGCCGCACGCCGGAGGCGCCCTGGGCCAGGCTGGCGAGCTTCAGCGCCATCATCAGCCGCACAACGGCGACGGGCATCGGCTCACCGACGCCGGCGGCATGCGAAAGCACGATGTTGCGCTGGAGTGTTTCGAGATCGCTGGCCGGGATGCGGACGCTGGCCAGCTTGCCGAAGCCGGTGTTGATGCCATAGACGGGCTCGCCCTTGGCGACGATGCGGGCGACCGCCTCGGCGCTGTCCCGGATCTTCGGCCGGCAAGCGGCGTCAAGTTTCGGCACGGCGCCGCGATAGATGGCGCGCCAGTCGGCAAGCGTCGCGTTGCCGGGCGTCAGGGTCAGTTCGGTCATTGTCCTCTCCAGATACGGGCATGGAGCGGATTGAAGCCCATGCGGTAGACGAGTTCGGCCGGGCGCTCGATATCCCAGATGGCGAGATCGGCCGATTTGCCGGTTTCCAAAGTGCCGGTCTTGTCGAGAAGCCCCAGCGCACGCGCGGCCTCGCGGGTGACGCCGGCAAGGCATTCGTCGACAGTCATGCCGAACAGCGTCGCGGCCATGTTCATGGTGAGCAGCAGCGAGGTGAGCGGCGAGGTGCCGGGATTGGAATCGGTGGCGACCGCCATCTTCACGCCGTGGCGGCGGAAGAGATCGACCGGCGGCTTCTTCGTCTCACGGATGAAGTAGTAGGCGCCAGGCAGGATCGTCGCCACGGTGCCGGCCTTGGCCATCGCCGTGGCGCCCTCCTCGTCCGTATATTCGAGATGGTCGGCCGACAACGCGCCATAGCGGGCGGCAAGGGCCGCGCCATGCAGGTTGGAAAGCTGGTCGGCGTGCAGTTTTACGGGCAGGCCAAGCGCCTTGGCCTTGTCGAAGACGCGTGCCATCTGCTCCGGCGAGAAGGCGATGCCCTCGCAAAAACCGTCGACGGCGTCGGCGAGCTTTTCGGCGGCGACTTCCGGCAGGATCGTGCCGGAGACGAGATCGATGAACGCGTCCTTGTCGCCCTTGGCTTCGGGCGGCAGCGCGTGGGCAGCAAGACAAGTCGTGCGGACCGTGACAGGGCGCTCATTGCCCAGCCGGCGGGCGGCGCGCAGCGACTTCTTCTCGTCCTCGAGGTCGAGGCCGTAGCCCGATTTCACCTCGACGGTGGTGACGCCTTCGGCCATCAGCGCGTCGAGACGCGGCAGCGTCTCAGCGACGAGCTCGTCCTCGCTGGCGGCGCGCAGCGACTTGACCGAGGAGACGATGCCGCCCCCAGCGTGCGCCACTTCTTCATACGTGGCGCCGGCCAGCCGCATTTCGAACTCGTTGGCGCGGTTTCCCGCATAAACAAGATGCGTATGGCAGTCGATCAGGCCGGGCGTGATCCAGCGTCCAGCGCAATCGACAGTGTCGGCGCCCTGCCCGGCAGCGGCCGGCATATCGGCCTCGGGACCGGCATAGACAATAAGCCCATCACGCGCGACGACCGCGCCTTTCTCGACGATGCCGAGGCCGGCCGCGCCCTCGGCCATGGTCGCTAGGCGCGCATTGCGCCAGACCCGATGGCCGCTCTTGTTGTTTGCTCCATCCATCATCTTTTCCGTTTGCTTGGATGACGATTATGTATATACATATTGAAAAGCGACGCAAGTGGTAATGTCGCTCTCGCATCGAGATTCGGAGATAAAGGTGACGGCGATCTTTGCGAAACAGGCGCTGCTGCCCGGCGGCTGGCAGAGCAATGTAAGGATCGCTTTCGACGGCGGCCGCATCTCGACGGTCGAGGCCGGCGCTTCCGCGCAAGCCGGCGACGAGCGTCATGCCATCGTCCTGCCCGGCATGCCTAACCTGCACAGCCACGCCTTCCAGCGCGGCATGGCGGGTCTTGCCGAACTGCGCGGCCCTTCGGCCGACAGTTTCTGGAGCTGGCGCGAGGTGATGTACCGCTTCGCGCTGTCGATGACGCCCGACCAGGTCGAGGCGGTCGCGTCACAGCTTTATGTCGAAATGCTGGAGGCCGGCTTCTCGCGCGTCGGCGAATTTCATTACCTGCATCACGACCGCGACGGACAGCCTTACGCCAATATCGCGGAGATGGCGGAGCGGATCGCCGCCGCGGCCGCCGACACCGGCATCGGGCTGACGCTGCTGCCGGTCTTCTATGCTCATTCTACCTTCGGCGGCACCGCACCCAACGAAGGCCAGCGGCGATTCATCAATGATGTCGAGCGTTTCGGACGACTGCTTGAGAAAGCTCGCGAGGGCGTTCGCCCATTGGAGCAGGCTGTCGTCGGTGTCGCGCCGCACAGCCTGCGCGCCGCAACGCCGGACGAGCTCAATGCCGTCGCGGCGATGGCGCCGAACGGGCCGATCCATATCCATGTCGCCGAGCAGGTGAAGGAAGTCGAGGACTGCGTTACCTGGTCGGGCAAGCGTCCGGTCGAATTCCTGCTTACCAACGCCACGGTGGACAAACGCTGGTGCCTGGTCCACGCCACGCATATGACCGAGGCCGAAACGATCGCCATGGCCAAAAGCGGCGCCATCGCCGGGCTCTGCCCTATCACCGAGGCCAATCTCGGTGATGGCACGTTTGCCGCGCCGCTGTTCATCGAGCACGGCGGCCGCTTCGGCGTCGGCTCCGATTCCAATGTGCTGATCGGTCTGCCGGACGAGTTGAGGCAGCTCGAATATTCGCAGCGCCTCGTCCACCGTGCCCGCAATGTGCTGGCCCGCGCCGGCGGATCCACGGGACGCGCGCTGTTCGACGCTTCGCTCGACGGCGGCAGCCAGGCTCTTGGCGCCGGCCCGTCGCGAATTGCCGCCGGCGGCCCTGCCGATCTCGTTTCGCTTGACCAAAACCATCCCTCGCTGGCCGGCAAGGCGGGCGACGCGATCCTCGACGCCTGGATCTTTGCCAATGGCAGCAATGTCGATTGCGTCTGGGTGCATGGCGAAAAGCAGGTCAGCGGCGGCAAGCATGCGAGGCGCGAGGCGGTTGCCAAGCGATTCCGCGACGTCATGACCGCGCTCTCGCAGAGCTGAACAGGAAACATCCGATGAGCCTTGTCGAAACGGATGATGTCGAGGGCGGCGAGATCCTCTCGCTGCATCAGCGCATCCTGTCCGACATCCGCGAAAAGATCCTCTCGGGCGCCTGGGCGCCGGGCCATCGCATCCCCTTCGAGCATGAGCTGACGGCTCACTATAATTGCTCGCGCATGACCGTGAACAAGGCGCTGTCGCAACTCGCCAAGGCCGGGCTGATCGAGCGCCGCCGCCGCTCCGGCAGCTTCGTGCGCCAGCCGCAGTCGCAGGCAGCGGTGCTGGAACTGCACGACATCCGGATCGAAGTCGAGGCGCTCGGCCTGCCCTATCGCTATGAACGGCTGGAACGCCTCAAGCGGCGCAGCAGCGCCGAGGACCGTGCGCTGCTCGGACTTTCCGCACCGGGTCCGGTGCTGGCGCTGGAGGGCCTGCATTTCGCCGGCGAGCGACCATTCGCGCTCGAGCAGCGGCTGATCAATCTCTCAGCCGTGGCCGAAGCCAGCGAGGAGGAATTTCTCGAGATCGCGCCGGGCCCCTGGCTGATCGGCCGCGTGCCGTGGAGCGAGGCCGAGCACCGAATCCGCGCCATGGCCGCCGACGAGACAATCGCCGACGCGCTCGACATCGACCCGGGCGCGCCCTGCCTGGTGGTCGAACGCCGCACCTGGAGCGCCGAGCACCCGGTGACGCATGTGCGCTTTGTCTATCCGGCGGAGAGCCATACGCTGGTGGCGCGGTTCACGCCGTCGCAGGGGTGAGTGATCCCCGCCCATCGCTGTCGTCATTCTAGGGCGAAGCAAGGAGCGAAGCGACGCGCGCAGACCCTAGAATCCATGCCGTGACGCTAAGGCTTTGCAACGTTTACAGAATTCTGCACCGTTGCGCCCTACGTCAGAGGTCACCGCATGGATCCTCGGGTCAAGCCCGAGGATGACGATCGCGGTGGCGTGGCGGGACAGCGCCCCCCTCTGCCCTGCCGGGCATCTCCCCACAAGGGGGAGATTGGCAGTTCCGGCGCCGCGCCCTTACAGCGCCGCCGTGACGATAATCTCGACCAGATATTCCGGGGTGGCGAGCTTGGCTTCGCCGGTGGCGCGGGCGGGCGTGTGGCCCTGCGGCACCCACTTGTCCCATTCCGCGTTCATCTCGGCGAAGGTCTTCATGTCGTCCAGCCAGATGATCGCCTGCACGATCTTGGTCTTGTCGGTGCCGGCCTTGGCCAGCAATTCGTCGATGGTCTTCAGGATGTCGCGGGTCTGCGATGCGACGTTGCCGCCGGGTTCGCCGACCTGGCCGGCCAGATAGACGGTGTTGCCATGAATGACGATCTGGCTCATGCGCGGGCCGACATCGATGCGACGAATGCTCATTGGAGGTTCCTTCGTTTGAGGGTCGCGCCTGTTTAAAGTCGCTTCCAACTCCGGGCAAGGCCGGGTCGCCAAATCCATGCGGCGCGCAAGAAGATTGAGTTGTGCCAATAGCCCGGCATGCCACGCTCTGCTGCGGATCCAGGCGCGTTCCCAACCGGGTCAAAATTGGCCTAGTTGGATTTTCCAGCCGGCTATGTCTATTTGGCAGAGAATTCCTTCAATGCGGATTGCCGCCCCTCACCCCGAGTGGCAAGACTGCGGCCAAAGAGATTGCGAGGACGACACCATGGAATACCGCCAGATCAGCGACGACTATTCGGTCTCCGGCCAGATCCAGCCGCAGGACATTGCCGCCATCAAGGACGCCGGCTTCAAGAGCGTGATCTGCAATCGGCCGGACGACGAGCAGCCCGGCCAGCCTTCCGCCGGGAGCGTCCAGGCGGCGGCCGAGGCAGCCGGGCTCGGCTTCCGCTATATCCCGGTGATCAGCGGCCAGATCACCATGGACAATGTCGAGGACCAGGCCCAGGCGCTCGACGAACTCGAAGGCCCGGTGTTCGCCTATTGCCGTTCAGGGGCGCGCTGCACCAATCTTTACGGGCTGATCCAGCAGCAGAGAGACTGAGGCTTAGCGCGTTGGCGCGATGCCAATCCGCGAAATCCGCTTCTCTATATCGGCAGCGCGCCGGTTTCCTTCAGCGTCTCCAGCACGATCGCCGTCTTCACGTGCTGTACGGATTCATGCGGCAAGAGCACGCCGTTGACGAACTCGGACAATGATTTGAGGTCGGGCGTCACCACCTTCAGGATGTAATCCATCTCGCCGGTCAGCGCGTGCGCCTCCTGCACTTCGGGCAGGCGCGCCACCAGTTCGCCGAAGCGGCGCGCGTTGTCGCGGTTGTGGGTGGCTAAAGTCACCGAGATGACGTTGACCAGCGAAAAGCCCAGGCGATCGCGGTCGAGCACGGCGCGGTAGCCCTTGATATAGCCATCGTCCTCCAGCCGCAGGCGGCGGCGCGAGCATTGCGATGGCGAGAGGTTCACCCGCTCTGCCAGATCGTTGTTGGTGAATCGCGCATCATCCTGCAAAAGCGCCAATATCTTGCGGTCAAATTGGTCCAGGCGCGCATCATCCATGAATTTTTCTCCAATCATGCACAATTTGCGCGCATGATGAGCATTTCAAGCGGTTGAATGCAAGCACCGTGCGGACGCTCCGCGCTATTATCATGAAAGTTGGCCAAGCACGGCCGCAACAGCTTTCGGAGGACTGCCATGGGCCCCTTCCCGCACGACGCCCCACCCGCCAGGATCAGCAAGCAGAACCCCGCTGGCACCGACGGTTTCGAGTTCGTCGAGTTCGCGCATTCAGAGCCCGAAAAGCTCGCCGAATTGTTCACCCGCATGGGCTATGTCGCGGTCGCAAGGCACCGCACTAGGAACATCACCGTCTGGCGCCAGGGCGACATCAACTATGTCGTCAATGCCGAGCCCGGCTCGCATGCGATGAAGTTCGTCGACAAGCACGGCCCCTGCGCCGCCTCGATGGCTTGGCGCGTGGTCGATGCCAAGCACGCTTTCGACCACGCCGTGTCGAAGGGCGCCACGCCCTATGAAGGCGCCGACAAGGCGTTGGACGTACCGGCCATCGTCGGCATCGGCGGCTCGCTCATCTATTTCATCGAGGCCTATGGCGAAAAGGGTTCGGCCTATGACGCCGAGTTCGAATGGCTGGCCGAGCGCGACCCGAAGCCCGAAGGCGTCGGCTTCTATTTCCTCGACCACCTCACCCACAATGTCTATCGCGGCAACATGGACAAGTGGTGGGATTTTTACCGCGACCTGTTCGGCTTCAAGCAGATCCATTTCTTCGACATCGACGGCAAGATCACCGGCCTGGTCAGCCGCGCCATCACCTCGCCCTGCGGCAAGATCCGCATTCCGCTGAACGAGTCCAAGGACGAGACCAGCCAGATCGCCGAGTATCTCAAGAAGTATAATGGCGAGGGCATCCAGCACATCGCGGTGGGCACCGACGCCATCTACGAGGCCACCGACAAGCTCGCCGCCAACGGGCTGAAATTCATGCCCGGCCCACCCGACACCTACTACGAGATGTCGCAGACCCGTGTGAACGGCCATGACGAGCCGATCGAGCGCATGAAGAAGCACGGCATCCTCATCGACGGCGAAGGCGTCGTCGACGGCGGCACGACCAAGATCCTGCTGCAGATCTTCTCCAAGACCGTCATCGGACCGATCTTCTTCGAGTTCATCCAGAGGAAGGGCGACGAAGGCTTTGGCGAGGGCAATTTCCGCGCGCTGTTCGAGTCGATCGAGCAGGACCAGATCAAGCGCGGCGTGATCAAGCTGGACGGCAAGGCGGCGTAGCCAGCCGAAGAACCAAACCGCCGGCTATCCTAAAGGCCGGCGGCCTTCCGCAGAATCTCGTTTATCCGGCTCTGCCAGCCCGGTCCGCCGGCACGGAAGCGGGCGACCACATCGCTGTCGAGGCGCGAACGCGCCTCGATGCGGTAGCTCAGCCGCGTCGCCTGGACGAAGACCACCAGCATGGCCAGCGCCCAGAGCACGAACAGCACATAGAGCGCTTCGCCAGTCATCGCCTACCCCTCGTATTTCTCGACCTTCTGCTCGATGGCGCCGAAGATCGAATGTCCGGCTTTGTCCTTCATCTCGATGCGCACCGTGTCGCCGAAACGCAGGAAAGGCGTCTTGGGCTCGCCGCTGTCAATGGTCTCGATCATGCGAAGCTCGGCGATGCAGGAATAGCCGGCGCCTCCCGCCGAAACCGGTTTCCCCGGGCCGCCATCGAGCTTGTTGGAGACGGTGCCCGAGCCGATGATGGTGCCGGCGGCGAGCGGCCGGGTCTTTGCGGCATGCACGATCAGCGCCGGGAAATCGAAAGTCATGTCGATGCCGGCATTGGCGCGGCCGAATGGCTTGCCGTTGAGATCGGCGAGCAGCGGCAGGCTGACCTTGCCGCCGTCCCAGGCATCGCCCAGTTCGTCGGGCGTGACCGCGACCGGCGAGAAGGCCGAAGATGGCTTCGACTGGAAGAAGCCGAAGCCCTTGGCCAGTTCCGGTCCGGTGATGGCGCGCAGCGTCACGTCGTTGACCAGCATCACCAGCCGGATCGCCTCTTTCGCCTCGGCCAGCCCGGCGCCGATCGGCACGTCGTCGACGATGACGGCGATCTCCGCCTCCATATCGATGCCGAAGGCTTCCTCGGCCATACGGATCGGGTCGCGCGGCGCGATAAAGGAGTCGGAGCCACCCTGGTAGATCAGCGGATCGGTCCAGAAGCTTGCCGGCATCTCGGCGCCGCGCGCTTTGCGCACCAGCTCGACATGGTTCACATAGGCCGAGCCGTCCGCCCATTGATAGGCGCGCGGCAGCGGCGAATGGGCGTCATGCTCGTGGAAGCGCGCCGACGGCACCGCATTGGTCTCCAGCGATTCCGCCATCGCCGCCAGATGCGGGGCGATGCGGCGCCAATCGTCGAGCGCGGCCTGCAGCGTCGGCACCAGGAACGAAGCGTCGGTGAACCGGGTCAGATCGCGCGAGACGACGACCAGTTTTCCGTCGCGGGTCCCGTTCTTCAATGTGGCAAGCTTCATGCGGTTTCCTCTCCTGACGCGGCCTTCTGACCGCTTAACCCCACAACAAGGCCGTCTCGGGCAATCGTCAAGTCACCGGCCCACGATTTCCTAGCAGCGGCGACCCAGTCGGCCTCGCCGATCGCGGGATCGTCGGCTGGAATGAGGTGGTTGAGCACCAGTCGCTTCACGCCGGCATCGCTGGCGATGTGACCCGCCTCCTCGGCGAGGCTGTGGCTGGCGAAAAGGTGCTCTTTCAGCCGAGCGCCATTGCCGGTCCTAGCGACCAGCCTTTCCACACCTTCCTCCAGCATGGCCTCGTGGACGAGGACATCGGCCCCTTTGGCAAAGTCGGCCAGCGGCGGAAAGAACGCCGTGTCGGCGGAAAACACCACGCTTCTGCCGCCATGCTCGAAACGCAGCGCGAAACAGTCGATCACCGGCGGGTGGTCGACGCGCAGCGCCGTCACCGTCAGGCCACGCTCCTCCAGGACCAGCCCTTCGCCGAACTCCTCGACCGAAAGCAGGTCGCGAATATCCGGCCGGCCTTCGTCGACGATGCGGATCTCGATGTCGAACTCCATCGCCTGGCAAAAGCGCCGCCAGTAATGGCCGGTGCCGGGCGGCCCGAAGACGTTGACCGGTGTCGCCAAACCCGCCGTCCATGCGGTGTGGATCATCGGCCCGAGCTCGAGAAGATGGTCGGAATGGAGATGCGTGATGAAGATCAGGTCGAGCGCCTTGAGGCTCATGCCGGCATCGACTAGGCCGCGCGTGACGCCCAGCCCGCAATCGACGACGATATTGCGCCCGCCGATCTCCACCAGCGACGAACTCGGCCAAGGTCCGCCCGGCCGGACCGCTGGGCCGCCCTTGGAGCCAAGCACGACCAGCCGATCCAGCTTTTCGGTACTCAAGACCAGTCGCCCTCGGGCGTGCCGTTGAAGCGCTTCTTCAGGTCGGCCCAGCAGTCGATGTAGTTCTCCTGCAAGGTGCCGAGTTCCGCAGCGTAGCGCGTCAGCATTTGCGGGAATCGCGTCTCGAACATGAAGGCCATGGTGTTGTCGAGCTTGACCGGCTTCAAGTCCGCTCGCGTCGCTTTCTCGAAGCCGAAGGCGTCCGGCCCGTGCGCCAGCATCTGGTTGTGCAGGCTGATGCCGCCCGGGACAAACCCTTCCTCCTTGGCGTCGTACTGGCCGTGGATCAGGCCCATGAACTCGCTCATGATGTTGCGGTGGTACCAGGGCGGCCGAAACGTGTTTTCCGCCACCAGCCAGCGCGGCGGGAAGATGACGAAGTCGACATTGGCCGTGCCCTCTTCTCCGCTCGGCGCCGTCAGAACGGTGAAGATCGATGGATCGGGATGGTCGAACAGGATGGCGCCGACCGGCGAAAACGTCGCCAGATCATATTTGTAGGGCGCATAGTTGCCGTGCCAGGCGACCACGTCGAGCGGCGAGTGGCCGAGCTCGGTGACATGGAACGAACCACACCATTTGACGATCAGCCGGCAGGGCGTCTCCTTCTCCTCGAACCAGGCGCAGGGCGTCTTGAAGTCGCGCGGATTGGCCAGACAATTGGCGCCGATCGGGCCGCGGTCGGGCATGGTGAATTTGGCGCCGTAATTCTCGCAGACATAGCCGCGCGCTTCCTTATCGGCGAGCTCGACCTTGAAGACGAGGCCACGCGGCAGCACGGCGATCTCGCCGGGCCGAAGCTCGATCACGCCCATTTCGGTGACGAAGCGCAGCGCGCCGACCTGCGGCACGACCAGCAATTCGCCGTCGGCGTTGAAGAAATGGTCGTCCTCCATCGAGCGGTTGGCGACATAGACATGCGCGGCCATGCCTGACTGGCCGACCGCGTCGCCGGCCGTGGTGAAGGTGCGCATGCCGGAGATGAAGTCCGTCGGTTCGCCGGGCATCGGCGTCGGATTCCATCTATATTGGCCGAGCGCCAGCTCGTGGTCGCCGATATTCGGCCCGGTCTTCCATAAGGGATAGCTCGCCCCCTTGAAGCGGCCGGTGTGTTTCACACTCGGACGGATGCGGTAGAGCCAGGAGCGCTCGTTGGTGCCGCGCGGAGCGGTGAACGGAGAGCCCGAAAGCTGCTCCGCATAGAGGCCGTAGGCCGGCCGCTGCGGCGAGTTGCGACCCTGCGGCAGCGATCCGGGCAGCGTCTCGGTCTCGAAGTCATTGCCGAAGCCCGGCATGTAGGAAAAGGCCATCGGTTCCTCCCGGATTGACCAAACTGGTTTCATTTGTAACCATTGAAAATGTAACTATCAATGGCAACGCTGAGACGCGGGACATGATAAGCGGAAGCGACGCGGTCAACGACCCTGAAATCCTCGAACTGGAAAGCTTCTTGCCCTACAGGCTCTATCGGCTTGCCGATGCGGTCAGCCGCGAATTCTCCCGGATTTACAAGGAGCGCCACGGCCTGACCCGACCGGAATGGCGCACGCTGTCAGGCCTCGGCCAGCGCGGCACGATGACGGCGACGGAGCTCGGCGAGCAGTCGGCCATGCACAAGACCAAGGTGTCGCGCGCGGTGGCCGAGTTGGAGCGACGGCGTTGGCTGACGCGAACGCCGGACGAGAACGACCGCCGCGTCGAGCATCTAGCGCTGACCAAAGCGGGGCTCGCGGCCTATCGCGAGATGGTGCCGCTGGCGAAGGCGTTTGAGCAGGCGTTGCTGGGGAGGTTGAGTGCGGAGGAACGGACGGCGATAGCGAAGGGCGTGGCTGCGCTGGAGACCAGTCTGGCATCTGAATGGAAATAGACGCTAGCGCGAGGGGCGAAGGAACTCGACATCTCTCCAGAGGCCCCTACCAATCCATAACCACCTTGCCCGAACTGCCGCTGCGCATCGCGTCGAATCCGACCTGGAAATCGTCGATCCCGATCCGATGCGTGATAAGCCCCGAGACATCCAGCGGGCCTTGCACCAGGGCGATCATCTTGTACCAGGTCTCGAACATCTCGCGGCCGTAGATGCCTTTCAGATGCAGCATCTTGAAGATCACCTTGTTCCAGTCGATCTCGAAGCCGGTGGGCGCGATGCCGAGGATGGCGATCTTGCCGCCATTGTTCATGGTGTCGATCATGTCGCGGAAGGCGGGGGCGGCGCCCGACATCTCCAACCCGACGTCGAAACCTTCGGTCATGCCGATCGACGGCATGATGTCGCGTAGCTTTTCCTTCGAGGCGTCGACGACGTGCTGGACGCCGAGTTTTCGCGCCAGATCCAACCGCACCGGGTTGATATCGGTGATGACGACCTTGCGCGCGCCGACGCATTGCGCGACCAGCGCGCCCATGATGCCGATCGGCCCGGCGCCGGTGACCAGCACGTCCTCGCCGACGAGATCGAAGGACAATGCGGTGTGTACCGCATTGCCGAGCGGATCGAAGATCGCCGCGATCTCGTCCGGCACGTCGTCGGGGATCGGCACGACATTGTGCTGCGGGATGGCCAGATACTCGCCGAAGGCGCCGGGGCGGTTGACGCCGACGCCCAGCGTGTTGCGGCAGAGATGCCCCCTGCCCGCGCGGCAGTTGCGGCAATGGCCGCAGACGATATGGCCTTCGCCCGAGACGCGCTGGCCGACCTTATATTCCGTGACCGCGGCGCCGTAGTCGGCAACGGTGCCGACGAATTCGTGGCCCGTCACCATCGGCACCGGCACCGTCTTCTGCGCCCACTGGTCCCAATTGTAGATATGGACGTCGGTGCCGCAGATCGCGGTCTTCTTGACCTTGATCAGCACATCGTTGGGGCCGATCTCCGGCACCGGCACCTCTTCCATCCAGATGCCCGGCTCGGCCTTGGCTTTCACCAGCGCCTTCATCATGTTGGACATCAGACGCTCCTCAAAAATCTTGCCTGTCTCGATGGATCGGTTTCATCAGTGCGCCGCCTCCAGAATGTTCTTCAGCCGGAGCAAGTCTCGATCGGTCGAACGCCGAACGGCTAGGGCGATAAACGGTGCCACGAGACGGGAAAAGCCTGTCGGGATGCCGCGGTTCCGGAGCGCCATATGGGTAGCGCCTTCTCGGGTATCGCGCCATGCATAACTCGTTTCCATGGGAAATGGTCCTTCGGCAGTTCGCATCACCAGCCGCTCGCCCTGCACGAGATCTACAATTTCGTAGGTGTAAACAAGCCGCCGTCCGAGGAACTGCGCCACGAATGCAATTCTCGATCCTACCTGCGCGGGTCGGGGCGTCTTCCATTCGACCGATTTGATATTGACGTACCAGCGGGGCACGTTGTCCGGATCGGCGGAAAAGGCGGCGACGACCGCGCGTGGCCTGGCGATCTCGATCCTGCTCGTGACATCGATCGTCATGGCCGACTTCTGTTTTCCTCGGCGTGGGTCAAGCGATTACACCCAGTTCTTTTCCCACGTCGCCGAAGGCCGCGACCGCCCTGTCGATATCGGCGCTGGAATGGGCGGCCGACATCTGCGTGCGGATGCGGGCCTGGCCCTTCGGCACCACCGGGAAGGAGAAGCCGATGACATAGATGCCGCGCTTCAGCATGCGCGCGGCCATCTCCTGCGCCAGTGCGGCGTCGCCCAGCATCACCGGGATGATCGGATGATCGGCGCCCGCCAGCGTGAAGCCGAGCTTGCCCATCTTGGAGCGGAACCGGTCCGCATTGGCATATAGGCGCTCGCGCAGGGCGTCGCCATGACGGATCAGGTCGAACACCCTGATCGAGGCGCCGGCGATCGCCGGCATCAGCGTGTTGGAGAAGAGATAGGGCCGTGAACGCTGGCGCAGCCAGTCGACCACCTGGCTTTTGCCTGACGTGTAGCCGCCGGAGGCGCCGCCCAGCGCCTTGCCGAGCGTGCCGGTGATGATGTCCACCCTGCTCTCGACCCCGCAATGCTCGGCCGAGCCGCGGCCGTTCTTGCCGACGAAGCCGACCGCATGGCTGTCGTCGACCATGACCATGGCGTCGTATTTCTCGGCGAGGTCGCAGACGCCGTGCAAATTCGCGATGATGCCGTCCATCGAGAACACGCCGTCGGTGGCGATCAGCCGGAAGCGGCAGTCCTTCGCCTCCTTCAGCCGCGCTTCGAGATCGGCCATGTCGTTGTTGGCGTAGCGGAAGCGCTTG
This sequence comes from Mesorhizobium sp. B2-8-5, assembly GCF_006440675.2. Taxonomy (NCBI): domain Bacteria; kingdom Pseudomonadati; phylum Pseudomonadota; class Alphaproteobacteria; order Hyphomicrobiales; family Phyllobacteriaceae; genus Mesorhizobium; species Mesorhizobium sp. B2-8-5. The sequence continues at coordinate 4,675,256 of NZ_CP083951.1, forward strand.
GCCTTGGAAAGCCTGACACCATCGATGATCGAGGCGTGGTTCAGCGCGTCCGAAATGATGGCGTCCTCCTCGCCGAGCAGCGTCTCGAACAGGCCGCCATTGGCGTCGAAGCAGGAGGAGTAGAGGATGGTGTCGTCCATGCCGAGGAAAGACGAGATCGTCGCCTCGAGCTGCTTGTGCTCCTCCTGCGTTCCGCAGATGAAGCGCACCGAGGCCATGCCATAGCCGTAGCGGTCGAGCGCGTGCTTTGCCGCGTCGCGCAAATCCGGGCTATCGGCGAGGCCGAGATAGTTGTTGGCGCAGAAGTTCAGCACCCTTTCGCCGCCGACCTCGATCTCGGCGGACTGCATCGAGGAAATCACCCGCTCGGACTTGTAGAGCCCGGCCGATTTGAGGCCCTGGAGCTCGCTGTCGATGTGGGAAAGGAATGCTTTGCTCATGGTCCGGCCCTGTTCGGTTCGAGGCCGGACTGTCGCGCCATGGCTGCAAAAAATCCATCGCAAAAGCGACCGCTTCGGTGGCGCCGCGAAAGCCCGGTCGCAATTCTTTGCGAAGGCGCGGCCGCGATACGATCAAAAATGGGGTGAGCGGGAAAGGACATGATAACCATCTTGCGAGCTTTGCCGCGCCGCCGCGCATGCCGCCAGCGTCCCTTGCCGACCTGTTAACCCTTTCAAGGCAAGCGTTTTCCCGCCACGAATCCAGGCAGAAATCCGTCGACCGGAGGGGTCACCCAGTTATGTCGCAGCAGCCAGTGCATAGCGTTTCGCGCAAGCTGATCCTGCTCATCAAGACCGGCTACTGGCTGGCGCTGGCGATCATCGCCGCCATGGTGGTGGCCTCCTTCATTCTTCTGCAGCAATTGATGGCGCAGCAGCAGCACAATCATGCGCTGCTCGACATCGTCTCGACGCAGAAGGCGCTGTCGCAGCGCATCGTCTTCCTGGCCAGCGCCACCGGCGCCGCCTCGCGCGACAAGCAGCCGGCACTGGTCACCGCGCTCAAGCAGGCGACGGGCGAGTTCGAGACCAACTACGACCGGCTGCTCAAGGAGACCGGCGCCGACCCGCTCTCGCCGGCGCGCAACGACCCGAAGTCGATCGAATACGTCCTGTTCAGCAAGCCTTTCCACCTCGATTACTTCTCGATCGGCCTCGTCGCCAATGGCGACAGGCTGGTCTCGTCCTTCGCCTCGCAGCTTGGCATGCAGAACGACGGCTATAAAGGCAGCGGCGAACGCGTCGGCCTCGACGCCTCCGTCGCCAACGCGACGATGTCCGGCTATGCCGCGCTCGGCCAGCGCATCAGCGCCTTCGCCGACGAAAAATCCAGCAACATCCTCGACCTGCATCGCACGCTGTTCTTCGCCACGCTCGGCGTCATCGTGCTGGTGGCGCTGTTCATCTTCCGGCCGATGTCCAACGCCATCCTGCGCAAGACGCGCGAGCTGGTCGATGCCCGCAACTCGATGGCCTTCATCGCCGTGCATGACGGCCTGACAGGGCTGCACAACCGCACCTTCCTCACCGACCATTTCGAAACCCTGATCAAGGGAGCGCACCGCCGCCGCGAGCGCCTTGCGGTGATCCAGCTCGATCTCGACCGCTTCAAGCAGATCAACGACACGCTTGGCCATGCCGCCGGCGACTATGTGCTGGTGGTGACGGCGCAGCGCATGCGCGATTCCTGCCGCGCGTCGGATCTCTGCGCCAGGCTCGGCGGCGACGAGTTCGTCATGATCCTCAACGGCGCCGGCACCACCGAGGACATCCATGCGCTGGCCAAACGCATCCTCGATGAGATCAACGAGCCGATCACGTTCCAAGGCACGACCGTCATGCCCGGAGCCAGCGCCGGCATAGCGGTTTATCCGGTCGACGCCGACAACGCGCAGGACCTGCTCGTCCATGCCGATCTCGCGCTCTATTCCGCCAAAAAGCTCGGCGGCGGCAATTTCTCCTTCTTCTCCGAGGAACTGCGCCGCGAGCTCGACTATCGCAAGCAGCTCGAACAGGACATCCGTACGGCGATCGCCAACAGGAGCTTCGAGGTCTATTTCCAGCCGCAGGTGTCGCTGACCAGCGGCAAGATCAGCGGCATCGAGGCGTTGGTGCGCTGGAAGCACGAGACGCGCGGCATGATCTCGCCCGGCGAGTTCATTCCGGTCGCCGAGAAATGCGGCTTCATGCCGGATATCGGTCGCATCGTCATCGGCAAGGCGATCGAGGAAGCCGCCGAATGGGACCGCGCCGGCATCGATTTCGGGCGCATCGCCGTCAATGTCTCGGGCACGGAGCTGCGCGAGTCCGATTTCGACACCTTCCTGTTCGGCACGCTGGAGCGTGCCGGGCTGCGGCCGCAGAAGCTGGCGCTGGAAATTGTCGAATCCGTCATCCTCGACGACGAGAAGACCGGCATCGCCGCGAAGCTCCGCCACATCCGCGCCGCCGGCGTGCATCTCGAACTTGACGATTTCGGCACCGGCTATGCCTCGCTCAGCCACGTCAACCCGAACGAGATCGACCGGCTGAAGATCGACCGCCGCTTCGTCCAGAACATCAACGAGAACGGCGACAATTCCAAGATCGTGCGCGCCATCACCGAGCTTGCCCGCGGGCTCGGCATCTCGATCGTCGCCGAGGGTGCGGAGACTGAAGCCGAGCTCGACTCGCTGATGGCGATCGGCTGCGATCAGGTGCAGGGCTATTCAATCGCCTTCCCGATGCCGCAGGACAAGGCGCGCGAATGGCTTTTGGCGCGCAGCCCGAAAAAGGCGAAGCTGAAAGTGCTGCAAGGCAGCTTGGCTTGAGATGCGCCGATATTCAGGTGAGGCCGGCCTGCAAATGGCGGCTTCCTGCGCTTCCGGCCTTCGCCGGCCGAAGCACTCATGAGTGATGTGGCAGTTAAATCAGGGCTACGGCCGGACTAGGCCGGTTCTCGGAAACCACCATTTTCGACTCGGCCTGACCTGAATCTCAACGCATCTCGGCATCCAGCCATGCTCGATAAGATCCACGCTGCCATAGCGTCTTGCCATGATCGCAAGCAGTTCTTGCGGATGCCGCTTCGTTTTATCCTGTCGCTTCTGCTGCTTGTCGCGTCGCCGGCTTTGGCCGCCGACCGCACTGTATATCTCACCTTCGACGACGGGCCGCTGAACGGCACCAGCAACATCCTCGACGTGCTGCAGGCCGAGCAGGTGCCGGCGACGCTGTTCATGGTCGGCATGCATGCCGAGGCGAACGCCACCAACCGGGCACTGCTGCAGCGGGCGAAATCGATGCCGCTGGTGACGATCGGCAACCACAGCTACAGCCATGCCTACAATCACTACCGGCATTTCTACGGCGACACCGAAGGCGTGGTCGCCGACATGCTCAGGGCGAACGCCGTGCTGGGCTTGAAGCCGGCCGTGCATGCGCGGCTGCCAGGACGCGACGTGTTCCGGCTGCCCAATTACTCGAAGGACGACAATTCGCTCGGGCTGGCGGAGGCGGGGCGCGAGGATCCGGACTACGAGTTCGTCGCGGCGTCGGGCTTCTGGCTCTATGGCTGGGACCACGAATGGGTACATGAGGACAGCGGCAAGCCGGTGCAGAGCGTCGACCACTTGATCAGCGAGATCGATCATCTGTTCGGCTACGGTCATTTCGCCAAGCCGAACAAGCTGATCCTGCTCATGCATGACGAGATGTTCCAGGACACCTTCGACGGCAAGGCGAAGCTGACCGCGTTGATCGCGGCGCTCAAGTTGCGCCACTACGCCTTCGGCGCGATAGCGGGTTACGACTGAACTGACCGCTCGTCAGACAAGGACGGCAGCACCTTCAGCGGATTGAGCATCGGCACGCCGAGAGGTGCAAAATGGCGCTCATTGCCCGTCAGGATCGTCAAGCCATGCACTTCAGCCGTCGCAGCGATCGCAATGTCCTCAAACCCTGGCTGATGCGCCCGGGCACGATCAAGGATCAAGCCTGCAGCATGCGCCGTGCGCAGATCGAGAGGCAGTATCCTTTCGCCATAAAGATATTCAATTGCCTGCCACCATTGACGAAGTAGTGCTGTTTTCGTCGTTGCGCCCTCGCGTTCGGCTTTTGCGATTCCAGAGGTGATCTCTGAGGCCGTGACTACGGACAAAAACAAATAGTCACTGGCCCGATCGAGCCAATCTGCCAGCTCCGTCCGCTCATTCCTTTTTGACGGCGCCATTGCTGAAATGATGTTGGTGTCCAGCAAAAACATCGGCTGAAAGGCCGCCTTTACAGGTCAACCTTCCGCACAGGTTTGTGGATGCGAGGGGCAATGTCGTCTTCGCCCCCCGGAAACGCTGCCAGCAACTGTCCAAAGCTTGGCACGTGCGATAGCCTTTCGTATTCCTTGAACGACAGGATCACAGCTTGCTTGCGGCCATGCCGCGTGATGATGGCAGGCTCTCCTGCAACCGCCTTATCGACTACTGCCGAAAGCGTTGCCTTGGCATCCTTCAGTTGAATTTCCCGCATCGCCAAGCTCCGCTATATGACTAGTATGGTCATATAGCATTGACTGCCAATCGAATCAAATACAACCGGCTAGATGCCTCCCACATTCGCCCGCAACGCGGCAAGCACCTCCGTGAATTCGGCGAGCTTGTCATCGGGGATACCAGCCCGCAGACGCTTGTCGAAGGCGACCGCCGCGAGGCGCAACTTTTCGAACAGCGCTTCGCCGGCTTCCGTCAACGCCACCTGGTGGACCCTGCGGTTTTCCGGATCGCGGCGGCGTGTCAGCAACCCTTGCGCCTCCATGCCGTTGAGGTGATGGGTAAGCGTCGCGCCCTGGATGCCGATCATCCCGGCAAGCTCGCGCTGGTTCGCCAGTTCCTTCGACTTGACCGACAGCAAGGTCACCCATACCGGCAGCGTGCCGCCGGCCTCGACCATCGCGGCATCGAAAGCCTGCGCCACCACTTTCGAGGTGCGGGCGAGATTCATGCCGACGGGCGGATGGTCAAACGGTGTCATGACCTGACAGTAGAGCAAAGCGATTGGAACATGAAATCTGGCTTCATGATTGACATCTAACCGTTAGATATCTAACTTTGTCTTATTGATGGCGTCGACATGCTGCGACGCGCGGCGGGCGGCAGAGAGGAATGCGGTCATGCAATATGTCTATATCGTCACCATCGGCCTGCACGTGATGGCCGGCGTGTTCTGGGCCGGCACGACTATCGCTGTCGCCCGCGATCCGGAGATCAAGGCAGAGCGTTTCATCCGGCCGCAGCTCGGCGCCTCCGGCCTGGCGTTCCTGACCGGCATACTGCTCTGGTATTTCTTCCACGAAGGTGCTTTCGGCTCGATGGAGAAGGTGCTGGCGCTGGGCATTTTGACGGCGCTGATCGCCGCCGGCGTGCAGGGCGCGCTTGTCGCCTCCGCCAGCAGACAGCTCGCCGGCGCCGATCAGGCGACGCAAACCCAGCTGCGGGCGAAAATGACCAGAGGCGAACGCATCGCGGGCGGGCTGCTGGTCATCACCGTGTTTTGCATGGCGTCTGCCAAGCTGTTTTGAAATCGCACGGCCGGCAAAACCGACCGGGCGCGGCGCGCAACGGACCAAGCGGCAGGTGGCTCTCCTTGCAAAGGTCCGTTGCGCGTCACAACCCTCAGATCCTGATCCCGAACCGTATGCCGTCATAGATGGCGGCGTGGATGTTGCGCGAGGCGACAGCGTCGCCGATGCGAAACATCACGAAGCCGCCTTCGGCATTGCGCGCGGGGAAGATGTCGCCGCCGCTCACCAGCCGCTCATAGTCGACCGCGCCGCCGTTCTTCGACAGGGGTTTGAGCGACAGATAAAGATCGTCGAGCGGCACGGTGCCGTGCTCGACCACCACCTGGTCGATGCGCCGCTCGCCGCGCCAGCCGTCGGCGAAGTCCGACGCCAGCTCGGCGACGAGCTGGTTGCCCTCGCGGCGAACCGAACGCAGGCGGGTGTTGATGGTGACGGTGACGCCTTTCTCATGGAAGGCGCGCATATAGGGCACGTGGTTCAGGCCGCCCATTTCCGGCGCGAAGAAGCGCTCGGGCGAAACCAATTCCAGCTTCGAGCCACTGTTGGCGATCAGCTCGGCGGCGCCCATGCCCTGATGGCCGCCATTGTCGTCGTAGAGCAGCACGTTCTCGGCCGGTTTGACGCTCCCGGCCATGATGTCCCAGCTCGAGGTCACCAGATTGTCGCCGGCCGTCAGCGGCGGGTTCTGCGGCATGCCACCGGTGGCGACGATCACCACATCCGGCGACAGCGCCAGGACATCGTCCTTCTCGGCCCAGGTGTCGTAGCGGATTTCAACGCCGAGACGGTCGAGCTCGGCCAATCGCCAGTCGATGATGCCGATCAGTTCCTTGCGGCGCGGGTTCTGGGTTGCCAAGCGCACCTGTCCTCCGGCCTGGCTTGAGGCTTCCAGCACAGTCACCTGATGGCCACGTTCGGCTGCGACGCGGGCGGCCTCCAGGCCGCCGGCGCCAGCGCCCACCACCACGACTTTCTTCTTCGGTCCCTCGCTCTTGGCGATGATATGCGGAATGGTCGCCTCGCGGCCGGTCGCGGCGTTGTGGACGCAAAGCGCCTCGCCGCCCTCATAGATGCGGTCGAGGCAATAGGTGGCGCCGACGCAGGGGCGGATCTCGTGCTCGCGGCCCTCCATCACTTTGCGGATGATGTGCGGATCGGCGATATGGGCGCGCGTCATGCCGACCATGTCGAGCTTGCCGGCGGCGATGGCGTGGCGGGCGGTGGCGACGTCGGAAATACGCGCCGCGTGGAAGGTCGGGAACTTCGTCGCCGCCCTCACCTCACCGGCGAAATCGAGATGCGGCGATGAGCGCATGCCGGTCACCGGAATGACCTTGGTCAGCGACGCATCGGTTTCGATCGTGCCGCGGATGATGTTGAGGAAATCGACCTTGCCGGAATTGGCGAGCCGCCTGGCGATCTCGACGCCCACCTCCTTCGAGATGCCCTTTTCGAAATCCTCGTCGGCAACCATGCGAATACCGATGATGAATTCTTTACCGACCGCGGCGCGCACCGCATCCAGAACCATGTCGGTGAAGCGCAACCGGTTGTCGAGCGAGCCGCCGAACTCGTCGTCGCGATGGTTGGTCAGCGGCGACCAGAAGCCATCCATCAGATGGCCGTAGGATTCGAATTCGATGCCGTCGAGGCCGGCCGCCTGGCAGCGCTGCGCGGCCGAAGCATAGTCGGCGACGATGCGCTCGATGTCCCACTCCTCGATGGTCTTCGGGAAGGCGCGATGCGCCGGCTCGCGCACCGGCGAGGCTGACAGCACCGGTAGCCAATCGGCCTTGTTCCAGCCCGTGCGGCGACCGAGATGGGTGATCTGGATCATCACCTTGCAGTCATGCTCATGGCAGGCATCCGCGAGCTCAGCCAGCCACGGCACGATGCGGTCGTCATAGACATGCAGATTGCCGAAGGCGGCCGGGCTGTCGCGCGAAACGATCGCCGAGCCCGCCGTCATGGTCAGCGCCATGCCGCCCTTGGCCTTTTCGGCGTGGTAGAGCCGGTAGCGCTCCTTCGGCATGCCGTCCTCGGAATAGGCCGGTTCATGGCTGGTCGACATCACCCGGTTCTTCAGCGTCAGATGCTTGAGTTGGTAAGGTTGGAGAAGCGGGTCGTTGCTGGTCATCTTCTTCCTGCCGTTTCAAAATCAAATTGTGCTAATGAGCGCGCCGCGCCCAATTGAACGCGGCGCCAAATGATCGCGCTGCCGCCCGTCGAACCGTCGGCGGCAGCAAGGAGTTGCCCATGACCGACGCCAAGAACCTCACCCAGCTCGGCAAGCACGTCGAGACGCCACAGAGCCCCGACCAGGCGGTCCTGGAGACCGTGCCGTTCCAGCGCGGCGACGGCCCGCCGGCGATCGTGCGTTTCACTTGCCCGGAATTCACCTCGCTCTGTCCGGTCACCGGCCAGCCCGATTTCGCCCACATCGTTATCGACTACGCACCCGACCGGACGCTGGTGGAATCGAAATCGCTGAAGTTGTTCATGACCTCGTTCCGCAACCACGGCGCCTTCCATGAGGAATGCACGGTGATGATCGGCCGCCGCATCGTCGAGGCGACGAAGCCGCTCTGGCTGCGCGTCGGCGGCTACTGGTTCCCGCGCGGCGGCATCCCCATCGACGTCTTCTGGCAGACCGGCGCGCCGCCCAAGGACGTATGGCTGCCGGATACCGGCGTCGCGCCTTATCGCGGCAGGGGCTGAAATTTGTTGCGAGAAGCCGGCGGGACAGCGCCCCCCTCTGTGCAGGACAGAAGGGGGCACGAAGGATCGCCGGCGCTGATCTTTAATCGCCATCACTCGCACTGGTACTGGCTGAGCGCCCATTCGCCGGTCACCGACAGAAGATCGGAGATCTTCCAGCCGCCGCCGACCTTCTTCAGCTTCCACTCGAGGCGATGCTGGTGGCCTTCGACGACGAAGGCCACGACCACCTTGGCCTGATCGCCGTTGACGGCCTCGATGGTGCGCAGGCTCTTGTCGATGGCGAGCTTGTCATAATCTGCATTGTCGAGCGCCATGTTGGGATCCAGGCATTCGCCCTGCCCCGAGGCGCGCAGCGCATCGCTCTTGTCGAGCACGGTTTTCGCCGGATCGACGAAGTTCTTGCGCTGGGCCGGATCGAGCTCGAGCCCGAGATGTTCGTAGAAGGGCTTGACCACCGCTGTCGGCGATCCAGGCAGGACAGGCGCGGGCGGCGGCAGTTCGACCGGCTTGTTTTCCGGCGCCTGGGTTGCGGCGGGCGGCGAGGTATCGTCCGCCGGCGGCGACTTGTCGACCACAGGCGGCGACTTGTCGTCCGCCGGCGCATTGTCGCCCGAGGACGCGCTCGGCGGCGGCGCGCCGAAGAGCCCCTGCGCCGAGGCGCCGCCGTTCAGCCCCGCGGCCAGCATCGACAAGCTCGACAGCGCAAGGACGAGACGACGAAGCACGGCATCACTCCGTCGAGGCGCCGCATTCCAGCGCACTGAGCTTCCAGCCGCTGGTCTTGGAGGTGATGTCGGCGATCTTCCACTTGCCGTCCACTTTCTTCAGCGACCACACCATTTCGCGTTTGGAGTCATCGCCTTCCGGGAAAAGATTGAAGTTTGTCGTCACCTCGGCGGTGTCGCCATTGACGGTCTCGGCGAGCTTCAGCGTCTTCGACAGGGTCTTCTGATCGAAATCCTGGGCGTCGAGGCCCGGGTCGAAATCGATGCAGGACACCTCGTCGGGCTTCTCCTTCTGCGCCTTGTCGTTGGCTTCGAACAGCCTGGTGACCGGCTCGGTGAAGCGGTCGCGATATTTGGCGTCCGCCTCGAACTTCACTTCCGGCACGTAGAAGAACTTCACGGCGTTGGACGCCGGCCCGGCAAGCGCGGCGCCGGGCAACGCAATCGACATGGCAGCGGCAAGCACTATCGGCTTCATGCAGGATCTCCGGAGGTTCGGCGGCGTGGTGGCAAGATCGCCACCACGCATCCTGCATATCGGCTTTTTTGCGGCTCATGAAGTCCTTGCGCTGTCCTTCTCAGGCATCCAGCCAGACGTTCTGGAAGTCCATTTCATAGGTCTGGTGCATCGAGTAGTTCTTCACCTTCTTGTTCATATGGCAGTAGAGCTTCTGCCAGAAGGGCTGAACGATGACGCCGGAGTCCTGCAGGATCGTCTCGACGTCCTTCATCACCTCCTTGCGCTTGGCGACGTCGATGAGCGACAGCGCCTCCTTGAGCTTGGCGTCGAAATCCGGGTTGGAATAAGCCGTTTCGTTCCAGGCCTCGCCGGTGCGGTAGCCGAGCGCCAGAACCTGGACGCCCAGCGGGCGCATGTACCAGATGGTCATGGAATAAGGATATTTCGTCCAGTCGTTCCAGAAGGTCGAGCCCGGCAGCACCGTGCGCTTCACCTTGATGCCGGCGTCGCGCAACTGGCCGGCGATCGCGTCGCCGGTGTTCTTCTGCCATTCGTCCTCGACCGTGATCAGCTCATGCTCGAAGTCAGCCTGGCCAGCGTCGGCCATCAGCTTCTTGGCGCCGGCGGCGTCGCGCTCCTTCTTGGGCAGCGGGTAGTATTCGGGATGGATCGGGCTGACGTGGTGGTTCTCGCCGACCGTGCCGCGGCCATTGTAGCCGAGCTGCATCACCTGGTTGTTGTCGACCGCCATTTGCAGCGCATTGCGCACCCGCTTGTCGTCATAGGGCTTGTGCGTGACGTTGGTGCGGGCAACGAGCGTGGTTGCCGTCGCCACCTCCGATTTCACCAGATCCATCTTGTCGAGCGGGTCGATGAAGTCGGCCGGCGTCTCGAAATCGAGATCGATCTCGCCGGAATCGAAGGCATTCAGCGTGGCGTTGAAGTCAGTGCCGTAGTCGATGAACTCGACCCCGTCGAGCGGTGCTTCGCCGCCCCACCACTTGCCGTTCTCGCGGCGCTTGACGACCGCCTTCGACCCCACCGAATAAGACACCAGCTCGAAGGCTCCGGTGCCGATCGGCTTCTTGATCGGATCGGCGCCATCCTTGTCGAAGTCGCGGTGGACGACCAGGGCCGGATAGTCGGTGAGGCCCGGGATGATGGCGATATCGGCTTCGTTGAGCTTCAGCTTGACCGTGTGGTCGTCGACCTTGGTGATCGCGCCATCCTTGGCCTTGCCGGTCTTGGCGTCGATCAGCGCGCCGACACGGGCGGCCATGGAATTGCCGGACGCCCCCTTCTCGCACCAGCGGTTCAGATTGGCGACCACGTCGTCCGCGTTGAAGGCATCGCCATTGTTCCAGGTGACGCCCTTGCGCAGATGCAGCGTGTATTCGGTGGCGTCGTCATTGACGTCCCAGCTTTCCAGCAGCACCGGCTCGAAGGTGAACTGGTGCGTGTAGCGTACCAGCGGCTCCAGCCAGGTGCGGGTGATGTTCGCCATCTCCGTCCAGTCATAGGTGCGCGGGTCCTTCTGCGCCTTGACCGACATCGCGACATGCAGCGTTCCGCCCTTCTTGGGCTCATCGGCGAGTGCCTTGGTCGGCGCGGCAAGGCCGAGCATGCCGTAGGCGAAAGCCGTCGACGCGCCGAAGGCGCTCGCCAGAGCCAGGAATTCGCGCCGGTCGACACGACCCTCCCGCGCCTCCTCTGCCATCGCTTCGATAGCGGCCGGGACCCTGTCACCATTGCTTCTGAAAAGTGTCATTCTCGTTCTCCCATTGATTTCTTCAGGTCTTCGCCCGGTTGGTTTCAACTAACGCTGCAATCCATCAACTAACGCTGTCCGGCAGCTTTTCCTCACGCCGCGCGATCAAATCCGCGAGACCCTCGGCAATGCCCTCGTCGAGCTTCGGTTCCTGGTAGTCGGCGAGCATGGCGCGCGCCTTTTCGCGACCGCGCGTGTCATGGTCCTTCGCGCCTTCGGCGTTCCACTGCTCGAAGGAGTTGAAGTCCATGATGTTCGGCATGAAGAAGGCGCTCTCGAAATGCTCGAGCGTGTGCTGCGTGCCGAGGAAATGCCCTTGCGGACCGACCTCGCGGATCGCCGCCATCGCCTCCTTGAAATCGTCGAAAGGCACCCCGCCGGCATATTTGTACCAGCCGACGAGCTGCTCGCAGTCGGTGGCGAATTTCGAATAGCCGCAGGTGAGGCCCGCTTCCAGCCAGCCGGCGGAATGCCAGATGTAATTGGCGCCCGAGAGGATCGCGGCATGCATCAGCATGTTCGCCTCATAGCCGGCCTGCGCGTCGTTGAGCTTAGAACCGACATGGAAGCCGGAGGTGCGCCAGGGCAATTTGTATTTCCTGGCCAGCGCACCCATCAGATACATCATCTGGGCCGCCTCCGGCGTGCCGCCCATCGGAGCGCCGGTCTTCATGTCGACGGTGACCATGAATTGGCCGTAGATCTGCGGCGAGCCCGGGCGGATGAGCTGGGTCAGGGCCACGCCGGCAAGCGCCTCGGCGTTGACTTGCGCCACCGCCCCGACGGCGGAAGCCGAGGTCGACGCGCCGCACAGCGCGAAGGGCGCCAGGATCAGCGGCTGATTGTGGCTGGCATAGACCCGCATGGCGTCGATCATGGTGGCATCCCACACCAGCGGCGAATTGCAGTTGGTGATCGCCACCAGCACAGGGTTGTCGCGCACGAAGTCCTCGCCGAAGACGATGCCAGCCATCGCCATCGTGTCCTCGGCGCGTTCCTTCGACGTCACGATGCCCATGAACGGCTTGTCGGAATGTTTCAGCGCCGAATGGATGATGTGCAGATGCCGCTTCGGCACGGCGATTTCCATCGGCTCGCAGATGACCGAGCTCGACGAATGCAGCGCCGGCGCCATGTAGGCCATCTTGTGGAAATTGTTGAGGTCGGCGAGCGTGCCGTAACGGCGCTTGTTGTCGAGGTCGCGGATATAGGGCGCGCCATACATCGGCACGAAGATCGAGTTCTTGCCGCCGACGCGCACGGTGCGCTCGGGGTTGCGCGCGTTGAGCGTGAATTCCGCCGGAACCTTCGAGACGAGTTCCATCAGCAAAGCGCGGTCGATGCGGACACGCGTCTCCCGCACGTCCGCGCCGGCCGCTTTCCAGAGCTCGATCGCCCCGTCGTCGCGGAATTCGCACCCCACCTCCTCGAGGATCTTGAGCGATTCCTCGTGGATCAGCTCCACCGCCTCGTCAGGCACGATCTCATAGGCGGGGATCTTGCGGACAAGGGTCGGGAAGGACGCGATCGGCGTGCTTCTCAGCGCCTTGCGGCCAAGACGGCCACCGCCGCGGCGGTGGGTCTGTTCGGTCAATTCAACGGCCGGTGCGTTCATGGAGCCTCCTTCTTCCCGCCACTCACGTTAGCGAGGCAAAATATGGCTGTGACGCTGGAAAATCCTGATCTTCTGTATAAGCTCACCTTATGCGAAGCCTGCGCCACCTCCTGCCCTCAGCCGGCAGCCTCATCGTCTTCGAAGCCGCGGGCCGGCTGTCGAGCTTCACCGCCGCCGGACGCGAACTCGGCATGACCCAGGCGGCCGTCTCCTATGCCGTGCGCGGCCTGGAGGAGCAGCTCGGCGCCAAGCTCTTCCAACGGCGCCACCGCCAGGTGATTCTGACGGAGGCCGGCGAGCGCTTCCATGCTGACGTCTCGCTCGGCCTGTCGCATATCCGCAAATCGGCGGAGGACCTGCGCCTGCAGGCGACGGGCGGGCACGTGACGCTTGCCGCCTCGACAGCCTTCGGCTCGTTCTGGATGATGCCGCGCCTGCAGCAGTTCCGCGACGAACTGCCGGGCGTCGACCTGCGCATCCAGACCGCCGACCGCGATCTCGACATCATCGCCGAGGGCATTCCGCTCGGGGTGCGCGGCGGCGTGCCGCGCGACTGGCCGGACTATCACTCGCTGTCGCTCTCCGACGAGGAGATCTTCCCGGTCGCGGGACCGAGCTATCTCGCCAAATTCGGCAAGCCGAGGACGGTCGAGGAACTGGCCACGCACCGGCTGATACATCTCGAGGAGCCCTATCGCGAGGCGCCGAACTGGGATGAATGGTTTGCTTCGGCCGGAACCAGCCTGCGTAACGCAGAGCGCGGCTTGCGCATCAACGATTATGCCCTGGTGATCCAGGCGGTGATGGAGGGGCAAGGCATCTCGCTCGGATGGCGGCATCTGGTCGAGCGGCTGGTTGCGTCCGGGCTGCTGGTGCCGGTGACGGACCATGTGATGCGGACCGGCATCGGCTTCCACGTGATCTGGCCGAAGAACCGCGACCTCAGTGATAATGCGCGCAGGGTCAGGGACTGGCTGGTGGCGCAGGCGTGAAACCGCGCACCGCAAGCCGGCGTATGGCCAGTTCACGGTGCGGCCGACAGGCTCACACCGAGCCGTCGTTCTTCAACCCGAGCACATCGATCCTGTCGATGGTCGGCGGTCCGGCAAACAGCGTCTCGGCATTGGCCATCAAGGCCTTGGCGATCTCGCCGGTGAGATGCGCCTCGCGCCCGGCTTCGTCGTGAAAGGCGTCGAAAACGCCGAAGACGCTTGGCGAAAGCTGCAGGGCAAACCAGATCGGCGTCCCGGCCTCCCGGTTGGCAAGCTGTAGCCCCGCCTGCAGGAAGGCGGCGACGTCCTTTTCCTTGCCGGGCTTGGCTTCGAAACGGGCGAACAGTGCAAGCTTGATCATTTCTTCTCTCCTTCGGTGCACGGCCAGATCGACCGTCGCAGAGCAGGGTCGCAGCACTGAAGCGAAAACAGTATTGGCAGAAATGACTTCTTTGATATCATTCTTGCCATGAACATTTCCGTACTTGTTCTCGACGGCGCATTCGACACCGGGCTGGCCTGCGTTCTGGACGTCTTCGGCACGGCCAACGAACTCGCCGCCATGCTGCCGGCGCCGCCCAACCGCTTCGTCACCACCATCGTGGGGGTTAGCGACAGCGTGCGCACCGCACAGGGAATGCAAGTGCCAGCCGTGCCGATTGGCAGCGAACCAGCCCCCGACTGGCTTTTGATCCCTGCGCTCGGCCAGAAAATGCCCGAGCCACTGGGCGCTGCCCTGAAGCGGAGCGATGTCGGCGCGGCGGTCGAAGCGCTGCAGGCTCGTGCCGACGACGGCACACGCATCGGCGCGGCGTGCATCGGCACCTTCGTTCTCGCCGAAAGCGGCCTGCTCGACGGACGGCCATCGACGACGACATGGTGGTTGGCGCCGATGTTCAGGCAGCGTTATCCCGGAGTACGGCTCGACGCTTCGCGCATGCTGGTCAATGACGGCCAATTCGTCACCGCGGGCGCAGCGCTCGGCCATATCGATCTCGCTTTGCTGGTGATCCGGCAGGCAAGTCCGGAACTCGCTGCGCTGACCGCGAAATATCTGATCGTCGACAGCCGGCCGCTCCAATCTGCCTACGCAATTTCAGATCACCTTGCCCATTCGAATCCGCTGGTCGAGCGCTTCGAACGCTGGGCGCGTGGACGGCTTGCCGACGGTTTCAACCTCGATGAGGCGGCCGCGGCGCTCGGCGCCAGCAAGCGCACACTGTCACGGCGCGTCAACGATGTGCTGGGCAAGACGCCGCTGTCCTTCTTCCAGGATCTGCGCGTCGAACAGGCGGTGCATCTCTTGAAAACCACATCGGACAGCGTCGAGGAGATCGCGGCCAAGGTCGGCTACGGCGATGGGGTGACGCTGCGCAACTTGTTGCGGCGACGGCTGCGCAAGGGGGTGCGCGAGATCCGCGCCGCCAGCTGATCCACAGCCGCCGTCATTCTGTCCCTCCCCCACCGGCCGCGAATCCGCCTATAATGACCGCATGCCGATCCGCCAGCTTTCCGAAACGATGATCAACCAGATCGCCGCCGGCGAGGTCATCGAGCGTCCGGCGAGCGTGGTGAAGGAGCTGGTCGAGAATGCCCTCGATGCTGGCGCGTCGCGCGTCGAGATCGTCACGGCGGGCGGCGGTCTGAACCTCATCCGCGTCACCGATGACGGCTCGGGCATTCCCGAAAAGGAGCTGGCGCTGGCGATCGCGCGGCACTGCACCTCGAAGCTCTCCGACGACATCCACGACATCCGCTCGCTCGGCTTCCGCGGCGAGGCGCTGCCCTCGATCGGTTCCGTCGCGCGGCTGTCGATCCGCTCGCGCACGGCAAGCGGCGACAGCGCGGCCGAGATCGGCATCGACGGCGGCCGCGTCTTACCGGTGAAGCCGGCGGCGGCCAATCGCGGCACCACGGTCGAGGTGCGCGACCTCTTCTTCGCCACGCCGGCCAGGCTCAAATTCATGAAGGGCGAGCGCGCCGAAAGCTCGGCCACCGGCGACGTGGTGAAGCGCATCGCGATCGCTTTCCCGGCCGTGCGCTTCACGCTTGCCGGTCCCGACCGCTCGACGCTGGAACTGCCGGCTACGGACGACACGCCGGAAGGTCGCCTTGTCCGCGTCGCGCAGGTGATGGGCAAGGATTTTCCCGACAATGCCATTGCCATCGATGCCGCGCGGGGGGGTGTCCACCTGGCCGGCCACGTCTCGATCCCGTCCTACACGCGGGCGAACGCGTTGCAGCAATATGCCTATGTCAACGGGCGGCCGGTGCGCGACAAGCTGATCGCCGGCGCAATCCGCGGCGCCTTCGCCGACGTTCTGCCGCGCGACCGGCATGCGGTGACCGTGCTGTTCCTGTCGCTTGATCCATCGACCGTCGACGTCAACGTGCATCCGGCCAAGGCCGATGTGCGGTTCCGCGATCCCGGCCTGGTGCGCGGGCTGATCGTCGGCGCCATCCGCGAGGCGCTGGCCGGCGCTGGCATCCGCGCGGCGACCACGGGGGCCGCCGGCATGATGGCGGCATTCCGGCCGGGGGCGGCGCCCTACTCGCATGCCGGCCCGGCCAACGGCCATCGCAGCTACGAGGCCGCTTATCACGCTTCCGGCTCCGGAGGCTTCGATCCGTTGCGCTCGGCGCAGCGGCCCCTCGACATGGGCTATGGTGAACCAAGGCCGCGGTCCAATGGCTTTGCCGAGAACGAGCAGGCCGCCTTCGACACCGGCCCGCTCGCCAGTGCCGACGCTCGGGCCGGCGTCGCTGAGCCGACTGAGGCGCTGCTCGGCATGGTATTGGGCGCGGCGCGCGCGCAGGTGCATGAGAACTACATCGTCGCCCAGACGCGGGATTCGCTCGTCATCGTCGACCAGCATGCCGCGCATGAGCGGCTGGTCTACGAGGCGCTGAAGAATGCGCTGCACGCGCGCGCGGTGCCTTCGCAGATGTTGCTTTTGCCCGAGATCGTCGACCTGCCGGAAGAAGATGCCGAGCGGCTGGCGATGCATTCCGACACGCTCGCCAAATTCGGCCTCGGCCTCGAGCGCTTCGGCCCCGGCGCGGTGGCGGTGCGCGAGACGCCGTCGATGCTGGGCGAGACCAATGTACAGCAGCTGGTGCGCGACCTTGCCGACGAGATCGCCGACAACGACACTGTCGAGACGCTGAAGGAACGGCTGGACAGAATAGCCGCGACCATGGCCTGCCACGGCTCGGTGCGGTCAGGCCGGCTGCTCAAGGCCGAGGAGATGAACGCGCTGCTGCGCCAGATGGAGGCGACGCCCGGGTCCGGCACCTGCAACCACGGCCGCCCGACCTATATCGAGCTCAAGCTCGCCGACATAGAAAGGCTGTTCGGGCGGCGGTGATCTCTTGGCTGTTGCGCATTGCCAAGGTTGGTCAGATGTGCCTGAGCATCATTTCTTCAGATGGTATTTTCTTGTCTTGAGGTTGAGGACATAGTCGTTCGCGCTTGCGAATTTGCCGCCTCCAAAATCCACTGAAATGATGACCTTGCCGCTCTCCACCCATTTTTGCACATTCATGTAAATGGGCGTCGTCGACATACCGGCGTTGCAGTCCTCATCGTCGAAGCCGATCTCCTGAACGGCCTTCTTTTTCTTCTTGTCGATCACCAGCATTTTCGTCATGCAGATGCCGGCGTCGGACTTCGTGTAGATCCCTGCAAATCTGTCGCGGTTCGTTTCAGCCCAAAAGGGAATTTCGACGGTCCCGTCGATCTTCAGGTCGCCTGTATCGTCGAGACTCGCGACCTTTCTGAGCGTAACGGGAAACTTGTCCACGCCTTTGCTCCAGCTTCCCGCCGCGCCGCTGTCACTGACCTCGAGAGAGAAAGGACATCCCGTGGTGTCGACGGGTGTCCTCGACCCCATGACGAGGACGCGTTGAAATTCCTTGTCGTCCGCGATCTCGCACAGCGTGAGCTTTGAGCCCTCCGCCTTGCCGTAGATCGCAATCGGGCTTTGCCTGGCGTCGTAGAAGTAGCTTCCTTCGACACTGATGCCGCTGCCGAAGCTGGCATAGCGCTGCAGGGAGAAATGGACCGGGTTCGGCCCGATGGAGCCTTCGTAGTTTTCCACCTGGTACCAGCCCGCGTCGGCTTTCCCGCTCAGCATCAGCAGGCAGAAAACCGTGGCAATGAAGCCTCTTCCCATCCCGATCCCCTCCGTCAATGCGGATCAGGATAGCTTGCCTCACGTCCGCATCACAGGGGCCGCAAGTGACGAACTCAACTTGTCGATTCGAGCCTGGAAACGATCCCAACTCTCTGATCTACCGCTTCAAATTCACCACGATCACGCCGCCCAGCGCCAGCGCGCCGCCGAGGATGCCGAGCGGCGACGGCACTTCGCCCAGCCAGAAGAAGCCGATCAAGGCGGAGGTCGGCGAGACGAGATAGAGGAAGTTCGAGGCGCGCGCGGCCGGCAGGCGCGACAGCGCGGTCGCCCAGGCGGCATAGGCGATCAACGAGGGCACGATGCCGAGATAGATGACGGCGCCGAGACCGGCGGTGTCGGCGACCGCTGCCTGCGAAAACGCTTCCGGCAAGAACGGCGACAGGCAGAGCGCGCCGAGCACCATATTGGAAGCGGATATCGTCAGCGGATGATGGCGGGCAAAGAGCGGCTTTTGCACGATGGTGTTGACGGCGGAGCACAGGGCGGAACCCAGCACCAGCAGCGCGCCGGCGTTGAAATGCAGTCCGTGTCCGTCCGCGACCGCGATGATGCCGATGCCGGCGAAGGAGATGACGGTGCCCAGCCACGCCAAACGCGAGAAGCGTTCGCCGAGCAGCGCCATCGCCATGATGGCGGTGAAGATCGGGCTGACATTGATGATGAAGCCGGCCGCGCCCGCCGAGACGGTGAGCTCGCCGAAATTGAGCATGGCAGTGTAGAGCGCGACGAAGATGGCGCCGCCGAAGCCGAAGCGCCACAATTCGTCGATGCTGGGCAGCGCCGGGCGCTTCACCGCGAGGAAAATGGCGGCCGGAACCGCCGCGATGGCAAAGCGCAGCGCCCCTAACTCCAGCGGCTGGAAGGCGGCAAGGCCGGCGCGGATTGCCGGGAAAGCCGAGGCCCAGCCGATGACCGTCAACGTCACCGCGACCGCGGCGGCGGTGTCCATGCGCTGTGTCTCATTCAACGTGCCGGTGTAAGCGCTCATTGCCGTAACCTCGTCTTTCCTTGCCATGGACGCAGAAAACGCCATTGCCGGGCAATTGACAAACGACCAATTCGAGGGTCAGCTGTGAATGTGGGTCACAGCTCTGACCAGATACTGCCGCTCGAAACCTTGCGCGCCTTCGATGCGGCGGCGCGTATGGGGAGTTTTTCCGCGGCGGCTGAAAAACTCAACCTCACCCATGGCGCGGTAAGCCGCCAGATCGCCAAACTGGAGGACTGGCTTGGCTTGAAGGTGTTCGAGCGCAACGCGCGCGGCGTGACGCTGACGATCGAGGGTAACCGCCTGCATTTGCGGACCACCGAGGCCTTCGCGCTGATCTCGGTCAACTCCGACCGCTGGGTCGAGCCGCGCGGCACCGCCGTGGTGCGGCTGGCTTCGATCCCGTCGGTGAGCGGGCTATGGCTGATGCCGCGCATGGCCGCATTGGAGAACCATCCGACCAAGCTGCGCATCGTGCTCGACGTCGACAACCGCCAGGCCGACCTCGCCGACGAAGGCATCGACCTTTCGGTGCGCTGCGGGCGCGGCCGCATCCCGGGCCGAGTCTCCGTGCAGCTTTTCGAGGAGCATGTTTTCCCGATCGCCTCGCCCGAGTTGGCGAAGGAGATCGGACGAGGCGACCCAGCCCGGCTGCTGAAATTCCCGCTGATCAACGATTCCGACGCTTCCGCTTGGCGCGCCTGGTTCGCGGCGCAGGATGTGGATTATCGCCCGCGCCCACAGGACCGGCGTTTCGAAGACTATAATCTGGTGCTCGACGCGGCGGCGCACGGGCTGGGTATCGCGCTGGCGCGACCGCCGCTCACGGCGGACCAGATCGGGTCCGGCCGTATCGTCGCCGTCGATGAGCGCGTCGCGCTCAATCCGGTGTCTTATTGGATGGACCGCCCGGTCGGCCGGCCGCGCGCGGCGGCGGCGGACCTTGCCAGGCGCATCGCCGAACAGGCAGGGCTTGCTCCGGAAAAGCTCGAAGCTTTCCTTCAGGACGACGGCTAAAGCGCGTCGCGCTGAAAGGGATTCAGGCGACGCGCTTAAGTCTTTGTTTTGATGCATGTCGTTGTCCCAGAACCGCTGCGCACTTCCGGGCGACATGCATTGGAGCGTTTCACCGTTTCACGAAAACGGCGAACCACTCCATCTCCTTATTTTTTGACGCAATCCCGGACGGAAAGGCAACGGCGAAGTCGCCGAGCCTAACCGCTCACACTTTTCCTGGAATTGCTCTGAGCGGGGTTAGCGAAGCAGCAGCACCATGATCGTTGCCGTCACCGCAGAGACGATGGCCGTGACAACCGAGATCGTCCAAAGGGATATCGGCGCGGCTTCCGATCGCGGGGCATGTCCAGCCGGGCGGACGGAGGCACCGCGCGGCTGAGGCGCGTTGGCATTGGCCGCGACCAGCGCTGAAGCGGAAGCGATGGCCGGCGAAAACGTGGATAATGCGGGCGCAACCGCGGGCTTGGACATATTGTCGGTAACCGCTGCCGGTGGCGGAACGAAGCCGCGTGGGGCCTGATCGGTATCCGTCGCCGCCCGGCCGGTCGAGGGTCTTGCCGGCGTATCGTCGGCGGCGGCATCGGGCTCCATGACGGCCCGGTAGGCGTCCTCGACCTCGGAGGACGACAGGCGTTGCGATGCCTGAGCGGCCTGGCGCGGCTGCGCGCTTTGCAGCGACTGGGCCGCGATTTGCGCCGCCTGCCCCGTCGTGGGCGCCGGCGGCTGGATCAGCGCCTTGATCAAAGCCGTCGTCGCCGGATCGGCCTTGGGCGACGGCACCGCCTGCGGCGTGAGCGCCTCATTGATCAGCGTGTTCAGGCGGGTCGAGGCGATGTCCATGCCGGATTCCGGAAACCATTTTGCCGCTCAGCCATACTGGATGAGCATTGCGTCAAGCTTGACGTTGCTTGCGATTTGTGGCGATTGAAACCCGATGAACTCAAGCGCCCTTTCATGATGAACCGTTTTGAAGGCCCGGGCGGCAGGGAAGCCCGGATCCGTTATCTCGACGGCGACTTCCAGGTCACCAGTCCCGGCTCTTTCGTGCGCTGCGCGGTGACGGGCGAGAACATTCCCCTCGACGAGCTCAAATATTGGAGCGTCGCCCGGCAGGAGCCCTATGTGAACGCGGCGGTCTCGCTTGCCCGCGAGATCGAGATGCACCCGGAATTGCGCAAGCGGGGATAGGCCATGCGAGCCCATGGCACCGCGGCCATCGACCTCGACCGCTTAGGGCACTGCATTGAAAAACTTCAGGAAATCTCTCAAGACCCTTGTTCGCATGCCGCTTGTCATGCGTGCGAGATTGCGCGATCGGGCAGTGTCGAGGGCGCCCCGATTCAAGCTGACGGCCTGCGCCATCTTCCGTGAGGAAGCGCCGTTCCTGGCCGAATGGATCAGGTTCCACCAGAATGTGGGATTTGAGCATTTCTATCTCTACAACAACTTCTCGACCGACGACTTCAAAGCCGTGTTGAACCCGTTCATGCAGGAGGGGCTGGTTACGCTGGTCGACTGGCCGCGGCCGGTGGGGCAGCTGTCGGCTTATAGGGACTGCATCCGCAGGCACTGGCGTGAAGCGTTGTGGATCGGATTCTTCGACATCGATGAGTTTCTTTTCGCGCCCGACGGACGTGACGTTCCCTCGGTTCTGAGGGACTATCGCGACCTGCCAGGCGTTTGCGTCTGGCAAGCGTTCTATGGCTCCTCCGGCCATGTCGAGCGCCCGGAACGGCGGGTGGTCGAGGCCTACACGATGCGAGCCGGGCTGGACATCACGACGGTCAAGACAATCCTCAATCCCCGCCTGGTCTACAAGCCGGGCGTCCATCAGTCGAAATTCCTGTCCGGTGAAGGGATGGACACCCATCGACGGACCATCGCGCCCGGCGTGCCTCCCCAGCTCGATATCCTGAGGATCAATCACTATTGGTCGCGCTCGCTCGCCGACCTCGACCAGAAAATCCGGCGCCGCGACGCCTCGACTTCCGCGCTGCGCGACAGGGATTGGCATTTCGACTTCGAAAGCAAGCTCAATGTCGAGCGCGACGAGGCGGTCCTGAAGGCGATGCGGCGCGCAGGATAGCCGTAGCCACCTCCTCTTCCCCCTCCCATCGACGGTCCCAGGCCGTCATTTCAGTGCTGACACTTTCGCTTTTCTGAGGCTATTAGACAGCAAAGGGCGATGGGTACGGGGGTTATCGTGAAGGTTCTTGTGACGGGTGGGGCCGGCTTTATCGGCTCGCATCTATGCGACCTGCTGCTGGCACAAGAACGCCAGGTAATATGTGCCGACAATTTTTCGACCGGCTCGGAGGAAAACATCCGTCACCTTCTGGGCAATCCAAATTTCGAGTTTCTCAGGCACGACGTTACCGTGCCGCTCAAAGTCGAAACGGATGAGATCTTCAATCTCGCCTGCCCGGCCTCGCCCGTTCACTATCAGCGCATTCCGATCGAGACGACCAGGACCTGCGTCTATGGAGCGATCAACATGCTCGATCTCGCATGCGCTTCCGGAGCCAGGATCCTTCAGGCATCGACATCCGAGGTCTATGGCGATCCGCAAGTCCACCCTCAGACCGAGGCCTATTGGGGCCACGTCAATCCGATCGGGCCGCGCAGTTGCTACGACGAAGGCAAGAGATGCGCCGAGGCGCTGTTCTTCGACTACTGGCGCCAGTCGAAATTACCGATCAAGGTGGTGCGCATATTCAACACATACGGCCCGCGCATGCACCCGTCGGATGGACGGGTGGTCAGCAATTTCATTGTCCAGGCCCTGCGGAACGACCCCATAACCATCTACGGCGACGGAAGCCACACGCGCAGCTTCTGCTATGTCGACGACCTCGTCGACGCGATGGTTCGGATGATGGCTACGCCCGACGATTTCGTGGGCCCCCTCAACGTTGGGAACCCGACGGAAGTCACGATCCTGAAACTGGCCGAACTTGTATTGGGTATCGTCGGCGGCAAGTCCAAAATCGAGTTCAAGCCCCTCCCGCAAGACGATCCCCGCCAGCGCCAGCCCGACATAGATCTGGCGCGAGCGACGTTGGACTGGTCTCCTCGCGTCGCTCTCGAGGATGGGCTCGGCGAGACGGTTCGCTACTTCCGCCGGCTGATCGACGGCAATTGACGGCGGGCACCGGGCAAGCCGGCGCTGGACCTGAAGACCGCTTGACGCTTTTCGGCACCACGCTCGAAGCTCAGCCGCGCATCTTGCGCAGGCGCCAGGCGTCGAGCGTCTCGTCTACGATGCGTTCGGGCACGTGATCGAGCTCGAACACGGCCTCGATATCGAGCACGTCCAGTTGGTCGAGGAAACCGGCGGGCGTCTCGCCATGGCGCAGCCGCGCGGCGTCCTTTGCCGTGGTGACGAGGCGCAGCCCCTCCTGCCGGGCAAGCGTCAGGAGGTCGCCTAGCTCGTCCTGGGCGTAGAAATGATGGTCCGGGAAGGCTCGCGACAGCGCGACTTCGCCGCCCGCGCCGCGCACCGTATCGAAGAATTTCTCCGGATGGCCGATGCCGGCGAAGGCCAGGAAGCGGCCGCCGGCGAAGCGCGACGGGTTGGCCGGCTCGACCTGCGCCAGGAAGATTGGCCGGCCGGCGCGCGCCGCCTGGCGCACGACGCCGTCGGCGGCGGCCCCCTCGCCCATCTTCAGCAGGCCGCTGGTGAAGACCAGTTGGTCGACGACCCTGGCGCGGAGCGGCCCGCCCGGGATGACGCGGCCGTTGCCGATGCCGAAGCGGGCGTCGACCACGACCAGCGCATAGTCGATGTGGATTCGCGCCGACTGGAAGCCGTCATCCATGATCAGGAAGTCGCAGCCATGTTCCTCGATGAGCAGCTTCGCGCCGGCGGCGCGGTTCGCCGTCACCGCGACGGGGGCATGTTCGGCCAGAAGCAGCGGCTCGTCGCCGACATGCTTGGCGGCGTCATGATGCGCGTCGACGACATGCGGCCTGGCGAACGAGCCGCCATGGCCACGCGACAGGAAGCCTGGCGTGAGTTGCATGTGCCTGGCCTGCTTGGCCAAGGCAATGGCGACCGGCGTCTTGCCGCTGCCGCCGACGGTCAGGTTGCCGACGCACAGCACCGGCGCCTCTACCTTCTCGCGCGGGGCATGGCGCATGCGGCGGCCGGCGACCAGCCCATAGATCGCCGATGCGGGCGACAGCGCAAGCACGCGCCAGTCCGGCTTTTCCCACCAGAAGGGTGGCGCTTCGCTGGTCATCGCGCCTGCCCCATGCGTCTCGGTTTCGCGCATGGACTTTTCCAAAAACCGGTCCCGATTTTTGGCATCATGATCTAGCGCCCGTTTGCGCCTTTCAGGCGCGCCTTGACGACCAGAGGCTGGATATAGGGCTCCAGCGATTTCAGCGTGCGGGCAAGCGCGCCGCGCATTTCGTCGACGGTGGCGGCACCCGCCGCCATCATCTCATGGCGCGCCACTTCGTTGCTCAAAAGGAAATTGACGGCTCCGGTCAGCATGTCGCGGTCGCGCACCAGCTTGGCGCCGCCGCTGTCGAGCAGACGCTGATAGGCCTCGCGGAAATTCTGCACGTTACGGCCGGCCAGCACTGCGGTTTCGAGCATCGCCGGCTCGAGCGGGTTCTGGCCGCCTTGCGAAGTCAGCGAGCGGCCGACGAAAGCGATCTCCGTCAGCCTTAGGTAAAGGCCCATTTCGCCGATCGTGTCGCCGAGAAGGATGTCGGTATCGTGGGAGATGCGGTCACCCTTGCCGCGCCTTGCCACGGACAGGCCCATGCCGGAAATCTGCGCGGCCAGCGCATCGGCGCGATCGGGGTGACGCGGCACGATGATGGTCAAGAGCCCGTGATGGCGCTTGTGCAGGCTGGCATGGACCTCCGCGGCCACGACCTCCTCGCCATCGTGGGTCGAGATCGCAGCCCAGGTCGGACGGCCGCCGATCTGGCGCTGCAGGGTGGCTAAGGCTCGCTCGTCGGCCGGCGGCGGGCTGGTGTCGACCTTGAGGTTGCCGGAGACGGTGACCGGCCTGGCGCCGAGCGCACGGAACCGCTCGCCGTCGACATCCGACTGGGCGATGACGTGGGCAAGATTCTCGAACAGCGCCTCGGCAACGCCGGCGCGCTTCTTCCAGGACATGAAGGAGCGGTCGGACAACCTGCCATTGACCAGAACCTGCGGCACGTTGCGGGCGCCAAGCTCCAGGATGGTCATCGGCCAGATTTCCGATTCGGCGATGATCGCCAGTTCCGGCCGCCAGTGATCGAGGAAGCGGCTTACCGCCGGCTTGAGATCGAGCGGCACATATTGGTGGATGATGCGGCTGCCGAGACGCTCTTCGGCGACCTTGGCCGAGGTCACGGTGCCGGTGGTCAGGACGATGTTGACGCCATAGTCGAGGATGCTCTCGACCAGCGGCACCACCGCGATCGTCTCGCCCACGCTTGCGGCATGGATCCAGATCACCGGCCCTTCTGGACGGGGACGGCCGGCGACGCCATAGCGTTCGCGGCGGCGGACGCGATCCTCCTTGCCGCGCGAGGCGCGCCAGGCGACATAGGGGCCGATCAGCGGATAGGCGGCCGCCCCCGCATAGCGATAGGCAGTCAGGGCCGCACGCGCCCAGCGCTCGCTCATTTGCCGCCGTCCACGAGGCGATAAGCCTCAGCCGTCGCGACATTGAGAGAGGCAGTAACCTCCTGGCGCTTGCGCTCCATCTCGGCATCGTCGGCATCGGCGGGCACGAAGACAGGCGGCCCCACGATGACCGCGGAGCGGCCGAAAGGCAGGTTGATGGTGGTCTTGTCCCAGCTCTTCTCCAGCACCTTGCGGCGGCTGGTGGCGATAGCCGAGGGCAGGATCGGCCGGCCGGAAAGCCTTGCCAGGAGAACGATGCCAAGCCCCGCGTCGCGCGGCGTGCCGTTCGGAATGTCGGCAATCATGGCGACGTTCTTGCCCGCGACGAGCGACTTCTTGAGCGCGATCAAGGCCTTGGCGCCACCTTTGTCGAGATGCCTCGAACTGTTGCGGCCGCCGGAGCCGCGCACCGCCTCGATGCCGAACTTCTCGATCATGAGCGCCTGGAGCTCGGCGTCGGCGCTGCGCGAGACCATGGCGACCAGCTGCCGGCCCTTGGGGTAATAGGCGGGGGTCAGAAGATGCTGGCCATGCCAGAGCGCGATGATGCCGGGCTCGAGATGGGCATAAGCGCCGCCTGCTACCTGCGTCGAGCCCTCGACGAGCGGGCTGGTGAGGCGAATCAGCCGCAGGAACCAGGCGAACAGGCTGGCGATGAAGTTCTTGACGAAACTCGACTGCGCCAACGGCTCGCGGATACGCCGCCACAGCGTGCGCGTTCCGCCGCGCCTGGCGGCGCGCCGCCTGGTCGCCCCTTTCACCGCTTCATGCTCCATCGACGTCAACCGCCGACCTTCGATTCTGGATCGAGCAGACGGTGCAGATGAACAACGAAATAGCGCATATGGGCATTGTCGACACTGGCCTGCGCCTTGGCTTTCCAGGCGCCAAGCGCGGTCTGATAGTCGGGATAGATGCCGACAATGTCGAGGGAGTCGAGGTCACGGAACTCGGTTCCACCCAGCTTTTTCAGCTCGCCACCGAAAACCAGGTGCAAAAGCTGCTTCTTTCCGTCTTCCACGGCCATGCCGACCCTTCGCAGATTCATGAGTTTTGTGAAACGTTTAGCCCAAAGCGGCCGATTTTGGAACTGCGGGCCGACTCACCCTTGGTCAATGCCGGCAACGACGCCGGCAAGCACGGCAAGCAGTTCGCCGCTGCCGGCGGCGAGCGCGCCGTGATTGATCACCTCGCCGGCGTAGCGCGGCGGCTTGCCGGTACGGTCGAGCAATGCGCCGCCGGCCTCGGTGAGAATCAGATCGGCGGCGGCGATATCCCAGTCATGCGCGCTCGGCTTGACGAAGGTGGCGTCGAGCTTGCCGGCGGCGATCATCGCCAGCCGATAGGCAAGCGAAGGAATGTAGGCCGTCCGCCGCAGCCTGTCTTGCCAGGCCTCCGGCATCAAGTCGACCAGCGGCTTGGGTCCGCCGATATCGACGCTTTCGCCCAGCGGCCGCACGTGGATGCGCTTGTCGTTGAGATAGGCGCCCTCGCCCGGCAGCGCCCAATAGGTCTCGCGCTTGGCCGGGCATTCGAGCACGCCGGCGAGCGAACGCCCGTCCTCGACCACGGCGACGCTGACGCACCAGGAATGCAGGCCATCGAGAAAGCCGCGCGTGCCGTCGATCGGATCGACGACGAAGGTGCGGCGGGCCGACAGCCTGGCATGGTCGTCGGCGGTCTCCTCCGACAGCCAGCCATAATCCGGACGCGCCTTGAGCAAGGTCTCGCGCAGATAGGCGTCCGCGGCATGGTCTGCCTCGCTTACCGGCGAGGTGCCGCCCTTCATCCACACCTGCGGGTTGTTGCCGAAATAGCGCATGGCGATGGCGCCGGCCTCGCGGGCGGCCTCGCGCAGCAGAGCGAGGTCGTCTCGGGCCTCATTCGAAGTCAATTGGTCAAGCGCCGGCAAGGGTCATCCCTTCAATCAGGAGCGTCGGCGCCGCCGTGCCGAAATTGCGGTCGAGATCGTTGGCCGGCACCATGTTGAGGAACATGGTCTTCAGGTTCGAGGCGATCGTCACCTCGGCCACCGGATAGGCCAGCGCGCCGTTCTCGATCCAGTAGCCGGAAGCGCCGCGGCTGTATTCACCGGTCACCATGTCGACGCCCTGGCCGAAGACCTCGGTGACATAGAAGCCGCTCTTCAACGACGCGATCAAATCCTGCGGCGAACGCTCGCCTGGCTCGATGGCAAAGTTGGTCGAGGATGGCGAAACCGACGAGCCGCTGCGCGAGCCGCGTCCATTGGTGACGAGACCGAGCTCGCGCGCGGCCGAGGTCGACAGGAACCAGTGGTTCAACACGCCCTTCTCGACCATCAGCAGCTTGTCGCCCTCGACGCCCTCGCCATCGAACGGGCGCGAGGCCTGGCCGCGCCGCCGCAAAGGCTCGTCGGTGACGGTGACGGCGGCCGAGGCCACCGCTTTGCCCATCATGTCGCGCAGGAAGCTGGTCTTGCGGGCGACCGCGGCGCCGTTGATGGCGCCGGCCAGATGGCCGGCTATGCCGCGCGCGACGCGCGGATCGAACACCACGTCGACCGGGCCGGTCGCCGCCTTGCGGGCGCCGAGGCGGCGCACCGCGCGTTCGCCGGCCTTGCGGCCGATCTCTTCCGGCGCGTCGAGATCGGCGAAATGCTGGCGCGAGGAGAATTCATAGTCGCGCTCCATCGCTGTGCCCTCTCCGGCAATGACGCTGGTCGAGCGCGAGAAACGCGAGGCGACATACTGGCCGACAAAGCCATGCGAAGTGGCGAGAACCAGGCCGCCAAGGCCGGCGCCAGCGCTGCTGCCCGCGGAATTGGTGACGCCCTTGACCGCCAATGCGGCCGCTTCGGCGGCAAGGGCAGCTTCCTTGAGCTGGTCGGCGGAAACTTCGGTCGGGTCGAAGAGGTCGAGATCGCGCAAATTGCGGGCGAGCAGCGCCGGATCGGCGAGGCCCTGGAACGGATCCTCGGGCGAAACCCTGGCCATGGCAACGGCACGCTCGGCAAGCGCCTTCGGGTCGGATGCGGCGGTGGCCGAGACGCTCGCCACACGCTGGCCGACGAAGACGCGTAGCGACACATCCTCGCTCTCCGACGATTCGGTGCCCTCGACCTTGCCCAGCCGGACCGAGACGCCGGCCGAACGGCCGCGCACCGTGACCGCGTCGGCCGCGTCGGCGCCGGCGCGCCTGGCAGCCTCGACGAGCGCCGCGACGCGATCGGTCAATTTCGCTGCGTCGAGCTTATCGGTCATAAGGTTGTTCCTGTTTGTTCACGCGGTCTGCCAAGCCGGATCCGGCCGCGTCCATCCGTGGCTGCCACCGCACCATCTATGGATGCCACCGCACCATCTATTGTTCCATTGCCGCTTGTGCAATGGGCGGCGGGCAATCAGGATACCGCGACCAAATCGCCCAAAGCGACAGGAAGGGGTTCCGATCGCGGGAAGAGCGTTCACGCTCTGATGAAGGGGTTTGGCCGCGCGCGTCAGCGCCGAGCTGATGGCGCCGGGCTAAAATGGGGGAAGGATGGACTATTTCGTCGGTGGAGAGTTTACCTATGACTGGACCTCCCATCACCTGAAGCTTTGGGAGAAGCTTCTCGGCGACAAGGCCGGCACGGCGACGGCGGTGCTCGAAATCGGCTCGCTCGAGGGCCGTTCGGCGCTGTTTTTCCTGCAGTTCCTGCCAAAATCCCGCATCACCTGCGTGGACAGCTTCCAAGGCGGCGAAGAGCATGTCGGCTCGAAGTATGAATCGGACATGGCCGAGGTCGAACGACGCTTCGACCGCAATCTCAAGCCCTTCGCCGACCGGGTCGAGAAACGCAAGGGCCACACGGTAACGATCCTGCCGGGCCTTGCCGCCGAACACCGGCTATACGACGTGATCTATATCGACGGCGACCATTCCGCCACAGCCACTTACAGCGATGCCCGACTGGCCTGGGACCTGCTCGACAATGACGGCGTGATGATCCTGGACGATCATCGGTGGGGACCGGATCTGCCGATGGCCAGGCGCCCCGAGGCAGGGATCGAAGCCTTCCTGAGCCAGGTCGCCGGGGAATACGAGCTGTTGCACCGGGACCAGCAGATCATCATTCGCAAGAACGGGATCGTCGCGGCCAAGTCATTCACGATCGCTGGACGCGACATCGGCGAACTGGCCGGCGGCGCGCTGTCGCCGCCGCTCGTCAGCTTCGTCGTCATCAACTGGAATTACGGCCGCTATGTCGGCGCGGCAATCGATTCCATACGCCGGCAGGACTATCCGCATTTCGAGTGCATCGTCATCGACAACGGCTCGACCGACGACAGCGTGCAGGTGATTGCCCGGCATGTCGAGGGCGATCCGCGTTTCCGGTTCGAGACGCTGACGCAAAACGGCGGCCAGCTCGGCGCTGCCCTGTGGTCACTGGACAAGGTGAATGGCGGATTCGTGACCTTCGTGGACGCGGATGATGTGCTGTTCGACAACTACGCTTCGACGCACATCCAGGTGCACATGGCGTTGCAACGAAGCGTCGGCTTCACGTCAGCCAACGTCGCCGAGATGGATTCGACTGGCAAGGCCCTGACGGCCTCCTACCAGCAACTCCAGTTGAACAGACCGGACGCGCAACGAGGCCTTCGAGGCGAGCAGACCGTGTTGCGGCTGCCGACGGTGTCCCCCTCGCAATACCGGCTCCTCGACGCCAGCACGGCGACCATACCGCGGCGGCAAATAGGCTGGCTCTGGGCACCGGGCAGCGCGAACATGTTCCGTACATCGGTGCTGCGTCTGTTGAGCCTGGACGACGGCAGCAACCCGCGGATGACGTCGGCGGACGGCTATTTCAATACGATCTGCCATGCCGTTGCCGGTAGCGCTCTGATCGACATGCCCTTGTCCGGCTATCGCCTGCACTCAAGCAACTATTTCGCGACCGGTGAAAGCATCGAGGGCATGCGTAGCGGAACAAGAGATTACACTATCAAGTTGGAGCAATTCACATATGAAAGCGTAAGATTCCTGATCGAACAAAGCGACCGTTTCGACTGGCTTCTGGGGGCAGAGTTTTGGCCTGTCGTAGACCGGGTCACACGGGAAAACCCTGATAAGTTGCGCGACTATTTCAGCAATGAGATCGCGGTCGAGATATTCAAGCGCAACGCGCCGCAATTGAGGTCTGTCTTCGGTGCCAAAGGATTCAGCAGAGAGGTCACGGCCCGGTTTTCCGGCGCACACGCAAGATCTATCCTCAGAGCGGGTTTCGGAGGCGGAATTCCGATGCGCGTCCTTCGCAAAATGTTGTCCCGCGATCTCCGCGCCTTCCTGAAGAGGAAGCCGAGACGATAATGACCGCGCCGAAAATCAGCTTCCTCATCATCAACCACAATTACGGCCGCTATGTCGGCCAAGCGATATCGAGCGTTCTATCGCAAACTTATGACGACTTCGAATGCCTCGTCGTCGACAACGCCTCGACCGACGACAGTCGCGATGTCATCGCGGGGTTCGAGAATACCGACCCCAGGCTGGCGTTCGAATATCTGGACAGCAACCTGCACCAGATGGGCGCATTCCTTCACGTCGTGGATCGCCTGGCGGGGGAATTGGTCTGTATCGTGGACGCCGACGATTTCCTGTTCGCGACCTTCGCGGCCTTCCACGCCCAGCTTCATCGCGACTGCCCGACGATAGCGGCGACGTCGAGCGGCGTTCTTGAAACCGACCATGCCGGGCGGCCGCTGTCTTCCGGTTTTGCATGGCTGCTGCACCGCAGGGTGGGCAGGCCCTTCGATCCCGATCGCTCAAATTCAGATCACATGATCTTGGGAGGACGAGAGCGCGAGTTGCTCTGGCAACACTCAACGGTGATAGAACCGCACGAACCCGGCTGGCACTGGTCGCCTGGAACGGCGAACATGTACAAGCGGCATTATCTTGCCCGATGCAAGCCATCTCGGGCCGTTGTCGGCAATGCCGCGACCGACAATTATTTCATGCCGTTCGTGCATGCCTTGGCTGGTTCGGCCTGCATAGATCTTCCGCTTTCGGCCTACCGAATTCACGGAAGCAACGCGCATGGCGCGCAGCCCTCCATGCCGGGCCTGAGGACATTCAGCAAAGCCGCCCATCAGCGCTCGTGCGCGCGGCGAAGCGCCATCGTGCGCGAACTGGCTTCACGTGCCCGGGATTTTGTCTCGACCCACGGACGTGCTTTCTGGACCCTGATGGATGCCCCCAGCGTGCCGGATGGGGTTCCGTTGAATGCATATTTCAACGACCCTGCAATTCAGGATATTTTGGCCGATCATTTCGACGAGATCCTGGCGGCATGCGGAGAAGCCGAGACGCGCGAGGCTTTGCGCGCCCGCATGGGACGCAAAGGTTACAAACAATTCCTGGCCTTGCAGAGTCGGGGAAAATCCCGACCTGACTCAAAGGCCAACGGCCGCTGACATCACGCCACCGGCGCCCAGATCACGTCGTCGATCCTTGCGGCGCCCGTCGCCAGCATCACCAGCCGATCGAAGCCGAGGGCCGAGCCGCTGGCTTGCGGCATGTTGGCCAAGGCAGCGAGGAAATCCTCGTCCAGCGGATAGCGCTCGCCATAGACGCGCTCTTTCTCGTCCATCTCGGCGATGAAGCGGCGACGTTGCTCGGCAGGGTCGGTGAGCTCGCCGAAGGCGTTGGCGAGCTCGGCGCCGCAGCAATAGAGCTCGAAGCGCTCGGCAACACGCGGATCCTCGGCACTCGGCCGGGCGAGCGCCGCTTCCGAAATCGGATAGCCGTAAAGGATGGTGGCGCGCCCCTGCCCCAGCGCCGGCTCGATCTTTTCGACCATCACCCGGCTGAACAGGTCGGCCCAGTTGTCGTCGGGCGCGGTGCGCAGTCCGGCTCGGACCAGCGCTTCGTGAAGCGCGTCGCGATCGGTGCTGCCGTCGACCGAGACGGTCGCCAGGAGGTCGATGCCGGCATGGCGCAGGAAAGCCTCCGCCACGCTCAGCCGCTCCGGCTCGGCGAAGGGATCGGCCTCGCGACCGCGGAAACGGAAGCTTTTGGCGCCGGCTTTTTCCGCGGCGAGCGCCAGGAAGTCGGCGCAATCGTCCATCAGGCGTTCAACCGTATCGCCGACGCGGTACCATTCGAGCATGGTGAATTCAGGGTGATGCAGCGGCCCGCGCTCGCGGTTGCGCCAGACGGGGCCGAGGCTGAAGATGCGTTCCTCGCCGGCGGCGAGCAGCTTCTTGCAGGCGAATTCGGGCGAGGTGTGGAGATAGAGCGGCCGGCGCGACGCGTCGGGCCCGATCGCCTCGGTGGCGAAGGCGGCAAGGTGCGCCTCGTTGCCCGGTGAAACCTGTAGCGCCGAGGTCGTCACCTCGACGAAATCGCGTTGCGCGAACCAGCCGCGAAGGGCGGCGGCGATAGCATTGCG
Source organism: Mesorhizobium sp. B2-8-5 (assembly GCF_006440675.2). Classification (NCBI taxonomy): domain Bacteria; kingdom Pseudomonadati; phylum Pseudomonadota; class Alphaproteobacteria; order Hyphomicrobiales; family Phyllobacteriaceae; genus Mesorhizobium; species Mesorhizobium sp. B2-8-5. The sequence continues at coordinate 4,708,337 of NZ_CP083951.1, forward strand.
CGCCATCAGCCGTGGCCGGCGGTCGGCATGGATATGCGGCGTCCACCAGGGCGAGGCGGCGGTCATGGGCAGGAAAATCGCTCGGCAGGCTGGCGGTTCAGCGCAAGATGCGCTAGGGCGCAGGCGATGGCCGCCGTCGCCGCTTCGCGGAAATCGACGCTTGCAGGCCGACAAACTCGAATGGGATCGAATACCGTGGTCAAGGTCATCGCCAGTTCCTTACGCAAAGGCAACGTCGTCGATAAGGACGGCAAGCTCTATGTCATCCTCTTTGCCGAAAACATCCACCCTGGCAAGGGCACGCCGGTGACCCAGCTCGACATGCGTCGCATCGGCGACGGAGTGAAGGTCTCGGAGCGCTACCGCACGACCGAAATGGTCGAGCGCGCCTATGTCGAGGAGCGCGAGCACACCTTCCTCTATTCCGACGGCGAAGGTTTTCACTTCATGAACCCGGAAAGCTACGACCAGGTCGTGGCCTCGGAAGCCGTGGTCGGTGATATGGCGCCCTATCTGCAGGAAGGCATGGCCGTCCAGCTCGCGCAGTTCAACGGCGTGCCGATCTCGCTGGTGCTGCCGCAGCGCGCCACCTTCGAGGTGGTCGACACCGAGCCGGTCACCAAGGGCCAGACGGCGTCTTCGTCCTACAAGCCGGCAATGCTCTCCAACGGCGTGCGCACCGCCGTGCCGCCGCATATCTCCGCCGGCACGCGCGTGGTGGTGATGACCGCCGACGGCTCCTATGTCGAGCGCGCCAAGGACTGATATCTGCGGCAACGTTGCAACGGCTCGCCTGTGACCAGGCAGAGCCCAACATCAGCGCGTATTGCCCATGTCAGTCGTTGAATTCAGCTTTGCCGCGTCACAACGGGCGCGGCCGGCAAGGCACGCCGACAGAGCATTCGAGCGCATCACGATCCCATTTGCCAAGTATCGCCGCCGCCTCGTAGCTGCTCTGCAGAAACGACATGAGCGTGGCATCCGGATCCCCCGCATGGCGCACAACATCGAGCGGGAGAAGGAATTCACCCAGCTCTTTGGAGAAGAATGCCTGCTGCGGCTCGACGACCGCCAACGCGTAGCCGTCGGGTGCCGGATAAGCATAGGAATAGAAGGCTGGATAGTCGATTGGCCCGCCGCCCGGCCAGAAGCCGGCGCTGCTCACCTCATGCGAATAGGCTTCTTGGGTGACGGTGTCAGCCAAGCGCGGAATACCGCCAGGATGCAGCGGCGCGCGCCTGCCTGAAAAGCGAGTCACCGCCAGATCAAAGCCGCCCCAAAAGAAATGGACGGGGCTGACCTTGCCCAAAAATCCCGTACGGAACCGCGAAAAGACCTCGTGCGTCGAGAGCAGGATGCGCCAGAAGCGGGTCGCATAGTCGCGGTCGCAGGAGGCGTGGACATGGTCCTGTGCGAACGGGATGCCGTCGGCGATTTCGGACGGCTGCGCGAAAATCGGTGTCGTGAGCCCGAGTTCGGCAAGCGCGACGGTCACCTCGCCATAGAATTCCGCGACAGTCTTCGGCGCGAGCATCACCTGGCGGAAGTGACCCTCGCTCGTCCTCACCCACAACAGATGGTCTATGAAGTCGAAATCAATCTGGAATGCCCGGTCGCCATCGGGGATCGGCGAAGTGGTAAGGCCGCGCACGGTCACATAAAGCGGGACATGCCAGGAATGGTTCAGCCAGGGCTCGCGCATCAAGCGGATCTTACCGACGATCTGGGTCCAAAGGTGGAGATTATCGTAGGTATCCTTCCAGGCGGCGTAAGGCAGGTCCGGCCAACGCTCCAAATCAACCGTAGACGGCATGGCTTCCTTCCTGATGTCAGTGTTACCAACTGCAAGATGGCGGGCTGGAAAGCAGTTTAGGAAGACGCGGTATTATGGCGCAAACGCCACGGGATTTGAATCCGCTTCGCCCCTAAATTCAGAGCATGGAACACAAACCCGCACTTTACGCACTCATCAAGCTTCATGCCGAGATCGGCGGGAAGCTACAGGCCAACCAGGCGCAGCGTGAAAAGCTCATCGAAGACATGAAGCATGTCGAGGACTGTGCTTCACATGCTGGAACCTGGCTTCAACGCTCGGGCGATTTCCATCAAGCGCCGCAACAACCCGAACCCGCTATTCAAGCGCGGGCATGTCATCCGGGGCGCGCTAGGCATTGCCAACAAGCTGGCACGGGCAACTATGTCCGCGCATTTCTTTCTGGCGGCTCTTGCGGCCACCGGCAATGAAGGTGTCAAACTAGAGGATATCTAGTTCCTTCAGGCGGGGGTCGGGGGATGCTGAAGCCTACACCACTAAGAGTAATTTCTGTGGTCGCCGTTGTCGGCGCGCTGCTGCTTGTTGCGATATGGCAGTCAGGTCTTATGGGCCAAGTATGCGAAAAAGCAGCAGAGCAGCAGAATGAACACTGCGCTACCTATAACCTTGCTTTTGTCATCCTCATCAAGCTCAGAGAATTTGTCGATGACAATGACGGGCTTATCACTGCTCTGGCTACGATTGTCATCGCCGGCTTCACCGCCGCGCTCTGGTCCTCTACCCGAAATCTCTGGCTGGCTGGAGAGCGCCAGATGACTTTGATTGAGGCGAACGCCGCTCAACAATCCATCGACATGCAGGCGTCCACCAGAGCTGCCGTTCGCTCTGCCGATTTGGCCGAAAGGTCCATCGCTGAAGCCAAGGCGCATAGCGAGCGAGAGTTGCGGGCCTACGTTTTCCCGGCCACTTCGCACCTTGAGTTTTCTGAAACATATGAACCCATCGTCGTGATGGAGGTCAGAAATTTCGGGAAAACGCCCGCCTATGAGTGCACCACTTGGGCAAGTATATGGGTTGAAGCATTCCCCTTGCCCGCCCACGTCACCCTCATACCGGCCCCGCGCGATCTCCCAATGTCGAAAGGCAGCTTGGCTCCGGGGAGTCATTATGGCTTCAGCCATAAGAGAGATAATCTTCCGGTCTCCGTTTCTGAGCGGGAGATGATTCAAGGGGGTGGCGCGGCTATCTACACGTATGGCTGCATCAACTACATTGATTGCTTCGGGAACCCTCAAAGCACCAAGTTCAAATATTTCTTCAGAAACGCTGAAGCCTCCCCTGCTAGGAGGGGAAACCTGTCTCAGTACATGGACGGCAACGAGGCAACCTAGGGCAGCGATCAACAGTAGAGGAACAATTCGCCGTGCAGGGGGCGCTAAAATGTCTAACCGCGATTGGGCTTTTCGCGATGGTATCAGTCGCGGCCCATGCTGATCCATGGTGGCTTGAGTCATCTCAGCCACCCCATCCACCAACTCAGCAACAGACCGCCACCGAAGACGCAGCCAAAGACACCGGCAAGGAAGACGGCGAAACCATTTGGCAGCGGACGATAAGTGACCCGCTTGCGCTCTATACCTTTGTTTTGACGCTCTTCACGGGCGTTCTCGGCGCTTCCACAATTCTGCTTTGGAGAGAAAACAAGCGTTCTGTAGACGCCATCATTGCCGCCGACCGTCCGCGCTTGCGACTGAGCAAATTGCAGTTTGGACGCGCCGGGAATGCTGATCCGCTCGACAATGCCAAATACGCCACGGTCACAATCGGGTTTACCAATTACGGGGACAAATCCGCCGTGGTCACGGAGGTCTGTTTCGACCACCTGTTCGCCGCGATGGTTCCGAAACGACCAGTCTACCGCAACAAGAAAACCTATCTGTCTCTGCCTGTCACGATTGCGCCAGACAGCGAGCACGTCTTCCCGCCCGAAATCATATATGACGACGGGAACCGCCAGCTTGAAGAGGTCCAGCACAGCTTGGATGGACCGGAGAGCTTGTCGAACCTGAGATTCTGGGTCTTCGGCTATATCGTCTACATTGATCACCTCGGGAAAGAACACCGCACCGGATACCTTGGCGACTGGAATTTCGACGGGGGCGGCTATGGCCGCTATCCCGATGAGGCGGTGTTGAGAGGCGAAACCTTCCGGGTGTTCAGCGGCGACAAGCGCTACGCCTACAACACATAGGGATACGAAAAGACGCCACGACCGCTTCATGCCAGCCATCCGCTGACATGTGGGTTTAGGTCTGTCGCCGGCCCCGTGGCGTTTGCGCCATAATACCGGGAAGACGGGCTGCCTATTGGCCAGTTCCAAATCGAGCCGAGGCGATGTCCGTAGTCTGCGGTCTCTCGGCTCCCGACGTTCCGCGCCTTCCAACTAGCCAGGCCCCACGCAGCAGGTTCCACCGGCAGGCCGACGGCTTTCCATTCCGGCATGCCGTCGTGCGGCTGCGGCCTTCCCGCCGAGGAAAGAACGCGCCGCGCGGGATCGGCGCGTGCGGTGAGGTGGAGATCACGTGCCGGACGTCGCGCCCGCGCCTTAGCATGGCCATCGACTTGGTCGATGACCGCAGTGCCTGGCAATCGCCACTGATTGCGCTGAACGCCATACAGAATTCTGCCGCAATCCGGACATGCGATCAGTCCGATTGGAGGGCGCGATTTGAATCGATACACCCTGGATTTGTTCGTATCTGCCGTGGCATTTGCCGTGATCGCTGCCGCAACCTCGGCGGACGCAAAGTGTCTCGCTCCGCATGGTGAGTTCGATCTGGGTCAGTATTCCTGTCTTGCGGCAGGTTCCAATGATTATCTCGCTCGCTGCGAAACCGACCAGAACGTCTTTTCCTGGAACAAGATCGCCGATTATTGTCCGGGCGGCGCACCTCGGGTGCCGACGGCTGCTTTGGGCTCTTCATGTCGGGGAGACGGCCAGACGTTTCCAGTGGGAGGTTACGCTTGTTTGGTTTTTGCGGGGCAGGCTCACCTCGCGCGCTGCGACGTGGTGCTTAACAGTCCTTCATGGACGAAAATGCAGGAAAGTTGCTCGGCGATGCCTTCGCCGAGGGCTGCCGTAGTCCCGCCACGCAGCCCCTGGCTCAAGAAGGCGTTGGACCTTCCGCGCGGGCTGCTGAACCGCTTCTGATTCCGGCCTCGAAGCGGACACGGCTGCTTTGCTCGTCATTGTTATCATCGCAGATGTGGCGCAACTAACGCTTGAACCGCGAGCTCTAGCGAAATCGACGCTCAGCGGCCTTTCCGCTCGCGGGCATTCCGCACGGTCTAGTCAGCCGCACCATCAGGCCGCCACTTCCACCGGCAGACCGGCGGCTTTCCATTCCGGCATGCCGTCCTCGAGGCGGCGCGCGGAATACCCGAGCGAGCGCAACGCCGCGACAGCCTCGAAGGACATCACGCACCACGGGCCGCGGCAATAGGCGACGACCTCCCGGTCGGGAGCGACGGTGGCAGACCACGCCCTGACTTCCCCCAATGGCACATTGATTGCGCCCGGCACATGGCCGAGCGCGAATTCATCGGCCGGACGAACGTCGATCAGCGTCACCAGCCCGTCGCGCATCAGCGTGCGGAGCTCGTCGCGCGTGACCGGCCGCATGTCGTCGCGCGCGTCGAAATAGCCGCGCACGATGCGGTCGACCTCGGCAAGATGCCGCTCGGCGACGCCGCGCACCGAGGCGAAAGCGGAGAGCACGCTTTCATCCGCGAGTGCGTAGCGGACAAACTTGCCGTCGCGCTCGGCCGAGACGATGCCGGCGCGGCGCAACGCCTGCAGATGCTGGGAAATGTTGGCGACAGGCTGGCCCAGCTTGACCGCCAGCGCCTCGACGCTGCGCGCGCCTTGCGCGAGATGCTCGATCATTTCCAGGCGTTGCGGATGACCGAGCGCCTTGGCGACGATCGCGAACTGCTCGTACAGCGCCTGTTTCGGATTGCGGATTGACATCGCCTTTTTACTAACGCATCGTCATTCAATAGAATTATTGAATGACAGTTTCAGCTCGGACTGTCAAGCAGGGCACGCTGCCCGGCCGTTCGCCTGCTCGGAGGAAAAAGCGATGATTCTCAGGCAGTTCCTGCATAGCGGCCCGGTTGCCGCTTCCTACCTGTTCGGCTGCGGCGGCAAGGCGTCCGCGGCCGTGGTCGATCCGCTCGGCGACATCGCGCCCTATGTCGAGGCGGCGCGCGCGACCGGCATGCGCATCCTCTATGTCGTCGATACGCATATCCACGCCGACCATATCTCGGTGGGGCGTACGCTTGCCGAAGCGACGGGCGCCGACTACGTGCTGTTCGAAGGCGCTGCGGCCGACTTCCCGTTCCGGCGCGTCAAGGACGGCGAGGTGCTGGAGCTTGGCAATGTGACGGCGACCGTCATGCATACGCCGGGCCACACGCCGGAACATTTGAGCCTTTTGGTCACCGACCGGACGCGATCGACCGAACCCTGGTTCGTGCTCACCGGGCACACGCTGATGGTCGGCGATCTCGGCCGCACCGAGCTTGCTTCAAACGCCGAGGACGGCGCCCGCGCGCTCTACGCCAGCGTGCGTCGCCTGAAGGAATTGCCCGATCACATCGAGGTGCTGCCCGGCGCCTATTCCGGTTCTGTTTGCGGCCGCTCGCTGAGCGGCAAGCCGACATCGACCATCGGCTTCGAGCGGCGCTTCAACAAGGCCTTCCGCATCGAGGACGAGGGTGAGTTCGTCGCCGCGATGACCGCCGACATCCCTCCCCCGCCGCCGGAGGCCGCCCAGACCCGGGCCATCAACGCCGGGGCGAAATCTTGAGCACAGCGGCGCCCGCCGTCGCTCTTGGCCTCAAGGCCAACTGGAAGCAGTTCGCGCTGCTGGTGCTGATCAACGCCTTCGTCGGCGGCATGGTCGGTATCGAGCGGACCGTGGTGCCACTGATCGGCGCGGAGGAGTTCGGCGTCGCTTCCACCACGCTGGTCGTCTCCTTCATCGTCAGTTTCGGCGCGGTCAAGGCCTGTGCCAACCTCGTCTCCGGCCAGCTCGCCGACACATGGGGCCGCAAGCGCGTGCTGATCCTCGGCTGGCTGTTCGGCCTGCCGGTGCCCTTCATCATCATCTCAGCACCGAGCTGGGGCTGGATTGTCGCCGCCAACGCGCTGCTCGGCATCAACCAGGGCTTCGCCTGGTCGATGACGGTGATCATGAAGGTGGACCTGGTCGGGCCGAAATCGCGCGGGCTCGCCGTCGGCCTCAACGAGTTCGCCGGCTACCTCGCCGTCGGCGTCACCGCTTTTCTGACCGGCTACCTCGCGAGCCGCTACGGCTTTCGTCCCGTGCCGATCTATCTCGGCGTCGGCTACGCGATCCTGGGTGCCGCGCTATCGATCCTGTTTGTGCGCGACACGCGCGAGCATGTGCGGCTGGAGCTGGCGAACCATCCGAAAGCAGCTTCGCCGCTCGGCTTCCGCGAGATCTTCATGCGGACCTCGTTTGGCGATCGCAACCTGTTCGCGGCCTCGCAGGCGGGCCTGGTCAACAATCTGAACGACGGCATGAGCTGGGGGCTGTTTCCGCTCTTCTTCGTTGCCAACGGGCTCGGCATCGAGCGCATCGGCATCCTCAAGGCGGTCTATCCGGCGGTGTGGGGCATCCTCCAGGTCGCCACCGGGCCATTAAGCGACCGCTGGGGCCGCAAGGGACTGATCGTCGCCGGCATGTGGGTGCAGGCGGCCGGGCTTATGATCACCGCCATGACGCGCGATTTCGGCTGGTGGCTGCTGGCGAGCCTGCTGCTGGGCCTCGGCACGGCGATGGTCTATCCGTGCCTGATCGCGGCGGTGTCGGACGCATCGCATCCCTCCTGGCGGGCGCGCTCGCTCAGCGTCTATCGCTTCTGGCGCGATCTTGGCTATGCGATCGGGGCGCTGTCGGCAGGCCTGATCGCCGACTTCTTCGGCTTCTCCGCGGCGATCGGGGCAATCGCGGCGCTGACCTTCCTGTCGGGTGCGATCGTCGCGATAGCGATGCGCGAGACGCGTGTCGCCGCCGTGGTTTCAGCGCTGGACGATGGTTAACATCGGCCCCGGACAAGGCTTCCGTTTACGATATCGTAAGCTTGTTGCTGCGGGGCACGCGCCCGTCCGCTACAATTGCGGCAGTTGAATTTTCCTCGAGATCGTTCATGAGCAACCCGAACCGCATGCCGTGGGTGGATACGGCAAAAGGTCTTTCCATCATCCTGGTGGTGATGATGTATGCCGCCTACAACACCGGTGAATACACCGGCGGCGTCGGCTTCCTGCATTATGTCATCGGCTTCGCGACGCCGTTCCGCATGCCGGAATTCTTCCTGATCTCGGGCCTGTTCCTGTCGCAGGTGATCGAACGGCCATGGCGGCGCTATGTCGACCGCCGCGTCGTCCATTACCTCTATTTCTATGTGCTTTGGGCGGTCATCTCGATCGGGCTGAAGATCGGCATCTTCAGCCGCGACCCCGCCGGCATGCTGCACGATCTCGCGATGGCCGCCGTCCAGCCCTACGGCGTCCTGTGGTTCATCTACATGCTGGCGGTTTTCGGGATCGTCATACGACTGCTGCGGGAGCTTCGCGTTCCGCACTGGATCGTCATCCCGCTCGCCGCCGCGCTGCAGATGTGGGCGCCGAAGCCGGACAGCTATGCGCTCGAGCAGTTCGCGGCCTATTTCGTGTTCTTCTATCTCGGCTTCGTCCTGGCGCCGCTGATATTCCGGCTGGTCGAATGGACACAGGCTCGCCCGGCGATCGCCGTTGCGGGCCTGCTTGCCTGGGCGCTCGTCAACGGCCTGCTCGTCTATTCGCCGGGCTACGCAGTGCAGCCGGTCGGCATGCAGATGGGCCTGGCGGCATGGCCGCCGCTGCATCTGTCGCTTGCCGTCGCCGGCGCGGTGGCGCTCTGCGTCGCCGGCGGCTTCCTGTCGAAATTCGCCTCGATGGAATGGCTGCGCTGGCTCGGCGAGCATTCGCTGGTCGTCTATATCGCCTTCACCATCCCGATGTCGATCTTCCGCGGCGTCATGCTGGCAAGCGGCCTTCTGACCGACACCGGCATGCTGAGCCTCGCCGTATTGCTCGTCTCGGTCGTCAGCCCGGTGGTGCTCTACTTCATCGTCAAGCGCATCGGCTTCGGCACCTTCCTGTTCGAGCGGCCGGCCTGGGCGCATGTCGACGGGCCGAACGCCGCCAAGGCCTCCAGCAAGCCCATGCCGCGGCCGGCACGCGAGGCGGCCTGATCAGGCCGCCCAATCCATTAGCCCGTTACTTGCCACCGCCGTGTCCCGGGCGCCGCGCGGCCTTGATCTTGCCGCTGCTCCCGCCGCCGCAGAAGAAGCAGCCGCCGCCGTCGGATTCCAGCCCCGACACGCCGGAGGGCATCGCCAGTTCCTGCAGCACGTCGCCTGTGTCGGGATCGACGCGCACCAGATCGCCCTCCTCGCCCTCCCAGGTGGCATGCCAGAGCTCGCCATCGACCCAGGTGACGCCGGTGACGACGCGCTTCGATTCGATCGTGCGGATCACCTTGCCGGTTTCAGGATCGATCTGATGGATCTTGTGTGCCTGGTATTCGCCGACCCAGAGCGAACCCTCGGCCCAGGCCATGCCTGAGTCACCGCCGTTGCCGGGGGCAGGAATGGTTGCGACGACCTTGCCGATCTTCGGGTCGACCTTGTGGATACGATCCTCGGCAATCTGGTAGAGATATTCGCCGTCGAAGGCAGTACCGGCATGTGAGGCGACATCGATCGTACGCACGATCATGCCGCTGTCGGGATCGAGCGCGTTCAGCTTGTCGCCACTGGCGAACCAGACATTTTCGCCGTCATAGGTAACGCCGTTGACGCGCTCGACGCCGGGGAACGGTCCGAATTCACGCAGGATCTCGGCAGCGGCTCGTTTCATTTTCCAATCTCCATCAGTCTCTTGTGTCAGCTTCGACTCTAGCCGCCCGGCTTCAAACCTGAGAGTAACAACACAGTCGCGAATTTACCGAAGCCGGCGCCTTAAAGTTCGACGCAGACCTTGCCGAAATGCTTTTGGCTCTCATACGACCTGAAGGCCGAAGCAATCTCGTGCAGCGGAAAACTGCGACCGATCACGGGCCTGAGGCCATTGACCGTTATCGCCCGGACCATGTCTTCCTGGTCAGCCCTGTTCCCGATGGAAATTCCACTAACGCGGATCTGATTGGAAAACAGCGCCGGGATCGACACTTCTCCAGCGAAGCCGGTCAACACCCCGATCAGAGCGATGTGGCCGCCTATCCTGCAAGCCGTTATCGACTGGGCCAGCGTGCCTGGACCGCCGACCTCGACTACATGATCGACACCGCGCCCATCGGTCAGGTCCCTCGCCTTGCTCCCCCAGTCCGGCACGGCCTTGTAGTTGATGAGAGCATCGGCGCCGAGTCGCCGTAGCTTTTCGAGTTTCGCATCAGAGGAGGATGTAGCAATAACACGGGCACCAGCCATCTTGGCGAACTGCAGCGCGAACAGCGACACGCTGCCCGCGCCGAGGATCAGCACCGTATCGCCGGGCTTCACCTGACCGCACACCACCAGGCCTCTCCAGGCAGTGACCCCGGCGCAAGTGAGTGTAGCCGCCTCCACGTGGGTGTAACCCGCCGGCGCTTTCGTGAAAGCCTGCCAATGCATGCACGCATACTCCCGTGCATAGCCATCGAAATCGTCGCCCAATTCGCCCCGCTTGTTCGCGCGCGAAGCCTCGCCGCCCAGCCAATCGGGCCAATAGCAACTGACGACGGCATCGCCAGCCTTGAATGCTTCGACACCGTCCCCGACAGCAACCACCTCGCCCGCGCCATCGGATAGCGGAATACGGCCGTCGGCGCAGGGCTTCTTGCCCGTGACAACCATGCTGTCGTGGAAATTCAGCGAGCACGCCCGGATCCGGACCAGCAACTCTCCCGGTCCGGCTTCGGGCCGATCCTCATCAACCAGTTCCAGTTTTTCCAGGCCGCCTGGCGCCCGCAATCTGATCAGTTTCATGACGTCTCCTCGATCCAGTGTCGGGAAACTAGTCGCTGGGCAGCGGACCCGGGAGTAACAACACAGTCGGGAATCCGGTCACCGGCGGCATCATCCAACGGCGCGCCCGGCCGCGGCCGACGGCCTGCACCTTGTGTTCGGCCGAAAGCTGCTCCAGCGCGCGCTGGACGGTGCGCGCGCTGGCGCCAAGCGCGATCGCCAGAGCCGAGCTCGACCAGGCCTCGCCGTCGGTCAGGAAGGCCATCACCGCACCGTGCTCCTCCTCGACCGGCGGCGCCAGCACGACGACCTCAGCGGCGCTGACCGGCGTGAGCGTGAAACCGGCGGCCGTCGCGTTGATTTCCGCCAGCCCGGCGAGCTCGGCGCGCAGCCGTCCCATCTCGACCCTGAGCCGCGCGCGATGCGATTCATCGGCGTGCCTGGCGCGAAAGGCGCGCCTCAGCAGCACTTCGCGCGAGGCATCCGCCGGCCATGCCTCGGCAAGCGTGCGCGCCAGCGCGAACAATACAGGCCGGGTCGCAAGCGAAACGACCGCGTCGGCCTGGCGTACGACGTTGCGGCAGGCATCGACGACCAGCGCGCCCGAGGTCAGCAGCGCTTCCACCTCGTCGAGCAGCAGTTCTTTCTCGATGCCGCGCGCGATCAGCCGGCCGACCGGCGTGTTCAGCACCAAGGACGCCGCTTCGACTTCGGCCTTCAATGCCGGGATGTTGGCTTGATAGGCGGCAAGCGATGCCCGGCCGAAGGCCGAGCGCGCCGCCTTGGTCCTGAGGCGGCGGACGGCTATGCCGGCGGCCGCCAGTTCATGCGCGACGCGCGCCACCGGCGGCAGCGGCGCCGGATCGAAGTCCGCCAGCAGGCGCTCGGCCTCGTCGAGGCGGCCGATCAGGATGAGGCGGCGCGCCTCAAGACTGCCGGCATAGGCAGCGTTCAACCGGTCGCCACGCGCGGCGAGCGTCGCACGGGCGGATCGCAGAGCCTTCTCCGGCCAGCCAAGATCGCGCGAGACCAGCGCAATCTCGGCCTCGGCGACGACGCAACGCGCACGCGCTACCGCTTCCCTCGGGCTGAAGGCGCGGGCGGCGTCCTTCAGCAACGCCTTGGCCTTGGCGAAATCGCCGAGCTGCGCCATGGCGATGCCGCGCAGCGCCAGCGCCGGCGCATCGTCGCGCAGCGCGACGCGCTTCAAGGCGCCGAGCGGATCGCCCGCGGCAAGCGCGCGGCCGGCGGCGTTGATCAGCGAGTCCATGCCGCCGCCTCAAAGCCCGCTGCAGCAAATCGCGCCACACTTGTAACTCTCACCATAGCCGGATGCGGCCCTATGTCTGTCCTCGTCACCCCCAACCAAACCCAAGAACGGGACAAGAGCAATGACCCAACACATGAAGACACCGCCGGTCGTTTCGCAGGAAGCGTGGGAAGGCGCCTATGAAGAGATGTTGGTGAAGGAAAAGGCCGTCACCCGCGCCCGCGACGCTCTGGCCGCCGAACGCCGCCGCATGCCGTGGATGGAAGTCAAGAAGGACTATGTGTTCGAAGGCCCGAACGGCAAGGCGAGCCTGCTCGACCTGTTCGAAGGCCGCCGGCAGCTTGTCGTCTACCGCGCCTTCTTCGAGCCCGGCGTCTTTGGCTGGCCGGAACATGCCTGCCGCGGCTGCTCGCTCGGCGCCGACCAGGTCGGCAACCTCGCGCACCTCAACGCCCGCGACACCACGCTTGCCTATGCCTCGCGCGCGCCGCAGGCCGACATCCGGCGGCTGAAGGAGCGCATGGACTGGAAGATGCCCTGGTACACGATCACCGACAGCTGGGATAAGGATTTCGGCGTCGACGAATGGCACGGCCACAACGTCTTCATCCATGACGGCAAGCGCATCTTCCGCACCTATTTCGTCAACAACCGGGGCGACGAAGCGTTCGGCACCGTGTGGAGCTATCTCGACGTCACGCCACTCGGCCGTCAGGAGGTGTGGGAGGATTCGCCCGAGGGCTATCCGCAGACCCAGACCTACAAATGGTGGAACTGGCACGACAGTTACGAAGCAGGTGCCGCCCCCGACCAGAGATGGGTCGAGGTGTCGGATGCCGGCGAAGCGGCGTTCCGCAACAAGAACGCCTGAGCATGAAGCGGAACCGGCGGCGTGGAGTTGCGCCGCCGTAGCCGATCGCTTCGCCCTTGTTCCTATGGGCTTGAAACCTGCCCGCTTCAGAAGGTGGATATCATGAGCATCGACTCCCCTCGCCCGGCCGGCCTGAGCGGCTTCGGCCTTGCCGACTGGCTCTGTCTCGCCGCGGCGCCCACCTTCGCAGCAATGGCGTTGCTGACGGCTGCTTATGGCGACCACGACATGATGTGCATGTCGGGCGCCTCGGCGCTCAGCGGCATGGTGCCGATGTATCTGTTGATGGCAGCGTTCCATCTCGCGCCGTGGCTGCGGCTGGCCGCGCGGCGAGGGTGAGATTTTCGTTTAAGCGCCGTATTGCCTGATTACCGCTGCGAAATCGAGTGTCCGGCCCGCTACCCTCCAGGTCTTGACGAAAATAGACGCGCCTGAGACACGGGAGCAAATGGAGACATTTGCTCCATGGGAGATGAGCAGGCGGTGGGCAAGCTTTGAAGCGCGTTTTTCGATTGCTTGCCGCTGCGATCATGGCGTCCGGCGTGACCGGATGCACCAGCATTTCCTACTATGCGCAGTCTTTGGAGGGCCATGTCGGGATCATGGCCGCGCGCAAGAATGTTGCGAAGCTGATCCATGATCCTTCGACGCCAGAGGCGTTGCGCGCCAAGTTGACCTCGGCCAGCGCCATACGTCGCTTTGCCACGGAAGCACTGGCGCTGCCCGATAACAGCAGCTATCGCAGTTATGTCGACGTCGGTCGGAACGACGTGACCTTGGCGGTCTTTGCCGCGCCGCAATTCTCTCTCGCGCCGGTAACATGGTGCTTTCCGGTGTTCGGCTGCGTTCCCTACAAGGGTTATTTTTCGCGCAAGGACGCGCTCGGAAATGCCGCTGAACTGCAGCGACAGGGGCTGGACGTCTATGTGACGGGCATCACGGCCTATTCCACGCTGGGCTGGTTCAGCGACCCGCTGCTCAGCACCATGCTGCGTCAGAACGACACCTATCTGGCAAGCCTTGTCTTCCATGAGCTGGCGCATCAGAAAGTCTATGTGAACGGCGACTCCGCGTTCAACGAGGCTTTCGCGGTTGCCGTCGAAACCACCGGTACGAGGAAATGGCTGCGCGCCACCGGCAATCGCGCCGGATTGCGCAGTTACGAAGTCGATCGCAAGCGCAAGGCGGATTTTCTCGGACTGATATCGAAAACCCGGGACGAGTTGAGCCAGGTCTATGGAAGCCCGCGCAGCCCGGAGCGGATGGCGGCCGCCAAAGCCGCCACGATCGACAGGTTGCGGATACGCTACCGGCAAATGCGCGGCAAGCGATGGGCCGGATACCGCGGATATGACGCCTGGTTCGATAGCCCGATCAACAACGCAAAGCTTGCCGCGACCGCCGTCTACAGCGAAGAGGTTCCGGCGTTTCTTCGCTTGCTCGACTTGTGCTCCGGCGACTATCCAAGGTTCTACGCCTCTGTTCGGCGGATCGGGGCTTTGCCCGCGCCTTCACGTGCCGAGGCGCTTAGAACCGTGGCTGCGTGTCATTGACCATGTAAGGAACTCGGCATCCGGAGGCCGCGCGGACATGTTGGACAACTATGAGATGGACAGGTTCGGCGTGATCCACCAGATCGACTTCACGCCGATCAAATATGACAAGAAATACATTTCCTACTACGAGGACCTGAGCGACCGGACCATCAAGCTCGGCTATCAGCGGCTTGGCTGGGTGCTCGGCATTACCGGCGAGATTCCTCGCTCGGTGCTGGAAATCGGATATGGCACCGGCACATTCATCGAAGCCGCCAAGATAACCGGCGTCGCCGATTGCGCCGGCTGCGACATCGCTGAATTCCCCCTGCCAAAGGGGGTTCGCTTCGTCGATTGGGATCAGGCGCTCGCCGGCACCTGGGACCTCGTCGCCATGTTCGATGTGCTTGAGCACATCCCGGATCTCAGTTTCCTCTCGCGCCTTCAGACCCGTCACCTGGCCGTCGCCGTCCCCTATTGCCGCTGGCGCGAGCTCGGCGCCGACGGCGATACATGGTTCGCCAAGTGGCGCATGCGGCTGCCCAACGAGCACCTGCACCATTTCGGCCGCGACTCGCTGGTAGCGCTCCTCGCGGCCAGCGGCTTCGAGTGCGTGACGCTGAACTGCTTCGAGGACGGAATCAGGTTGCGGCCCGGCGAAGCGGGTCCGAACATTCTGTCGGGCTTCTTCAGGAAGCCAAAGGCCCCTGAAGCCGGCTGAGCGCCAATGGCGGACTACTCCGCCCAGGCGAGCTCGCCCAAGTGACGACGGACCCAGTTCATCTCCTCAGAAGCCGTCCGTCCAAAATGCCGCTTGAAGTCGCGGCTGAACTGAGCCGCGCTCGCATAGCCGACCGAAGCCGCGACCTGAGCGATCGTGCCCTTGCGTACGATCATCAGTCTTGCCTCGTGCAGCCGCATCGCTTTCACGTACTGCATCGGGCTGCTTCCGGTCATCTCCTTGAAATGAACGTGGTAGGAAGGCACGCTCATGCCTGCTTCTCCCGCCAGATCGCCGACCGAGATTTCGGAGCTGTAGTTTTCCCGCAGCCATGCGAGGCTCCGCACGATCCTCCCCGACCGGCCCCTTTGCTGCAGGGCCGCGATCATCGCGCCGCCTTGCGGACCAATCAGGACCCGGTAATGCAGCTCGCGCAGAAGGCTTGATCCAAGAACGGCGGTCTCGGCAGGATTGCGAAGCGCCGTCAGCAGGCGCAGCAGGACATCCTCGATGTCGGAGCCCATCCTGCTCGAGACGAGGCTTCGCGGCCTGCCGCTTGCCATTGCGGAATGCGTCTCCAGCTGTGCTGCAATCTCGGCCGCCAGCCGCATGTCGAACTCGACATAGACCGCAAGCAGCGGGCGATCGGGGCTGGCCGTCGACTCCATTCGAAACGGAACCGGCACCGATACGGCCAGATAATGTTCTTCATCGTAGAGGTAGACCTCCCGCTCCAGGATGCCCCGCTTGCTCCCCTGCAGGACGAACACCGCGCCCGGCTCATAAAGCACCGGGACGTCATGGAGCACTGCCTCCGTCCGGAGCACCCGCACGCTCTCAAGCGCGGTCGCATTGTATCCAATGCGTTCGGCGAGAGCTATGGCCAACTCGACCAGTTCCCGTCTTCGTCCGACGTCCGCTTCAATAGGATTTGGCAAGCCATTCATAGAAATCGCAATCGAAGACACCATCGCCCCATACTATTTGCCAAGGCGCACTCCATCAATGAAGGACCGCAAATCATGGCAAAAAAGACCTTCTTCATCACCGGCGCCAATTCCGGCTTTGGCCTCGCCATCGCCTCCGCCGCCATCCAGATGGGCCATACGGTCATTGGCACCGTACGGTCCGAGACGTCACGCGCGGCACTTGCCAGAGCCCTTCCCGCGATCCGGACGGTCATCTGCGATGTCACGGAGTTCGACCGCGTGCCGGACGTCGTCGCGCAGGCGGAGGAAGAGCACGGACCCGTCGACGTCCTGATCAACAATGCCGGCTATGGCCACGAGGGCGTGCTTGAAGAGTCCCCGCTCGAAGAGATGCGGCGTCAGTTCGACGTGAACGTCTTCGGCGCCGTGGCGGTCGCCAAGGCGTTTCTTCCCAGGTTCCGCGAGCGACGCCGCGGATTCATCGTCAACATCACGTCGATGGGCGGCATGATTACAATGCCGGGCATTGCTTACTACTGTGGCAGCAAGTTCGCGCTCCAGGGCATATCGGAAGTGATGCGTTCGGAAATGGCTCCGTTCGGCGTTCGGGTTACGGCCGTCTGCCCCGGCTCTTTCCGGACGGACTGGGCCGGGCGCTCCATGGTCCGGACCGAAAGGTCCATCGGCGACTACGATGCGCTTTTCGATCCGATCCGAGAGGCCCGACAGGCGAAAAGCGGCAAGCAGCTTGGCGATCCCGACAAGCTTGCGACGGCCGTATTGGCTTTGGTGGAATCCGAAGCCCCGCCACCGCAGCTCCTGCTTGGCAGCGACGCCCTCAGGCTCGTGGTCGAGCGTATCCAGCGCCTGCAGCAAGAGATCGAAGCCTGGAGGGCGGTAACCATCTCGACCGATGGCTGACACGGCAAAGCCACGGTTACACGGTTGGGTCACACCGTGGCACGAACCTATGCCAGCGCGTTGACGGTAGGCAGCCTCATGGACCGCCCGTAGCTGTCGGCGCGAGATGCAAGGTCAGCACTGTCACGATGGCGATACAGGCAGGTGCAGCAGCCAGCCGGCGCGAAAACCGCCGGTCATGTCGTGCAGCACCGCGACGATCCAGGGCGGTATCGCGGCGATGAGAAAGCCGCCGCCCCGGGCTCGGGCTGTCGCTGCTGCCGCGGAGCGTGACGATCGGGCATCGCATCCGGCCCTATGCTCGACTTGGCGCCGAGCCTTCGATGGTGGTCTCCATTTATGCCTGGGAAAGGGCCGGCCCGTCGCGGAATTGGCCGAGCGCATGACCGCGGTTCTTGCCACCCGGTCTCAGGTATCCGAAGGAGCGCGGGAATAACCCACCCGCATTGCCTTCCGCGCCGGCTCGCACAATAGTCGGGCCGATGTTCGAGGCGATTGCGAGTCACTGGTCCACGCTTATCCTGATCCTGTCGCTGGCGATGGCGGCGGTGGGCATCGTTCACGCCATCATGACGAAGGAAGACGTGCGCGCGGCCACCGGCTGGGTGGGCGTGATGCTCTTGTCACCCTTTCTCGGCGCGATCATCTACGCCATTGCCGGCATCAACCGCATCCGCCGCGCGACGATCAGCGCCATGCGTCCCGTTTCCAGCGAGGCGGCTGCCGCCAGGCACGACCGCGACGTCGCGCTGGAAGCCCTGATCAGCGCCGAATTCGGCCAGCGCTTCACCGGGCTGAAGACGCTTGGCGACAGGGTGGCGCGGCGTCCGCTCACATCGGGAAACACCATCGCCGTGCTCAAGACCGGCGACGAGGCCTATACGGCGATGTGCCGGGCGATCGACGCGGCGCAAAGAAGCGTGCTGCTCGAAACCTATATCTTCGACAATGACGCGGTGGGCGCGCTTTTCGTCCAGTCGCTCGGCAATGCCGTCAAACGCGGCGTCACCGTGCGGGTGCTGATCGACGCCGTCGGCGTGCGCTACTCGGTGCCCAGCATCCTGAAGCAGCTCAGGGAAGCCGACGTCACCGTCGATCTCTTCAACGGCAACATCGTCATGGGCTTGAGACTTCCTTATGCGAACCTCAGGACCCACAGGAAGATCCTGATCGTCGACGGCACGGTGGCGTTCACGGGAGGCATGAACATCCGCAAGGGTTTCTCGGCCGAATTCGCCGGTTCCGACAGTTCGCGCGACACGCATTTCGAAGTCACCGGGCCGGTGGTGGCCGATCTGTTCTCGGTTGCCGCCGAGGACTGGCGCTTTGCCGGCAACGAGGCCCTGAAGGACGGGCCCTGGCAGGTCGAGCGCGCGGTGCCGCCGCCCGGACAGCCGATGCTGGTGCGCGCGGTTGCGACCGGACCGGACGCGTCCAACGAAACCAATCTCAAGCTGCTGATGGGCGCGTTTTCGGTGGCCCGCAAATCGATACGCATCATGTCGCCCTATTTCTTGCCGGACCGCGAATTCATCAGCGCGCTGACCACGGCCGGCCGGCGCGGCGTCGAAATCGACATCGTCGTGCCGGCGGTGAACAACCTTTTCCTTGTCGACCATGCGATGACGGCGCAGTTCGACCAGGTTTTGAAACATTATTGCCGCGTCTGGCGCCATGAAGGCTCGTTCGACCATTCGAAGCTGATGGCGATCGACGGCGTGTGGGCCTATGTCGGCTCCTCCAATCTGGACGCCCGCTCGCTGAGGCTGAATTTCGAGATCGACATGGAAGTCCTGGATGAAAACTTCGCCGCCGAGATCGACGCCCGCATCGCGGCGGCCATCTCCACGGCCCAGCCGGTGACGCTGCAGACGCTGAGGGAAAGACCGTTCATAATCCGCGTCTTCGACCGTTTGCTGTGGCTGGGATCGCCCTATCTTTAGAGCAGGAAATCGAGCATCGGGATCATGGAGATAGACGACATCAAAGGACGCAGTCTGCCCGAGACGGTGCTGCTCTCGATCCGCGGCAGAAGCGCGCGCAAGGCGCGGGCGACGCCGCGCAAGCGCGTCAACGGCGCCGAGATCGTCGTTGCCTCCTACAATGTCCACAAATGCATCGGCACCGACCGCAGGTTCGATCCTGAGCGGACGGGGCGCGTCATCCGCGAAATCAGCCCCGACGTGATCGCCCTGCAGGAGGCCGACAACCGCTTCGGCGACCGCGCCGGTCTGCTCGATCTTGCCCGCCTCGAACACGATACCGGGCTGGTGCCGGTGCCGGTCATCGGCAACGGCAAGGGACATGGCTGGCGCGGCAACGTGCTTCTGTTCAAGCGCGGCAGCGTGCGCGACGTCCACCAGATCAAGCTGCCGGGGCTGGAGCCGCGCGGCGCGCTGGTCGCCGAGATCGATCTCGACGAGAAACGGTCGCTGCGGGTCATTGCCGCCCATCTCGGCCTGCTGCGCCGCTCGCGCTCGGAACAGGCCCGCGTCGTGCTCGACATCATGAGCAGCGCCGACGAAAGGCCGACGCTGCTGCTCGGCGACCTCAACGAATGGCGGCTCGGCAACCGCTCGGCGCTGAACACGCTGCACACGACATTCGGCCCGACGCCGCCGGCGGTGCCGACTTTCCCATCCGGCCTGCCGGTGCTGGCGCTCGACCGCATCATGGGCAACCGGCACGATCTGGTTTCAGGCGTCGAGGCGCATGACACGCCGCTGTCCCGCGTCGCCTCCGACCACCTGCCGCTGACGGCGTTCGTGCATTTGTAGCGGTGCCACGCAAGAGTGGCCTTCGGTCCGTCGAAGGTTCGCGGATCAGGAGCTAGGAAGGCCGGCTCTCGACAGCATCTCGAGGAACCTGCCGTGATGGTCGTCCCTCACATAGCGGGGCATGAACCCAGGAGCGACATTGCCCAGGTTGAGATGTGGAAGCTGTGACAGACAGTGATGGATGGCCCGCGAGGCCTCTTCATTGTTCCCTGTCGCCGAAGCGGTTGCCGCCCAATAAAGGGCGCCGCGCACGAATCCCGGCTTTGTCCTGACCACCTTGCGGGCGACTTCGAGTGCCCGCCGATCGTCCTGACCGGCAAACAGCGCCAAAACCAGGCCGTGGTGACGCCAGAAGTCGATGACGTCATGCGTTCCAAGCCGGATCGCTTCGTTGGCCGCGCGCACCGCCTCGCTGACCTGTCCGCGCAGCGCGAAGAGCATCGCAATATCGCCGTGGCCGCTGGGATAGCTCGGATTGAGGCTGATTGCGTGCTGGCATTGCACGATCGCCTCGTCGATCCGGCCATCGCATTCGTAGGCGAATGACAGGATGCAGCGGGCAATTTCGTCGTCGGGCACGGCCCTTACCGCGTCCTCGGCAAGCTCGATCGCACGGTCGATATACTCCTGCTTGCGAGGCAAGGCGCCGAACGCCCCCCCCATGGTCGTCGCGATGGACAGCGTCCGTTTCGCGCGGACGTTGTCGGGCGCAATCGCCAGAGCTTTTTCGGCGAGATCCTTCGAGACCAGCAACGAGTCCCGGGTCATCTCGAAATATTTCATCAGGGCTTCGTTCACCAGCCGGCGCACTTCGGGAGGACCGGGCGGGCTCTTGTCGCGAACCTTCCAGTTGGTCAACTGAAGCTCAAGGCTCACCGCCAGCACGACCGACTGCGCGATCCTGTCCTGGAATTGAAGCGCGCTTTCCGATTGGCCGTCGAACTTCTGAGCCCAGACATTGTGGCCACCCGCGGCATCGACAAGCTGGATGTTCACCCTCAGCCCGTCTCCCGACCGCTGGACGCTGCCCTTCAGCGTGTAACGCGCCCGCAAGCTGTCCTGCGCCCTCGGCTCCTCGCCGTTTTTCTCGAGGGCCGAGATAACGATATAGTCGGCCACCTCGGAGAGCGCCGTGGTGATATCGTGGACCAGACCCTTGGCGAAGAAGTCGTCGCCGCGCTGTCCCGTCAGATTGACGAACTCGGCCATGGCGATGGATGGGCGTCCCGAGCGCTGACCGGCGATGGCTCCGTTGGCCGTCTGCGGATTTGACGGTGACTCTGTGGAGGAAAGCAGCGATTGCCAAAGCGTTCGTGTCTCGGCGCTGACATCGACACCGAACTCCTTCCTCAAGACGCTTCTGCAAGCCTCGAAGGTTCGCAACGCCTGGTCTCGCTGACCGCCCGCAACGAGCAGTTCCATCTTCAGCCGGTAGGTTTCCTCCCGCGTCGGTTCCATGGCCAGAATTCGATCGGCCACGGCAAGCCCGCTTTCGGCATCCACGAGACGAGCGAGCTTCTCCAGCGACGGAAGCGCGCGGCTCAGCAGCCTTTCGCGTTCCTGCGCCGCCCAATCGTCGAAAACATTGGTGCCGACATGAAACCCGTCGAGAAACGGCCCCGTATAAAGCGCCAGGGTGGTTTCGAGCTCCGAAGCGGACCGGCCAGACAGGCCGGCTTCGAAGTCCTCCACGTCAACCCGCACCGCGTTTGCCTTTATCCCAATCAGCTCCTTGTGGGACTGGATGATATCCATACCCGCGCGCGACAAATCCCGGCGCAGGACACTGAGCGTTTGCCGCAGGCTGTTGCGTGAGTGTTCGCTGTCGCTGTCGCTCCAAAGTAGGTCGGCCAGCCGCTCGCGTGGCGCCGCCATACCGGGACAAAGGGCAAGATAGGCGAGGATAGCGGCACCGCGCTTTCCGGTCAGCAAGAGCTCACTGCCAGCTTCCCTCTCAATTCGAAAACCACCGAAGAGAGAAATCCTGCCAGCAATGAAGCCTTTCCCACCCTGCATTGCCAACGGGCCCCCAGCCTGACGAAATTCTAACTCAAAACTAACGCCTCGCAAACGCCAAGCCCGCCATTCCAAGCGTTATCGTGACGCACTTCATTTAGCATCCCCCGAAAGGGGAATAGCTGATTTCTCGACAAGTTTCTTGTCAGAGGGGGAAATAAGATGGTCGAATGTATTCATGGGACTTTTGGCTCTGATGCGGGGCCGATCAGGCATATCAATTCATTGCTGAGACTGGCGACATTCGCGACCTCAATACTTTGGGGACCTGTCGCGGATGCAAACAACGTCGGTCTGGCGTCGATGCGTGTCGACGTAGCCGTGGTCTTCGCCGTGGATTTCTCCTCCTCGATCGATCCCAAGATCGCCGACATGCAGCGTGAAGGCCACGCCGAAGCGCTCACCTCGCCCGAGATCATCCGCGCCATCTCCCAGAACTATCTCGGTTGCATCGGCGTGGCCTATTTCGAATGGTCGAGCCCGGGTCGCTCGCGCACCGTGCTGCCCTGGACACGCATCTGCGGACTGGACGATGCCAAGGCGGCCGCGTCGGTGATCAGCAAGACGGGCGACACCGGCCATATCCGTCGAGGCCGGGGCGGAACTTCGGTTTCGACGGCAATCGATGTCGGAAGCCTCCTGCTCGACGAGTTTCCAGGAAATGCCATGAAGAAGGTGATCGACATCTCTTCGAACGGCGAGAACAATGACGGGCTGCCCGTGCAGCCAAGCCGGGAAAACGCCATCGCCAAGGGTTACACGATCAACGCGATCGCCATTCCGGCCGACGACGAGGACCCTCGCCAACCGCTGGCTTCCTACTTTGAGCAGTCGGTTATCGGCGGCTCACAGGCCTTCGTGATGTCACCGAAGGAGCCGCGCGATTACGTCACGGCCCTGCGCCGCAAGCTGGTGACGGAAGTGAGCATGAATGCCGAAACGCCCGATCGAGCGTCGGCACTATCCGCCGCCGTTGCAAATATCCAGTAGGCTTGCACACCCATTCGTGAAGGACTTGCCGGCGGAAGTTCGTCCCGCCGAGACGACGCAGGTGCCCTACCCCTCGCTCAGCCAGACCAGCATCTCGCCGGGGTCGCGATTGTCCCAGGCGAAATAGGGAATGGCCTTGAGCTTCGTCTCCTTCGTCGCCGGCGGTTCGGGGCGATAGAGATCGTGACCCCAGTTCTTCGTTTCGGCCCGGCTGCCGATGGCCGAAAGCGTGACCACGCCGCCGAGCAGGTTCGGCTCCTTGTTGGCCTCGAGCCTGGCCGTGCGCGATAGCGCTATGCGATGCAGCCCGCCGCCATTGTCGGTTTCCTCGACGCAGTAGATCAGCGGGCCGCGCGCCAGCGCGACGCGGCCGATGTCCTGCCGCACCTGCGGGTTGGCGAAGAGGCGCGCCATCGACATTTCGAGATCGAGCTCGACCTTATCGCCCTGGCGCCATTCGCGGCGGATCGCGGCATAGCCGTCGACCGTCGCCGCTTCGAGATCGACCAGCTTGCCGTTGATCCGAAGCGCTGCCTTCCGGCACCAAGCAGGCATGCGCAGATGAAGCGTGAACGCAATCGGCGCCTCCGGCCCGACCTCGATCGCGACCGCGCCATCCCAGGGATAGTTGCAGGTCTGGACCAAGGTAACCTGCCGGCCGGCGATCTCGAAGCGCGCGGTCGAGTCGCCATAGAGGTGAACCGCCAGCGCATCGTCGGCGAGGCCGTAGAAATAGCTGCCGATCGAGGCCACCATGCGGCCGATATTGGGCGGGCAGCACGGGCAGCGGTGCCATTTCCAGCGATGGTGGCCGCCGCGGCTCTCCAGCGGGTTCTCGTAGAAGAACAGCGAGCCGTCGAGCGACAGGCCCGAGATCGAGCCGTTGTATAAAGCCCGCTCCATCATGTCGGCGTAGCGCGCGTTCGGACCCATGCCCAGCATGCGGCTCGCCCAGAACACCAGGCCGACCGAAGCGCAGGTCTCGGCATAGGCGGTCTCGTTGGGCAGGTCGTAGTCGTTGGTGAAGCCTTCATTGTCGGCCGACGGACCCAGACCGCCGGTGACGTAGAGGCTTTTCGTCGTGAGATCGTCCCAGAGCCGCTCGAGCGCCTCCTTCAGCGTATCGTCCCCATATTCGGTCGCGATGTCGGCCATGCCGGAATAGAGGTACATGGCTCTCACCGCATGGCCTACGACCTTGTCCTGCTCGCGCACCGGCTTGTGCGACTGGTTGTATTCGTAGGTCTTGAAGTGGAAATCCTTCGGGTCGGCGCCGCGCGCCAGCGCCTCCTCGTCGAAGTAATGCGGCTGCTGGCCGCGCTGGTCGATGAAGTATTTGGCCAGCTTCATATGTTTGTCGTTGCCGGTGACGCGGGCGAGCCTGACCAGCGCCAGTTCGATCTCCTCATGGCCGCAATAGCCCTTCCGCTTGCCGGGCTCCGGACCGAAGGTGTCGGCGATATGGTCGGCATAGCGGCTCATGATGTCGAGCAGCTTGCGTTTTCCCGTCGCCTGAAAGTAAGCGACCGCGCCCTCGATCAGGTGGCCGGCGCAGTAGAGCTCGTGGCAGTCGCGCAGATTGGTCCAGCGCAGGCCGGGCTGGATGCGCTGGTACCAGCTCGACAGATAGCCGTCCTCCTGCTGCAGCTTGCCGTACATGTCGATGACGGCGTCGATCTTCTTTTCCAGATCGGGATTTCGGCGGCGGTAGAGCGAATAGGCCGCGGTCTCGATCGTCTTGCCCCAGTCGGAATCCCAGAACATCTGGGTGGTCACGGTGCGCGCGGTAAAACCGTCGCTGACATGGAAGGGGATGACGACACCCGGCGACGGCACGTCCGGATCGATCTGCTCCAGCATGCGCGCCTCGACACAACGGTCGTAGAGGATGCCGGCGGTCTTGGCGGCCACGGCATCGACACGGTCGCCCCAGAAGCCGCGGACATCGACCTGCGGCACGGGAAGCGGCCGGAAGGCAAGCTTCGGCCTGGCGGAGGTGCCGGTCTGCGCGGCGGGCTGCGATGCGGTCATGATTTCACTCCATTCGAATTACTTGACGGCCCCGGCCATGAGGCCGCGGATGTAGAAGCGCTGCAGCGCCAGGAAGAGGATCAGGCAGGGCACCATCATCACCGTGACGCCGGCCTGCACGGCGCCCCAGTCGATGGCGCCGAAGCGGCCGGACTGAAGCGCGGTCATCATCACCGGCAAGGTGAATTTGGACTGGTCGGTCATCAGCACGAGTGCTGCCAGGAACTCGTTCCAGGCGCCGAGGAAGGCGAACAGCGCGATGGTGACGACGCCGGGCCAGACCAGCGGCAGCATCACCTTCACCAGCATGGTGACGTTGTTGGCGCCGTCCATGCGCGCGGCCTCCTCGATCTCGCGCGGCACGGCGTCGAAGGCGTTGCGCATCATGAAGATAGAGAAAGGCAGCTGCAGCGTGACATAGACGCAGACCAGCCCGGTCAGCGTGTTGTGCAGGCCGAGTTTCGTCAGCACCAGGAAGATCGGCGTCAGGATCGACTGGAACGGGATCATGATCGTCGACAGGATGAGGACGAAGAAGAAATCCCGGAACGGAAAGCGGAAGCGCGAAAAACCGTAGCCGGCGAGCACGCTGACCAGAACCGAGAGCAGCACCGTCATCACCGAGACATAGATGCTGTTCTGCGCCGAGACCCAGAGCCCGTCGCCGAAGGAGTTCAGCGTCTGATAATTCTCGATCGAGAAGCCGGTGGTCGGCCAGGGCGGCAGCGGCGGCTGGCGCGCTTCCTGCGCCGGCTTGAAGGTCGACAGCACCGTCCACACGATCGGCGCCAGAAACAGCACCGAGGCGACGATGCCGGTCGAGTGCCTGGCGAGGCTGAAGGCCGCTTTGCGGTTTTGCGACATCGCCTTAGCCATCAGTCGAGCCCCTCGGGCTTGCGCAGCAGCCAGAGCTGGATGAGGCTGAGCGCCACCAGGATGACCAGCAGCACCATGGAGAGTGCCGCGCCGTAGCCGAGCTTGAACGAGACGAAGGACTGGTTGAAGATCCAGTAGACGGCCGTCAGCGTCTGGTTGCGCGGGCCGCCGCGCAGGATGATGTAGAACTGGTCGAAGGCCAGGATCGAGCCTGCGACCGACAGGATCAGCGCCAGCGCCAGCGTGCGGCGCATCAGCGGCAAGGTGATCGCCCTGAACCTGGCGAACGGGCCGGCGCCATCGATGACGGCGGCCTCCTGCAGGTCTTGCGGGATCGATTGCAGACCGGTCATCAGGATGATCATGGTGAAGCCGGCGACCTTCCAGACCACCATGGCGATGATCGACCAGAAGGCCGGCTGGAAGGTGGCGAGAAGATTGACCTTCTTGCCGGTCAGGCCGAGGTCGAAGGCGGCCGGGCTGAACAGGCCGGAATCGACATTCAAGAGCCACGACCAGAGCAGGCTTGCCGAAGCAAAACCCACCACCGCCGGCATGAAGAAGGCGGTGCGGTAGAGATTGGTGAGCGGGCGCGGTCTTTCGATGAAGATCGCCAGCGGGAAGGCGACGGCGAAGATCGCGATGGTGACGATCACCGTGTAATAGAAGGTGAATTTCAGCGCATTCCAGAAGCGCGTGTCGCGCAGGATGGCAAAGTAGTTGTCGAGGCCGATGAAGGAATGCTCGCCCATCAGCGGCCAGTTGTGCAGCGACATCCACGCCGTCATGCCGAGCGGGATGACGAAGAAGACGGTGACCAGGGCGACGGCCGGCAGGACATAGAGCAGGCCCACCCATTGCCGCAGGCTGGTGCGTGCGCGGGCTCGGGCGGGCGCGGAGGTGGTGGCGATGGCGGTCATGGCTGGGCCTCCCCTTCTCCCCTTGCGGGAGAAGGTGGATCGGCGCGCAGCGCCAAGACGGATGAGGGGTGTTCCATCGGAGTGAGGCGTCGGCGTTCCCTGGAGCGCCCCTCATCCGACCGAGCTTCGCTCCCCCTTCTCCCACAAAGGGAGAAGGAGGAGCCAGCCCGCCGGCGCCCCCTCACCCGGATTGCCGACCGGATTGCGAAGGGCAATCCGGGGCAATCCGACCTCTCCCCAAGGGGAGAGGAGATCGCAAGCGTCGGCGCCAAACTCTTCTCCCCGGAGAGAAGGTGGCCGCGAAGCGGCCGGATGAAGGGGTCTTTTCTCAACGCGTCAGTCCCTGCCATTCAGCGATGGATCATCCGGCCGCCCGGCCAGGGAGACGGAGCGGGCGGCCGGTCAGAGCCTTGGCGGCGAGGCGTTGCGCGATCCTCGCCGCCGGCTGGCCCTGGTGTCTACTTGTTCGGCGCCTGGTCGATGATCGACTGCATCGTATCCTGCGCGTTCTTGATGGCGCCGTCGACGTCGTCGCCGAAGAACACCTCGTTGATCATCTGCGTCCACGGACCGTTGGCAGAGTTGATCAGGTCGTTGAACACCACCGAATAGGGCGTCCTGCCCTTGGCCATCGCCTCGGCCGCCACCTGGTAGCGCGGGTCGAGATCCTTGAGCGCATCCTTGGCGATGTCGTTGCGCACCGGCAAGCTGCCATATTTGGCAAGGATGGTCTGGCCCTCGAGCGAATAGGCGAAGTCCAAAAACTCCTTCACCACGGCGATCTTCTTGGTGCCCTTGGTGACGACGAAATTGTCGCCGCCGGCGAAGGACGACCAACCGCCATCCTTGCCCGGCAGGAAGGTGATGCCGTAGTCGACATCCGGGTACTGCGTGTTGAGCGCGCCGATGGCGAAGGCGCCGGACGGCGAGATGCCGATCTTGCCGCCGGCGAAGGCGGCGAAGAAATTGGCGCCGGTATCGGTCTGCGCGCCCTCGGGCACCAGCCCTTTCTTGACCATCGAGCGGTAGAGGTCGATCGCGCCGCGCAACTGCGGGCTGTCTAGCGTCGCCTTCGAGCCGTCCTCGGACAGGATGTCGCCGCCCGAGGCCCAGATCAGCGGCGTGAAGGTGAAGATGTTGCAGCCGCCGCAATTGCCCGAGAAGTAGAAGCCCTTGATGTCGCCGCCGAGCGCGTTGACCTTCTCGGCGTCGGCCTCGATCTCGGCCCAGTTGATCGGGCCCTTCTCGGGGTCCAGCCCCGCCTGCTTGAACAGCTTCTTGTTCCAGATCAGCACCGAGGCGTCGGCCGAGAACGGCAGGCCGTAGATGCGGTCCTTATAGGTGCCGGTCTTCACATGCGCCGGCGACAGGCTCGAAAAATAGGGCAAGGATTTCGCCCAGTCGGTGATGTCTTCCAACTGGCCGGCGGCGGCGAAGGACGGCGTGTAGATCAGGTCGAGCGAGAGCGCGTCGGGCGCCGTGCCGCCGGCGGCGGCCGCGCCATATTTCGGGATGATCTCGGCGTTGGGGATGATGTCGAGCTTGACCTGGTCCTTGTTCGCCTTGTTGAAGGCGTCGACGATGCGCGGCATGAAGTTCGAGCCGTCGGCGCGCACCCAGATGTTGGCGGTTTCGGCGGACGCCGCCTGCAGGCCGCCACCAATGACGGCTGCCGCAAGCGCCAGCCTGGCAAAAATGGTCTTCATCTTACTCCTCCTCATGGTTCTCCTCCCTGTTTTGGCCACGCCGCCCTGCTTGTTCGGGCGCGTGGCCTTGTTGCTTCATTGCGGCGGACTGCCGCATGACTGACGCACCACCAGCCGGCACGGCAGTTTCCTGATGCCCGGCACGGCCGGCTGGCCGTCGACGAGCGAAAGCAGGGCAAGCCCGGCCTCGCGCCCGAGGCTCGCCAGGTTCATGTCGATGGAAGTCAGCGGCGGACGCGTCGCCTCGGCCACGATCTCCCAATTGTCGAAGCCGATGACGCCAACATCCTCGGGCACCCTTATGCCGCGCTCGCGCAGCGCGTCGATGACGCCGCGGGCAATCTGGTCGTTGCCGCAAAAGACGGCGTCCGGCCACCCCTCCCTGCCCGCCTTGCTGAACAGTCTTGCCACGGCATCGTGGCCCCAGGCTTCCGACCATGCGCCCAGCAGCGGCTCGGCTGCGGGCAAGCCGTTCTCCGTCAGGACATCGCGGTACGCCCCGGCCCGCGTGTGCACCACCTCGAAGCTCGCCGGTCCGGTGACATGGGCAATGCGCCGGCGCCCGAGCCGCAAAAACTGCTCTACCGCCAGCCGCGCGCCGCCGGCGTCGTCGGAGACAAGGCCGACCGCGCCGGGATCGGGCTGGGTGAAGGCGTAGACGACCGGAATGCGCAAGTTGGAGAGATCGACCGGCAGATGGCGGTCGATGCGTTTTCCCGTGGCGACGATGCCGTCGACGCGCTTGTCAAGCATGGCCTCGACATGCAGCTGGCCGAGCCGCTGGTCATCCTCGACATTGCACAGGAACACCGAGACGCCCTTGTCGACCAGCGCATCCGAAACGCCAGCCATCAGCGGCAGCGAGAAGCGACCATAAGTATCGTTGGTAAGCAGCCCGACGGTGAACGAGCGTTTTCGCAGGAGGCTCTGGGCCAGGCTGTTCGGCCGGAAGCCGAGCAGCCGCGCCGTCTCGCGGATGCGTTCGCGCGTCTCCGCCGTCATCCGCCCCTGCCCGTTCAGCGCCTTCGACGCCGTGGCGACGCTGACGCCGGCCGCGGCAGCGACCTCGCGCAGCGTGACCGGCAGCTTGGCGGAGACAGGTGAGGCATCCGAAGACATATCGTGCAACCATTCCCTGAGTTGGGAAAAGGTTTTCCCTTATCGGCCTGCGTGGTGATGACGGATGAGGTCAGCAAGTGCAGGGCGATTTGGGAAAAGGTTTTCTCAAGCGAAATCTAATCCGAAAACAAGGGTGAACGCAAGGGGGCATGAAGAGGGCCCAACGCCTTGTCTGGAAACCTCACAGCAACGAGGGCTCAAAGTGGCAACCGTGCTGACGCTGCCCGGCTCGATTGCCGATCGCGTCTCTATCCCGCGACCCGAAAGCTCGACAGCGGCCGCGACACCCAGCCCTCGATCTCACGCGTGACGAAACTGGCGGCCTCATGATGGATGAAATGGCCGGCGTCGGGCAGCGCCACCACGGAGCTGATGTTGTCGACTTCGCGGAATGTGCCTTCGAAAGCACTGGCCGGAACATAGGGATCGTGGGCGCCGAACATCACCAGCGTAGGTGCTTTGACCAGAGGCAATTGACCGATGTCCGGCACCCTGCCGAGCGGAATGTTGGCCCTGTAGTAACCCAGCATCGCCTCCGGATCGGAATGCCGGAGCGACGCTGCGAGAGCCTGTCGGTCGGCCTCGTCGGCGACCCATCCGGCAAGCTCCTCCGGCGCCGGCATGGCGGACGCGCCTGCCTCCTGGAAGCGGCGCACATAGGCGAAATACCGGGCGTTGGCTGGATCGGCGATGGCGCGCAGATAGTTGCGCGGATGAGGGGAGGAAAGGACAACCAGATGGCGAACCACCTGCGGGACCCGCATGGCCAGCCACCAGGCAATTGTTCCGCCCCAGTCATGACCGACGATCGAGGCCTGGGAGAGTTGTTCGGCCACGAGCACCGAAAGCACGTCCTCGACCAGATGCGGCAGCAGCGTGTAGTGGGCATGTCCGCGCGGCGCGTCGCTTCGCCCGAATCCGCGCAAATCCGGTGCCAACACCCTGAAACTGCCGCGTAGAGCCTCGATCTGCCTGCGCCAACCAAGGCCATGGTCGGGAAGGCCGTGCAGGAAAAGGATCGGCGGGCCGGAGCCCGCCGCGACATAGTGCAGTTTAACGTTCCTGTTAGATGCGAACCTGGACTCGAAACCTGTCTCCGAAGTCACCCTGACCGGCCGCCGCGATCACATCTTTACTTCGAGGCGCAGGAACGGGCCTTGGAAAACCTGATTCTTGTGATCTGCGTTCACAAGCAGATTGTGCCAAGCCTCGATCTTGTAACCAGCAGTGAAGGTGGCGTTCGTTATCGGCGTCCAGCTCAGGCCAAGCGATGCGTCGAGGTTCGAGACCGTTTCATTCGAGCCCTGACTGGCCAGAGTTTCGGAAAAGTGTTCGTCTGGGTTTGTGGACGAAATATTGACACCGACACGCGCGGTGCGGCGGCCCCACATGACTGCGCCCGAAGCCGAGCCTGTCAGGCCCCAGTTCTCGCCAACCGGATAGTAAGCTTCCGCACCAACGCGCGGGCCGATGCCCCAGTACTCGGCCGTACCGATCTTGTCAGCGGCGATGCCCTTGTCGGCAGGATTGGTGGGGGTGAACTTTTCGGAAATCTCGCCCAATGTTTCATCGGAATGCACTAGCCGCAGGCCGCCGAAGAAACGGATATCGGCCTGTTGCACCTTGACGTGCTTGCCGACGTCAAAATCGAAAGTCTGGAAGCTGTAGCCGTCGCTGTAAGTCCCTGTAACAAGGCCCTCAGGGTTCGTCTCAGGCTGCTCGAAGAGGAGGGCAGAGCGGTCCTTGCCGAGTTGGACAGCGGCGGCAAGACGCCAATCCCAGTCCGGAGAGATCTGCTTGGTCAGCGAAACTGCCCCGGAAATATCACCGTTGCCTTTACCCAGCTTGTCGCTGCTCAGCTTGTCGTTGTTATGGAGATTGTTCCAGAAGTACGAGCCTTCGAACGACATCTTGATGCGCGAATCGATGACCGTCTGATCCGAGGGCTGCGCCTCGGTTGCGTTAGCCGTGGCCACGCCTGTTGCCGTTAGGGAGGCAGCCGAAGCCGCCACCGTAGCTAAAAATTTACCCGTGCCCTGCGAATGCATTTAAGTCCCCACCCAGATTCCAGCCGGGTTGTTATTGCAGACAAGTTTATAACCGCCTATTGCCGCTGCGGGATGCCAACGACTTTGCGGCGTGACTGTCGCATTTTTGCAACAATAAGGGACATCGTTAGCTGAACGAATACCGAAGTGGTCGTGCGTTCAGACATGGAGGTAGGGTGAGCGATCCAGCACAAATTGAAGGCATGCTCAACAGTCTCGTCTACAACCTATTCGCGCGGAGCGGCCAGGATGATGGACGAGCAACCGGCGCTAAGGAAATCGGCAACCTCATCGTATTCGACCATCCGGAGAGCGTCGACGAGATCGTCAAGTCGCCTGCCCTGTTCCGGAAGAACTTCTCGCTGATCTCGGCCCTCGGCTTCAGCCGCTTCAACACCAATGACGAGGAATGGGCGACAAGACGCGCCATCACCCAGGATCGCTATCTCGCGGCGGCCAAACCCGCCCATGGGCAAAGCGTGTCGGATATATTCAGTGGCGACCTTGCCGATTGCGAGACCTCCCTCGCAGGAATCCACCAGGCGCTTTTCACCGGCGCCATGACCATTTTCTATCAGGCCTTCGGACTTGTCGCGGAAGCGCGACCAACCGCTGTGCTTTTCGACCGAGTCCGTGAGACATTGCGCCGCCTGCAGTATTATTCCTGGGTCACGCCAACCAATGCCGAAAGAGACAGCGCCATCCAAGATGCCCGCGCGGTCATCGCGGATTTCGGTTCGCAACTGATGGCGGATCCGCGGGCGGCCGCGGAAATGGACCGTTTCTCGGAAAGAGCAGCCGGGATCGACGGCTTTTCCCCGATCGAAGAATTCGTGATGAATCTGTTCGCTGGCGTCGAAACCACCGTCACGACAGTGCAGTGGGTGATCGATAGGCTCGGCGCCAACCAGCAGGTGCAGGAGCGTATCTATAGTGAGATTGCTGGCGGCAAGGCACAGACACCGTTTACTGACTGCTTCATCAACGAGACGATGCGCTATTTCCCACCTATACCGTTCCTGACCCGCGAGGTAAGCACCGATGCGGTTCTGGATGGCACGTCGCTACGGGCCGGGCAACTTATCATGCTGTCCGTCGTCGGTGTGCACCAGCATCCTGAATTCTGGGAAAATCCGAGGACTTTCGATGCCAGCCGCAAGGAGTTCATCAACAACAGTTTCGACCGCCGCGCCTTCATTCCCTTCCTAACCGGACCACGTATGTGCGGGGGCGCACGCCTGGGCCGACTCGAGGTGGAGCAGGCGGTTCGCGCGGTCGTGCGCCAGTTCGCCTTTACTCGCGCCGACGACGTTATCCGCTTCGACTATGCGCTGGCGCTGCGCCCGGCGAGCGGCATGTCCGTCCAAGTGTCAAGGCGCTGATCGGCTCTGCTCCGCCTCGACAGGCATGTCGCGCCAAAGTTGACGGATCAAGCCTCCGAACTGTCTTGCGATAATCGACTTTACGGAGGCGTCGTTGCTGTAGCGACCATTTGCAGCGAGGGCATCATTGCGCAGATTGCGGGCTGGAAACCAGTTCCGCATCGTCGCCTTCACATTGTCGTGGGGATTGACGACGAAATCCTCATAGGCCACATGAGCAACCCTCGTCACGTCAATGGTCGAAAGGTAGCTCCGCCACTTTGCCTCGGAGTCCGCGATGTGTCGCACGGTGTCAATAACCGCCTTCTGACTTATCGTTCTCAACATAGGGACACCGGGCAGCGTTTCCCCGCCATCGAATGGCTGACCAGTATGCAGCATCGAAAGCAGGCTGACCGTCTGATCGACTTTGTTCCGGCGGGACAGGAATACATAGAACGAGCTTGCATCATCCTCGCCGATCGAGAGGCGGGCGAAGTCCAGATTGCCGAAAAACAGCTTGGCCGCGAATACGCCTTCGACTGAGCGCCGCATCAGAAGATGCTTTCCATATGACGACGCACCGCGATCGAGCGCCGGGACGTCGAATGTGTCGTCTCCCGTCCAGCGCCGCATGAGCGGTACCGCGAATTGCCACTGGAAGTATTCAGTGGGCAGGCCAAGTCCAAAATGCCGCATGACCTGGCAATAGGTATGGCCGGCGGTTCTCGGCGTGGTGCAAATCAGGATTCTATACGGATTTTCGGCCGCGTCGTCGCGATCGAGATCAGCTGAGAGCAATCGGGTATATGTTTCATCGAAGTGCGATGCCGCCATGACGGATACTGCTCACATGGCGGACAGAAACCCGAAGATCAGGAGAGCCTGATCGGGCGTCATCAGCGACGGCGGATGGCCGACATCGATATTGTCGACGATGCAAAGATCGGGTCGGGCGCAGCGGGATCGTTCAAAGGCCTGCCTGTCGATGAACCCGCTCTCGCGGCCGTACATGAGCATGACCTGGGCGTCGAGCTTAGCGACCATGGGAAACAGGTCGTATTCGCGGCCGGTCATGGCCTCGAAATTCCCGGTCGTGGCCGGATCGTAGGCCAAACGAAACTCGCCAGCCCTCGCGGCAATTCTGTTATCGATGAAGCGGTCGAGGACCGGCCTCTCCACCCGCCCCATGCCTGGATTTGAGGCACGCAGATATTCCCCTGCCTGGGCGCGCGTCTGGAATACAAGCGCGGCTTCGCGGATGGCTTCGTTTCGTAAGGCGTCGACCTTCGGCCCGCCAATCAGGGGGACATCGTTGAGGATGATCCTGTCGACGCGACCGCGGTTCGCGTAGAGAAATAGAAGCAGGATCAGCCCGCCCCATGACGTGCCGACGAAATGGTTCTCCTTACCGGCAAACTGGCTGAGCGCGCGTAGGCACCTGGAATAGAGATCCATATCGTAGCCCGAGCCGAGATAGGCGCTGCGCCCTCGTCCGAGCAGGTCGGGGCAGATCACCAGATAGCCGTTGCGGCAGAGGAACGCCGCTAGGTAATCGAAATCGGAGCCATTGCCGGCAAAGCCGTGCAGGCAGAACACGGTGCCGCGCGATTGGCCGGCCGGTTGCCAGATGCGCACGAACATCGAGGCGTAACGGTCGCCGAGGCGGATCAGGATTTCCTGGGTCAGCGCCTCGCCTGGGGTAGCCTGTTCCATCACGCGTCCCGTTTGCGGACGGCGCGTTTCATTGCACCGCGGGCGTCGATGAAGTCGCGCTTCCAGTAGACCGACTTGTCGAGGTTGAGCAGTTTCGCTTCCTTGATCAGCGGCAGGATGTGCGAGGACGAGCGCGTTGCCATAATCGTCGCGGCAATGGCAGTGCCGCCGGGATCGGGATTGAGCGGCCCCTTGTTTGCAACCCACGTTTCGGCAATTTCGCAGTTGGTCACGATCCAGCCGACGTAAGCAACGATCGCGTCGTCGATGGAACCGATAAGGTGCGTCTGCTGCTCGATCTGGAAGCGCAAGGACTTCACCATCTGTCCAAACTCGTATCCATCAAAGGGCGGATAGTGCGCAATGAAATTGCAGACGAGCCCGAGAGAGACCGGGTTGAAAGGAACGCGGGTGAAAAGGAGCTTGGTCATGCGGCCTCAAGGCACTTCGAATGGGCGCGACATTATGATGTGCGGTCTGTTCGCCGCTAGTGGTAAAATGCGCGCCGCGACAGGTCGAGAGGCGGCTTACACCGGCGATCCAGCCTGGCCGAGGCCTGAGCCTTCCACGGATCTACCTAAACCGCCCTTCTCCCTGCCTGCCGCCATGCGCTTCCACGGCCTTCTCGACGGCGCGCTTCAATTCGTCCTTGATCTCGACCGTCTCGGCCATCAGCGTCTCGATCTTGAGGAATTCGAGCACGCGGTATTTCGAGACATTCGGCCGGATCAGAATGTCCGGCGGGTGCTGCCTGAGCTTGTTGGCGATGATCGACTGCATCATCAGCTGGGTGGCGCCATACATCAGGTCGACTGTGGTCGGATGCCTGCGCTCGGCCTCGCTCGGCGCGCCGACGACATCGACGGCGATGATGATGTCGGCGTCCTTCTCGATGAGGTCGAAAGGCACGGGGTTGTAGATACCGCCATCGATCAGCACGCGGCCCTCGCGCGTCACCGGGCGGAAGACCGCCGGGATGGCCGCCGAAGCGGCAAGCGCCGAATGCAGGTCGCCTTCGGCGAACACCGCAAGGCTGTGGCCGAAATAGTCGGTCGCCGTCACCTTGAGCGGAACCTTCAGCGCCTCGAACGTCTGCGGGATCGCCTCGGGCAGGAAAGCCTTCAGAATGCGCTCGATGTTGAACTGGCTGACGCGAATGCCGCCCTGCATGGCCTCAGCGATCGTGCCCGGCCGCGAGCGCCACATGCGCGCGGCCACTTCAGCCCGGCTGCCGAGGATCGACCGGGCATAATCGTGAATCTCGGCACCCTTCATGCCCGACGCCATGCCGGCGCCCATGATGGCGCCGATCGACGAGCCGGCAATCGCCACCGGCTTGATGCCGAGATCGTCGAGAGCCTCGATGATGTGGATATGCGCGAGACCGCGCGCGCCGCCGCCGCCAAAGGCCACCCCGAAGGTCGGGCTCATCCCTTGCCGCCTCCCGCCACCTGCACCAGCGGCGGCCCGATGACCATCACCGCGGGGTCGGACGACAGGAGCTTCTTAGCCGCCGCCTTCACGTCGGCCAGCGTCACCGCGTTGATGAGAGCCGCGCGCCGCTTGATATAATCGATGCCGAGATCATCGATCTGCAGCTCCACCAGCGTCGCTGCGATGGAGCTGGACGAATCCAGATTGCTGATGGCGTAAGCGCCGACCATGTATTTCTTGATGGCCGCGAGCTCCTCCTCGGTGGGGCCGTTCTCGGCCATATCCTTCACCACCTGGCGCACGATCGAAAGCGTTTCGGCGGCGCGGTCGGAACGCGTCGCCGTCGTCACCAGCAGGGCGTTGGAATGCTCGTGATCGACGAGATCGGAGCTGACGCTATAGGCAAGGCCGCGTTTCTCGCGCACCTGCTCATACAAGCGCGACGTGAAAGTCGAGCCGCCGAGAATCTCGTTCATCAGCACGGCGGCGTAGAAATCGGGATCGCTCCGCTTCACGCCCGGCCAGGCAAGCTGCAGGGAGGTCTGCGGCAGATCGTAATTCACTTCGAGCTGCTGGCCGAGCTTGGGCGTGATGTCGGCAACCGGCGCCAGCGTCTGCTTGGCCGGCAGGTCGCCGAACACCTCGTCAAGCCTGTCGCTCAACGTGGCGGCGTCGATGTCGCCCACGACCGCCACATGCAGGCCGCCGCGGGCGAAGTTCGCCTTGTGGAAGGCCTTGAGGTCGTCGGCAGTGATGGTTTCGAGGCTGTCTTTGTTGCCCTCGTCCGGCCGCGCGTAGGGATGCTGGCCATAGATCGCGCGCAGCCAGCGCTGCTGGGCGATCGTATTGGGGTCCCGCTCATTGGCGAGGATGCCGGAGAGTGTCTGGGCGCGGATGCGGTCGATCGGCGCCTGATCGAAGCGCGGGCTGTTCACCGCCAGC
Source organism: Mesorhizobium sp. B2-8-5 (assembly GCF_006440675.2). Classification (NCBI taxonomy): domain Bacteria; kingdom Pseudomonadati; phylum Pseudomonadota; class Alphaproteobacteria; order Hyphomicrobiales; family Phyllobacteriaceae; genus Mesorhizobium; species Mesorhizobium sp. B2-8-5. The sequence continues at coordinate 4,745,375 of NZ_CP083951.1, forward strand.
TTCAGCAGGCCAAAAGCCTCGTCCTTCTGGTCGGACAGCATGCGCATCGAGCCATAGGTGCCATCGCGCGCCGCCTGAAAACTCATCTCCGCGCCGGCATCGTCGAGCTTCAACTGGAAGGCCTCGCTGTCCAGGTCGCCGGCGCCCTCGTCGAACAGGCCGGTCATCAGGTTGACCAGGCCTTCCTTGCCGGCGGGGTCCTGCGCCGTGCCGCCGTCGAAAACGAAACGGATCGCAACCAGCGGAATCGAATGGTCTTCCACCAGCCAAGCGGTGACGCCCTTCTTCGACTTCACCTCCTGGATGTTCATTTCGGCGCGCGCGGCAAGCACCGGCAAAAGCAGGAAGAACAGGGCGAAGCAAAGGGTGGCGACGGCGCGATAGAGCTTGCCTTCCTCGCTCGCCGGAGAAGGAGAAGCGATCGTATGGCCAAGAACCATGCTCATCATCAATTCCCCGCCTGCTGCTGCGGCAAGAGATAGCCGGTTGTGGAACGATCGAGCACGAGGTAGCGGGCGGCAGCCGCCTTGACTTCATCGGCGGTCACGTTGCGGATGCGGTCCGGCCATTCCTGGACGTCCTTGACATTGCCGCCCGTGGCAAGCGTCGAGCCATACATGTTGGCCATGTCGTCCTGCTTGTCGCGCGCAAAGATCATGGAGCGCACATAGCGGGTCTTGGCCCGCTCCAGCTCATCGTCGCTCACGCCGTCCTTGACGATGCGGGCGATCTCGGCATCGACAGCCGCCTCGACATCGGCAAGCCTGGCGTCGCCGCGCGGGGCGCCATAGACGGTGAAGTTGGTGGCGTCGAGCATGGTGCCCTGGAAGTAGGCGCCGGCCTCTGAGGCGATACCCTGCTTGACGACGAGCTGCTGGTACAACCTGCTGCGGTTGTCGCCGCCGAGGATCTCGGCAAGCAGGTCGAGCGCCTCGGCTTCGCCGGGCTTGGCCGTGTGATAGGACGGCACGACCCATTGCGTCGAAAAGCTCGGCACCGAGACGCGCGCGTCGGTGAGCGTCACCGTGCGCTTCGTGTTCTGCTCCGGCTCCACGGGGCGGATGCGCGGCCGCAGGTCCGGGCCGCGGGCGACCTTGCCGTAGGTGCGCCCGGCCATCGCCTTCACCGCGTCGGGATCGACGTCGCCGGCCACCACCAGCACCGCGTTGTTCGGCCGGTAGTAGGCGTCGTAGAAGGCTTTCGCGTCCGGACGGTTCAACTGCTCCATTTCCTGCATCCAGCCGATCACCGGAATGCGGTATCGCTGGTTCTGCCAGAGCGTCGCGTCGACCTCCTCGTCGAGCACCGCCTGCGGATTGCTGTCGATGCGCGAACGGCGCTCCTCCAGGATCACGTCGCGCTCGGTCTTGATGACATCGTCTGTCAGGATGAGGTTGCGCATGCGATCGGCCTCGAAGCCCATCATCTGTTCGAGGGCGGAAGGCGGCACCGTCTCGTGGAAGGCGGTGTAGTCGTAGGAGGTGAAGGCATTGTTGGAGCCGCCGATCTCGGACACGGCGCGGTCGAACTCGCCGGCGGCGTGGTTGGTCGTGGCCTTGAACATCAGGTGCTCGAAGAAATGCGCGATGCCGGATTTGCCGAGAGGCTCGTCGGCGCTGCCGATCTTGTACCAGACCATGTGAGTGACGATCGGGGCGCGGTGGTCCGGGATGACCACCACTTCCATGCCGTTGTCGAGCAGGAAATCCTTGACCTCGCCGTCATCGGCTGCGCGGGCCGGAGCGGCCGCCGCAAGCGCCAGCGCGCTGGCCAGAAGCGCTGCGCGCAGCCCAATTCCTGTTCGTCTCATCAAGTTCTCCGGTCGCGGTTGCGCGACGATAGGCAAGGTTGTTGGCAAGGCAAAGTGAATTGTGAGTCATTTTCGAGGCGGCGCTAGCCAACCTCGATGAAGCGAATGACCGTTTCGCCATAGCCCCGCTCGTCCACCACGGAAAAACCCGGGCCTGCCTCGAACGGCGCCGAGGCCGCCTCCTCGACCACGAACAAGGCGCCGGGCAACAGCCAGCCGCCGGCCTTGGCCGAGCGCAGCGCGCGTTCGCCAAGCCCCTTGCCATAGGGCGGGTCGGCGAAGATCAGGCCGAAGGGCGAGAGCGTGCCAGCCTCACCCAAATGAGCGGCGTCGCGACGAAAAATCTTGGTGCGGCCGGTGAGTCCATAGGCCTCGACGTTCTCGCGGATCAGGCCGCGCCCCTCCGTCGATTCCTCGATGAAGACGCAGTAGGCGGCGCCGCGCGACAGCGCCTCAAGTCCAAGCGCGCCGGTGCCGGCGAAGAGGTCGAGCACGCGGCCGCCTTCGAGCTTTTCGGCATAGCGATGCGCGAGCACGTTGAACACCGCCTCGCGGGTGCGGTCGGTGGTCGGGCGGATGGCATTGCTTTTCGGCGTCGCCAGCGGACGCCCGCGGAACTCACCGCCGACGATCCGCATTGCCGCCCCTCTTCGGACCGCGCGGCCTGTCGCCGCCATCGCCTTCGCGGCGCTCGCCGCGGGGCTTGCCGAACGGCTTCGCGCCCGGCTTGCCCTTGCCGCCCGGCTTGTAGGATGCCTTGCGCGCCTTCGCCTCGGCGGCCCTGGCGGCATCGGCTTCCGCCCTGCCCTTGCCGATCGGTCGAGCGCCCGGCGCCATCCAGACATTGGCCTTGCGCTGGCCCGGCGGTTCGATCGGCCGCTGCTCGCGCTCGGATTTCTTGCCGCCGAAACGAGGCTTGTCGCCGAAGCCACCACGCGGCTTTTCGCCGAAACCGCCGCGGTCGGATTTAGGGCCGCGCTCGCCGAACGCCCGGTCCGGCCCAAACGCCCTGTCCGGCTTTGTCGAGAGCTTGCTCAGCGCCTCGTCGCGGCTGCCTTCGCGGCGCTTGCGCGCCTTGATCAGACCGCCCTCGCCGATCGGCCGGTGGTCGCCGTCGCGCGTGAATTTCGGCCGGTCGACCTCTTCGCGGCGAGGGCCGCCGCCGCGCACCGGCTTGTTGGAAAACGGCTTTTGGATGTCGGCATCGAAATTGGCGCCGGACTCCTCGATCAGCCGTTCGCCGAGCTGTTCGCGCAGCACGCGGCCCTTGATCTCCAGCACATGGCCCTCGGGCAAATCCTCGAGCTGGAACGGTCCGTAGGAGATGCGGATCAGCCGCGTCACGTCGAGGCCAAGCGCGCCGAGGATGTTCTTCACCTCACGGTTCTTGCCTTCGCGCAGGCCCAGGGTCAGCCACGCATTGGTGCCCTGCTCGCGGTCGAGCGAGGCTTCGATCGAGCCGTAGAAGACGCCGTCGACGGCGATGCCTTCACGCAGGCCGGCGAGCGCGCTCTCCTCGACCTTGCCGTGGACGCGCGCGCGGTAGCGCCGCAGCCAGCCGGTGGCCGGCAGTTCGAGCACGCGCGACAGCCCGCCGTCATTGGTCAAAAGCAGCAGGCCCTCGGTGTTGATGTCGAGCCGGCCGATCGTCATCAGCCGCGGCAGGTCGGACGGCAGTACGTCGAAAACGGTCTTGCGGCCTTCCGGATCGCGGTTGGTGGTGACGACGCCCGCCGGCTTGTGGAACAGGAAGAGACGCGTGCGCTCGATCGGCGGGATCTCGGTGCCGTCGAGATGGATGATGTCGTTGGCGCCGACATTGAAGGCCGGCGAGTCCAGCACCTTGCCGTTGACCTTGACGCGACCGGCCGCGATCAGTTCCTCGGCGTCGCGGCGCGAGGCGATGCCGGCGCGCGCCAGCCGCTTGGCGATGCGCTCGCCGCTTTCGGGCGCAGCTTCCGAGGGATGCGGCCGTGGCTTGAAGCCGCCTTCCGGCTTTCCGCCAGCTCCGCGTGGACGATCGCTGAAGTCTCGCTTCGGCCGGTCGGCCAAATCGCGTTTGGGACGGTCGTCGAATGCCCGCTTGGGGCGGTCGAATCGTCGTTCGCCCCGATCGCCTTCGGCAGCAGCCGGTCGGTCGCCACGCGGTGCGTAAGGCTTGCGGTCCTCACGTTTCTCAAAAGGCTTGCCATCGCGCGGCGGACCTTTGCGGAACGGCCTGTCGCCACGCTCCCCGCCTTCACCCATTTCACGCGGCCCCATCTCACGCGGCTTATAGCTGCGCTTGAAATCGCGCGCAGGGCGCTCACCCTCCGCAGCCATCGACCGGTCGCCGCGCGGTGTGTAAGGCTTGCGGCCCTCGCGCTTCTCGAAGGGCTTGCCTTCGGCGCGCGGACCTTTGCGGAAGGGCCTTTCGGCGCGCCCAGCGCCTTCGCCCGTCTCGCGTGGCTTGTGGCTGCGCTTGAAGTCGCGGCGCTCGCCTTCAGCAGCCATCGGTCGTTCAGGCTTGGCGAACGGCTTCTTAGCGCCGTGGGCTGGTTTTCCGTCACGCCCGCCCGTCGGTCTGGAGTAGCCCTTGCGCGGCCCGCGTGGAGATTTCTTGTCGTCGTCCATTACTTTGCTCGGCTTCACCTGCTACAGCGCCGCGCGCCCTTGCGGACGCCCAACGCAGGCAGTGTCATCTTGATTTTGCGCATCCAGCGGCGCGGCAAAAACCGATTCCGGTTTTCAGGGTCTCGCGCTAAATAACAGGATCACTCTCGGGTGGCGAGAAGTAATCGGAATGGAAACGGCTTGAAACGACCGGATTTCATGGCCCTGGCGCTTGAAGAGGCCGAGGCGGCCGCCAGCCGCGGCGAAGTGCCGGTCGGCGCTGTGATCGCCAACGGCGGCACGGTGGTCGCGAAAGCCGGCAACCGCACGCGCGAGCTCTCGGACCCGACCGCGCATGCCGAGATGCTGGCGATCCGCGAGGCCTGCCGGAAGCTCGCCAGCGAACGTCTCACCGGCCATGATCTCTATGTGACGCTGGAGCCCTGCGCGATGTGCGCCGGCGCGATCTCCTTCGCCCGGCTGCGGCGGCTCTATTTCGGCGCCGCCGACGAGAAAGGCGGCGCGGTGGTCAACGGCGTGCGCTTCTTCGCCTCACCCACCTGCCACCACACGCCGGACGTCTATCCGGGGATCGGCGAGAGCGATGCCGCCCTCATCCTCAAGGACTTTTTTCGCGAGAGACGGAATGGCGGGTGAAGTGAGTAGTGAGTAGGTCACTACTGACTACTGACTACTGACTACTGACTACTGACTACTGACTACTGACTACTGACTACTGACTACTGACTGTTCACAGCCCTAGCCAGTCGAACCAGCCGCCCTTCTTGCCTTCGGCCTGCGCCTTGAGGCGGCGCTCCTTCTTGTATTCGTCCTCGCCGAGCTCGTTCTGCGGCGCGGTGCCGGCAGCTTGGCGATAGGCAAGCGGCGGCTCGCTCAGATATTTGCGAACGGTCGGATCGCCCTGCTTCTGTTCGGCAAGGCTGCGCTGAATCTGCGCACGGCGCGCGGCCGAGTTGTCATCCGGCGACCAGGCCGGCGGGTGGCTGGAGCCCGATTCGGCCAATGCCTTCTTCACCGCCTCGGGATTGGTCTGGATATCCTCGACGGCTTCCGGCTGGTAATTCGGATCGTTCTGGTGCGCGGTGGCGTCGGCGCGGATCCGGGCGCGGCGCGCCTCAGGCGATTCGGGCCAGTCGGCGCTCGCCGTCTCGATGCTTTGCTGCGGCGGCGGCAGGCTTTCCTTCTGCCCGGGAGCGGGCTTCACCAGATCAGGACGCGGCTTGTAGTCGATCGGATCTTTGCGCTTCGGGGTGATCGAGGCAGCCGCGGAGACATCGTCGAAGAGCTGCGCGGCTGCCGTCTTGTCGGTTCCATAGGTCGGTGAACCCACGCAGCCTGACAGGGCGATGGCCGATACCACAAGCGGCGCCATCAGCGCGGCGCGCGCGAACGTTCTGTCGGTCATGCCAAAAAGTCCCACTCTAACAGCCTTTCAGTCGCCACCGGCCAAGGGCACGGTCCCCTTCTTCCCCGCATTTGCGATGGAAATCCGGCGACAATTTGTCTGCCGGAGTGTCGCGTGTTTACCTCAACCACTTGTTAAGGGCAACGCGCGGGCGGTTTCAGGCCGCCCGGCGTGGCATTTGTGCACCGGCTTATCGACAGGACTACAGCCGCCCAAGGGCCTTCAGCTCATGCAACACGGCGGCATCGCGGGCCGAGACATCCGGAAATTCCGGATCCTGCCCGACATCGGCGGTGTAGCGCCAGGAGCGCGCGCATTTGACCAGACCGCGATCCTCGGCTTTCTCCACCACCACCGCCACCCCCTTGACGTCGTCGAGCGTGAAGGCGCCTTCCGGGGCCTTGCCGTGTTTGACGACGAGATCGCTGGTGATCGCCATCTCGGCCATATCGACATCGGCGATCGCGGCCTCCAGCGCCGCGTCGTCGAGCGTCACCACCGGCACCGCCTCGAGCGAAGAGCCGATCAGCTTCTCGGCGCGCGCGATCTCCAGCGCCCCGGTGACGACGCGGCGCACTTGCCTCACCTTGCGCCATTTCTCGGCCAGCGCCTCGTTGCGCCAGTCCTGCGGGATCGCGGGGAACTGGCCGAGATGCACCGACACGGCTTGCGGATGGCGGTCGAGCCAGGCTTCTTCCGTGGTGAAGGGCAGCATCGGCGCCAGCCACTTCACCAGGCATTCGAAGAGGTGGCGCACCACCTGCACGGCCGCCCTGCGGCGCAGGCTCGACGGCCCGTCGCAGTAAAGCGCGTCCTTGCGGATGTCGAAATAGAAGGCCGAAAGCTCCACCACCATGAAGTCGAGCAGCGTGCGGGTGATGCGCTTGAACTCGAAGGCGTCGTAGCCCTGGCGCACCATTTCGTCCAACTCGGACAACCGGTGCAGCATCAGCCGCTCCAGTTCCGGCATCGTCTCGACCGGCACGTCCCGGCCGTCGTCATGCGCAAGCGTGCCCAGCATCCAGCGGATGGTGTTCCTGAGCTTGCGGTAGGCGTCGATATTGGTCTGCAGCACGTTCTTGCCGAGCCGCTGGTCTTCCCAATAATCGGTCGTGACCACCCAGAGCCGCAGGATGTCGGCGCCGGACTGCTTGATGACGTCCTGCGGCACGACGGTGTTGCCGAGCGACTTCGACATCTTGCGGCCTTCCTCGTCCATGGTGAAGCCATGGGTGATGACCGTGTCGTAAGGCGCCCTGCCCCTGGTGCCGCAGCTTTCGAGCAGCGAGGAATGGAACCAGCCGCGATGCTGGTCCGAGCCTTCGAGATAGACGTCGGCCGGCCATTTGAGGTCCGGACGGTCCTCCAGCGTGAAGACATGGGTCGAACCGGAATCGAACCAGACGTCGAGGATGTCCATCACCTGGTGCCATTTCGAGGCGTCGTGATTGCCGAGGAAGCGTGCCTTCGCGCCCTCGGCGAACCAGGCGTCGGCGCCTTCCTTCTCGAAAGCGTCCATGATGCGTTCGTTGACGGCCTCGTCCTTCAGCACATTGCCGTCCTCGTCGGCGAAGACCGCGATCGGCACACCCCAGGCGCGCTGGCGCGACAGCACCCAGTCGGGGCGCTCCTCGATCATGGCGCGGATGCGGTTCTGGCCCGCCGCCGGAACGAAACGGGTGTCGTCGATCGCCTTCAGCGCGCGGCTGCGCAACGTCGTGCCGTCGCCGAGGTCCTTGTCCATATAGACGAACCATTGCGGCGTGTTGCGGAAGATGACCGGCTTCTTGGAGCGCCAGGAGTGCGGATAGCTGTGTTTCAGCCGGCCGCGCGCGAAGAGCGCGTTGCGCTTGATCAGTTCGTCGATGACGGCCTGATTGGCGTTGCCCTTCTTGCCATTGTCGTCGATGACGCGCGCCGCGCCACCTTCGCGCCCCGGGCCGAAGCCCGGCGCATCCTTGGTGAAGAAGCCGGCATCGTCGACCGTGAAGGGGATCACGGTGTCGACGCCTCGCGCCCGCAGTTCGCTCGCGGCCTCCATCCAGGCGTCGAAGTCCTCGCGGCCATGGCCGGGCGCGGTGTGCACGAAGCCGGTGCCGGCATCGTCGGTGACATGCTCGCCCGCAACCATCGGCACCGGGAACTCATAGCCGCCGCCGAGGCCCTTGAAGGGATGCGAAAGCGTAAGCTTCCCAAGCTGTTCGGCCGAGACGCTGTGAAGCCGGTTCAGTGCGACCTTGGCCTTGGCGGCGCACTCTTGCGCCAGCGCGTCGGCAAAGATCAGCTTCTCCCCGGGCTGCGGGCCGAAGGCGTTCTCGGCCGCCGTGACCTCATAGAGGCCATAGGCGATGCGCGGCGAATAACTCACGGCGCGGTTGCCGGGGATGGTCCAGGGCGTGGTCGTCCAGATGACGACATGCGCCTCGACGAGGTCGAGCGCTGCCTCGTCCAGCGCGGCGCCGGCGACCGGCTGGGCGAGGCTCGCCACCGGGAACTTCACCCAGATCGTGTCGCTCTCATAGTCCTGATACTCGACCTCGGCCTCGGCGAGCGCGGTGCGCTCGACCACGCTCCACATCACCGGCTTCGAGCCGCGGTAGAGCTGGCCGGACAAGGCGAATTTCAACAGTTCGCCGGCGATGCGCGACTCGGCATGATACGCCATGGTGGTATAAGGATTGTCGAAATCGCCGATGACGCCAAGACGCTGGAACTCGTCGCCCTGCACCTTGATCCAGTGCTGGGCGAACTCACGGCATTCCCTGCGGAACTCGTTGACCGGCACCTCGTCCTTGTTCTTGCCCTTGGCGCGATACTGCTCCTCGATCTTCCATTCGATCGGCAGGCCGTGGCAGTCCCAACCCGGCACGTAGTTGGCGTCATAGCCGCGCATCTGGAAGGAGCGGTTGATGACGTCCTTGAGGATCTTGTTCAGCGCATGGCCGATATGGATGTTGCCGTTGGCGTAGGGCGGCCCGTCATGCAGCACGAATTTCTCGCGGCCGGCGGCCTCTTCGCGCAGCTTCCTGTAAAGGTCCATGTCCTGCCAGCGCTTGACCAGACCAGGCTCCTTCTCGGGCAGGCCGGCACGCATCGGGAAGTCCGTCTGCGGCAAATAGAGCGTTTTGGAATAGTCGATCGTTTCAACGGTGTCGGTCATTGATCTGCCATCTGCGTTGCCCGGCGGCGGGAAGCCCGGGCGTTGAACCAGCATTTTCTTGAAAAGCGCGAGGGGCGCGCGCGAAAACTCCCGGCGGCTCCAGCGGCGCTCAGGCCGCCCGGAACACCGGGCCCGTAATTCGTATCGCGATCGCGAAAAGGCGCGAAAAGCTCGTCATGGCGTGGCTTTTAGCGGATGGCGCGGCAGGAATAAAGCGCGGATTTCAAGGCATGAAGCCGCTTTCACGGCCTACATGGTGAAATTGAAGCGGTAAGTGGTCGAGACACCGAAGGTCCACTGATTGCGGTCGCCGCGTTCCTTGACCAGGCTGGAATCGGCCGCCGGCCCCATCAGGCGCGAATATTCGGTGAAGACGCTCGCCGTCATCGGCTCGGTCACTTTCCAGGTGATCGCGCCACCGAGCCCCGTCGACTTCAGCCCGCCGCCGGGATGGTACTCGCTCAGGCCCGAAGCGACCGCTTCCTTGGCGTTGACGCCGTAATAGGCGTCGAAATAGTCGGACGATGCGAACGAAACGCGCGGACCACCGGAAATGCGCACGGTCGGCGTGATGTCATAGAAGGCGTCCGCGGCGATGTCCGCGACGAAGCCGTTATGGGAGCGGATGCCGTGCCTGAGCTCGGCGCGCGCCCTTAGCCAATCCAGCGGATAGAATTCGAAGAAGCCGCCCACCTCACCGCCCCAGCGCACGGGATCGAGGCCCTTGAGCTCGTCCTTGCTCTCGCGCGAGAATATGAACTTGCCGGTCAAGCCGGCGCGGACGGAACCGTCATCGATCAGCGCCAGCGAGATGTTGTCGTTGCGCGAGGTGAAGCGCGCCTCCGGACCGACCTTGCCGAGCGAGACGATCGGTTGGGCGCTGAGCATGTATTTCTTGCCGCCCTCGAAATTCGGCGCGACCAGCGCGGTGGCGCCGAGCGTCAGGTACCAGTCGCCGGATATCCAGCTGCCCTCGCCCGCCTGGGCGACAGGCGCGCTGAGCAGGCCCATGGCGACGGCCAGCGGAATCGTCCCGACAATACGCATCGTCACCCCTTACGCGAAACGCGCCGGCAGCACCATCTGCCAGCGCTCAAGCCATGCCGTGCGTTCGGTAAAATTTGACTTAAAATCCGTAACATGGTCGGCAGCATCCGGATGAGGACGGCCACCAGATCAGGTGTCGCGCGGCGCGACCGGCTGGTCCAGCAACCTAGCCACGGCCTTGGTGCCTTTTCCGCCAATGCGCGCAGAGCCGTCGTCACCCACTTCCACCGTAGCACCGTTGGCGAAGCTGAGCGACCAACCGTCATCCGTAGCGTTACGCCGGCGGTCGGTGAGCTCGATGCCGCCAGCGGTGACCAGCGCGACAATTCTGTCAGCGTCCATCCTCGTTCTCCAGATACGGGCCATCAATTCAGGTCGAGCCCGCCGGTAAGGTCACCGAGCGGTGGCTCGCCATGCGCGGCAACGGCCCGGTCGCGAACCACGATGCCGTGCAGCACAGGCAGTTCGAAACGCTCCGTGATGAGGCGAAGGATCGAGGTGGTGTCATAGGGCGCGTGATCGACATAGCCGTGTTTGGCGAAGGGCGAAACGATGATTGCGGGGATGCGCGTGCCGGGCCCCCAGCGATCGCCCTTGGGCGGCGCGGCATGATCCCAGATGCCGCCATTCTCGTCATAGGTGACGACGACCAGCATGTGCGGCCATTGCGGGCTCTTCTCCAGATGCGCGATGACATCGGCGATATGGCGGTCGCCCGCCTGGATGTCGGCATAGCCGGAATGCTCGTTGAGATTGCCCTGCGGCTTATAGAAGGAAACCTGCGGCAGGGCGCCATCGTCGATCGCCTGGGTGAAGCTCACGCCTCCCAGCCCCGCGTCGCGCAAATGTTCGCGCCTGGCCTCGGTGCCAGGCGCGAAGTTGGCGTAATAGTTGAACGGCTGGTGGTGATACTGGAAATTCGGGATCGGCGTGTGGTTGCCGTGGTCGAGGGTGTACTGCCAGGCGCCTGAATACCATGCCCAGCTTATGTGCTTGAGGCTGAGCATGTCGCCGATGGTCGGCTCGGTCTGCGGTGGGAGGGTCGTCGGCTTGGCCGGATCCGCTAGGCGCGGATCGCCGCCAGGCGCCGGATCGTTGCCGCTCGGCTGGAAAGGCGGTTGCATCGTGTTTACCGCGTAGAAATCCGGCGTCAGGTTGCCGTCGGAGACGAATTTCGGGATGCCGTCGCGCGCCGATTTCGGTGAATTGTCGGCGACCTTCAGCGCCGTGCCACTGTCGTCCGTCACCGAGATCGACGGCTTGGCAGGGTTCTTGTCGGCATCGGCGTAGTAGGGCGCGCAGGCGCAGATCAGCCATTGGTGGTTGAAGAATGAGCCGCCGAACCCACCCATGAAGAAGTGGTCGGCCAGCACGTATTTCTGCGCGACCGCCCACATGTCGGTCTTGGAGGCGTCCCAGTTGCTCATCGGCATGGCGCCCGAATCGGCCCAGGCGACGAACATGTCGTTCTTGCCGCCGTCGATTTGCATCTGGTTCTGGTAGTAGCGATGCCAGAGATCGTGCGTCACGACCGTAAGCGGGACGTTGAAACCCTTCGCGTCGTTCACGGTGAACGGCGCGTTCGCAAGGTGTTCGGTCATCGCCTGTGTCACCGGCGGCGTGACGCCCTTGGCGGTCAGCCCGTCCCACACCGGCGGCAGTTCGGACAGCACGGAGCCGTCACGGTCACGCTGCTGCAGGCTTTCCTGGCTCGCCTTGTCGATGCCGTCAGCGCCAGGAAAATGGCCATAGAGATTGTCGAAAGCGCGGTTCTCCGCGAAGATGACGACCACCGTCTCTATCTTGGCAATGCCGGCCGGCGGATCGCCAGGCTGGGCTGCGGAAGCGGACGCCGAAGCGGCAGCGCACAGAGCGAGAGTTGAGGAAAACAGGGTAAGCCCAAAGGAGCGCTTCATCACCGTGCCTCACCAGTGGTGCAAAACGGGATGACACCAGCTTCGGCACATCTTTGCAATAGCGGCGACTCTGGACGGCAGTGCCATTGGGACTACCTTCCCTCACGACAGGATGCGCCGGCCACATCTGGAGGGAAGTCGACCAAAGCGATGCCATGAAGGACGCGATCGGCCGGCCGTGGCCGGTGGGGGTCGCTTTTCACCCAATGCCGCCGATAAGCGGCATCGCCCTTGACGATTTGTAATCGCCGGTGTCGCTGCGCTAAACGGAGCGCCGGTTGTGGCGCAGCGTCTCTATCAGATCGCAGGCTGCTTCCAGTCCGCCGGTAAGCGGGTTCGACGCGCCGTAGCCAAGAGCCGCCTCGCGCCATTGGTCCCGGACCGCCGGGTTGCCGGCTTTCAGGATTGCCTGCCGCCAGATTTCGGGGTCGTCGCGACTGGCCACAACCAGTCCCGCCCCGCTGGCTCCGACATATTTTGCATATCCGCAGGCGTCCGATGCGATGACCGGCAGGCCGTTTGCAAGCGCCTCGAGAATAACCGTGCCCGTATTTTCCAGGCGAGCCGGGTGCAGCATGAAGTCGCTCGCGACCACGACCGCCGGGATGTCCTCCTGGATGCCCAGCAGAGTGACCCTTTTCGATATGCCGGCTTTGGCAATCAGGCCGAGAAGCCGCGTTTCCTCCTCGCTGTTTTTTCGAAGGCCGGCGACCAGCCAATGGATCTCCGGGAACGGCTGAAGCGCTTTTATCGCCCGGTCGAGACCCTTCACCTTCAACCTGTTGGCGATGGTCAAGGCGATGACCGTTTCGCGCGGAAGCCCAAAACGATCGCGGATTTCATTGCGGTCGACAGCCAGCAGCTCCGGTCTGCGGCGTTTCGGATCGAGCGTCGGTCCGACGACGTGAATGCGCGATTCCTCCGTCCGCCAGAAGTTGCGGTAAAGCGTTGCCTGGTGTTCGCTGAGTGCGATGATCTGCACGGCGTTGCCAGGGGCAAAGATCATCGATTCGAGCTTCTGCTGGCGCATGAAGCGGGGCGAAAACGGCCGCCACCACCCGAGCTTCGACACAAAATAGGGCGGGTCGCCGGCATAGTAGATATCCAGGCCCGCCATCTTGTTGAAACCGACCACGCAGTCGAAGTCCCGCCTGGCCGTCAGCACGGTCCTACCCAGCGCATATTCGGTGCCAGGGTTCGAGAGAACCCGTGCCGGCTGGATTTTTATCGCAGCCGAACTCTCGACATGACCGACCTGGCGGGTCGTCAGGATCGTCACGCTATGGCCGCGCCGGACCAGTCGGTCGCTGATGTTGAGGCAATCCCTTTGCAGCCCCCCATTCATGAAGAGGGCAGAGATTGCGCAGCAGATTTTCATCTCATTTTCCGGAGCGCCGCCTTATCCCCCAAGTCGGATCGACGGAGAGAGACTCCGGGTGCGCCCCAGACTTCCCCAATCAAACAAACACGGCCGGGCGCCTAAATGTTGGCCGTGTTGAAACCACGAATATGCTGTATATAGCCGGTTATCAAGAGACTTGGATGCTGTCGCGTTCTAGCTTTCTCCCGCCAAGACCAACCGGAGCGCGCTCATGAAAGTTCCACGGGGCGATCGCGCCTGCGAAGCCGGGTTCGACTGAAAGCCGCCACAGCCGTGCCAAGGGCCCTGCGCGAATATGACTGGCGGCAATGGCTGAGACTGCAGCCGCTGCTGCACGCCGTCAAAACTGCCCGTTACCGGAGAATCGACCGGAGGTTTCTGCGCCAGCCGGCCAAGGATGGCGACATCCAGGGCATCCGCGAGGCCGCCCGGGGTCGCCATGTCCTGCTGACCGTTGCCTTCGGCGATGCTCAATGCCTGGATCTCCAGTTGCGGCTGACGAGCGGACTTGTTCGCCACGATCTCCACATCGTGGCCGACAACAGCGTCGGAGAAGCTTCCGCGGGCAAGAACAGGCAGGTATGCGCGGCTCACGGCGCCGCCTATGTCAGGCTGCCGGCCAATCCATGGACCGTAAGGAACCCGAGCCGGTCCCACGGCGCGGCGCTCAATTGGATGTGGCGCAACATCCTGAAGCCTGGCGCGCCGGCCGCGTTCGGATTCCTCGACCAGGACCTTTTCCCGACGAAGCCATGCGACCCCTTCGAACCTCTTGAAGACGCGGCGTTTTACGGCGATCTGCGCTGGGCAGGCGCGCGATGGTATTTGTGGGCCGGCTATTGCTTCTTTCGGTTCGACGCCGTCGGCCGCGAGCCTCTCGATTTCGGGCTCGACTGGTTCGCCGGCCTCGACACCGGCGGAGCCAATTGGGAAGTGCTCTATCGGAATGCGGATCCCAACGCGGTGCCGCAACGGCCGATAACCGCATTCGCCGCCTTGCCGGGAATTGAGCTCAGACAGGCCTATTGCGAATGGCGGGGAAGCTGGCTTCATGAAGTCGGCCTCGACGGCGACCTTTCTTTGAAGGCGAAAAAGCGCGAGGCGGTCCTGCGACTGCTCGCTCCCGCGCTTGAGATCGCACTCGGATCGGCCGGACAAAGAGATTGACAGTCGACAGACCGACGAAACTTTGGAATTGGAATTTTGAAACCAGGCCGCCGACATTCGACAATTCAACGGCCATTCGGTCACGACCGATTATCGCAAGGAAAGTTCCATTGCCGACAGTGAGTGTGATCATTCCGGTGCGAGACGGCGCGCAATATGTCGGCGAGGCCCTGCAAAGCATCCTGGACCAGGATCTGGCGGATATCGAAGTCATCGTGGTCGACGATGGATCTCGCGACGACACCGCCGCGATCGCGACGTCGATCAGCGACCGCGACAGCCGCGTCAGGCTTGTCGCCAGCCGCGGCAAGGGGATCGTCGATGCGCTGAACATGGGGCTTTCGCTCGCGCAGGCCCCTCTTGTGGCGCGCATGGATTGTGACGATGTCTCGCTGCCCGGCAGGTTGCGCCTGCAGGTGGCGTGTTTCGACGCGGATGCCGATCTGCAGTTGCTCGGTACGGCGGGGTTGCAGATCGACCGGGACGGAAATCCGTTGAGGCCGCTTGACGTCCCCGCAGGCGGCGACCCGTTGCGCGAAGCGCTTGCCAGATACAATCCCATGCTTCATCCGACAGTGATGTTTCGGACCGAGGCCGTCCGGCGCGCGGGAGGCTACCGCCGCGCATTCACCCACGCGGAAGACTACGATCTATGGCTGCGGCTTTCCGAAACGGGAAAACTGGCCAACATGGATGCGCGGCTCGTGAAGCTGAGATCGCATCCGGGACAGGTATCACGCATGAAGGAAGATCAGCAAAAGGCAGCGGCGGCATTGGCCAGGCAGTCGGCGCTGCTGCGTCGCCATCGCGCCGAGCCGTTCGACGCGAACGGCCAACCCGCGCAGGCCATCGCAAGCTTTCTGGCGTCGCGCGCCGCCATGGGGGTCGGCATCTCCAGCCCGGAGAGACGCGACATCGAGTTGCTGCTGCGAACCGCGGACATACCCCTCGCCCTCACTCTAAAGCTGCTGTTCCTCGCGGCTGTCGGCGCGCCCTCCTTCAGGACGCTCGCGCTGGGACCTCGACTGGCCTGGCGCAGGATGATCGCGCGTCCCGCAAGAATGCGGCTCAACTGATGCGGCCCGCATGATGCGTCTCGTCGTCGATCTCTCGAGCATGGTGCGTTGGCTCGGCCCTCCGGTCGGCCTGGTCCGCGTGCAACGCCACTACGCGGCCGCGGCGGCCGCATTCAAGGCTTCCGATGTGGCGTTCACCGTGTTCGACCCGATCGAGCGGGTCCTTAGACAGGTTTCGCCTGGTATGGCAGCGGAAATCATCGCCGGCGACATTTCATGCGACATGAGCTTTTACCCGGACCCGGCCCGCATCAAGATAAGGTTCTACGATCGCTGGCCGAAATGGGCGCGGCGGTTGCTGATGACGATCATAAGACCGCGCCGGATGCTGATAACGGAAATTGGCGCGTTCGGCCGGCGCCATCCCGGCAGCCCTTTTCTTCGTTTCCTCGAGCGGATCGAAAACCGGCTGATGAAGGAAACCGAGCAGCGGCAGGTCGCTCGCGAGGACCGTTCACGCGCTCGTATCGTCCCGCTCAGGACTGTGGCCGGCGACAAATACGATCTTTCGCCCGGCGACCATCTGCTGTTGATGAACAACGACTGGGCGCATACCGATATCGAGGTCATTTCGCGCGAGGCGCGCTTGGCCGGCGCAAAGCTGATCGTGCTCTTGAACGACATCATTCCGATCCAGTTTCCCGATTGGTACAAGCCGCACGACGTCAAGAGATTCACCGACTACGTGAACCTGGCGGTCGGGCTGGCAGACCGCTTCATCCTAACGTCGAGGCGCGTCACCACTGACGTCGAGGACTATGCCGCCAAGCTCGGCGTCCATCTGCCGGAGCTGAAACAAGTCCCTCTCGGCTGCGACAGCGCCCGCGAATCGAAGGCGGACAGCCGCATGCCGGACGGGATCGAGACGGATCGCTATATCCTGTTCGTTTCCACCATCGAGCCACGCAAGAACCATTCGCTGCTCATGGATGTCTGGAGGCGCATCGTCCTGGACGGAACGGTCGCGCGCAGCGGCATGAAGCTGGTTTTCGTCGGCCGCAGCGGCTGGATGGTCGACGGGATCCTGGCGAAGCTTCACAGCCATCCCGACTACGGCAAGAGTCTTGTCCATCTCGACAACGTCGACGACGCAACGTTGTCCCGCCTTTACCGCAACAGTGCGTTCTGCGTGTATCCGTCGCTCTATGAAGGATATGGGCTGCCGCCCGTCGAGGCGCTGGCCTATGGGAAGGCGCTGATCGCCTCCACGGGCGGAGCCATCGCCGAAGTTGTCGGCTCGTCGGGACTCTGCCTTGATCCGCTCGACGTCGAAGGATGGGAAAGCGCCATGCGGGAGTGGATCACCTCGCCCGCGGCCCGTGCTCCATACGAAGCGAAGGCCAGAGAATTCGTGGCGCGAGGCTGGGAGCAGGCCGGCCGGGAGACACTGGAGGCGACGCTTGCGCCGTTCCCGGACGAAGTCCGGCCGTCGCGACAATAGCCGCCTTTATGGTTGCCGGGATACGCGGCTTGCCTGTCCGGTATTCCGGAACCGGCTCAGGGTTTCGTCGACGATGTAGCGGCCGAGCTCACCCCCGGGCTTGAAGGAAAGCGCATGCTCTCGCGCCGCCCGCCCGGTGGCTATCAAATCGTCGCGATTCTCGATCGTGGTAGGAAGGTCATGGAACAGCCGGCCGCCCGCGGGCTGGGCCCGTGTTGCTGGACGGACAATGCCGTTGGGTTTAGCTTCCTTTCGCCGCACGACCGGTGGTGAATTTCGAGGGAGATGAAACCATGACTCTGCCAAGCGACGCTCTCAAGGACGTGATCGGCCAGACGCGGGACAAATGGGGATGGTTCGTGGCGCTCGGCGTGTTGCTGCTGATCTTCGGCGGCATCGCCTTCGGCAATCTGTTCATCGCCACCGTCGCCTCGGTCTATGTCGTCGGCTGGCTGATGCTGATGGCAGGTGTCATCGAGATCATCCACGCCTTCGGAGTCAAGACCTGGGGACGTTTCTTCTACTGGCTGCTGAGCGGCCTGCTCTACGCCGTCGCCGGCTTCTTCGCCTTCGACAACCCGTTGCTCGCCTCGGCGCTGCTGACGCTGCTGTTGGCCATCGCGCTCGTCGCTTCGGGGCTTCTGCGGTCCTGGGTGGCCTTCAATCACCGGCCGCAGCAAGGCTGGGGATGGCTGCTCGCGGCCGGCATCATCACCATTCTGCTCGGCCTGATGATCGCCATGGGCTGGCCGGTGAACAGCCTTTGGGTGCTTGGCATCTTCCTGGCGATCGACCTGGTCTTCCAGGGATGGAGCTTCATCGCCATCGGCCTGGCGCTGAAGCGGTAGGCTTCCGTCAGTCGGCGTTGAGAAGCGTGACTGCGGCAAGTGCCAGCGCAATGCCGAGATATTGGGCTTTCGAAACGTCCTCCTTGAAGACGACCGCGCCGACCAGGACTGCGCCGGCCACCACAATCGTATTGACCAGCGCGCCGGTAACGGCAAGATTCAGTCGCGTGTTGATGAAGGCAAACATGAAGTAGGATACCGGCGACAGCAGCATGACGATGGCCAGGCTGCGGCCGCTGCCGGTCTTGCCCCAATGCGCGCTAAGTCCGTCGCAGAGGATGAACAGCGCTGCGCAGGGCAGGACAACGGCCCACACCATTAGGTCTATCTTCATTAGCGCTTTCTGCGCAATCAAGCGCCCGCGGTCGGTGAAATGCTTCACCCATGCGAGTCAGCCTTTGATCGAGCGGCAGACTGAAGACGATCCGAGCAATTCCAGGAAAAGTGTGTAGTGGTTGGGCCCGGCGACTTCGCCGTGGCCGTCCGGAATTGCGTCAAAACAAGGAGATAGGGCGTTTCGCCGTTTCCGTGAAACGCACTAGGCGGTGGTGACGATTTAACTATTTGAGCCAGATGGCGATAGCGGCGAGTTTGACGAAGCCCATGAAGTTGGCGAGCAGTTTGTCGTATCGGGTTGCGACGCGCCTGAACTGCTTGAGCTTGCTGAAGAAGTGTTCGATTCGATTTCGCTCCTTGTAGAGATCACGGTCGTAGGGTCGCTGGACCTTGCGGTTGCGCTTGGGCGGGATGACGACCTCGGCGCCCCCTTGCGCGATGCTATCGGCGAGGTGATCGGCGTCGTATCCCTTGTCGGCGATGGTGGCATGGGCGTCGATACCGTTGATCAGGTCGTGGGCAAAGGCGATGTCGTTACGCTGGCCGGGCGTGCCGATCAGGCGCAGGGGAAGGCCGAGCGCCTCGGTAGCCGCGTGGATTTTGGTGCTTAGGCCGCCGCGAGACCGGCCCAGGCCCTGGGCATCCGCCCCCCTTTGACCTTGCGTGCCCCGGCGGCGTGCTGGTGCGCCCGCACGATCGTTGAGTCGATCATCAGCCATTCGAGATCAGCTTCGCGGGCGAGTGCGGCCAGCATGTCGTCCAGCACGCCCATCTCGATCCAGCGATAGTAGCGGCGCTTCACCGACCGGTAATCCCCGAGCCGCTCCGGCAGGTCGCGCCAGCGCCCGCCTGACCGCGCCATCCACAACAACGCGTCGAGGAATTTCCGGTTGTCGGCACGCGGGCCACGCTTGCCCTTTCTGCCGCCCGGAACAAAGCCCTTGATCCGGTCCCACTGGTCGTCCCGAAGCGCGTCGCAGTTCATCACTGATCCCCAAAAATCAGCGTTGAATCTGATTTGCCGGCCCGTGGGAATCCCAATTCCTTAAATCGTCACTACGGCCTAGAACGCGATCTCGGCGTCCAGTTGCGAGAGCGGGCGCACGCCCGCCAGCAGCGCCCTCGCCTCGGCCTCGTCCTTTTTCATCTGTGCCACCAGCGCATCAAGGCCGTCGAATTTGAGCTCCGGCCGCAGGAAGCCGAAGAACGACACCTGGCAGGTCTGGCCATAGAGATCGCCGGAAAAATCGAAGACGTAGGTTTCGAGCAGCGGCGCGCCATTGTCGTCGACGGTGGGACGCCGGCCGAAGCTGGCGACGCCATCATGGAGCGTGCCGTCGGCGCGACGGAAGCGGACGGCATAAATCCCTTCCTTCAAGGCCGCTTCCGGCGAAAGCCGCATATTGGCGGTCGGGAAGCCGAGGGTGCGGCCAAGCTGCTGGCCGCCGATCACCTCGGCTTCGACGGTGAAACGGTAGCCGAGCAGGCCGGCGGCCTCCTCCACCTTGCCTTCGGCGAGCAGTCCCCGGATGCGACTCGATGAAACCACCTCCGCGCCCTCATCGCGGAAGGCATCGACCAGCGTCACGCCGAAGCCATGCCGTTCTCCGGCAGCCATCAGAAAGGCCGGGCCACCCTGGCGGTCCTTGCCGAAATGAAAGTCGAAACCGGTGATGGCGTGGCGGATGCCGAGGTTCTTCTCCAGCACATCGGTCACGAAAGCCTCGGGCGATAGCGAGGCGAACTCGCGCGTGAACGGCTGCTCGACCAAGGCGGCAAAGCCAAGCCCGGCAAGCAGCCGCGCCTTCATCGGTGGCGGCGTCAGCACGAAGAGCGGCACCTGTGGCCGGAAGATCTTGCGCGGATGCGGCTCGAAAGTGAGCACCAAAGCGGGCACGCCGCTGCGGCGGGCTTCGGTCAGCGCGCGCTCCAGGACGGACTGATGGCCGCGGTGGACACCGTCGAAATTACCGATCGCTACGACGCCGCCGCGCAGATGCGCGGGCAGTGGCGCGACCGCGGAAAGACGTTCGAAAGCTTGCTTCATATCGAGGCGTCCGTCATGGCCAGACCACCAACCTATTGCAGACGCGGAATGACGGCGACCGGCCGGTAGCCGTGCTTTTCGAGAAAGCCCGCCAGCCTTTCGGGGTCGGGGCGGAGCGGATCGCCATAGTCGCGAGCGTGGATGCCGCCCGAGACATAGAGCACGTCGAAGCCGTTGTCGGCCGCGCCCTTGACATCCGTCATCATGCCGTCGCCGATGGCGAGAACCTCGCCGCGCTCGACGGCGCGGCCAAGAAGGCCGGCGACCTCCTTCATGGCGACATCGTAGATCGGCGCGAAGGGCTTGCCGGCGATCAGCGTGCGCCCGCCCAACTGCGCGTAATCCCGCGCGAGCGCGCCGGCGCACCAGATGGTGCGCTCGCCGCGCTCCACCAGGATATCCGGATTGGCGCAAATGAACGGCAGATTGCGGGCACGCTGCCGCTGCAGCAGTTCGGCATAGTCGGCGGGCTTCTCGACCTCGTCGTCATAGAGGCCCGTGCAGACAATACCCGAGGCCTCGAATTCCTCGACCAGATCGACATCGAGCCCGTCATAGAGCGTGAAATCGCGCTCGGGGCCGATATGAAAGATCTTCCTCGGGCCATCGGCGATCAGGTCGCGGGTCACGTCGCCGGACGTGACGACCCGGTCGCAGGCATCGCCAGGGACGCCGATCACCTTCATCTGGGCGACGACGTCGGCGCTGCGACGCGGCGAATTGGTGATGAGCACGACAGGCACATCGGCCGCGCGCGCCCTTGCAAGTGCGGCGGCAGCGGCCGGAAAATGCCATTCGCCGTTGTGCACGACGCCCCATACGTCGCACAGTATGGCGGCGTAGCGCCCCGCCAGATCGTCGAGCGAAGCGATGATGTCAGGCGAATCCGCCATGCCGTGTCCCTGATTTCGATCATGAACCGCGTCGCGCTGAAGGCCGCCGCGGTCCGCCCCGCATAGCCGAAGCGCCTCATCCTGTCACCAGCTTTCCCGACCTGCCCTTCCGTCAAGCGCGGACGGGGCAACAGGTATCCGCCATGGGCGGACCGCCGGTTGCACAGGGTTAACGCGCAGTCAAAGAGGCGCCGCGTTCTTGACAGTTTCGCGAAAGCTGAAATTTAACGATTTATGACCATAGTACCAAACCAACTGCGACCATGGTCGTACTCCAACATGGATCTTTGGCGGGGGTAAGCACAATGATCCGCGATTTTTTTCACGACAGGCGGGGAAACTACGCCTTGATGACGGCCATCACGATGATACCACTGATGGGCGGCGTCGCGGTTGCCATAGACTATACCGAACTGGTCAGGCAGAAGCAGGAAACATTGAACGCGCTCGACGCCGCGGGCATCGCGACGGCACAGCAGATCGTCACGGGGGCCAGCGACGACGCAGTAAAGGCCTTTGCCAAGCAATTCTTCGAAGCCAATCTTGCGCATGTCACTGCGGCGAACACGGCGTTGACGGTTACCTTGCCCAACAACAATTCCGGCGGCGGCACGCTGATCCTCCAGGCTTCACTCAAGTACAAGCCTTATTTCCTGCCAGCGGCCATTATGATGCTCAATGGCGGTACCGCTGGAGAAACCAACATAAATGTGACGGCCAGATCGGAAGTCCGTCTCAAGAACACGCTCGAAGTAGCGTTGGTGCTCGACAATTCCGGCTCGATGAGCACGAACGGTTCAGGCACTGGCCAGAAACGCATCGACCTCCTAAAGCAGGCAGCGAAACAGTTGGTCAGCACGCTGGCGCAGCAGGCGCAGCAGATGAAACAGATCTCGAAGCCGGTGCAGTTCTCGCTGGTCCCGTTCTCGGCCTCCGTCAATGTCGGCCCGACGCATGACCAGGATACGTGGATGGATCTGAACGGCGTCTCGCCGATCCACCATGAAGATTTCGACTGGTCTACAATGACGTCCGCCAACGACGCCAACAAGTACGCGCAGAAGGTCGGCGGCATATGGTACAAACGCGGCGACGGCTGGGGAGACACCAAGGATCAGCCACTCACCCGCTTCAGCCTCTATTCCGACATGACCGTCGAGTCTGACCGCGAAACGGTGCAGCCTCCGAAGCAGTATGTCTGCGATGTCACCAAGAAAGACGGCACCTGCAGTAAAGGCCATTGGGTCACGCCGTCCCCGACATACGTCTACACCACCAGCCGCTATGCGAGCTGGCAGGGCTGCGTGGAGGCCAGGCCATACCCATACAACGACGACGATACGACGCCGGACAGCGCTAATCCGGCCACGCTATTCGTGCCGATGTTCGCCCCCGACGAGGCCGGCACGCTTTGGCGCGATTTCAATCGCGACGGCAACAACGACGTAAGCAGCGTCAGCTACGGCTACAGCAACAACTGGTGGGCGGACTGGCCCTATTCATCCAACCCGACAGCGTCGCAACGTCAGTCCGACATGCGCAAGTACTTCCTGGTCAAGCCATATGGTTCGGCCTCCGCGAGCGCTGGCGACGGTCCGAATGCGGCTTGCACCACCAGCCCGATTACGCCGCTCAAGGATGTCAGCGTGGCGGCTGAGAAACAGGAACTTGATGACGCCATCGACGATATGGCGCCGACCGGCAACACCAACGTGCCCGAAGGCATGGCCTGGGGCTGGCGCACCGTGTCCAGCAACGTGCCGTTCACCGAAGGCCGGTTGAACAGCGAGAAAGGCAACGACAAGGTGGTCATTGTTCTGACCGACGGCGCCAACACCTACAGCGCCATCGGCGACGCCAGTTATGCCAACAATCGATCCACCTACGCAGCTTACGGATATACCGGGCTGACCTACCCCGGTTCAGGCAGCGTGACACGCATGTTCATGAACACGAGTAGCGCGGTGCCGAAGACCACCTACACCGACAGCAACTATACCGCCGCGCTCGACGAGAACATGCAGACGCTTTGCTCCAATGCCAAAGCTGCCGGGGTCATCGTGATGACCGTCTCGCTCGATCTGGTTGACACCAAGACCGACGAAAAGAAGGCCATGGCTGCCCTCAAGGCCTGCGCATCGGATTCGCGCTTCCGCAAGGATCCGACCGACCCGACCAAGCCGGCGAAGCTGTTCTGGAACTCGACCGGCGCCACGCTGTCGGACGACTTCAAGGCGATCGGCAACGAGCTGTCGAACCTGCGCATCGTCAGCTGAGCCGCACCGCAAACGATCGAGGACGCCCGCCGCTAGAGCATTTCACCGTTTCACGGAAACGGCGAAATGCTCTAGCCTTTTGTTTCAACGCAATTCCGGGCGGAAAACCGCTGTGCACTTTTCCTGGAATTGCTCTAGGCGGGCGTTTCATCGTGGGCCATACCATGGCAACTGGTTTGGTTAGCGGTAAGTGAAGTCGCCGTTAAGCAATCGAGCGGTTTGCCAAACCGGTCCTTCAGCGTTTTGTGGAAGTGTGGCCCGACAGAGAATCCGCCGGCGGGGGGCCGCTCAAGAAAAAATGCGCAAATTCTGGCATCAATTCTGCCGTGACCGCCGCGGCAACTATGCGCTCATGACAGCGATCGCCATGGTGCCATTGATGGGCGCAGTAGCCATGGGTGTCGATTTCGGCGAGCTCAACCGCGAAAAGCAGATGGTGCTGAACGCGCTCGACGCTGCCAATTTCGCCGCCGCGGTGCGGCTTTCGCAAGGAGCCACCGACGATCAGATCAGGGCCTACGCGGCCGGCTTCTTCAATTCCAACCTCAATGGTATCGAGCCCGGCAACCTTTCGCTCGATGTCACCCTGCCAAATAACCAGACCGGCGGCGGCCTGATGAAGCTTTGCGCGACGCTCACCTATCATCCGTATTTCTATCCGGCCGCGGCCTTGCTCAATGGCGCATCCGACGGCGACGCGCATAAGCCGATCCAGCTCGAGATGTGCTCCCAGGTGCGGTTGAAGAACACGCTGGAAGTGGCGATGGTGCTCGACAATTCGGGCTCCATGACAACGCCTGGCACAGGCACGGGACAGAAGCGCATCGACCTGCTCAAGCAGGCCGCCAAGCAGCTTGTCGACACGCTGGCGCAGCAGGCATCGCAGATCAAGCAGATCGACAAGCCGGTCCAGTTCAGCCTCGTGCCGTTCGCGGCATCGGTCAATGTTGGGCCCGACAACGACAACGCCCCGTGGATGGACGTCTATGGGCTGTCGCCGATAGCGAATGAGAATTTCGACTGGTCGACGCTGAACGCGCCCGACAGATACGCCCAGAAGATCAGCGGCATATGGTACAAGAAAGGCACCGGCTGGGGGGAAACCGAAAACCAGGTGTTGAGCCGCTTCTCGCTCTATCGCGACATGCAGGTGGTGACCAGCCATGAGCGCATCGTCGGCAGCAAACGCGTCGTGTGCGACCAGTACCGCTCCGACAACACCTGCAAGCGCAGCCACAACGAATATGACTACAACGACACCTATGGCCCGTTCGCCAGTTGGCAGGGTTGCGTGGAAGTGCGCCCCTATCCCTACAATGTCGACGACACGCCGGCCTCGGGCGGGCCCAACAACACCGGCATCGGCGTCGGCGATCCGGCGACGATGTTCGTGCCGATGTTCGCGCCCGACGAGCCAGGCAACCAGTGGAAGGTGACCCAGGATCCGGACGAGCCGAACCCGGTCACCTACGGCGCCGCCAACAGCTGGTGGAACGACGATCCGACGAGCACCACCGGCAAGACGCGCCAATCCAACATGGCCAAGTATTTCATGCCTCGGCCGATCGATGCGCCGGTGCTGTCGAAAGGTGCCGGCCCGAATTACAGCTGCACCACCACGCCGATCACGCCGCTCACCGACGTCACCAATGCGGACGGGCTTGCGGCCATCAAGGCGGCGATCGACCTGATGCAACCCAACGGCAACACCAATGTACCCGAAGGCACGGCCTGGGGCTGGCGCACCGTATCGAGCGCCGAACCCTTTACCGAAGGCCGTCCGGAATCCGAGCGCGGCAACGACAAGGTCGTCATCGTTCTCACCGACGGCGAGAACACCTATTCGACGGTCAATTCCGACCCGGCCGGCAACAAGTCGACCTATGCCGCCTACGGCTATACCGGCGTCGGCTATAACGGCACCTCGGTCACCCGCCTGTTCGGCGGCACGTCGACCGCCATCGGCCAGTTCAACTACTCGTCGAGCAACTACACCGCGGCGATGAACGAGCAGATGGCGAAGCTGTGCGACAACGCCAAGGCGGCCAAGATCATGGTGATGACGGTGGCGCTCGACATGTCGTCGACCAGTTCAAGCGACCAGAAGGCGATGGCCGCGCTGAAGGCCTGCTCTTCCGATTCCCGCTTCCGCAAGGATCCGACCGACCCCAGCAAACCGGCCAAGCTGTTCTGGAACGCGACCGGCGCAACGCTCTCCGACAACTTCAAGGAGATTGCCAACGAGTTGTCGAACCTGCGCGTGGTCGGATAAGGCGCACTGGCGCAACGGGTACCAGCCGCCAACCCCTTGCGAGTTCCCGCGAAGCGGCGCACATCTCGGGCACTTTCCGGAGCCATCGATGCCCGACGCCGCCAACCATCTCACTTTCGCGCTGATCTGCCTCGGCATGGTGCTCACGCCGGGGCCGAACATGATCTACCTGATCTCGCGCTCGCTGTCGCAAGGGCCGAAAGCCGGGCTGATCTCGCTCGGCGGCGTGGCGCTGGGCTTCCTGTTCTACGTGGTGTCGGCGGCCTTCGGCATCACCGCGCTCATCTTCGCCGTGCCTTATGCCTACGACGCGCTTCGCTTCGCCGGCGCGCTCTATCTGTTGTGGCTCGCCTGGCAGGCGCTGAAGCCCGGCGGGCGCTCGCCCTTTCAGGTCCGCGAGTTGCCCAGAGACAGGCCGCGCAAGCTTTTCGTGATGGGGCTGATGACCAATCTGCTCAATCCGAAGGTGGCGGTGCTCTATCTGTCGTTGCTGCCGCAGTTCATCAATCCGGCCAAGGGCCATGTCCTGTCGCAGCTTCTGGTGCTCGGCGTGACGCAGATTTCGATCAGCCTCACCGTCAACGCCATCATCGCCGTGACGGCCGGCTCCATCGCGAATTTCCTCGCCGGACGGCCGTTCTGGCTGGTCGTGCAGCGCTGGATGATGGGCACCGTGCTGACGGCGCTGGCCCTGAAGATGGCGACCGAGGCGCAAAGATAGCCGTCGCCTCCAAGAACGCAGCCGTCTACATCGGCCGGCGTACAGGCCGGATCTGTTCCGGCTCGACCACCTTGCGGTAGAGATGCCAGGTCGCGTGGCCGAGGATCGGCATGACGACGGCAAGCCCGGCAAACAGCGGGATCGAGCCGACCACCAGCAGCACGGCGACCGTAAGCCCCCAAAGCGCCATCGTCAGAGGATTGGCCATGACGGCGCGGGCCGAGGTTTCGATCGCCGAGACGGCGCCGACATCGCGGTCGAGCAACAGCGGAAAGGCAATGACGGTGGTGGCCAAAACGACGACGGCGAAAACGAAACCGACGGCGTTGCCGACGAGGATCAGCGTCCAGCCCTTGCCGGTCGTCAGCACGTCGCGCACAAAGGCGCCGACCGAGGCGGGCGGCTCGGCGCCGAACAGGCCGGTATAGAGCGACTGCGCGGCGAACAGCCACAAAAGGAACAGCGCGAAGAGCAGGATACCGATGACCGCGATCGAGGGCAGCGCCGGCGAATGGCGCACGTCGAGCGCATGATGCCAGCGGCTGCTCATGCCAAGCTCGCGCCGGCGGCTGATCTCATAGAGGCCGATGGCCGCGAAGGGCCCGATCAGCGCGAAGCCCGACATCAGCGGATAGACGAGCTGAATGGCGTTGGAGCCGGAGCTCCACCGCGTCAGGATCAGGCCGACGATCGGATAGATCAGGCACAGGAACACATAGTGCGACGGCTTGGCCCAGAAATCCTCGGCGCCGAGCTTCAGCGCATCCCAGAGGTCCGAGGTGGAGATGTGGCGCACCGTGGGCTGCACATGCATCCCGCGCGCGTCCGTCATGACATGAAAACCGGCCATAACCGTCCTCCCTTTGTCAGAGCATGAGCCCGAAAACCAGGAGGTTCTCGCCAAGCAATCATGCGCCAGATCAGCGCGGGTCGGTCACCGCCTGCGGTGGCCGCCCGTGGCTGCCACTTCAAGAACGACCGCATCATAATCGATCTTCCGGGAAAAGTCGCCGCCTCATGCGATTTTCATCGCCTGCCCGGCAAAAGCCACGATCGCCGGTATCAGAGGCCGGATGAGCATCGCCATCACAGCCCTCCCCGACCCGAACCGCCGTTTTCTGCTCAAGGCCGCCGGCCTTGCGGCGCTTGTCGGCATCGCCGCCTGCAGCACCGTCACGGTGCCGACTGGCGAAGGCGCCGGCGTCTCTTCGTCCGCCACGGCGACACTGGCCGGTCTTCGCGCCTCGGCAGGGCTGCCGGCGCTGGCCCCTGACACGCAGCTCGAACAGGCGGCATTGCAGCAGGCCGGCTATATGGCCTCGCGCGAGCGCATGAGCCACACCACCGGCTGGGGCAAGGATTTCGCCTCGCGCATGAAGGACAATGGCGTGCATGGCGCCGCAGCCGAAAACATCGCCGAGGGCCGTTTCGACCTTGAGAAGCTGTTCGACATCTGGATGCATTCGGCCGGACACCGCCGCAACATGCTCGATACCGACTTCAGCCGTTTCGGGTTGGCTTACGTGCGCGACGGCCGAGATCCGGCGCTGCGCTATTGGGCGTTGGTGCTGGGCCGTTGAAGCGGCCGGCTTAGATCAGCGACTTTATCAATCCATATGCGCCGCTGGCGCCCCGCCTACGGGCGCGGCCCTGGGCTTGCGCAGCAGAACGACGAATGGAATCGCGGCCAGCGTCATCACCATCAGGATCTTGAAGTCGTTGATGTAGGAAATCATCATCGCCTGGGCATTCACCGCACGGTCGACCTGCGAAAGCGCTGCGGGATCGCCGGCGGCCGCCGCCGGAGACGCGGCCCACAGGTTCGGGTTGTACGGGTTGATGAAGGCCGAAAGCTCGGTGTGGTTGATCTGAGTGTTGCGCACCATCAGCGCCGCCACCACCGATACGCCGATGGACGAGCCCAGATTGCGCACCAGGCTGAACAGCGAGGTGGCGTCGGTGCGGTAGCGCGCGTCGAGCGTGGCGAAGGCGACCGTCGACAGCGGCACGAACACCATGCCCATGCCGAGACCCTGGACGACGCCCGAAGAGATGATCAGCCAATTGTCCATCTGCGGCGTGAAGCTCGCCATCGTATAGAGCGACTGCGCGGTGAGCAGGAAGCCGATGGCGACGAGGATTCTGGCATCGATCCTGTGCATGATGCGGCCGACGACCAGCATCGAAATCATCGTGCCGATGCCGCGCGGACCCAACACGACGCCGATGGTCACGGTCGGGTAGCCGAAGATGTTTGCCAGCATCGGCGGCAACAGCGACATCGAGGCCAGGATCAGCACACCCATGACGAAGATGAAGCCCAGCCCGGTCACGAAATTGCGGTCGAGGAAGATTTTTGGATCGATGAAGGGATGCTCTGATGTCACCGTGTGGATGATGAACACCCAGAAGCCGGTGAGCGACAGAGCGAGCTCGATCCAGATCTCGGCGGAGTTGAACCAATCGACCTCGCCGCCGCGGTCGAGCAGAAGCTGCAGCGCGCCGACGCCGATCGACAGCATGGCGAAGCCGAAGAAGTCGAAGCCGCGCACGCGCTTGGCGATGACGGGCAGGTAGGCGGCCATGCCGAGGAAGGCGAGGATGCCGACCGGCAGGTTGATGAAGAACACCCAGCGCCAGTTGAAGTTTTCCGTCAGCCAGCCGCCGAGCGTCGGCCCCAGGATCGGCCCAAGCATGATGCCGGCGCCCCAGATCGCCATCGCCTGGCCATGGCGCTCCTTCGGGTTGATGTCGAGCAGGAAGGTCTGCGACAGCGGCACGATGGCCGCGCCGAACACGCCCTGCAACAGCCGGAAGAGCACCATCGTCTCGAGACTCCAGGCAAGGCCGCAGAGCATGGAGAAGATGGTGAAGCCGACAACGGAGGCGAGGAACAGCTCCTTGCGGCCAAGCCGGTCGGCAAGCCAGCCGGTGACCGGCGTCATGATTGCCGCGGCCACGATATAGGAGGTCAGCACCCAGTTGATGTTGTCGGGCGACGCGCCGAGGTCGCCGGTCATGGTCGGCAGCGCGACATTGGCGATCGTGGTGTCGAGCGCCTGCATGATCGTCGCCAGCATCAGCGCGACCGTGATCAGTCCGCGATGCGGCACTTCCTTGAAGGCTTCGGGCGTGCTCATGATGCTGAACTTCCAGCAGGTAACAAAAACGTGTACACTAGAGCATGATGCCGAAAAGTGTGAAGCGGTTTTCGGGCGACATCATGCTCTATCTCTTTGATTTAGAGGCGGATTCAGATTTCAGGCCGAACAGACCTGAAATCATCCGGCTCTAGGTTTCCGGGCGGCAAAGCCTTCCGTTGAGAGACGTTCATCGCGGTGGGACGCGACTATCGATGTGGGGGTTACATCGACCGAAAGTCTCTGTTGGAGCGGATGCCTGCCGCCCGGAAACCTGAGGACCGACGGGGCCGCGACGAGGCCCCAGCTTTCGGACCAGCCGCCATGCGGCTTGCCTCGCTGATCCTTGTCACTCGTCCCATCAGACCAATCCCCTCGATGCCCGCCGCGTCGCGACGGACCTCGCTGTCGTTACTGCGCGTGCTCCCCTGCCGCGGCGTGGCCGAAGATCGACGGCAGGCCGCGCGCCACGCCGGTGTCGACGCTGACGGTGGCGCTCATGCCGGTGCGCAGCGCCATCTTGGCATCGGGATCGGTCAGTTCCAGGCGTACGGGAATGCGCTGCGTGACCTTGACCCAGTTGCCGGTGGCGTTTTGCGCGGGCAGCAGCGAGAACTCCGCGCCCGTGCCGGCGCCGATCGCCTTGACGATCGCCTCGAAGGTGCGGCCCGGATAAGTGTCGACGACGATCTCGGCCTTCTGGCCCGGCTTCATGTTGGTGAGCTGGGTCTCCTTGAAATTGGCGTCGATCCAGGTGTCGCCGGTCTCGACCAGTGCGAACAGCGGCGTGCCGACGGAGACATACTGGCCGACCTTGAAGGAGGCGGCCTGGTAGATGACGCCGTCGGCCGGCGCCTTCACGGTTGTCTGCGCCAGATCGTAGGCGGCCTTGTCGCGCGCGGCCAAGGCCGCCATCACGGTCGGATGCTTGTCGGTCTCGATATCCGGATTGCCGCCGAGAGCCGCCTTGGCGCTGACGATGCCCTGCTGCGCGACAGCCAACTGCTGCTTGGCCTTGTCGAGGTCGTTGCGGGCCTGGTCGAGCGAGGACTTGGCGTTGATGCCCTTCTGCGCGAGATCGGCGGCGCGGCCATATTGCGACTGCGCATAGTCGACTTCGCTGGAGGCGGACCTTTCCTGCGCCGTCGCCTGGCTGTAAGCGGCGCGCAACTGCTCGACATTGAGGCGCGCGGCGGCGACCGCCGCATCGGCCTGGGCGAGCGCGATCCTGTAAGGCTCGGGATCGATGACGAAGAGGAGGTCGCCCTGCTTGACCAGCTGGTTATCGGCGATACCGACCTGGACGATACGACCGGCCGTGTCGGAAGCGACCGAAATCCTGGCCTGCTGCAGATTGGCGTTCTCGGTTTCCTGATAGCGGCCGCCCGTTACCCAGACATACGCGCCGCCAACGAGCAGGGCCAGCGGCAAGGCGACCATCAACAGGAAGCGGCCGAGACGGCGCTTCTTCTTCGGCGCGGCCGGAGCCGGCTGCGGCGCAGGCGCCACCGCGACCGGAGCGGCAGCCGGCTGCGCGGGGGCCTCGGCGACCGGCTGCGCCGACGCACTCAGTTTCGTGACGTTGTCGTCTTCCCGCTTGGCTACCGCGCTCATGCCGCCGCCCCTTCCCTGCTCTTTATCTTTTCGAGGGACGATGCCTCGCCATCCGTCAGGTTCTGCACGATCGTGTCCAACACCCGGATCAGGATGCGCCGCTCTTGGGGCGAAACACCGGTCAACGACTCCTCGTAGACCTCGCCGGCAAGGCTTTTGACATCGGCGTAAGCGGCGCTCGCCTTCTCGGTCGGGAAGATCATGCGCACGCGCCGGTCGGTGGCATCCTGGCGGCGCTCGATCCAGCCGCCCTCCTCCATGCGATCGACGAGGCGCGAGACGCTGATCGGCTCGATTTCGAGCAACTCAGCCAGCCGCGCCTGGGTGATGCCTTCTTCCTTGGCAACGCGCACCATCAGCCGCCATTGCGCCGAGGAAAGACCCAACCCACTGGCACGCACCTCGAAACGCTTGCGCATCAGGCGCTGCACGTCGTGGATCAAAAATCCCAATCTGTCGATACCATCTGAAACCATGAGCGATACATATAATAAGCGTGCTTACTATTCAAGTGGATGCTTTGTGCCAGATAGCCGGCAAATCGAGATATCAGGCTCCCGATGCGTCGATGGTTAGTGTCCGGTGAAGATAGCTCCGACGCCTTCGTCGCCTGCACGATGGGATTTCTCGGCGGACTCGCCGCCTCGGCGATCAAGCGCGACCAGGGCGTCAAGGACCGGGGCCACCTGATCGAAGGTTCATGGCGGCATGCTCGACCGCACCGACAGCCTGGTCTTCGCTGCGCCGATCTTCTTCCACATCGTGCGCTATTTCTGGACGGTCTAATTACCGATCAGAGCCGGTTACGCATCAGCAAGGTGACGACGAAGAACGCGCCGAGCGAGCTGGTGATGATGCCGATCGGCAGTTCCTGCGGCGGCAAGAGCGTGCGGGCCAGCAAATCGCTGGCCAACAGCAGGATGGCGCCGAACAGCGCGCAGGCGATGATCAGGTTGCGATGCAAGGGGCCGGAGAGCGGCCGGCTGAGATGAGGGATCATCAGGCCGACGAAGCCGATGACGCCGGCCACGGCGACGAGAATGGCGGTCGCCAGGGCGGCGACGAGGAATGTCGCGCGGCGCATCCTCGCCACCGGCACGCCAAGGCTCTCGGCGGCGCTTTCGCCGGCGAGGAAAGCATCGAAGCGGCGGTGGTTCCACAGGCCATAGATGAGGATGATGCCGGCGCCCAAGGCGGCAAGGCCGATATTGTCCCAGCGCGCCAGGCCGAGCCCGCCCATGGTCCAGAACAACACCGAATGGGCGGCGCGCTGGTCGCCGGCGAACACGAGATAGTTGGTCAAGGCAGTGAACAGAAATGAGACGGCGAGGCCGGCCAGGATCAGCCGCTCGGGCCCCTGCCCCTTCACCCGCGACACCAGCAGAAGCACGATCGCCGCCGCCAGCACGCCGCCGGTGAAGGCGGCAAGCGGCAGCGTCCAGACGCCGAACGTGTCGCCGAATACGGTGATGACGGAGACCGCGCCCGCCGCCGCGCCCGAGGAGAGGCCAAACAGGAACGGATCGGCGAGGTCGTTGCGAGTGACCGTCTGTAGCAGCGCGCCGACCGCGCCAAGGCCGGCGCCGACGGCGATCGCCAGCAACGTGCGCGGCAGCCTCAGGTCGACGACGATGCTACCGACCGGGGCGGATGGGCTCTGGCTGCCCAGTCCGGCCGCATGCATCAGCGCGCCGACGACCTGGCGCAGAGGTATCAGCGTCGAGCCATAGGCGATCGAAAGCAGCCCGAGCGCGACCAGCAGCGTCGCGCCAAGCATCATGGCCAAAGCGAACGATCGGCGGCGCAGATTCACGGCGTGGGACCTGCCGCCGCGATACCGGCGTTCGGGATTAGCCGAGGCATCCGCGACTTCGTCGATGCCGCAAGGGGCCGTCCACCCATCATTCCGGGGCGAAGCAGGCGCGAAGCTCCGTCGCGTAGATGCCGTGACCTGGCACGAGAAGTGCCACGGTGCGGAATTCTGAGCAGCGGCAACGCCTCGGCGTCACGGAATGGATCCTTGGGTCTGCGCCGCCTCGCTTCGCTCCTTGCTCCGCCCGTGGATGACGAAGTCGCGAGTGTTTTGGCCAATCTCCAAAGCGGTCGATTCACAGGCACACGATCCGTCAATGAAGCCATCCCCACCCCTTCAGAACCCCAGACCTAAAACGCTTCCGGATACATGGCCCTGGCGATCTTGCCGATCGCCTCGATATTGGCGGGTCCGGGCGTCAGCTCGGCGTAGCGCAGCGCGACGAAGCGCTCGTTCCTGACAGCGTCGGTCTCCTTCATGGCCGGATGGACTTTAAGGAAATCGAACAGCTTCCTGTAGCCGCCGCCATCTTGGTAATCGAGCAGGATAAGGAACTGCGGATTGCGCGAGGCGACCGTCTCCCAGTCGGTGTTGCCCCAGTTCGTCTCCATGTCGGCCATGATGTTCTCGCCGCCGGCGGCTGCGATCATGGCGTTGGGAATGGCGAACTTGCCGGCGGTGAAGGGCTTGTCCTCGCCGGAATCGTAGAGGAACACGCGCGTGCCCTTGCGGTCGCCGACCTTGGCGGTGATATCGGCAAGCTCGGCCTTCCAGCCGGCGACCAGCTTTTCGGCCTCCGTCTCCTTGCCGAAGATCTTGCCGAGCTTCTCGACATCGCCATAGAGCAAGTCCATCGAGGCGGCGGGCCGGTTCTTGTCGAGATGGACGCAGCTTTCGGTCAGCACCAGCGTCTTGATGCCGTGCGGGGCGAGCGTGTCGGGCGTGACCTCGCCGCCCGGTTTCATGCCGTAGTACCAGCCGGCGAAGAAGAAATCCGGCTGCACGGCGACGAGGCTTTCCAGCGTCGGATATTTTGGCGCCAGCTCCGGGATGGGGCCCTGCTCGGCCTTGAACTCGGGGCCGACCTTGTACCAGCCGGTGATGCCGGTAAGCCCGACGATCGACGGCTGCAGCTTCAGCGCGAAGGCCATCTCGGCCATGTTGAGGTCCTGGATGACGGCGCGTTTTGGCGGTGCATCGAAGGTGAGCGGCTTGCCGCAGCTGTCGACGGTGACCGGGAAGGCGAAGGCGGCCGAGGCGAGAAGCGAGAAGGCAAACGACAAAGCGAGGCGTTTCACGGGGTGGTGCTCCTTGTTTGGGTTGGGCAGGCTCAGGATGACGAGGAAGCGCGCGTGGGCAGCTCGAAGACGGTGAGCTCGCGGTCCTCGGTCGGGTGCCGCAGGCGCAGCACGTCGATGCCGAAAACCTCGCGGATATGCGGCTGCGCCAGCGCCTCGCGGGGCGGCGCCAGCGCGTGCAGCCGGGCGTTGCTCATCACCGCGACGTTGGTGGCGAAGGGCGCCACCAAGGCGAGATCGTGCAGCACGGCGACCACGGTCATGCTGAATTCGGCCACCAGTTCGAGCAGTTCTGCGCGGGCGCGCGGGTCAAGGTGGTTGGTCGGCTCGTCGAGGAACAGGATCTTCGGCTCTTGCGCGATGGCACGGGCGAGCTGTGCGCGCTGGCGCTCGCCGCCGGAGAGCGAGCCGATGCTGCGCGCGAGCAGTGGCAAGAGCCCCGTCCGGCGCAGTGCTTCGACGACGATGTCGCGGTCGTCGTGCCGGCGCCTCAGGCCGGCATGCGGGACGCGGCCAAGCTCGACATAGTCGATGAGCGCCAGCCGTGGATCCGGCTGGTCCGTCTGGCCGACGACGGCGATGCTGAGCGCCCGCTCGGCGGCGGTGATCCTATCCAGCCGGCGCCCGGCCAGGCGAACCTCGCCGTGGCTCGGCGACAACGCCCCGCACAACATTCGCAGCAGAGTCGTCTTGCCGGCGCCGTTCGGGCCGATAATGGCGAGGCGCTCACCCGCCGCCAGCGACAGGCTGACATCCTCGACCAGCGTCCGGCCGTTTGCCGTGGCGCCCAGATCGCGGGCTTCAAGCAGGGGCGCGCTCACCGGACTTGCTCCCTGGCCTTACCCGCGGCGGGGATGCGCGCCAGTATCTTGCCGGCGAGCCTTGCCGGGCGCTGGCCGGAATTGCACCAGCCGTCGGGCAGCGAGGCATAGAGCCTGGCAAATTCCACCAGCGCGCCGGCGTCGGTGCCCCTGTCGATGGAACCGAAGAGATAGGTGGCTTTGCCTTGCGCCTTGAAGGCCACGGTGAGCGGCCGCGCGCAACCCGCCATGCAGTCGATGGTCTCGACGGCAAAGGAAGGCGCCGGCTGCAAGGAAAGCCTGGAACGCAGGTCGGCGCACAAACCCTCGCCGGACCTCAGTCCGGTCACGGTATCGCGACACAGAGAACAGACGATGATGCGATGGCTCGAGCGTTTCACCGTTTCACGGAAACGGCGAACCGCTCTATCTCTTTGTTTTGACGCAATTCCAGACGGAAAACCGCTACACACTTTTCCTGGAATTGCTCTCGAGGCGTCCAACATTTCCGTCACTTTCCAAAATGGCGACGGAAGGATGCTGGACGAGCCGGCCGACAAGACCGGCGCCCGCGTCTCCTCCCGGCACACCCCGTCCGGTCAACTCATGTCGATGGCAGGTCTCCTGGCTCGCGGGTCGTTGCGCCATCCGCCTTCCCAGCCTTGCCGGCCAGTGGCGTTTCGGATGGAGCTCGCCGCTCACAGTTGCGGGGGCAGCCACGGGTTCAATCCAGACCGGATCTCACCGTGTTCCCTTTTCACCCCTCGCCTTGCGGCTCGGGGACCATGGCGCAGCCATCGTAGGTTGTCCGCGTGCGAGTCGCAACGGCTTCTGTCCGCCCATGGCGCGAAAGACATGGCGGGATCCTCGTGTCGGTGCCGCAAGTCGCTTGCTTCGTTTTGATATGTAATAACATTACCAAATAGAATACGCTGCCTTGGCTTGTCAACGTCATTCGACTTCGCTTGAAGCGCAATTTCGATCAAACTGGCCGCCGGTGCGGGGACTAGTGTCGCCCCGCCAGATGCGAGGAAACATGAACCCGACCGAGAAAGCGCTGTGGTTTGTCGAAAGCCATCTGCCGGACGCGATCAGCCTCGACGAAATAGCGGCAAGCAGCGGCGTGTCGCGCTTCCATGTGACGCGCGCCTTCGGCGCCGCCACGGGACGATCGGTCATGGGTTATATGCGAGCGCGCCGCTTGAGCGAAGCGGCGCGCAAGCTGGCCGGCGGCGCGCCCGATATTCTTTTGGTCGCGCTCGATGCCGGCTACGGCTCGCATGAGGCTTTCACGCGGGCCTTTCGCGAGGCGTTCGGCACCACGCCGGAATTGGTGCGCGCGCAAGGCTCGACCCAAAACCTCGACCTCGTGGAGCCCATTCTGATGGACAGTTCGCTTCTCACCACTCTCGAGCCGCCGCGCTTCGAGACCAGCCGCCCCTTCCTCATCGCCGGTCTCGGCGAGCGCTACAGCTGCGAGACCAGCGCCGGCATTCCAATGCAATGGCAGCGCTTCGCACCCTATATCGGCAACATTCCAGGCGAAGTGCCTGGCGTCTTCTACGGCGTGTGCACGAATGGCGACGATGCCGGCAATTTCGACTATGTCGTCGGGGTCGAGGTGACGGATTTCTCCGATCTGCCGAAGGATTTCTATCGCGTGCGGGTGCCGGCGCGGAAATACGCGGTGTTCTCGCATCGCGAGCACATCTCGGCCATCCGCCGGACCATCAACACGATCTGGAACAGCTGGCTGCCGCCATCCGGCCACGAAATCGCCGACGCGCCGGAATTCGAGCGCTATGGACCCGAATTCGACGCGCGCACCGGCAATGGCGGGTTGGAGATCTGGTTGCCGGTGAAGGGGTGAGCGCCTTCCCTTCACCTTGTGGGAGAAGGCAAAGAGCTAAAGTTCCAGATCCCACGTCTGCCCGACAAGGTCCTTGCCGAACGAATGGTGGCGTTCCTCGTCGACCAGCTTGAAACCCACTGCTTGATAGATGCGGCGGGCCGCGCCCAGTATGTCATTGGTCCATAAGGTCAGCGTCTTGTAGCCCTTGGCGCGCGCGAAGGCGATGCTTTCGTCGACCAGGCGCGCACCGATGCCAAGGCCGCGCGCCGATGGCTCGACATAGAGCAGCCTGAGCTTCGCCACCTCCGGCGACTTGCGCACGACGAAGACGGAACCGACAACCTCGCCCGCGCGCTCGGCGATCCAGGCACGCTCCCACTTCGGATCGAACTTCTTGACGAATTCGCCAAGGATTTCGGCGACCAGCGCCTCGAAGGTCCCGTCCCAACCATACTCCTGCGTGTAGAGCATGCCCTGGCGGCGCGTGATCCAACCGATGTCGCCAACCTGCAGCGGCCGCAGGATGTAGGCTTCCTTCGGTTCGGGTTTGTCGCCGAGCAGCTCCTGTACGGTACGCATGGCCTTGACCAGCCGCTCCTGGTCGACAGGCGCCAGGCGATCGAGCAGCGCCCGCACCTGGTCGTGCGAATCCTGGTTGAGCGGCGCGAAGGCCTGCCTGCCCGCGGGCGTCAGCGCGATCGAGGCGCGGCGCGCATCCGCCTCGGTGGCTTCGCGCTCGACCAGGCCGCGCTCCTCGAATTTCTTGAGAAGACGGCTGACATAGCCGGGGTCGAGGCCAAGCTCGCGGATCAGGTCGCTGGCGACGAGCCCGTCGCGATGCGCAAGCTCATAGAGCACCCGCGCCTCGGTCAGCGAGAACGGGCTCCTCAACAGGCCCTCGTCGAGCAGGCCGATCTGGCGGGTGTAGAATCGGTTGAAGGACCGGACCGTGTCGATGCGCTCCTTGCCGGGGCGGTCGTGGATCGTCATGGGGATTTCCTCCTGTCTTGGACAGGATCAATCATTTAGTTGACTGAGTCAACGAATAGGTCCCGCCTTCGTCATTCTAGGGCGGAGCGACGCGAAGCGGAGCGCAGACCCTAGAATGACGACCTCACGGTCACCAGTGCTAATAGCGAGCGCCGAAGCGTCCCTCACCCCATCGGCAGCACCGGCCAGAACTCCACGATGCGCCCGGCCGAAAACACCCCGATCGCCCCGAAATGCTGCAGGACCGCCTCGCTCTGTGTCGGCCGCAGCAAGGCGTAGTCGCCGGGCTTCACGTCCGCGCCCGCGGGCAGCCCCATGAACTGCTGGTTGGAGGACAGACCGATCAAGCCGTTCGGCCTCATGCCTTCGGGAAACACCGGTTCGGCCATCCACTTGCCGCCGTAGAGATAGCAGCCCTTGCGCGGGAAGAGGCCGAGCGCCCGCAACGTGCGCGACACCGCCGGTGGACCGGGCAGCATCGGATCGAGCGCCTTGAGGATCGGCGTCACGATAAATGCCGCCGGCTGGAAGCCTCCCAGGCCGGGCGTGTCGAAATCCTTGGGCAGCACGAAAGCCGAGCCGATCGACACTTCGTTAGCGACGCCCGAGCCGTGCAGTAGCGCTGTCTTCGAGCCGCCGATGTTGAGGATGCGGCGCTGGTCCGGGTCGAGGGCGCCGGCGAACTCGGCGGCCTTGGCAGAGGCCCGCTTCAGCGCCTTGGCCGCACCGCCAAACAGGCCAGGTATCTCCGGCGCATGCGCCTCATAGGCCATGATGCCTTCGCAGCGCAGACCTTTTGGAATCGTGAGCGCGTTAATCTCGGCAGGACTGGAAAAACCGCCGCGATGCAGGCCGACGTCCACCTCGAAAGCGAAGCGCAATTCGGTGTCGAGCGCGGCAGCGAGCGCGCCATATTCCGCCAGCCGCTCCTGCGTATCGATCAGCCAGCAGACGCGCGACCACCAGCCGGCGCCGCCTCTCGTCAGCGCGGCCCGGGCGGCGCGCACCGGCATCGGCTTGCCATAGAGCAGGTCGCCCTCGGGAAAAGCGTCGAGCACGGCCTGCGTCACCGGCGGATGGAAGGTCATGAAGCGGTTGGTTTCGAGTGCTCGCGCGATGTGCGAGAGCAGCGGCATGCAAGGCAGCGACTTGTCGACCAGTCGCACCGCCAAGCCCGGCGCCAGCCTCTCCTTCACCAGCGCGATGTTGCCGTCCAGCCGGTCGCGGTCGAGCACCAGGCAGGGCCGGAAAATCTCGGCGGCCCGCAATGCGTCGGACAGGGCAGTGAAATAGGCGCTCATCGTCGGATGCCAAAAGGGCTGGGTTCGATGCCGAACAGGCCGGCCATGTAGGGCGACACGAAACGGTTTTTGGGGTCGATGTCGCGGCGTACCGCCATGGCATCATCCCAGCGCGGATAGAGTTTCCTGAAGTCCGCCGCCTTCAGGCCGTGCATCTTTCCCCAATGCGGCCTGCCGCCATACTTGCGGAAGATCGGCTCGGCGGCGCGCATGAAGGGCAGCGGGTCGTTCGCCGCATCGTGGTGGATGGCGATCGAGCAGGTCAGCCGTTTGTAGAAAGGCGAAAGCCAGAATTCGTCGGGCGCCACCGAACGCACCTCCATCGGGAAATAGACTTCCGGGAAGTGCTTCTCCGTCAGCGCGATGATCTCGGCCAACGCCTTGGGACCTTCCTCGTAAGGCAGGTGGTACTCCATCTCGTTGAATTTGGTGCGACGGTCGCTGGCGTAGACGTTGAGCCAGTCCTGCACATAGTCCTCGGAGGGCATTTTCTTCACCGCGCCCCTGATCAGCGCGCGGCGCAGCAACGGCAGCCAGCGCAAAGTGGTGCGCAGCTTGCGCAGCGTCGCCAGCCCTTCCTCGTCGTCCTCGGTCGGCCGCAGCGTCGGCGGCGCGTCACTGAGATCGCTGGCAATGAACTGCACATAGTCGGCGAAGGGGATGTAATAGAACTCGGCCGAGCGATGCGCGGCCATCATCGTTTCGAAATCGCGCAGCATGTCGCCGACCGGCAGGACCCATTTGCGGCGGCGCAGCCGATAGGTAGCGATGTTGTTCATCGTCACTTCGGTCAGCACGCCGAAGCTGCCCAGCGCGACGCCGGTGGCGTGGATCATGTCAAGGTCGTCTGCCCGGCTGTATTCGCGCAGCTTGCCTTGCCCATCCACCAGCTGCAGCGCCTCGAGCTGCGTGTGATAGGCGCCGAGCGAGGAGCCCGAGCCGTGCGTTGCCGTGCCCAGCGCGCCGCCGATCGCCTGGCGGTCGATGTCGCCCATGTTGGGCAGGCCCTGGCCGATGTCCTGCAGGATGTGCATCAGGGCGCCGAGCCGCGTGCCCGCCCTCACCCGCGCCCGGTTGGCCGCCGCCTCATGCGAGACCAGCCCTTCGATCTTCTCCAGCGAGACGATGGTGCCGTCCGACTGCACCAGCGGCGTGAAGGAATGGCCGGCGCCGGCCACGCGCAGCGGTCCGGGCGCCGAGCGCACCAGCTCGACCAGTTCCCCGGCATCGGCCGGGGTCGCGATCAATTGAGGGGAAGCCGTGACGAAGCCCGACCAGTTGCTCCAGGCGGCTGCCATCCTAATCCTCCCGCTCAGGCCCGGCCGCGCCGGCGCGCGACCAGCACGAAGACGCCGAGCAAAAGCACGCTCGCCAGAGCGGTGGCGGCCGCGAATTCGGGCACAGGCCGGAAGTTCGCGCCGTCTATCAGCAACGAGGCGGCGATCGGGCCGATGGCGAGGCCGAAGAGTTGCGCGGCCGGCACCAGGAGTGCCGCGGTGCGCGTCTCGTCGGCGGTGATGGCGAGGCGGATCTGGTAAGGCACGATGAAGAGCAGGATGAAGCCCATCACCAGCGCCACAGCCCAGAACATCGAAAGACCCGGGCCGGAGGCAAGCAGCACCGAGCTGGCCGCCGCGACAATGCCGATGGTCGTGATGGCAAAACGATAGTCGATGCGCGCCTCGAAGATTGTCGCGGTCATGGCGCCGACCACCTGCGCGGCAAGGCTCGCCGAAACCATCAAGCCGACGGTGCGGCCATCAATGCCGAACTGCGCGCCGATGGGCTCCAAGAAAGCCCAGACGGCGCCGAAGAACATGAAATAGCAGAAGATCGACAAGAGCGCGGTGATCGCCGGCACGGTCGCCACGTTGGCGAACTGCTCTTCCTTGGGCAGGTCGGCATAGTCGTCCGGCACGGTCCAGGCCACGACCAGCGACAGCAGGCAGACGATGCCGAGCGCGATGAAGCCGCCGGCCGAGCCGGCTCGCGGCACGGCATAGAGCGCGAGGATCAGCGCCAGCGCGCATTGCGCCAAGGTCTGCAGCGTCACGAAATAGCCGCCGATGCGCTCGGCTCGACGCGAGCGGGCGATCAATTCGGTGGCCACCGCGACCAGCCCTCCCTCCGCCAGCCCGGCCAGCGTGCGAGCGCCGATCAGCGCATTGGGAGTACCGGCATAAGCGGTCCAGAAATTGGCGAGCGCGAGCAGCACGAGCAGCACCGCGCTCTTCCAGCGCATGTTCCTGGCAGGGAGAAGCATCGCCACTACGCCCGAGCCGATGGCGATCGCGATCATCTCGGCGGTGGCCATCAGCGCGAGCTCGTCGCCGGTGACATGCCCTTCGGTGTAGAGCGCGCCGAGCAGCACCGGCTGAAGGCCGAGGATGAGCAGGCCGACCGAGCCGATCCACAGCGCCGAGGCGAGCTGCAGTCCGGTCGGATTGCCGACAAGCCAGTCGTCATTTTCCGCCTGCGCGGCTTGCGATGCGGTCACGAGTGCCCCTCCCTTGCAGCTCGATCGAAAAACTGACAAGTTGTCAGTATTTCACGAAACTGATACTTGATCATGTTTCTTGTCAACCACGAATTCGCGGCTTTCACGAGATTTGGTGCATGACGCAGATCAGGCGAAGGGCGACGGAACCGCGGCGCAGGCCGAAGCAGGAGCGCAGCCGCGAGCGCATCGACGCGATCCTCGCCACCACCATGCGGCTGATCGGCGAAAAGGGCATCGACGCGGTGACGATGAAGGAAGTCGGCGCGCTGGCCGGCGGGCCGATCGCCACCGTCTATCACTATTTCCCGTCGAAGTCGGCGATCCTGGCGATGCTCTATGAGCGGTTTTCCGAGGAAAGCCGGGCGCGATTCGGCGCCATCATCGCCGAGATAGGCGGGCTGGGCGACGTGACCGCGGCGGCCGACCGCCTGCTCGACGACTATTATGCCCGCGTCGCTGCCGACCCGGCCATCCAGGACCTGCAGAACGCCATCCAGGCCGACAAGGCGCTGCAGCATCTCGACATCGCCGAGACGCGGCACCAGGCGAAGATGTTCTGCGACCATGTCGGTCCGATGATCGAGCCGGAGCGGCGCGAGGCGTTCGGGCGCGTCGTGTTCCTCATCTTCCAGCTTGCCGGCGGCGTCGTGCGGCTGGCGCTGACGCAGGACAAGGAAGAAGGCCGGCGCACGATCGACGACTATCGGTCGATCATTCACACGCAGTTACGGTTGTTTCTATAGGTCTCGGCTTGCTGAAGAATGGAATCGTGGAGTTCCTTCGCGCCCCCCTCTGTCCTGCCGGACATCTCCCCCACAGGTGGGGAGATTGGCAGCTTCGCCGGCGGCGCCCTTTCTTCAACGTCGGAGAGTGGCGAAAGCCGGCGCGACAGCTGATCTCCCCCCTCGTGGGGGAGATGGCCGGCAGGCCAGAGGGGGGCGCTGTCTCGCCAGCATTGCGAAGATCTCCTAAGACACATCCAGCTTCGGCCCCAGGATCTCCACCAGCCAGTCCACGAACACCCGCACCCGTGGCGACAATTGTCGGCTGCGCGGATAGAGCACCGAGATCGGCGTCGGCGTCGGCGGGTTGCCGGGCAGCACCTCGACCAACCGGCCGGCCTCGATGTCGGCGGCGAAGCGGCGGCGCGGCGCCTGGTAGAGGCCAAAATCCTGGCGCACCAGCGTGGCGGCGGTGTCGGAATTGGAGACCGTGACGCGCGATGGCAGCACGATCTCGCGGATCTTGCCGTCGACGGTGAACTCCAGCGGCATCACCTGGCCGGTGCGCGACGAGACGAAGCCGATCATCATATGCCCAGCGAGCTCGTCCAGCGTGCTCGGCAGGCCGTGACGCTCGATATAGGCGGCGCTGGCGAGTGTCGCTTCGCGCGCCATGCCGATGCGGCGCGCGATCATCTCGCTGTCGGGCAGTGTTCCGGCACGCACCACGCAGTCGACGCCCTCGCGCACCAGGTCGACGAAGCGATCGCCCTCGCCGATATGCACGCTGAGCCCGGGATGGCGCGCGAGCAGCGCCGGCAATTCCGGGATGACCAGGGTGCGGGCCAAATGGCCGTTGATGTCGATGCTGAGCCGCCCGCGCACTTCATGCGCGCCAAAGGTGCCCTCGGCGTCCTCGATGTCGGCGAGAATGCCGAGGCAGCGCTGGTAATAGGCCTCGCCGTCGAGCGTCGTGGTGACGTGGCGCGTGGTGCGGCGGAGCAGTTGCACGCCGAGCCGCTCCTCGAGCCGCTTGATCGCGGCGGTGGCGCTGGAGCGCGGCAGGCCGAGATCGGCGGCAGCCGCGGTAAAGCTGTGGCGTTCCACGACGCGGGTGAAGAGCCGCATGCTGTCAAACCGATCCATCGCCGATTGTTCGCATGAACTGAATAGTGTTGGCAATCCATGCCCGATTATATCGGGCGATCAGGCGAGTATATGCATCTCCATCCAAGAAGAAGGAGATTTCGCCATGACCACTCGTCCCATTGCCCTCATCACCGGCGGCAGCCGCGGCCTCGGCCGCAACACCGCGGTCAACCTCGCCCGCCGGGGTGTCGACGTCATCG
Organism: Mesorhizobium sp. B2-8-5; assembly: GCF_006440675.2. Classification (NCBI taxonomy): domain Bacteria; kingdom Pseudomonadati; phylum Pseudomonadota; class Alphaproteobacteria; order Hyphomicrobiales; family Phyllobacteriaceae; genus Mesorhizobium; species Mesorhizobium sp. B2-8-5. Next base: position 4,789,163 of record NZ_CP083951.1, read on the forward strand.
TCACCTATCGCTCTCGCGCCGACGAGGCGAAGACGGCAATCGCCGAGATCGAGGCCGCCGGGGGCCGGGCCGCCGCGCTTGAGCTGGATACCGGCGCCATCGCCAGCTTCCCGGCTTTCGTCGAGGCGTTGAAGAAGACGCTTCTCGAAACCTGGCAGCGCGACCGCTTCGACTATCTCGTCAACAATGCCGGCACCGGCCTGCGCAAGATGATCGCCGAGACGACGGAGGAGGAATTCGACACGCTGATGAACACCCATCTCAAGGGCGTGTTCTTCCTCACCCAGGCGCTGCTGCCGCTGATCGACGATGGCGGCCGCATCATCAACATCTCGAGCGGGCTGGCCCGTTTCGCCGCGCCCGGATCGTCGGCCTACGCGATGATGAAGGGCGGCATCGAAGTCTTCACGCGCTACCTCGCCAAGGAGCTCGGCCAGCGCGGCATTACCGCCAACACCGTGGCGCCCGGCGCGATCGCCACCGACTTCAACGGCGGCCATGTGCGCGACAACGCCGAGATCAACCGCATGGTGGCCGGCGTCACCGCTCTCGGCCGCGCCGGCGTCGCCGACGATATCGGGCCGATGATCGCCTCGCTGCTCTCCGACGACAATCGCTGGGTCAACGCCCAGCGGATCGAAGTGTCGGGCGGCATGAACATCTAGACGGTCGGTTATGAAACCTGCCGGATCAGTCCTTCGAAGCCGTCGGCGAGATTGGCATTGCCGGCGGCGATGAAGCTCGACAGATTGCGGGCGCGACCAGGCGTCTTATTGGCATCGAGCAGCACCGCCCTGCCCTCATGCATGACGAAGTCGAATTTTCCGTAGTCGAAGCCGAGCCGGCGCCTTAGCGCGCGCAGTTCGTCCGGAACCGGAACCGCCTCGCGGCGGATGGTGTCGTCGCCCTTGACGAGGCTCTGCGGCGAGACATGGCGGGTGCAGCGCTCGCGCTCGCCGCAGAACAGCCAGAAGCGGGCGGCAAAACCGTCCGGCTCCGGCTCGGGAATGAATTTCTCGACGAGCAGATCCTGGCGCTCGAAGGCCTCGGCCGGAACGTCGGCGAGCGAGGCATGGATCTCGTATTTGTCGAAAGGTTCGACGCCGGGAAATGGCTCCGGCCTGCCGGCGCGCCGCGCGCGCTGGTTCAGTTGCTGTTCCGGCGTTCCCCAATGGTTGAGGCTGCTCTTGACGATGACCTGCCCCTGCCAGTCGTCGCCTTGGCCAATCACGGCGCCGCTGATGCGGCGTTTCGAAATGTCGGCGGCCGCAAGGTTGAGGCAGAAGGGAAAGCGGCGCGCATAATCGACATAGTCGGGCGGCGTCACGGTCACGTCCAGATGCAACACCGCGATGTCGGCGGCCGGCCTCGCCGAGGTGCCTCTCAATATCTGGACCGAATGGCCGCGGCGCTTCAGCTCTTCCAGCAGGTCGAAGAGCATATATGGGCTATCGCGGCGCATCAGCAGTCCGCGCCGGCTCTGGAAGCGGTCGAACTCGTGCGTGATCACCGCGATGCGCGCCATGCCCGCCCCTCACTTGGCTTATCGAGCGTCGTCGATTATTCAATCGAATACAACGCGCTGCTGGGCTGGGGTTTGCATGACAGAGCATTGGAATGCAATTCGCAAGCACTGGCAGTTGCTCGGCTCACCTCTGCGGCCGCCGGCGGAGGTGGTCGAAACTTACGACCGCGAGCTCGACCTTGCCCGGTCGCACGTCGTGATGTTCGGCGTGACGCCGGAGCTCGCCGGGCTGGGAGCCAGTATGACGGCGGTCGACGAATCCGCCGACATGATTGCCGGCATCTGGCCAGGCGACACAGAAACGCGCAAGGCGGTGCAAGGCGACTGGTTCGACCTACCGTTTCCAGGCGCAAGCGTCGATGCGCTGATTGGCGATGGATGCCTTACGGTCATCGGCGCCGCGGACCCCAGGCGCACACTGTTTGCTTCGATCGCGCGTGCGCTGAAAGCAGACGGGCGCGCCGGCATCAGGCTTTATGCTTCCCCCGGGACTCCAGACGACCCGAAGGATATCCGCGCCCTGGCGCTGAGCGGCGGCGTCGCAACCTTCCACGAGCTCAAATGGCGCGTGGCGATAACCGCAATCGGCGGCGCGCCGGACTACATCATACCGGTTAGGGGCATCCTCGAACAATTCGAAGCGCTGTTTCCGGATCGCGAGGAGCTTGCGGCTCGCACAGGATGGGAGCTGCCGGTCATCGGAACCATCGACGTCTACCGCAACTCGTCGGTCATCTACAGTTTCGCCCCCGCGGCAGCACTCATCGAGGAAGCCCAGACCTTCTTCGATGATGTCCGGCTGGCCTCGACCGGCTCATACGGGATCGCTGAACGCTGCCCGCTGCTGGTGCTGCGGTCGCCGAAGCGCCGGGACTGACGGACGAGATTGCTCGTCGGCGCCTCGCGACACCCGGTGCTTTTCGGGCTGGCGTTCCGCGTGAGAAAAATTTCGCGTCGCCTCCCCCTTGCGCGCGCCTTGACTCCGGCAAGGCGCCGGCCTATTTCAGCGCCACGTTAGCACTCGTCTTTGGTGAGTGCTAACCCGTATCCGGCCTCGCCGGATGGAGGAACAGTTCTCACCGTTCTCATTCGAGGAAGAAAACATGGCAAAGTCCAAGTTCCGCCCGCTTCATGACCGCGTGGTCGTTCGCCGGGTCGAATCCGAATCCAAGACCGCCGGCGGGATCATCATCCCGGATACGGCGAAGGAGAAGCCGCAGGAAGGCGAGATCATCGCCGTCGGTTCCGGCGCCCGCGACGAAGCAGGCAAGCTCGTGCCGCTGGATGTCAAGGCCGGCGATCGCATCCTGTTCGGCAAGTGGTCGGGCACCGAAGTCAAGCTCAATGGCGAAGACCTTCTGATCATGAAGGAATCCGACATCATGGGTATCATCGGCTGATCATCGGCCTCACCTGAATCTTCATCTTCGGGCTCTTCCCGAGCCCCTGCCAGGAGCTAAAACATGGCTGCCAAAGACGTAAAATTCTCCCGCGATGCCCGTGAGCGCATGCTGCGCGGTGTCAACATCCTCGCCGACGCGGTGAAGGTCACCCTCGGCCCCAAGGGCCGCAACGTCGTCATCGACAAGTCGTTCGGCGCCCCGCGCATCACCAAGGACGGCGTCACCGTCGCCAAGGAAATCGAGCTCGAGGACAAGTTCGAGAACATGGGCGCACAGATGGTCCGCGAAGTCGCTTCGAAGACCAACGACATCGCCGGCGACGGCACCACGACCGCAACGGTTCTGGCGCAGTCGATCGTCCAGGAAGGCCACAAGGCGGTTGCCGCCGGCATGAACCCGATGGACCTGAAGCGCGGCATCGACCTCGCCGTTGGCGACGTCGTCACGACGCTGATCAAGAACGCCAAGAAGATCAAGACCTCGGAAGAAGTTGCCCAGGTCGGCACCATCGCCGGCAATGGCGATGCCTCGGTCGGCTCGATGATCGCCGAAGCGATGCAAAAGGTCGGCAATGAGGGCGTCATCACCGTCGAGGAGGCCAAGACCGCCGAGACCGAGCTCGAAGTCGTCGAAGGCATGCAGTTCGACCGCGGCTACCTGTCGCCCTACTTCGTCACCAACGCCGACAAGATGGTTGCGGACCTGGAAGACGCCTACATCCTTCTCCACGAGAAGAAGCTCTCCAACCTGCAGGCCATGCTGCCGATCCTCGAGGCTGTCGTGCAGACCTCGAAGCCGCTGGTCATCATCTCGGAAGACGTCGAAGGCGAGGCTCTGGCCACGCTGGTCGTCAACAAGCTGCGTGGCGGCCTGAAGATCGCCGCCGTCAAGGCGCCGGGCTTCGGTGACCGCCGTAAGGCCATGCTGGAAGACATCGCCATCCTCACCGGCGGCCAGGTCATTTCCGAAGACCTCGGCATCAAGCTCGAGAATGTCGGCCTCAACATGCTCGGCCGCGCCAAGAAGGTGTCGATCTCCAAGGAGAACACCACCATCGTCGACGGCGCCGGCAAGAAGGCCGAGATCCAGGGCCGCGTTGCCCAGATCAAGCAGCAGATCGAGGAGACCACCTCGGACTACGACAAGGAGAAGCTGCAGGAGCGTCTCGCCAAGCTGGCCGGCGGCGTTGCCGTCATCCGCGTCGGCGGTGCGACCGAGATCGAAGTCAAGGAAAAGAAGGACCGCGTCGATGACGCCCTCAACGCGACCCGCGCGGCCGTCGAAGAAGGCATCGTTCCTGGCGGCGGCGTCGCGCTTCTGCGCGCTTCGCTGAACATCAAGGCAACCGGCGCCAACTCCGACCAGACCGCTGGCATCAACATCGTTCGTCGCGCCCTGCAGGCTCCGGCCCGTCAGATCGCGTCCAACGCCGGTGCGGAAGCATCGATCGTTGCCGGCAAGATCCTGGAGAACAAGGGCGCGACCTTCGGCTACAACGCCCAGACCGGCGAATATGGCGACATGATCGCCATGGGCATCGTCGATCCGGTCAAGGTCGTGCGCACCGCTCTCCAGGACGCGGCCTCGGTCGCCGGCCTGCTGGTCACCACCGAAGCCATGATCGCCGAGGCTCCGAAGAAGGAGTCGGCTGGCGGCATGCCCGGCGGTATGCCTGGCGGCGGCATGGGTGGCATGGGCGGCATGGACTTCTAAGAAGTCCATAAAGCACGCCCATCAACTAACATTGCTCAAGCCCGCAAACGGGCTTGAGTGGCGGCATGGACTTCTAATCCAGGCTACCAAGCTGATACGGAAAGGGCGCCCAGAGGCGCCCTTTCTTGTTTTGCGAGGATTATCGGGGCGATCAACGTTTGATCGGCATTCCGAAACGAAATCGCTTCGCCGTGAAGATAAGTCGCCGCAACGCCTTCAGGCCGGCCGCGAGCTTTCCCTCAGCCTTCATTGCCCGGTCCGTCCAGCATGGCCTTCACGCCTTCCAGATCGACACCAACGAAGGAAGCGACGGCCCATCCGCTAGAGGCCGCGCAGCGACCAGCCTTTCCGCGAGGTCGACCGAAATACCTTGCTCGGCCAGCAGGAAACCGGCCCGCTCGTTTCTGCCACGCGAGAAACATGGCGCGTGTCCGGTTGCAGCGGCCGGCGCGAAAGCAGCGGCGTCCAGTCAACGCCGCCGGCAGGCACCTCCCCGAGCCGGAAAGCGCCATCTCGGCGGAGGCCGTTGTACTTGAAATGCGCGGTTCCAGTCGAGATTCCTGGCAAATTGCGGTCCGCGAACCGCCTGATCCGACTGTCTGCGCCCCAACGCCTGCTCCCGAAACCGCTTCGCCGGCCGCCCCGTCGCGGCAAGACCTGGGGAGTTAAGCCGATATTTCCGGAGCCGGCAAAGCCCTTTATCCTAAGGCGGTAGCGTCCGCCTCCCGGGCTACCTTGCCGGCAAGCACCGCTTGCTCGACCAGCGCGGCCACTTCGTCGGCGACAGTCAAGATCGGCGTGCGGTCGCGGGTGGCGCGGGCGATCACCATAAGGCCCTCCAGCGAAGATTCGACCAGCAGGGCCAGCGCCTGCGCGCGCCGCTCCGGCACCCCTGCCCTGACGAAAGCCTGGCGCAGCAGTCCGATCCATTGCTCGAAGGCCGACCGGCAGATTTCAGCCAGGTCCGGCACATCGTTCGGAGCATCGAGCACCAACGGCGCGACCGGGCAGCCGAGCGAGAATTCGTTCTCTTCCAGCATGCGGGCCACCGACTGGTAGATGTGGTGCACGGCAACGGCTGGGTCGCTTTCCTCCAACAGCGCGGCGCCAAGCCGCTCGGTCACATCGGCGACACTGGCGCGCGTCACTTCGATGACCAGTTGGTCCTTGCCGCCCGGGAAATGGAAATAGAGCGACCCGCGGGGCGCGCCGCTGGCGCTCAAAATGTCGTTGAGCGACGTGCCGTGATAGCCGCGCTGCCGAATGAGCAGCCCGGTCGCCTCGATCATGCGGGTGCGTGTGTCCGTCGCCACGTCGACCTCTCGACTGTCAACCTCTGTCAGGAGCTTGCATTATAGGGCTTGCCCATAATATGACAATCGGTCTACATAATATGTAAATCGGTCTACATATTTGAGAGACAACAATGCAAACCTATCGGCTCGAGGGGCAAGGCAGCATCGACAAACTGGCGTTGCGCGAGGAGGCGATGCCGCAGCCAGGTCCGCGTCAGATCGTCGTGCGGGTGCGCGCCACCTCGCTCAATCGCCGCGACACGATGATCCTCAACGGCACCTATCCTCTGGCACCCCGCGCCGGCATCGTGCCGCTGAGCGACGGCGCCGGCGAAGTCGTCGCGGTCGGCGACGGTACGACCCGCTTTGCCATCGGCGACCGCGTCACCGGCAGCTATTTCGCGCGCTGGATCGACGGCCGCATGCATCCGGGCATCGTCGATCAGCTCGGCTGCACGCTGGACGGCATGCTTTGCGAATACGCGCTGCTCGACGAGCAATGGGCCGTGCGGCTGCCCGACCACCTCTCCTGGCAAGAGGCGGCGACCTTCACCTGCGCCGGGCTGACCGCCTGGAGCGCGCTGACGGGCGCCGAGATTCCAAAGCCCGGACAATGGGTTCTCACCATTGGCTCAGGTGGCGTCGCGCTGTTTGTGCTGCAGTTCGCCAAGCTCATGGGTTGCCGCGTGGCTGCCGTCACCTCGCGCGCCGAGAAAGCCGAAAGGCTGCGGGCGCTCGGCGCCGACGTCGTCATCGCGGTAGCCGGAACGCCGGAATGGGGCGTGAAATTGCGCGAGGCGACCGGCGGGATCGATCTCATCGTCGAGACCGGCGGCCCGGCGACTTTTACGCAATCGCTGATCGCCAGCGCGCTTTACGGGCGCATCGTGCTGCTCACCGTGCAGGACCACAACGGCAAATCGGTCGAGATCCCGGGCGCCGTCTACCAGCGCAGCCTCGTCACCATCGGCCGGCTGTTCGTCGGCAGCCGCAACGGGCTGGAGGCGATGCTTGCCGCTGTCGCCACGCACCGGCTGAAACCCGTCCTCGACAAGGTCTTCCCCTTCGCCGAGGCGCGCGAGGCCTGCCGTCATTTCCAGCGGGGCGACGTCTTCGGCAAGGTCGTCATCGACGGCGCGTGACCACCACACTTTCCCACAAACAGAGAGGAGACCAGCCATGACAATCCGTGAAGCCTCGGCCCAGTGGCAGGGCACGCTCAAGGAAGGATCCGGCCGGCTGCGGCTGGGCAGCGGCGTGTTCGAAGGCGCCTATTCCTTCCCGTCGCGCTTCGAGAACGGCCCGGGCACCAATCCGGAAGAGCTGATAGCGGCCGCGCATGCCGGCTGCTTCTCGATGGCGCTTACCGCCGTGCTCGGCGGCGAAGGCCACACGGCCAAGAGCATCCACACCATTGCCAAGGTGCATCTCGGCGCGACCACGGCCGGGCCGACGATTACCCGCATCGAGTTCCAGACCGAGGCGGGCATCGCCGGCATCTCGGCCGAGGACTTCGAGCGGCTGGCGCAAAAGGCCAAGGCAGCCTGCCTCGTCTCGCGGGCACTGGCCGGCGTCGCCTCGATCACGCTCAAGGCGAACCTTGCAGACCACTGAAACGGAAGGAGGAAAATCCAATGACCCAGGAATTGATCATCGACATCGCCGCGGCCAAGCGCTCCGCCGAGACGGCGGAAATCATGCGGCGCTACAACGACGTCTTCCAGCGTCACGATCCGTCGGCCCTGGACGAACTGGTGGCGCAGGACTGCGTGATCGAGAACACCACGCCGGCGCCGGACGGCGCCCGCCGCATCGGCAAGGCCGCCTGCGTCGAATTGTGGTCGGCGATCGCCACCGGACCCGGCACCCGCTTCGATGTCGAAGAGACGTTCGTCGCCGGCGACCGCGCTACGATCCGCTGGCGCTTCTGGATGTCCGACGGCAGGTCGCTGCGCGGCGTCAACCTGATGCGTGTCGCGGATGGGCAAATCGTCGAGGCGATGGGCTATGTGAAAGGATAGGGCCTGGCGCGGAAGAGCCGCGCTCAGGCCCAGTCCGGAATCCGTCCCCGCCAGGATCTGGATCCCGGGCAAGCCGCGGCCTACGAGACGACCCGATTGAGTTTCACGAAGGTCTTGGGACTGCGCTGGATGGTCTGGAAGACCACGCAGTAGCGATCGGTGAGTTCCATGAGCTGGGTCAGCCGGCTTTGCTCGACATCCGACTCGATGTCGAAGCGCAGGCGGATTTCCTTGAAGCCGACAGCCACGCCTTCGGTGACGCCGAGCGTGCCGCGAAGATCGACGTCGCCCTCGGCGGAAATCTCCGCCGACTTGATCGGAATCTCCAGCACGGCCGCGGCCGCCCGCATCGAGACGCCGGCGCAGGCGATCAGCGCCTCCAGCAGCATGTCGCCGGAGCAAAGCTCCCGCCCGCTGCCGCCGGCCTTCGGATGGATGCCCGCCAAGGCAAGACCGCGTCCGGTCTCGACCTTGCAGGTCACCTTCGAGTCGTCGGCATTGCCCCTGGCCTTCAAGGTAAGAAGTGCCGCCCGCGCGTCCTTGCGATAAAGATCCTTGATCGGCTCCTGCGTGGCGCGAAACGTCGCGATATCCATTGCTGTTCTCCTGTCGTGAATTGCGGTTGTCTGAAATCGTCGGCCATCGTCCGGACCTATTCCGGGACGGCGATGCCGGAGCCGCCGAGCTCGGCGGGAAAATCCTTCAGCTTCGGTAGTCCGTCCTTCATCGGCAGGACCGTCTCTGCGTAGTTGACATGGACCCCCGGCTTGAATTCCACCGTCGGTATGGTGGCGGCATAGACGTCGACCAGCCCGAGCGGCGGATGATCCGTCATCAAATGACCGCCGCATTTGGTGCAGAACTGGCGGTCGCTCATTTCGGACTTCTTGAAGCCGGATAGAAACTCCGCGCCCTTGGTGACCTTGACGTTCCGTGGCTTCCACAGCGTGAAGGCATTCACCGGAGACGCCGACCACGACCGGCAGGAACCGCAATGGCAGTAGCCCATTGCCTCGGCGGTTCCGTGGACTTCGATTTCCACGGCGCCGCAAGAACACCCGCCCTTATGTACCGTCATGACTTTCGATCCTTATCCAGGTTTGGTTCGACCGTGCTCAGCGCCGGTTGAGACGGCACCGCACAGCGCTGTCGGGGTTTAAAGCTTCCGCCATTGAACGGAATGACGGGGCGTCCGCCTTACTTGACAGCTCGTCCGGAACTGGAAAGGGATGTCGCGCCGGATTGCCGCGCGGCTTGCGGGAAATGGGTGGAATGGCCGGGGATGCTCTTTCTGACCTTTTGAAAACGGTGCGCCTCACCGGCGCGACGTTTTTCGACATCGAAGGCCACGACCCGTGGGCCGTCCATTCGCCCGCGCCGTCGTCGATATTGCCCAAGGTACTTCCCGGCGCGGATCATCTGATTTCCTATCATGTGGTAACGGCCGGCCACTGCTTCGCGCGGATCATCGGCGACGAGCCGATCCCGATGGAAGCCGGCGAAGTCGTGGTCTTCACCAGAAGCGACCCGCACATCATGTCGAGTCATCCCGACTTGCGCGCCGACCCGCCGACGGCCGACGTGCTCGACATAGCGACTGCGGGCCGAATGCCTTTCTACATCAACTGCGCCGGCGGCGGGTCGCGCTCGGTCAGGCTGATCTGCGGCTATCTCGCCTGTGATGCCCTGCCCTTCAATCCGCTGCTCGAAGCGCTGCCGCCGGCCATCAAGGCCGGCGACGCCAGGGGCGATGGCGGGTGGCTCGGCCAGTTCATCAGGCAGGCGGTCTCGGAGGTGGCTGACAAGCGGGCCGGCAGCGAAACAGTGCTCACCAAGCTCAGCGAGCTGATGTTCGTCGACGTGCTGCGCCGCTATGTGGAATCGCTGCCGCCGCAACAGACCGGTTGGCTGGCGGGCCTGCGCGATCCGCATCTGGGCAAGGCGCTGGCGCTGATCCACGACCGGCCGGCGCACAATTGGACGGTGGAGGCGCTGGCGAAGGAGTCGGCATTGTCGCGCACCGTGCTTGCGGAGCGCTTCACCAGAATCGTCGGCATGCCGCCGATGCACTATCTCGCCAAATGGCGCATGCAGATCGCCTCGGAACTGCTCAGCGCCGGCAACAGCAACGTCGCCAGCATCGCTGCGGACATCGGCTATGAATCCGAAGCGGCGTTCAGCCGCGCCTTCAAGAAGATGATCGGCGTCCCGCCTTCTGCCTGGCGGCTCGGGGTTCGGGCTGCGGCCGGTTCCGGAAGCGACGAGGCTTCCGAAACCGAGGGCTGACCGTCCGTTAGCGATCGGCCAGCGCCAGCTTGGCGCCGAGCATGACGAAGGCGGCGGCAAAACTGCGGCGCATCCAGGTCAGCACTTTCGGCCGCGACACGATGTGGCTGCGCACCGACGCCGCGAACACGCCATAGATGGCGAAAACGACGAAGGTCATCAGCATGAAGACGCCGGAGAGCTCGAGCATCTTGGGCAGCGCATGCGGCTCGGTGGTGCTGACGAATTGCGGCAGGAAGGCGAAGAAGAAGATCGACAGTTTCGGGTTGAGGATGTTGACCAGGACGCCGGAGGTGATGGTCCTGGCGGTCGAGCGCGGCGCGGCGTCCTCGTCGATGCTGAGGCCGCCTTTTTCCTTCAACGTGTTCCAGGCCATGTAGAGCAGATAGGCGACGCCGAGATATTTCAGCGTCTCGAAGGCGATGGCGCTTGTGTGCAGCACCGCTGCGAGGCCGGTGATCGCGGCCGCCATATGCGGGATGATGCCCAGCGTGCAGGCGAAGGCGGCGATAATTGAAGCCCGCGCGCCGCGCGAGAGGCCGGCGCTCAGCGTGTAGAGGACGCCGGTGCCAGGCGAAGCCACGATGATCAGCGACGTCAACAGGAATTCGATGCTCATGGATTTCCTCCGCAGCCCTGCCCGACGGGAAGGTACCGGGAGGAATGGGTGTCGGCAAGCGGCGGAGAGCTTGATCTCCCCATGTGGGGGAGATGGCCGGCGGGCCAGAGGGGGCGCGAAGGAACGCGGCCTCTCAGTCCCTTTTCTTTGAAATCTATTCGGATGTCCGATCGAAGTTCGGCTGAGACGCCGACGGGACAGCGCCCCCTCTGCCCTGCCGGGTTTTCGTCCTTCGCAAAGCCAAGCAGTTGGCTTCGCGTCCGCTAGGCGGACCAGTCCTCAACTCCCACAAGCGGGGAGATAGGCAGTTCGAGCCCATGCGCTGCCCTCGCCATCAGGCAGTCGTCACCGCCCGGCATGCAGGCGCGGCAGACATCGGGGCGGAGATCATAGATGCCGCAGGCCGTGTGCTTGCCCACCTCGCCGGTGAGCGCTGAACATCGGCCGCCCTCGCTGCGCATGCCGGATTGGTCCGCGGCTACCAGCTCGGCCGGAATGCGGTCGAGATGTTCGTCATCCTCGGTCGAAAAACGCGGCCAGTCGGCCGAATAAGAGCAGCAGGCGCCGCAGCTCTGGCAATCGAATACGCCGACCGTACCGGCATCCTCGTCGACAGACACCAAGGACTGACCGGGCAGCCCGAGCGGCCTGGCTGTGCGACCGGCGTCCTGCGGCAAGGGCGCTACTTCTTTCTGGTCTTGCGCGCCGGCGCTTCGGCCGACGACTTGAACAGATCGGTCGCAACCTCTGCGGACGCGTCCGGCTTCGCCGCCGGCTTGGCTGGCTTGGCAGTGGCGGGCGGAGCTGCCGGCTGGTCCTTGGCGGAGAATTTTATGGCCATGTCAGTCCTCGTCAGAAAAGCGCGATGATGGCGCATTGGGGTTGCGCAAGCGGCCGATCAGCGCCGAGACCGCCGTGATGTTCATTTCCTCGGGCGACCAGTTCCTGGCGTCCTCGATGTGGTGCGGCGCCAGCTCACGATGCGTGCTGCCGCTGTAGGCGGCATCCTGATAGCTGGTGCGCTGACGGGTCTTGGCGTCTTCCCGCACATACTCGATCAGGTAGTTCGGGGCTTCGGCGCGGCCGCGCACGCCAACGCGCACCTGGGCATCGCCATGCGCGCGCTTGCAGCGTTCGAGCCTTTCCAGCACTCGGCGAACATATTCGATCGGCTTGTCAAGGGTGTCGACCATGTCGGCGATGGTCGCATCGGCGGCGATCGGCGTTGATGGCACGCGTTTGGCGGCCATCAGCGTGTGCCTGCCGGTTTCGGCAAGGCCTGCCCACATGATTCATTCGAGGTAGCGGTCAAAATCTTCTCCTGCCCGGAGGCTGATGCCGAAATGGCAGAGCGTCTTTCGGCCATGACCACGCACAAAGCAACATGGCGTCAGATTAAATTGCGGACGTCCGCATCCCTGGCCTTGCAGCATTCTTATCACATCGTGGCGGGCGTTTGGGGCTATCCGCAAAAAGGATAAAAAATTCGTCGGCTGCGGAACCAATGTCATTGCAAGCCGTTTCTATTCAAGCCGTCGGCAATTCACGAGCAATCGAGAACGGTTGACGGCAAAAGCGCCTCCCGCGCCATAACAAGCGCGAGAGGCGTTTCTATTGCTCAGCGCTCCTGATCGGTCGGACGGATAAGTATCTCGTTGACGTTGACCCTTGGCGGCTGGCTGACGGCATAGAAAATGGCGTTCGCAATATCCTCGGCGGTCAGCGCTTCCATCGTGGCGAGACGGTGTTCGAGGCCGGCCTTGGATTGCGCGTTGGTGATGTGATCGCCAAGTTCGGTACGCACAAGGCCCCGGCTCGATGACGGTGACGCGCACCTTGTCGGCATAGACCTCGCGGCGCAGCGATTCCGAAAAAGCCACCACGCCGAACTTGGTCGCCGCGTAACCGGCCGCGCCCGGGTTGGCGACACGACCGGCCACCGAGGAGACGTTGACGATATGGCCCTTCGAAGCCTTCAAGTGCGGCAGCGCCGCCTTGGTGGCCGCCATCAGCCCGATCAGGTTGAGCTCGATCATCTGGCGCCAGTCGTCGAGATCGGCTTCGGCCGCGGGGGCAAGCAGCATGACGCCGGCATTGTTGACGAGGATGTCGAGCCGTCCCCACTCGGATATGACCTTGTCGACCATCGCGGTGATGTCGCCGGCCTTGGCAATGTCGGCTTCGATGGCGCGCGCCTTGCCGCCCGCATGTTCCATGCGCGCAACCAGTGCTTCGAGGCGATCGGCACGACGGGCGGCGACCGCGACTTTCGCGCCGGCCGCGGCAAGGGCCACAGCGGTGGCCTCGCCGATGCCGGACGAAGCGCCGGTGACAAGGGCGACCTTGCCCGGGAGTATTGAATTTGCGGTTGTCATGAGAAATCTCCAGGAGCCCGGCCCGCTTCTTCACATAGGCCGCGCCGCCAAGGCTTGAAGTCCCCCATCAGAGCCGTCGACGCAATTTGCGGACCCGGCCGCGCTCAATCCTGTTCGTGCGGCCCGGGCTCCGGCCAGGGCTCCCTGGCGGCTTCCGCATACCAGTGACGCATCGCGGGCGTCGCCAATACCGCATCGACATAGGCGCGGGTGACGGGCGCCAGCTCACCGCCATAGGTGTCGAAGCGCGTCACCACCGGCGCATACATCGCATCGGCCGCGGTGAAATGACCAAACAGGAACGGGCCGCCGTCACCATATTGTTCGCGGCACCGACGCCAGATCGCTTCGATCCTCGCCCGCTGCGCCTCGCCCTCGGCATCGAGCGGCTTATGGGATTTCGGCCGGCGCAGATTCATCGGCCAGCCGTAGCGCACCTCGCGGAAGCCGGAATGCATCTCGGTCGCCACCGAGCGTGCCAGTTGACGGGCGCCGAGGTCTTCCGGCCAGAGCTTTTTCCCAGGATAGAGGTCGGCAAGATATTCAAGGATGGCAAGCGTTTCCCAAACGATCCTGCCCTTATGATTCAAAACCGGCACTAGGCCGGTCGGCGACACCTTGGCGAGGTTGGCTGCCGTCTGCGGCGTACGCAGCCGCACGAAGCCCTCCTCGAAAGGGATCTCCAGCTGCTTCATCGCCACCCATGGCCTGAGCGACCAGGAGGAAAAGCACTTGTTGCCGATATAGAGGGTGAATTCCGCCAAGATTGACCTCTCTTGATGCTGATTGCGGCGCAAACCTAACCGCTTCACCTTCGAGCCGAAAGTCATTGTCGCGCCGCCGGTTTGCGGAACCAAAAAACTCCGCGTCCGTTTGGACGCGAGATGCGGTTCTCGCATCCAGGCTCCACCCAGGAGATGCGCGCATGGTGAACAGGGATCAGGTCGCCGGTCTTGCCAAGCAAATGAAGGGTTCGGTCAAGCAGGCGGCCGGCAAGGCCACCGGCAACCGGCGGACCCAGGTCGAAGGCGCTGCCGACAAGCTCGCCGGCAAGGTGCAGAAGGCCTATGGCGACGTGAAGGACAAGGTCAAAAGGGCGTTCTGACCGCTCAGCAGTTTGCCTTGACGACAGGACTATGGAGGTCGCCGCGAGGCGGCCTTTTCATGTCTGGAATTGCTTGGCCAAGGCGTTGGTGAAGACGATCTCGCCGTGGTCGCCGGCCGCTTCGCCCAGCACCACGTCCAGCTTGTCGGCCGTCACGCGCGCCAGCGCGAAGCCGCCCATATAGGCCGCCTTCGGCTTGACGATATCGAGCCCGTCGCGCTGGTAGATCATCGGCACTTCGTGCTGGTGGCCGTGGAAGACGGCAATCACATTATAGCCCTTGATCGCGGCCAGCAGCGCCTGGCGGTCCGCCTCGCCCCACCAGTGCGGGCGGCCGGAGCCGTCGTCATCGTATGTGCGTTTCACCGGATCCCAGCGCTCGATCGAGAAAGTGTCCCAGCCATAGTGCTGGAACAAGATCACTGGACGACCGTCGCCGGCATAGGTGGCGAGGTCCTGCTTCAGCCAAGGCAGGCTGCTCGGCGCGCCATGGCCGGTGTCGCCGGCGAAGCGGTGCGTCTGGATAAGATGCAGGCCGCCCCAGTCCCAGGAATAGCAGTCGGTGTCGACGTCATATTCGGTCGCCGGCACCGGCGGCTTGAAGAATACGCCGGGGCGATGGTTGACCTCGACATAGTCGCGCAGTTCGCGGCGATACCAGTCGACATGCGGCGGCGAGCCGTTCTGGTCGAGATCGTGGTTGCCCAGCCCGACATAGACCGGGATGTGAACGCGGTCCGGCCCGACGCCTTCCTGATAGCGCTGGGAGAACTGCAGAAGCTGCGTGCCTTCGCTGGGCTCGGTGACCTGGCCGCCGCCATCATCGGTGATGTCGCCGCCGGTGACGAGGCCGAGCGGCGTGCCGATGCGGGTGCCGGCCGAATGCAGCCCGGTGGAAACGCCGTTGATCTCGGCCGGCCACTCCTTGTCGGCAATGGCGTTCAGGGCCGCGACGTTGCGCAGAAGCGCTGCATCGGTCTTGCCTTCCTGCAGGCAGTTGGGGCTGAGCCCGCTCGCCATGCGGCAGGCATGGATATCGGCGATGAAGAGGAAGGTGGCGTCGACCGGCTGGATGCGTCGGCCCGTCTGGCCGAAGGCCACGCGCGGAAAGACCCCGGCGGCAGCGAGGCCGCCCAACCGAGCCATGAAGATGCGGCGCGAAACGGTTGTTGGCGAAGAGCGATTCATCGTCACCCGATTAAACACCCTTGAACCGCCTCGTCCAGTTCAATGCCCGGCCAGCGCCTGGAGACTTTTCATGCCAAGGCATGACAGGCTCTTGGGTCGACAGCGCGGCGGGGGTCTGTCATTGCTTTGGCACATGCATCCAGCGGAGGAAGGCATGAAAACCCTGACAACCGGCATGGCGTTCGCCATGCTCGCCGGCGCCGCGCAGGCCGCGGACTGCGTGGACGCAAAAACCGCCAAAGCCGGCTTCGCGCTCGAAAAGGCCGGCATCCGCAGCGAATTCCGGCCGGCGTCCGGCGGCATGGTCGCGGTCGCCAACAAGTATGAATCGGACTCGCCGCAGACGCAGTATCTCTATGCCGGGCTGATCGAAGTGTTCCGCGACAGCGACACCGGACGGCTGTCGATGATCCCGCTCGGCGACCTCAAGAAGCTGTTCCCGCTGAAAGCGGGCGCCAAGAGCAAGACCGAATTCGTGCGACTGTCTTCAAAAAAGGCGCCGAAGGGCACCGAGACACTGGCTTTGGCCGTCAAGGGCAAGGACACCTACAAGCTCGGCGACTGCAAATACAACGTGCTCGTGGTCGGCGAAACGATCACCGGCGATACGGGCAACGTGATCGACACGTTCACGGCGCTCTACTCGCCCGACCTGCAGGCGGTGCTGGCACGGCGGTACGATGAGGGGACGAGCGCGCAGAGCGAGGTGGGATTCGAGACGATCAAGCCGTTGAGGGAGTGAGGTGTAATTGTCAAACGACGCGATCCTTCACGCCTGTGCCCCGCCGGCATCAACCGATCATCCGCCGCGGCAACACGCGACGCCGCCGCTTTGCCGTCAACCCGCTCTGCGATGGCTCGAAACCTTCCAGCGCCCTCAAACACTCCCGCAGCACCCCTGCATCCTGTGACGTCTTGGCCATCGACATGGCGCCGGAATAAGCAGCCACCGCAAGCGCGGCGAAGCGATCGGGATCGGTCCTGCCCTGCCCGCTATCCAGCTGGTCGGCCCGGATCTTATCGGCGATCGCCCTTCGCCAGCCGGCGAAGATCCTGGCGAGCGCCAGGCGGAATTCATCGTCGGCCAGCGACAGCTCGTGCGCCAGGTTGTTGAGCGGGCAGCCGCGCGCATAGCCCTGTTGCTCCAACTCCGCAGCCACCGCCTCGAACACGGCCCGCACGCCTTCGCGGGCCGATGACGCCGCCAGCACCGGGTCGATCCAGGTCTTCTGGACCGCCGCTGCCACCCGTTCCTCGATCACCGCCAGCGCCAGCGCCTTCTTGGTCGGAAAATGGTGATGCAGCGCGCCACCGGTGACGCCGGCCGCGGCCATCAGATCACCGAGGCTCGAGGCGTGATAGCCGCGCGCCTGGAAGGAGTCCTCCGCCACGTCGAGGACGCGCCGGCGCATGCCTTCCGGGTCGTTTGTGCGTTTCTTGCGTATCGCCATTGCGATCTCCCCATCTCCGCTTGTTGGAGAAGGTACCTGAACGAAGTGAGGGCGGATAAGAGGTGCTCCCGGGGAAAGCCAGCGTCTCACTCCATTGGAACACCCTTCATCCGTCTCGGCGCTGCGCACCGATCCACCTTCTCCCGCAACGGGAGAAGGGAAAAATCACGATACCAGATTGACAAAACAGGACAACCGGTCTGTTTATAAAACAGGATGATCACCCTGTTTTGAGATTCTGACCGTGAACCGACCTTCCCGCCTTGCCTCACCCGTCGTCGAGCTTCGGCAATACACGCTGAAGCCAGGGCAGCGCGATACGCTGATCGCGCTGTTCGACCGGGAGTTCGTCGAAACGCAGGAAGCGACAGGCATGACCGTCATCGGCCAGTTCCGCGATCTCGACCGCCCCGACATGTTCGTCTGGCTGCGCGGTTTCGAGGATATGGAGACGAGAAAGGACGCGCTGAGCGCCTTCTATGGCGGCCCCGTCTGGGCAGCGCATCGGGATGCCGCCAATGCGACGATGATCGATTCCGACAACGTGTTGTTGCTCAAACCGGCATGGCGGGGTGCGGAGTTCGACCTCTCAGACTTACAGCGGCCGACAGCCGCCGAAGCTGAAAGTATGAACAGCGGAAGGCGTTTGCCTGGTTTTGTTGAGATTTCGATTCATCATTTGCGGCGAGGCGCCGAGGCCGGTTCTGCCGGGCGTTTCGAGGCGGAGGCGGTCCCGTTGCTCGCGGCAGATGGCCCCGGGCTGCTCGGCGCCTTCGTCAGCGACCATGCCGAAAACACCTTTCCGCGTTTGCCCGTGCGTGCCGCTGAAAACGTCTTCGTCATCGTCGCAGGGTTCGACGATGGCGATGCCCATACCGGCCGTCGGCCCGCCCTCGCCGCTTCGCCGGCATGGCGGGCGATCCATGAAGCCTTGCAAGCCGCTTCCACAAAGCCGGCAGAGACGTTGCATCTGACGCCTACGGCCCGTTCGCTGCTGAGATAGTCACGCGGCCGGCAGCATGCCCGCTATTGCCTCGGCGACAAAGGCCGGGTCTTCCCAATGCGGGTTGTGACCGCAATCCTGTGCCCACACCAGACGCGATCCGGCCAGCGCCCCGGTCAGTGTGTGCTGGTGCGCCGCGCCGAAGAGCGGATCGCGCCCGCCGGCGATGATCAGCGTCGGGACCTGCACGGCCCGCGCCGCGGCGGTCAGATCGGTGCGGCGGACTTCTTCGAGAATGGCGTGCCAGCGCGCCGCGGGAATCGCGGATGCGTCCTTCGCGAGGCCGGCGAGAAAGGCCCGCGACACACCTGGCCGGCAGGCATGCCACCAGTCATAGAAAGGATCGGACGGCGAGATCGGATCACGAAGCGCTGCCACGCCATCGATCAGTTGGTGATGCGATCCGAAATCGGGCCTCAGCGTGCTGGCCACGATCACCAGCCCACCGACCAGTTCCGGATGCCGAGCGGCCAACGCGATCGACACCATGCCACCCAGCGAATGCCCGACGACGACCGGCCGCTCGAGCCGCAGGCGCCGGATCAGCCCGGCCATGTCGTCGGCGAAACCAGCGACGCCAAAACCCTCACCCGCCTGCGAGCCGCCGTGGCCACGCAAGTCCGGCATGATCAGCCGGCGGCCGGGAAGATGCGGCGCCAGCAGCGAGAAGCTGCGGCTGGTGTCGGTGAAGCCATGCACAAGGACAAGCGGCGGCTCCGAACCGGCGATCTCGACATAGGCAAGATCGAGACCGCCGACCTCGGCGATACTCTTGCGCCCGGCCCAGGCGGCCTGCTCTACCTCTTGCTCCTCAGACTCCGATCGCGCCGGCCTCACAGTCCGAGCTTTTCCCTGACCGCGGCAAGACCGGGCTTGCCATCGAAGGTGGTGACGCCGGCAAGCCACGCATCGAGACGGTCCCTGTGCTGGGCGATCGACTTCAGCGCCCCGTCCTCCGGCTTCATGCCGTCATTTATGAGGTAGCCCATGCCGACATTTTCCATGTCGATGTCGAAGGCAAGGTTCTTCAGAAACTTTGCGACGTTGGGGCATTCCTGCAGAAAACCCTTGCGCACTTGCGTGGTCACGGTGGCTGCGCCGAAATTCGGGCCGAAGAACTTGTCGCCGCCGGTCAGATACTTGAAGTCGTACATCGTGTTCATCGGATGCGGCGCCCAACCCTGGAAGACGATGAACTGCTTCTCCTTGATCTCGTAGCCGACCTCCGAAAGCATGCCGGCCTCGCTCGATTCCACCACCTGCCAGCCGTCCAGGCCGTATTGCGGATCGGCAATGGCGTCCATCATGAGCTGATTGGATCCGGGCTCGATACCGTACATCTTCTTGCCGAACTTGTCGGCGAACTTGTGCAGGTCCGACAGGTCCTTGACGCCGGCATCCCAGACATAGGTCGGCACGGCGAAAGTGTATTTGGCGCCGACCAGGTTGACGCGCACATTCTCGATCGAACCGTCCTTCTTGTAGGGCTCGTAATAGGTGACCATCGCCGGATCCCAGTAGCCGAGGAACAGGTCGAGGTCTTTGTTCTTCATCCCCTCATAGATGACGTTGATGCCGAGCACTTCGCTCTGCGGCTCGTAGCCGAGCGCCTGGAGCAGCACCTTGGCCACGCCGGTGGTGAAGGCGAGATCGTTCCAGCCGGGCTCGGCCATGCGGACCGTTTTGCAGCTCTCGGCCTCGGCGGCCCGGGTCGCCTCGGAAGCCAGCATCAGGGCCGCGACACAGACGCCATTTGCAAGCATGCGCAACATTTCGGTTCTCCTCATATCGGCTATTGACCATTTGGTCATGTTATTGTCCCATTGGTCAATTGTTGATCTGAGCGGACGAAAATGTCAACATGGATTCGTCATGCGAGGATCGACCCGGTGAAACTCACGCGTCTCAGCGACATACGCCGCAAGGAGCTGCGGCAGGCGGCCTTCGCCGTTCTGGAGCGCGAAGGCATCGCCGGCGCGACGCTGGAAAAGGTCGCGGCCCAGGCCGGCGCGTCGAAGGGCATCGTGCTGCATTATTTCCGCAACAAGCAGGAGCTGTTCGAGCACGCCATGCGCGAGGCCAACGCCGTGCTCTGTCACGCGGTGGTCGCCAGGCTTCAGCGGGCGCGGACGCCGATGGAACGGCTGGATGCGGTGATCGAAGGCAATTTCGAGGAGCATTTGTTCCTGCCGCCGCTCTGCCATGCCTGGCTGTCACTCTGCGCCGAGGTGCCGCGCGACGAGAAATTGGCACGTATCCAGAAGGTGATCCACGCGCGCATGCGTTCGAACCTTTTATCCGGCCTGCGCGGCCTCGCTGCGCCGGAACTGGCCGAGGAGATCGTGCTTGGCGTCACCGCTTTGATCGACGGGCTATGGCTCAGGCTCGGCCTGCAGCCGGGCAGCGTCACGCGCGAACAGGCCGTGCGCCAGGTCAAGGATTTCGTCGCGGGCCGGCTGGGCCTGCGCCAGCCCGCGCCGGTCGGGTTAGCCTCAGCCGGATAAGGTTCATACCGGCGATCGCTCCCGCGCTTGACCGTCCGCGTTGCTCAGCACTGCATTCCCGCTCCAACGGCAGCTATACCCCCGGGAGAGCACTTGCGGTGCCGTCCCAGTCCTTGAAGCCGAGCGTTCCCACCTCATCGAGTATCTGCTCGCGGATCCAGCGATGCGGTGGCTCATCATCGCGGCGGGCGTGCCAGTACATTCTGACCGCCGGCGATGGTATCGGGATCGGCGCCCGATAGATGCCGATCGGCAGGGATTTTGCCGCCGCTACAGCGAACTGCGTTGGAACCGCAGCCAGATAAGGCCCGTTCGCCACGGCCAGCGCGACGGCCTGGAAGTGCGGCAAAGCAAGCATGACGCGACGCGCCCGGCCCATCCTGCCCAGCGCATCATCGGTGAAGCCCGACATCGATCCATCGATGGAGCGCAGCGCATGCGGCAGCGCGCAGAACAGGTTGAGTGGCACCTCTTCGCCCTCGGCGATGCCGGCCTGGCCGAGCGCCGCATTGTCCTTCGCCGCGACAATGGCGAAGGGCGAGCCGAACAGCGCCACGCTTGAGACCCACTCCGCGACCTCCAGCGGGCGCTCCAGCGCAAGGTCGATCCGATCGTCCTGCAACAGCTTCGAGACGTCGCCGATGGCGCTGTCCAGGAAACGGAACGATACGCCGGGCGCCACCGCCGCAATGCGCGCGGCGAAGGGCGGCATAAGCAGCATTGAGAAGAAATCCGCGCCCATGAAGGTGAATGTCCGTTCCAGCCTTGCCGGATCGAAATCGGTCGCCGGCTGAAAGGCGCGCTCGATCTCGCGCAGCGCCGCGCGCACCGGCTCCGCCAGGCTTTCGGCGCGAGGCGTCGGCACCATGTCGTTGCCGCGGCGCACGAAGAGCTGGTCGTTGAGCGCATGGCGCAGGCGGTTGAGCGCGGCGCTCACAGCCGGCTGGCTGAGGCCGATCTGCTCGCCGGCGCGCGTCACGCTCTTCTCGCACAGCAGCGCGTCGAGCACCCTCACCAGATTGAGGTCGAGCGCGTTCAAATTCATCGCATCAATCCGCCCCATATGATCATTCGATTTCCATCACCGGCTCGTCCTTGCTTAGGTCGCCGTCGAAGCCGCTTTGTCGGCACTCAACAAGGGAGAGCAATGATGACAATGATCAACACGACGATCGCAGGCAAGGAACTCCTCTGGTTCAACAACACGCTCGTTGCCATCCAGGTTTCGTCGGCCGACGGCGAGGACGGCATCTGCATCATCGAGCACCGCCAGCCCTACGGCGATTCCGCGCCGCTGCACGTGCACCGCAATGAGGACGAGGTGTTTCATATCCTCGAAGGCCGGATACGTTTTGTCGTCGACGGCCGCGAGCGGCTTGCCGGCGCCGGCGAAACGGTGCTCGCTCCGAAAGGCCTGCCGCACACTTACAAGGTCGAGTCTCTCGAAGGCGCCCATACGCTCACCGTCACGCGCGGTTCGGATTTCGAGACGATGGTGCGCAAGGCTAGCCGCCCTGCGGAGCGAGCCGAACTGCCGCCGGCGGCAGCGCCGACGCCGGAGATGATTGAGGTGTTGACGAGCCTGTGCGCCAAGAACGGCATCGATATTGTCGGGCCGCCGCTGGGGTGCTGATCTCCCCCCTTGTGGGCAGGGGAATCGCATATGGCGTTTTTGGGGTTGAGTTTAGGCTGAGAAAGGATTCTTTGGAGAGGCAGTTGAGCGAAGGAGCGACTGCCATTTCCTGTCTTGAGAGCTACTTTGGCGCGGTGCCTGATCCCCGCGCGCCCAACGCCACGCACCGGCTTGGCGACCTGATCGTGATGATGATCGCGGCAAGCCTGTGCGGTGCCAGTAATGCGACGGAATTTGCCTTGTTCGCACAGGAGCGCAAGCAAGCGCTGTCGCGGCTGATCGACTATGACGCAGCCCCCAGCCACGACACTTTCTCGCGGCTGCTGCGCCTGCTCGACCCGGAGGCCTTCGGTCGCGCTTTTGCCGCCTTTGCCGCCGCTTTCGCCCGAGCCAGCCGAGAGACGCCCGAGGTGGTATCGCTTGACGGCAAGGTTTTGCGGCGGGCCTACGAGAAGGGCTTGGCAGCCAGTCCGCCGTTGACGGTGTCGGCCTTCGCGGCCGAGACCCGGCTGTGCCTGGCGGCAGTCTCGCCGAGTGATGGTGAGAACGAAGTCGAGGCCGCGCTCAAAGTCGTCGAACTCATTGATCTTACGGGCAGATTGGTCACCGCCGACGCGCTCCACTGTCATACCCGAATGGCTGCGGCCATTACCCAAAGAGGTGGCGATTACCTGCTTGCGCTGAAGGGCAACCGGCGTCATTGGCTGCGCCATGCCAACTTGAAACTGGCCGACGCGACCCCTTCCATTGCCGAGCGGACCGAGACCAGCCACGGCCGCAACGAATGGCGGCAAGCCGAGATCGTGGCGGCGGCCGAGCCGCTGATGCCTGGCCACCTGGCCTTCATCCGCATCACCAGCCGACGCGATCAGGCCAAGCCGTTGATGCGCCTGTTCATGGCCTCCACGCTCATGTCGCCTCAGCAGGCGCTCGACCTCACTAGAGCTCATTGGCAGATCGAGAACGGCCTGCATTGGATGCTCGATGTTCATCTTGATGAGGATCTCAGCCGTGCCCGCAAGGACAATGCTCCCGCCAACACAGCCCTTCTCAATCGCCTCGCTAGAAACATCCTTCAGGCCGCCGATGCTGCCAAAGTCCCCATCAGTCATCGCATCAAGAAATGCGCCTGGAACGACGACTATCTCATCAATGCGATCACTCATATGCGATAGCCCTGCCCTTGTGGGGGAGATGGCCGGCAGGCCAGAGAGGGCGCTGTCCCGCCAGCCCATCGCTCCTGTTCGAAACAGCCCGAAGGATTTCCAAACGCCGTGATCCTTCGCGCCCCCCTCTGACCTGCCGGGCATCTCCCACGAGGGGGAGATTGGCCGTCACCGCCGTCTCGCCCAGAGCGGGAAGGAAGAGGCGCGCCCTTCAACCGATTTGCATCTTCCCCGCCCGCAATCTCCGCTTGATGCGGTTTGTGCAACGCGATACGCCCTTGCCCAAATCGACAGACGGAGACTTGCCGTGAGCGCTGAAAAGACCAGAACCGAAACCGATACGTTCGGCCCCATTGAGGTCGCGGCCGACCGCTATTGGGGCGCGCAGGCGCAGCGTTCGCTGGGCAATTTCAAGATCGGCTGGGAAAAGCAGCCGGCCTCGATCGTGCGCGCGCTCGGCATCGTCAAGCGTGCCGCCGCGGAAGTGAACATGGAGATGAAGCGGCTCGATCCGGCCATCGGCAAGGCGATCGTCGACGCTGCGCAGGAAGTCATCGAAGGCAAGCTCGACGATCATTTCCCGCTGGTCGTGTGGCAGACGGGTTCGGGCACGCAGTCCAACATGAACGCCAACGAGGTGATCTCCAACCGGGCGATCGAGATGCTCGGCGGCGTCATGGGTTCGAAGAAGCCGGTGCATCCGAACGACCACGTCAACATGAGCCAGTCGTCGAACGACACCTATCCGACGGCCATGCACATCGCCTGCGCCGAGCGGGTCGCGCATCACCTGATCCCTGCGCTGCATCATCTGCACAAGGCGCTCGACGCCAAGGCTCGCGCCTTCAATCACATCATCAAGATCGGCCGCACGCACACGCAGGACGCCACGCCGCTGACCCTTGGCCAGGAATTCTCCGGCTATGCGGCGCAGGTCGCCTCCTCGATCAAGCGCATCGAGCTGACACTGCCCGGTTTGCAGGAGCTGGCGCAGGGCGGCACCGCCGTCGGCACGGGCCTCAACGCACCGGTCGGCTTCGCGGAAAAGGTGGCGGACCGTATCGCCGCCATCACCGGCATCGCCTTCGTCACTGCCCCGAACAAGTTCGAGGCGCTGGCGGCGCATGATTCCATGGTGTTCTCGCATGGTGCCATCAACGCGGCGGCCGCGGCGCTGTTCAAGATCGCCAACGACATCCGCCTGCTCGGCTCCGGCCCGCGGTCGGGTCTCGGCGAGCTGTCGCTGCCGGAAAACGAGCCGGGCTCCTCGATCATGCCGGGCAAGGTCAACCCGACCCAGTGCGAGGCGCTGACGCAGGTCTGCGTGCAGGTGTTCGGCAACAATGCAGCACTTGCCTTCGCCGGCAGCCAGGGCCATTTCGAGCTCAACGTCTACAACCCGCTGATGGCTTACAATTTCCTGCAGTCGGTGCAGCTGCTGGCCGATGCTTCCGTCTCCTTCACCGACAATTGCGTGGTCGGCATCGAGGCGCGCGAGGACAACATCAAGGCCGCGCTCGAGCGCTCTCTGATGCTGGTGACGGCGCTGGCGCCGACCATCGGCTACGACAACGCCGCCAAGATTGCCAAGACCGCGCACAAGAACGGCACGACCTTGCGCGAGGAGGCCTTGGCCACCCGGCTGGTCAGCGAAGCCGATTACGATCGGCTGGTGCGGCCAGAGGACATGACGCATCCGGGGTAAGCACAGCTCCCCCATTCGACAGTTGCAGGCTGCCGCAGCCGATTTTGTCATTCAGGGCGAAGCAGAAGCAAAGCTCCGTCGCGGAGACGCTGGAATCCCTGCCGTTACCTCGGGCATGGGCACAGCGGAGCAGAATCTCCACCGCGGCGGCCGCTTTGAAGTCATGGAATGGATCCTCGGGTCTGCGCCGCGTCGCTTCGCTCCTTGCTTCGCCGTGGATGACGAAGCGATAGGGATTTTGCGGCAGCACAGTTTACTGCCTCATACCAATCCGCCGACATGATTTTCGCGCCCTCCCGGCAGATATCGAAACATCTTTCTGTGAACAATGTGTCGTCGCATAGGCGGCTTTGGTGAACAGTCCACATCGTCTATCTGACTGGGTATTCAACCCATTCGGAGAACCGCCATGTCCATCAACTCTTCCGTCGCCGGTACCGGCGCCCAGTCCAACAGTTCCACGACGATCCTGCTCGGCCGCATCCTGCTCGCGGCCATCTTCCTGCTTTCCGGCTTCGGCAAGCTCACCGCCATTTCCGGCACCGCCGGCTATTTCGGCGCGATGGGTCTGCCGGTGCCGACCGTGACGGCCGTTGTTGTCGGCCTGATCGAATTGCTTGGCGGGCTCGCTGTCCTGCTCGGTTTTCAGACCCGGATCGCCGCTTGGGTGCTTGCGATCTTCACCATTGCGACCGCTCTTGTCGCCCACACCGGTTGGGCCGATCAGAACCAGATGATCCATTTCATGAAGAACCTCGCCATCACCGGCGGTTTCCTGCTGCTCGCCTCGTCCGGCGCCGGCGCTTATTCGATCGACGCAAAGCGCGCCTGAGGCACTGTTGTTTGACGCAATTCCAGACGGAAAACCGCTTCGCACTTTTCCTGGAATTGCTCCCCTCCCAAGCCTTAAACGCGAGCGGCGCGGAATTTTCCGCGCCGCTTTTTCGTTGCAGGCGTAGACTGCAGCGGCAGCCGGCCTCATACGCCGGCAAGGGAGGTCGGCCATGTTTCGCAACGCGTTGCTTCTGGTCTCACGGCTTCTGTTGGCCGCGCTCTTCGTGCCGTCGGGCTTCCAGGCGCTCACCAATATCGGCGGCACGATCAGCTATTTCACGGGCCTCGGCCTGCCGCTGCCGACCTTGGCCGCTTGGGGCACAGGCCTGTTCGAGCTGATTGCCGGGCTTTTGATCCTTGTCGGTTTCCAGACGCGGATCGTGGCGCTTTTGCTTGCCGCCTTCTGTGTGGTTGCAGGTTTCATCGGCCATTACGGCCAAGGTGGTGAAGATGCGACCCTCGCCTTCCTGCACCAGCAGATGCTGATGAAGGACATCGCCATTGCCGGCGGCTTCCTGGCGCTCGCCATGGCCGGCGCCGGCGCATGGTCGGCGGACGGGCGTGGGTTCGGGATCGGCGCCGACGTCACCTGATCCGTTACTTCACCGAAACGCTCGGCCCGCCCTCGACCGCCAGCATGAGGCGGCGGTTGGTGATACGTGCCAGTTGCGCCAGCCGGCCGGCTGGGCGCTCACCATAGAGGTCGGAAAGCGAGGCCGGCAACACCAGGGCCAGCGCGCCGTTGCCGCGGCTTTCCCATTTCAGCCGCGGCATTACGCCGGGCATCGCCGCGGTGAGCAGATAGACCACGCGCATCATCGCCGCCAGGACGCGGGCGCGCTCGAGCAGCCTGGGCGGCGCCAGGGCCTTGATCTCCGGCGCGATGCCGTCGTTGAAAATGCCGTCATGGCGGTAGGCGTTGGCCAGGGCCAGATAGGCGCGGCCGGGATGGTCGACGCCGATGAAGGAAGCGTGCGCGATGATGTTGAGCGACTGCCTGCCGCGATATTCGGGATGCGCGCGCCAGCCGATGTCGGCGAGCAGGCAGGCGGCATGGCGGTAGCGCGCCTCGTCTTCCGTCTCGTCGATGCCGAAGGCCTTGAACGCCTTGCCGGTCCATTCGACCAGGTCATGCGCATGGTGCACGGAGCGCGAGCGTAAGAGCGCCAGTTCCTCCGCGGCCGAGATCAGCGGATCGGATTTCTGCTCCTCGGCGTCGAGCAGCGAATAAAGGAACCCCTCGCGCACGCCTTGCGCCGAAACGACGATCTTCGAGGGCTGCATCGCCGTCATGATCTCCTGCAACACGACTGCGCCGTAGGGTAGCAGCGAGCGGCGGTTCTTGGAGACGCCCTCGATGCCCCTCACCTTCTCGACCTCGCCCTTGGCCACCTGCTTCAGGAAAGCCTGCGCACTGTCGGCCGAAATCTCGTAGTTGTGCATGACGCCAAGCGGGTAGTTGGTCATCTCCATGTGCAGCCTGGCGAGGTTTCGCCAGGTGCCGCCGACGGCGTAGAAGACCCTGCCCTGCCCGCCCTTGAGCAGCTTTGCCCGCGCCAGTTCCTGGCGCGCGATCTTCTGCGCCTGGACGAGCGAGTTCTTCGCCATATCCTGCAGGCGCAGGCCGCCGAGCGGCAGCGTGATGCCCTCGCCGATCGTTTCGCGATTGATGTCGATCAGTTCGAGGCTCCCGCCGCCAAGGTCGCCGGCGATGCCGTTGGCCGGATGGAAGCCGGAAATGACGCCGAGCGCCGAATAATAGGCTTCCTGACGACCGGTGAGCACGCGGATCTCGGTTTTCAGAACGTCCTCGGCGCGATGGATGAAATCGGGGCCGTTGCCTGCCTCGCGCGCCGCCGCGGTGGCCAGCACATACATATGCTCGGCGCCGGCTTGATCCGAAAGCGCGCGAAAACGGCGGAATTCCTCCATCGACCGCGTCACCGCCTCGGGGTCGAGCTTGCCCGTCGAAACGATGCCGCGCCCGAGGCCGGCCAGCATCTTTTCGTTGAACAGAAGCGTGGGCGAGCGTGCCAGCCCCTCATAGACGACGAGGCGGATCGAGTTCGATCCGATGTCGATGATCGACAGCGGCCGCCGGTCCTGAAGCCGGCCCTGGGAAACTGCAATCACGCGGCGCCGTTCTTCTTGCGGCGCTTGAACTGGGCGATGCGCTTGGGCGCATGCGATTTCAGCGCGTCGCCCCGTCCGGAGAGGCTCGGATTGGTCATGAAATATTCCTGCGCGTTGAACGGTTCTTCGCCTTCCTCCAGCACAACGCGCCGGGAGGTGCCGTCAGCCAATACGTCGAAACTTTGCTGGTTGTCCATGATGTTGCCCAGCATGATCTGACCAAGCACCTGTTCATGCACAGTTGGATTGGTGATGGGCACCAGGGTCTCGACGCGGCGGTCGAGATTGCGCGGCATCATGTCGGCCGACGAGATGTAGACGACCGCCTCGTCCGACGGCAGGCCATGGCCGTTGCCGAAGCAGAAGATGCGGCTGTGCTCAAGGAAGCGGCCGACGATTGATTTCACCCTGATATTCTCGGAAAGACCCGGCACCTGCGGCCGCAGACAACAGATGCCGCGCACGACGAGGTCGACCTCGACGCCGGCGCGGCTGGCGTCGTAAAGCGCGTCGATGATGGTCGGATCGACCAGCGCATTCATCTTCATCCAAATGCGCGCCGGTCGGCCTTCGCGGGCATGGACGATCTCGTCCGAGATGTGTTTCAGGATGCGGTTGCGCAGCGTGAAGGGCGATACGGCAAGGCGCATCTCCTCGGCGGGCTCGGCATAGCCGGTGATGAAATTGAAGAGCTGCGCGACATCGCGCGCGATCGTCGGGTCGGTGGTGAAGAAGGACAGGTCGGTGTAGATGCGGGCGGTAACCGGGTGGTAGTTGCCGGTGCCGAGATGCACGTAGTTGCGCAGCCGGCCATCCTCGCGGCGCACGATCAAAGACATCTTGGCGTGGGTCTTCAGCTCCAGGAAGCCGAACACGACCTGCACGCCGGCGCGTTCGAGGTCGCGCGCCCAGCGGATGTTGGCTTCCTCGTCAAAGCGCGCCTTGAGCTCGACAAGCGCCGTGACCGACTTGCCGGCCTCGGCGGCGTCGATCAGAGCGCGCACGATCGGGCTGTCGTTGGAGGTGCGGTAGAGCGTCTGCTTGATCGCCACCACTTCCGGGTCGGCGGCGGCCTGGCGCAGGAACTGCACCACCACGTCGAAGGACTCGTATGGGTGATGGACGACGATGTCCTTCTCGCGGATGGCGGCGAAGCAGTCGCCGCCATGCTCGCGGATGCGCTCGGGAAAGCGCGGATTGTAGGGCGTGAATTTGAGGTCGTCGCGCGGAATGGCGACGATCTCGGAGATCTGGTTGAGCGCCAGCGGACCGGTGAGCACGCTGATGCGGCTCGACGAGACGCCGAGCTCGCCGGCGACGAAGTCCCGCAACGCGGCCGGCATCAGCGTGTCGAACTCGATGCGGATCACCGAGCCGCGGCGGCGTCGCTTCAGAGCCGTTTCGAACAGGCGCACCAGGTCTTCCGACTCTTCCTCGACCTCGATGTCGCTGTCGCGGATGATGCGGAACGTGCCGGAGCCCTTGACCTCGTAGCCGGGGAAAAGCTTGCCGATATAGATACCGACCACTTCCTCCAGCGGAATGAAGCGGACATGGTTCTTGCGGTCGGGCAGGCGGATGAAACGCTTGAGCGCCACCGGCAAGCGCAGCAGCGCGCTCATCTCCTCGCCATTCTTGCGATGGCGCAACTGCAGGGCGATGGAAAAACCGAGATTGGGAATGAACGGAAACGGATGCGCCGGGTCGATCGACAGCGGCGTCAGCACCGGGAAAACCTGTTCCTGGAAATGCTCCTCCAGCCAGGCCTTCTCGTCCTTGGTCAGCGCATCGCGGGTGATGCTTTCGATGCCTTCCTTGTTGAGCAGGACCATCAGCGCCGAGAGGCTCTTCTGCTGGTCCTCCTGCAGACGCTCGACCTCGCGCAGCAATTGCTCGAGCTGCTGCTCGGGCGTGCGGCCGTCCGGGCTTTTCAGCGCGATGCCCTCGCGCACCTGGCCGGCAAGGCCGGCGACGCGGACCATGAAGAATTCGTCGAGATTGGCGGCCGAGATCGACAGGAAGCGGACGCGTTCGAGCAGCGGATGATGCTCGTTCAGCGATTCCTCCAGCACGCGGCGGTTGAATTGCAGCCAGGAAAATTCGCGGTTGACGAAACGGTCGGGATTGCCGCCGTCCGGGCTTGCCGCCTCGACGGTGATGAACTCGCTCTGCACAGGCTTCAGTTCGTTCATGGTTTCCCGCTCTTGCCCGCAGCCGTCCCTAGGAGGCGCCGCATATTGCCGTTCAACGACGCTCTAACATGTCTTTGTGACGCATGATCGTCACGGAATCGCTCCGACACCGGCCCCATGCGCTTAACCGGCTCAACTTATCCTCTGCCAGCCTTTTGCGACAGTTTGATTTCATCGATCTTGCAAACGGACCTGTTATGCTCCAGATGCAGACTGGTCACACCCACTGGCCGAACCCAATTGGAGACGACGATGGCAGGCGGCAGCATTCCCCATTTCCAGAACGACGCGGGCCACCCGGTCATCGAGATCGGCGTCAAGGAATTCATGTGCACCGGCGCCAATCCGCCTTTCGACCATCCGCATGTGTTCCTCGACATGGGCGACGACAATGAGAAGGTCTGCCCCTACTGTTCGACGCTCTACCGCTATTCAGCGTCGCTGAAGGCGACGGAAACGCAGCCGGCCGGCTGCCTCTATGTCGACCAGGCCGCCTGACCCTGCAGATCACGAACGACTGCTAGATCATGGCTGAAACACGGTCCCGGCAAATCGTCATCGCCGGGGCTGGCATCGCCGGGCTGACGGCGGCGCTTGCCTTTGCCGAGCGCGGCTTCCCGGTAAAATTGTTCGAGCAGGCAAAGCAACTCGAAGCGGCCGGCGCCGGCCTCCAGCTTTCCCCCAACGCGACCCGCATCCTGCGCCGGCTCGGCGTGCTCGACCGCCTGCTGCCCAACGCGATCCGGCCGCAAGCGGTGGTGCTGAAGGACGCGGGAAGCCTGCGCGAGCTGGCGCGTGTGCCGCTCGGGGAAGCCGGAGAAAAACGCTGGGGCGCGCCCTACCTGGTGGCGCACCGCGCCGACCTGCAGGCAGCGCTGATGGCCACGGCGGCGGACCGGCCAGATATAGAGCTTGTCACCGGGGCGCGCGTGACCGGCATCGCCCTCGACCCGCAAAGCGTGACCGCGACGGTCGAGATCGACGGCAAAGCGACGAGTGTCACGGGCGGCCTGCTGATCGGAGCGGACGGTGTTTGGTCTTCGCTTCGCGCGGGGCTTGCCAAGACGGCCGGCTTTGCGGCGAGTCGCTTTTCGGGCGAGCTCGCCTGGCGCGCGACGGTCCCTGCGGAAAGTGCCGCCGGCCAGGCCTTTGCGCAAATCGGCGCCGCAAACTGCGTCACCACCTTCCTGCATCCCGGCTTCCACATGGTCGCCTATCCGGTGAGCAAGGGCCGCGCCTTCAACCTTGCGGCCTTCACCAAGGGCGAGCGCATCGCCGAAAGCTGGTCCGGCCATGCGGACCCTGCGATCCTCTCAGGCGCCATCCGAGGCACGGCGGCGGCACTGTCGAGGCTGGTAGCACTCGCCGGCCCCTGGACGGCGTTCCCCATCCACACGGTCGAGCAGCGCCGCTGGGCAACGCCGGACGGCATCGCGCTGATCGGTGACGCTGCGCATGCCATGACGCCGTTCGCGGCCCAAGGCGCGGCGATGGGAATCGAGGACGCCTCGATGCTCGCCAATCTGGTCGCCGATTTTCCGGGCGATCCAAGGCAGAGCCTGACGGTTTGGGAGAATCTCAGACGGCCGCGCGTCGAAAAAGTGCTGAAACGCGGCGCGCTCAATCGCTTGGCCTGGCATGCCAGGGGACCGGTGGCGATCGTCCGCAACCTGGTGCTGGCGACGCGGCCGGCGGAGAAGCTCGCCGCGGACTTGGACTGGCTCTATGGCTGGGAGGAGCGGAAGGTGGTCAGGCGGTAGAGCGGCAGACGACCGGATAGGCTGGCGCGAAGGAACGAGGCGCTCGCCAATTGCTACTAAAGCGCGTCGCGCTGAAGCGGATTCAGGCGACGCGCTTTAGCCTTTGTTTTCATGCATGTCGTTATCGCAAAACCGCTGCACACTTTTGCGCGACATGCATTAATCATACAACCGCAACGACCACCACAGCGTCACCGGCAGCGGGTTCCACCATCCCGTGCGCAGGCCGGCGGTGCGCAGCGCAGCCGCCGTCCAGGTGTTGCAGCCGACCAGGGCGTTGAAATGGCCGTTGGCTTCGTAGAAGCGGTCGAAGGTTGAATACCCAGCATTCTCGATCGCCATCGGGCCACCCGGCCCCTGCCGAAAACTCGCCGCGATATGGTCGAGCAGCGCCGCAAAATGCGCTTCGTCGATGTCGAAGCCGGCGACGGCGGGATGCTGCTCCTTGATCGCGCCGGCGACATCGACATGCATCACCGAAGCGTCGATAGTGAGCGCTTTCAACACCGGCGCGGCCTTCAGCTGCGACCATGTCGGGGTTTCCAGATAGAAGGCGCGGCCGCCCCAGCCGAAGACGATGTAGCGCGCCCCTGGCGCCTCGATCGGCAGACCGGCGTCGGCGAGAAAGGCAAAGCGCCGGCGCACGCCATCATCGAGGGGCACGGCGATGTCGGTGTGGATCGGGTTCCTCAGCACCAATATGTGCCGCGTCCCCTCGCCTCGGGCGGCGGCTGGCCAGAGCGGGCGCGGCACCAGCGTGCAGAGCGCGGCGGCAAGCACCACCGCTGCGACGAGCATTGCCAGATATCGCAGGAATTTTCGCATCAGGCGCGGTAAGTCGGCCACATTTGTCGCAGCTCTCGAGATTGGCCGAACCCGTTCGTGAGTTCGTCATCCTCGGGCTTGACCCGAGGATCCATGCCGTGACCTCTGCCGTAGGGCGCGACGGTGCAGAATTCTGAACCGCAGCAACACCTCGATGTCACAGCATAGATTCTAGGGTCTGCGCCGCGTCGCTTCGCTCCTTGCTTCGCCCTAGAATGACGAAGCCGAGGGGTGGTTCGAGCAACCTCCGAGCAACCTGTTACCGGGCTCCGCCTCAGTGCAGGATCTGCGACAGGAAGAGCTTCGTGCGCTCATGGCGCGGATGGTCGAAGAACTCGGCCGGCGTGTTCTGCTCGACGATCTGGCCCTGATCCATGAAGATCACGCGATTGGCAACCTTGCGGGCAAAGCCCATCTCGTGGGTCACGCACAGCATGGTCATGCCCTCTTCCGCCAGCCCCACCATCGTCTCCAGCACTTCCTTGATCATCTCCGGATCGAGCGCCGAGGTCGGCTCGTCGAAGAGCATGATGCGCGGGTTCATGCACAGCGAGCGCGCGATCGCCACGCGCTGCTGCTGACCGCCCGAGAGCTGGCCCGGATATTTGTTGGCCTGCTCCGGGATCTTGACGCGCTTGAGGAAATGCATGGCGATCTCCTCGGCCTGCTTCTTTGGCATCTTGCGCACCCAGATCGGCGCCAGCGTGCAGTTCTCGAGGATGGTGAGATGCGGGAACAGGTTGAAATGCTGGAACACCATGCCGACCTCGCGGCGCACTTCGTCGATCTTCTTCAGATCGTTGGTGAGTTCCTTGCCGTCGACAATGATCTTGCCCTTCTGGTGCTCCTCCAGCCGATTTATGCAGCGGATCATGGTCGACTTGCCGGAACCGGACGGACCGCAGATGACGATGCGCTCGCCGCGCATCACCTTGAGGTTGATATCCTTCAGCACATGGAACTCGCCATACCATTTGTGCATGCCGACGATGTCGATGGCGACATCGGTAGTTGAGATGTGCATCTTGGCGGCGTTGACCTTGATTTCTTCCGCGCTGACGGCGTTCTCGGTGGCCATAACCTGTTCCCTTTTTATCGTTTATAGCCGGTGTCGAGCCGGCGTTCGGTGTACATTGAATAGCGCGACATGCCGAAGCAGAACAGCCAGAATACGAAGGCGGCAAAGATCAGGCCGGACTTCGCGGTCTGTGGCGTCGCCCAGTTGGCATCGGCGAAATTCTGCTTCACCACGCCGAGCAGGTCGAACATCGAGATGATCAGCACCAGGCTGGTGTCCTTGAACATGCCGATGAAGGTGTTGACGATGCCGGGGATGACCAGCTTCAGCGCCTGCGGCAGCACGATCAGGCCCATTTTCTGCCAGTAGCCGAGGCCGAGCGAGTCGGCGCCCTCATACTGGCCCTTCGGGATCGCCTGCAGGCCACCACGAATCACTTCGGCCATATAGGCGGCGGCAAACAGCGACACGCCGATCAACGCACGCAGATATTTGTCGAAGGTGACGCCCACGGGCAGGAACAGCGGCAGCATGACGCTGGCGAAGAACAGCACCACGATCAACGGGATGCCACGCACCGTCTCGATAAATATGACACTAAGCACCTTGATGATCGGCATCTTCGAGCGCCGGCCGAGCGCCAGGATCACACCGAGCGGCAACGACACCGCAATGCCGACAAAAGAAAGGCTGAGCGTGACCAGCAACCCACCCCAGCGCGCAGTCTCGACAGCCGGCAGGCCGAACACACCGCCGAGCAGCAGGAAGAAGGCGACGACCGGCAATCCTGCGAAAAGCAGGATCGCGTTCAGTCTTTTGCCCGGCACGCGCGGGATCAGCATCGGCACCAACAGCACCACGAACAGGATGGCGACCAGGATCGGCCGCCAGCGCTCCTCGATCGGATAGGTGCCGAACATGAACTGGCCGAACTTGGCGTTGACGAAGGCCCAGCAGGCGCCGGTCCAACCGTCGGGTTGGATGCCGCCTTGTGTGACGGTGGTGCAGACGGTGCGGTCCGGCCCGGTCCACTGGGCATTGAGGAAAGCCCAGCTGATGACCTGCGGTAGGATCCACAGCACGATGGCGATGCCGAGAATTGTGAGGACGGTGTCGCCGACCGAACCGACCAGGTTCTTGCGCACCCAGGCATAGGCGCCGCGTTCGGTAGGCGGGGCCGGCTGCGCAAGCGCCATCTCGGTGCGCACCCAGGACATGTCGTGTTCCTGCATGGCCCTACCTCTCCACCAGCGCCATTCTGGCGTTGACGATGTTCATGACAAAGGACGTCACAAGGCTCAGCACCAGATAGGCGATCATCATGATGAACACGCCCTCCACCGCCTGGCCGGTCTGGTTGAGGACCGTGCCAGCGGTGGCGGTAAGGTCCGGATAGCCGATGGCGATCGCCAGCGAGGAGTTCTTGGTCAGGTTGAGATACTGGCTGGTGAGCGGCGGGATGACGATGCGCATCGCCTGCGGGATGACCACAAGCCGCAGGATCGGACCGGAGCGGAGGCCGAGTGCCGCCGCTGCTTCGCTCTGGCCTTTGCTGACGCCCCTGATGCCGGCGCGCACGATCTCGGCGATGAAGGCCGCCGTGTAGAAGGAGAGCGCCAGCAACAGCGACAAGAATTCCGGCTTGACCCAGAAGCCACCGGTCAGGTTGAAGGTCGACTGCTTCGGAAAATCGAAGGTGAGCGGCATGCCGCTAAGCAGGTAGGCCAGCACCGGCAGGCCGACGATAAGCGTGACCGATGTCCAGAAGACCGGAAATTGCTGACCGGTCGCCTTCTGCCGCTGTCGCGCCCTGTGGGCGACGAACCAGGCCATTGCAATGGCGAGCAGCAGTGCGACGCCGATCAGCCAGGAGCCATCCCCCCAAACGGCGCGCGGAAAATAGAAGCCGCGCTGGTTGAGGAAGGAGCCGAAAGGCAGGTGGATGCTCTCGCGTGGCGGCGGCAGCACGGCCAGCACGCCGGAATACCAGAAGAAGATGACCAGCAGCGGCGGGATGTTGCGGAATATCTCGACATAGACGGTGCAGATCTTGCGGATCAGCCAGTTCTGCGACAGGCGGCCGATGCCGATGGCGAAGCCCACGATGGTCGCAAGCACGATGCCGGCGACGGCAACGATGATCGTGTTGAGCAAACCGACGACCAGCGCGCGGAAATAGGTCGAGTCAGACGTATAAGCGATCGGCGTGTCGGAAATGTCGAAGCCGGCCCTGCTTCTGAGGAATTGGAAGCCTGAAGCGATGTGCAGGCGCTGAAGGTTCTCGATGACGTTGTTGACGATCCACCAGATCGAGCCAAAGAGGAGGATCACGACCAGCGTCTGAAAGAACAGGCTGCGTATTCTCGGGTCATTGATGAAGGAGCCGCGACTCGGCTCCCCGCGAAGAATTTCCTGCGAAGCCATGGACCGTCCCCTGGAAAGAGAAACCGGGAGGCAGACGATCTGCCTCCCGGATCACGTTTCAATCAGCGGATCGGCGGACCGTATTGCAGGCCGCCCTTGGTCCACAGCGCGTTGATGCCGCGCGCGATCTTGAGCGGGCTGCCCGAGCCGACATTGCGCTCGAACATTTCGCCGTAATTGCCGACCGCCTTGACGATGTTGACAACGAAGTCGTTGGAGAGGCCGAGATCGGCACCGTATTTGCCGTCGGGTTCAGTGCCGAGAAGGCGCTGGATGTTCGGATCGGTCGACGTCTTCATCTCGTCGACATTGGCCTGCGTGATGCCGGCTTCCTCGGCGTTGAGCAGCGCGAAATACGTCCAGCGCGCGATATGCGCCCACTGGTCGTCGCCCTGGCGCACGGCCGGGCCGAGCGGCTCCTTGGAAATGATCTCGGGCAGCACGACATGGTCGGCCGGCGAGGAGAGCGTCAGACGGATGCCATAGAGGCCGGACTGATCGGTGGTGTAAGCATCGCAGCGGCCGGCGTCATAGGCGGCGTTGACTTCTTCGAGCTTCTCGAACACGACGGGGTTGTACTCCATCTTGTTCTTCTTGAAGTAGTCGGCGAGGTTGAGCTCGGTGGTGGTGCCGCTCTGCACGCAGACGGCGGCGCCCGAAAGCTGCAGCGCGGAGTTCACGCCGGGCAGCTTCTTGGCGTTGATCATGAAGCCCTGACCGTCATAGTAGGTGATGCCGACAAAATCGAGGCCGAGCGCGCTGTCGCGGTTGCTGGTCCAGGTGGTGTTGCGCGACAGGATGTCGATCTCGCCTGACTGCAGGGCGGTGAAACGCTCCTTGGCGCTGAGCGGCGTGAACTTGACCTTGGAGCCGTCACCGAAGACAGCGGCCGCAACGGCGCGGCAGAAGTCCGCGTCGATGCCTTTCCAGTCACCCTTGTCGTCCGGCGCCGAGAAGCCGGCGAGGCCGGTCGAGACGCCGCACTGGATAAAGCCCTTCTGCTTCACGGTATCGAGCGTGCCGGCCGAAGCGGCGGACGCCATGAACCCGAGCGCGGCGGCGCCAAGAATGCCGATTGCAATGTGTTTCATGACCCACAGACCCTTTTCTGTTACAGGCGCCCCTATCGCCAGGCGACGCTTGATCTTTTTTCGTTTGTGAACGCAGCTCCCACTTCAAGGCCCACTCCCGGACCCGCATCGGTTGCCGATGCGCTGCCTCCCATTCACGAAACGCATCGAAGGCGATTATTCCTGTGAGGTCAAGGGAAATGACCGATTCCAGAGAGGTTTGAAAAGCAATTGCCGCAAATGCCTGAATTGCGGACAAGAGCACATGAAACCGGCAGGCGATGCGAACAAATCAGCCAAGTTGCGCCGCCGCGAATCGGTGGTCCGGCGCCAGAATCCGCAGCGGCAATAGCGGTGCCTTTACTGGGCTTGCGCGCCTTTGCATTGGCCCAGCGGAAGATCGGCTTTTGGCGGGCTCGGCGCGGTTGCGCCAGCATTGCCGCCGCTTTATGGCTGGTCCGCTGACATCATTCGACAGGCGACGAACCATGGCTAGAGACGGCATCGAAATGGGCATCAACACGCTGCTTGCCCATTCCGGCAACAACCCGCGCGACTATTTCGGCTTCGTGAACCCGCCGGTCGTGCATGCCTCGACGGTGCTCTATCCCGACGCCGCTTCGATGGCCAGGCGCAGCCAGAAATACACTTACGGCACGCGCGGCACGCCGACGATGGACGCGCTGACGCTCGCCGTCGATGCGCTGGAAGGCTCGGCCGGCACGATCGCGGTGCCTTCCGGGCTGGCGGCGGTGACGATACCGCTACTCACCTTTCTTGCCGCCGGCGACCACCTGTTGATCGTCGACAGCGTCTACCACCCGACGCGCCACTTCGCTGATACGATGCTGAAGCGGCTCGGCGTCGAGGTCGAATACTACGAGCCGCGCATCGGCGCCGGCATCGCATCGCTGATCAAGCCGAACACAAAGGTGGTGTTCACCGAATCGCCGGGATCGAACACCTACGAGGTGCAGGACATCCCGGCTATCGCCAAGGCTGCGCATGCTGCCGGCGCTATCGTGATGATGGACAACACCTGGGCGACGCCGCTCTATTTCAAGCCGCTCGACCATGGCGTCGACATCTCGATCCATGCGGCGACGAAATATCCGGCCGGCCATTCCGACGTGCTGCTCGGCACGGTGTCGGCCAACGAGACCCATTGGAAGCAGCTTTATGATGGCTTCTGCACGCTCGGCTGCTGTTCGGGACCCGACGACATTTACCAGGTGCTGCGCGGCTTGCGCACGATGGGAGTGCGGCTCGACCATCACCGCAAGAGCGCGCTCGAGATCGCGGGCTGGCTGGAAGAGCAGCCCGGCGTCGCGCAGGTGCTGCACCCGGCTCTGGAAAGCCATCCCGACCATGCGCTCTGGAAGCGCGATTTCTGCGGCTCCAGCGGCATTTTCTCGATCGTGCTCAACGGCGGCGGGCAGAAGGCGCAGCATGCCTTCCTCGATGCGCTCAAGATCTTCGGTCTCGGCTATTCCTGGGGCGGCTATGAGAGCCTCGCCGTTCCGGTCTTCCTCGGCGACCGCATACTTGCCAGGGGTTCGTATGCCGGCTCGCTGATCCGGCTGCAGGTCGGGCTGGAAGATGTCGAGGACCTCAAGGCCGATATTCTGCGCGGGCTGGCAGCGGCAGCCGCGGCCGGGTGACAGGCTAATCGGCGCAAGATTCCGACCGGCAGACAAGCCTCGGTCGAAGAAGTAGCATTGCCGATGCTACACTCGGGAACCTTTTGTCGGCAGGCGCATCCAATCGCGGATGTAACGTTGCCGGGAGATCGGGGCGAGATGAGACAGCCTGCTATTGAAGCCGCCGAAATCGGTGCGGCCAGGGCCGGCGACATGGCATTGGTCAGACGGGCGCTTTCGCGCGATCCGGGTGCGTTCCGCACTATCATCAAGACGCACAACCAGCGGCTCTACCGCATCGCGCGCGGCGTCGTGCGCAACGACGCCGAGGCCGAAGACGTCGTGCAGGAGGCCTATATGCGCGCCTTCGCCAATCTCGGTGCCTTTCGCGGCGAGGCTTCGCTTTCCACCTGGCTGTCACGCATCGTCATCAACGAAGCGCTCGGCCGGCTGCGCAAGCGCAAGCGCGTCGTAGCGATGCCCGAAAACCCGGAGGCGCAGATCATCCGGTTTCCCTTGAACCAAAACGACTTGAATCCAGGTGACGATCCGGAGCGGACGATGGCGCAGCGGCAGATTCTGGGACTTGTCGAACGGGCGACCGACAGCCTTCCCGATGTCTATCGCACCGTCTTCGTAGCCCGTGTCATCGAGGGCCTGAGCATCGAGGAAACCGCCGAGCTTTTGGGTATCCGGCAGGAAACGGTGAAGACGAGGCTGCACCGGGCGCGTGCCCTGGTGCGCAAGGCGCTCGATGACGAGATCGGCCCGTTGCTGCTCGACGCCTTCCCCTTCGCCGGCCGGCGCTGCGATCGGCTGACGCAGGCGGTGATGACAGGGCTCGGATTCGAGCACTAATTTCGGTCTTTTCCCGGGAACATTTCGTTCTCGCCCGCATCCAATGGCAGTCAACACCAGATGAGCCCAGGGCCATGCGCGCCGGGCGAAGGAGATATCATGTTCATGCGACCGACCGCCGCCCTCGCAGCCCTTTTCTTCGTCAGCACCGCGCCGCTGGCGCTAGCCGCCGAAAAGCCCACCGACCCGCAGATCGCCCACATCGCCTATACGGCCGACGCGATCGACATCGAAGCGGCCAAGCTGGCCATCGAGAAGTCCAAGAACAAGGCGGTCGTCGACTTCGCCAAGGACATGGCGCGCGACCATGAGGCGGTGAACAAGCAGGCGCTCGACCTGGTGAAGAAGCTGAAGGTCACGCCCGAGGACAATGACACCAGCAAGGCGCTGGCCAAGGCGGCGGAGGAAGAACGCGCCAAACTGGCGAAGTTGAAAGGGGCTGCCTTCGACAAGGCCTATATCGATAACGAAGTCGCCTATCACAAGCAGGTCAACGGCGCGCTCGAAACCCTACTAATCCCATCGGCCAGCAATGCCGAACTGAAGAGCCTGCTGGAGACTGGTCTCAAGATCTTCCAGGGACACGAGCAGCATGCCGAACATGTCGCCGGCATGCTGAAATGAGGCCGCTGCTTCTTGCCATGGCGCTGACGCTCATCGCTTCGCCGGCGCTTTCGACCACGATCAAGGTGACGATCGACAAGCTGGTCTTCTCGCCGGCAAGCATTCAGGCCAAGGTCGGCGATACGATCGAGTGGACGAACAACGATATTCTCGCCCACACCGCCACGGTCAAAGGCGGCTGGGATGTGATGATCCCGGCAAAGTCGAAGGGCAAGGTCACGCTGAAGGCGGCGGGAGCGGTCGACTATTTCTGCCGCTTCCATCCCAACATGAAGGGCCGTATCGAGGTAGCCCCTTGATCCGACCTACCAATCGAGCGAGGCGCGCCGCGCCTCGCTCGATTTAGTTGTGGTCATGATCCTTGTGCCTGTGCCGGTGCGCGGCCTGCTTTGCCCGGTTGCCACAGGCGGCCATGCTGCACCA
This sequence comes from Mesorhizobium sp. B2-8-5, assembly GCF_006440675.2. Lineage (NCBI taxonomy): Bacteria > Pseudomonadati > Pseudomonadota > Alphaproteobacteria > Hyphomicrobiales > Phyllobacteriaceae > Mesorhizobium > Mesorhizobium sp. B2-8-5. The sequence continues at coordinate 4,829,956 of NZ_CP083951.1, forward strand.
GCGGCGTCTGTGACCGCGCGTATGGTCGGCGAAAAGCAACGTGCAGGCGGGACCTTCACAAGCCTTCACATTGCCGATGGCGTGCAGGTCAACAGCGTGTTGCTGGGACCGTGATGACCGGCCGGCGATGCTCCCTATCTCGAGCACTGGGCACCGCTGCACAAGATGAGCGTCGAGGATGCGCGGCGAATTTTCCGAAAGAAGCCGGCATCGCCCGATATGGAGACCCGGAGGAGATCGCCGAGCTGATGGCCTTCCTCGTCTCGCCGGCGGCACGCTGGATGACCGGCTCGACGCTGCGCATGGACGGCGGTGAGGTGAAGTCTGTCTGAAGGAGGACAATGCAATGATTGCCTGGGATCGCGTGACGCGCGCGCATATCTTGCGCGCGATAGAGGACTACGACCGGCTGGGGCTGACCGGTTTTTCGCCGAGCACGGCTTCGCGCCGACCACGACCTATGAATTGGCCTGGGAAGACCGTCTTTATCCACCAAAGGCGATCCTCGGCACCGCCTATGAGTTCGCCACGGGTGCGCGGCTAGCCTCTGGCGATTTCGAAGGGGCAAGAGTGGTGCGGTGAAGGTGCTCGGCGCGCTGGGATTCAACGCCAGGCCAAAGCAGAGGTAGCGTGGCCGGCGATTGCAGGGCCGATTCCGCAAACGGCCGTAACGCCTTGGCGCGATTGAGAAAGCCGAGGCCGCTGGCGGCATGTCCTACGCAGCTGGCGGCGCAATAATATTCTCCCAGGCTGTGAATATACGGATTGGTTTGGCTTCCAAATCCGTGGTTTCAGCGGCATTGCGAGCAACGCAATTCCACCCCAATCGATCCAGGACCCGCCATGGCGTTCCGCCTCTTTGTTCCGATCCTGGCCGGCGCCACGCTGCGCGAACGGCTGATCGCCTGCATCGGTGCCGTGATCGGCATCGCGCTGACCGGCGTGATCAGCGGGTTTGCGATGGGCAAGGGCGCGGATGTAGCAATGCTGGTGGCGCCGATGGGTGCTTCGGCGGTGTTGCTCTTTGCCGTTCCCTCGAGCCCGTTGGCGCAGCCCTGGTCGATCATCGGCGGCAACACGATCTCGGCGCTGGTCGGCGTGACGGTGGCGCATTTTGTGCACGACACGGTGATCGCCTCTGGCCTTGCGGTGGCGCTGGCAATCGCCGCCATGTCATTCTCGCGCTCATTGCATCCGCCGGGCGGCGCAGCAGCGCTTACCGGCGTACTCGGGGGGCCGGCCGTTGCCGCCGCCGGCTTCCTGTTTCCTTTTGTGCCGGTGGCGCTGAACTCAATCATATTGGTGACGCTCGGTTTTCTGTTCCACAAGCTGTCACGACGCAGCTATCCGCACGTGCATCAACCCGCGGGCGGCCACGGCACCGCCGACCGGCCGCCGGCCGAGCGTGTCGGTTTCCGGCCCGAGGATGTCGATGCGGCGCTGTCCGCGCTGGACGAGACTTTCGACATCGACCGCGACGACCTGGAGCGCCTGCTGCGTCAGGTCGAGTTGCAGGCGATGGTGCGCTCGCAGCGCACGCTCCTGTGCAAAGATATCATGTCCTGCGATGTGATCTCGGTGCCGGAAACCGCCTTGGCCGACGAAGCACGCAAACAGCTGATCGATCACAACATCCGCACTCTGCCGGTGGTCGACACGGACGGCAAACTCACCGGCGCGGTAGGCCTGCGCGAGCTGACGAGAGCCACCGATACGGTGAAAGGGGTGATGTCGAAGGCCGGCACCGCCTTACCCGACACGCCGGCGATGAGCCTGCTGCCCGTGCTGACCGACGGGCGCAGCCATGCCGTGGTGATCGTCGATAGCGAGCGGCATATACTCGGCCTGATTACCCAGACCGACATGCTGGCGGCAGCCGCGCGCGTACAGGCGCCGGCGCAGCTCAAAGCGGTGGCATAGTGCCGGACCAATCACCTGGCATGCCCCCGCTCGCCGTTCGATCGCGCTACCGCGCCGCTCGTCTTGTCCCGGCCGGCCGGGTGATATGCATCCATGTGCCGTCATAGATCGGCTTGCGTCGCTCCATCCAGGCACTCAGGCCTTCGCGCAGATCGGCCGTGGGAGCCATGCGGGCGAATTGTTCGGCTTCGACGAGCAGGCCTTCGGCGATGCTCTGGTTGAGGCCGCGCGCGACAGCGGTGAGGATACTCGCCACCGCCGCCTGCGAATGGCTGACGATACGCAGCGCGAGGTCGAGCGCGGCCGGCATCAGCTGAACGTGCGGCACGACCTGGTTGACGAGGCCGAGCTCCAGCGCCCGGGCGGGTGAAAACGCATCCCCGGTGAGGAGGAGTTCCAGCGCGCGCTTGCGACCGGCCAGTCTCGGCAGGCGCTGCGTGCCGCCGAATGTCGGCGGCATGGCGAGTTTTATCTCGGGCTTTGCAAACAGCGCGCGATCGCTGGCGATCGCCAGCGGCACCGCCTCGGTGATTTCGCAGCCGCCACCGAAGGCGAGACCGTTGACGGCGGCGATGACCGGTTTGCGAAATGCCTCCAGCCGCGCCGTCAGGCGCTGGCCGCGCGCCACGAAATCGCGCAGCGCGACATCCGTACCTGCCTCAACGCTCACCGCGAATTCACGGATATCGGCGCCGGCGGAGAAGGCGCGCTCCCCTGCCCCGGTAAGGATGACGGCGCGCACGCCATCGTCCGTCTCGATCAGGTCAAGAAGCGAAAGCAGCCGGTCGATCAGCGCGTAATTCAGCGCGTTCAGCTTGTCGGGGCGGTTGAGGGTGAGGATGACGACGTCGTCGCGCGTCTCGCTCAGTACAAGGTCGGTCATGACTTTTCCTTTCCGGCAGTTCGGCGGGATAGGAGCAGGCTTTCGATTGCTTGTATATTCACTAGTCGGTATACTACGAACATGAGCGAAAAGGCCAATCCCACCCGAAAGCGCCTCGTCGATGCGGCGACCAAGCTGTTCTATGCCGAAGGCATCGGCCGCGTCAGTGTCGATGCGGTGGCCGAAAAAGCGGGGCTCACCAAGCGCACGCTCTACTATCACTTCAAGAGCAAGGACGACCTGATCGCGGCCTATCTCGACGGCCGCGACCAGCCCAATCTCGAGCAGATGGCCGGCTGGTTCGAGGCGGCGGAGGGCGGCGCGGATAAAAAGGTGGAAGCAATCTTCACCAACCTGGCGCGGGTGGCGCGCCACCCCAAATGGAAGGGCTGCGGCTTCCTGCGCACGGCGGCAGAGTTGGCCGCGACGCCGGGGCATCCGGCGGTGAAGGCTGGGGCGCGCCACAAGACCAATTTCGAAAAATGGCTGGCAAGCGCGCTTTCAAGCCACGATGTCGCCGAGGCGAAAATGCTGGCGCGCGAGATCGTGCTTCTGATGGACGGCGCCTTTTCCAGCATGCTGATCCATCACGACCCCGACTACGTCGCCGCCGCCGGCCACGCCGCCGCGACGCTGATACGGGCAAGGATGACGGGCAAAGGCTAAGCCGGACCGTAGCGCTCCCTGCGATCCGAATAGAGCGGTCCGAAGGGACCGCATTCTCAGGACCAGGCCAGCCAGGCCGTACCGAGCAGAAGCGTCACCAGCGTCAGCGGCAGGCCGACCTTGAAGAAGGCGGAGAAGGAAAGCTCCTTGCCGGCCGCCTTTGCCTGCTCGGCGACAATCAGATTGGCGACCGAGCCGAGCAGCGTGAAATTACCGGCAAGCGTCGAGCTCATTGCCACGACAAGCCAGGCGCGCTCCGGGTTTTCCAACCCAGGGATGAAGGGCCGGAGCGCCAGTACCGCCGGCACATTGCTCATGATGTTTGAAAGCACCGCGGTGAAGCCAGAGAGCCGCCAGACATCGTCGAGGCCGATGTTCTTCGCCCAAGCGATCATATCGGGCGTGAGCAGCGTGCGCTCGGCTCCGGCCACCACCACGAACAGGCCGGCGAACATGAAGAGCAGCGGCCCGTCGATCTCGCGGTAGATGCGCCGCGGCTTGATTGCCCGGGTGACCAGCAGGAAGGCGCCGGCAATCAGTGCTGCCTTGGCGACGGGAACGCCGGCAAAGAAGGCGAGCGCCAGCAACACGCAGACGATGGTGGCCTTCAACACCTGCCCGGGCAGCATGCGGCCGCGATAGACTTCTGGGCTGAGTTCGGCAGGGCGGGAGAATTCGGCGCGGTAGACGATGCGCACGATGACGATGACGGAGAGCAGGCCGAACAGCGCCACCGGCGCGAGCGCCAGCGTGAAAGCCGGATAGGAAATGCCGGACAGCGCGCCGATCACCATGTTCTGCGGATTGCCGGTAATGGTGGCGACGCTGCCGCAGTTCGAGGCCGTGCAGGTGGCGATGAGGTAAGGCACCGGGTTGCGGTTGATGACCCGTGTGACGTGGACGACGATCGGCGCCATCACCAGGCAGATCGCGTCATTGACCAGGAAGGCCGAGAGCAAGCCGGTCAACAGCGTCACCATCACCAAAAGCATGAACGGTGCATGGGCATGCTCGATGGCAAAGCCGCCGAGCGCCCGAAACGCGCCGGAGACCTTCAGATGCGCCACGACGATCATCATGCCGAGCAGCAACGTGATGGTGTCGAAATTGATGGCTTTGTAGGCATCATCGATGCCGATCGCGCCGATGGCGATCATGGCGGCGCCGCCCAGCAGCGCAATGCCGGCGCGGTCGAGGCGCAGGCCCGGGATACGGCCGACGGCGACGCCAGCATAGGTGAGCACGAGGATGAAAAGCGCGCCGGCGCCAGTCCAAGTCATTGCAAGAAGGTTCCCGTTGCCTGCCCTGCCCCCGCCAGAATCCGTCGACGCATCGGGCGGCACCACATTTAACAAGGCCAGCGCAAAGGGAAAGCGCGCAAGCGCATGAAAGCCTTGTCTCGCTTTCATGCCTTTCACGTTCATAAACCCTAATGTAAAGAATAGTGAATTAACATATGTGACCGATATCCAGGCGTTGGGGACTAAACGGATGAATACGGTCGTTGAAGCGGAACATCGCGTCCCGCCACGGGAGGAATTGATGCGTCCGCAGGAATGCTCCCGTTGTCATGGGGCCAAGAAAGTTTTCGTTTGCGCGCGCTGGCTGAGCTCAAATGGCCATTGCTGCCCAGGAGGCACGCATCGGCTGAGTTGTCCTGGACACAGCATTGTCTGCCTCGAATGCAGCGGACGCCAGAGCTAACGAGACCCGTGGAGGAGTGCCGGTCGACCGCCAAACGCAGCCGCGGCGGAATCTTCCTTTTGGCATCGGCCGAGCGCGCTGTCGTTAAAGTTTGACATAGCCAGACCTGGCTAACTTGCTGCATTCATTGCCTGATGGACTTGGCTATTGCCTTGCGCTTTGCCGCCGCCTACGACTTGGCGAATTTCATGATTTCCTCAGGGCTGACAAAGCAATGATCGTCCGACTGCGACGCGCCCTGCGATGGCAAGCGCTTCCGCTCCTTGCCGGCTTTGCCACTGTCGCACTGATCATTGGCGCACGCGCCATCCTCGCCGAAGCGCAGATCGCGGATCGCGACGCCAGCCGCGAAGCGTTCGAAGCCCAGCAGTTGCTGTCGGGCCTGCTATCGCTCGCCCAGGACGCCGAGACCGGCCAGCGCGGCTATCTGCTGACAGGCGAGAAGAATTACCTGCTGCCATATCAGCATGCGGTCGATGCGCTGCCGGCGCTGCTCAGGCGCATCGACGAGATGTTTCCGGCCGGCAGCGACAGGGCGCAGCAGGCCGTCGGCATCAAGGATGCGATTACCCGCAAGCAGGCCGAACTCGCGGAGACGATCAGGCTCTACGACATGGGCAACACGGCCAAGGCCCTGGACATCGTGCGCGGCGGCCGGGGCAAGCTGGATATGGACCAGATCCGCGCCAATATCGACGCGATCCGGCGCATCGACGGCGCGAGCCTCGCTTCCCGCGCGGAGCGCATGGAGCAAATCGAAGGCTGGTTGCGCGCCGGCTCGTTCGCCGCGCTGCTGGGCATCTTCCTGCTCGGCATCTACACGATCCGCCAATCCAGCCGCCGCTTCCACGAGGTGGCTACGGCGCAAGACGCCTTGAGCGCGAAGAACGCTGCGCTGCTCAACGAGATCGAGACGCGTGAAAAGGCGGAGTCGCAACTTCGCCAGGTGCAGAAGATGGAAGCGGTTGGCCAGCTCACGGGCGGCATCGCGCATGATTTCAACAATATGCTGGCCGTTATCACCAGCGCCATGAACATCGCGCAGCGCAAGCTAGCTCGCGGCGAACATGACGTGCAGAGCTTCGTCGAGGCGGCCGCCGACGCGGCGGCGCGCGCCGCCAATCTCACGGCCAGGCTGCTTGCCTTTTCCAGGCAGCAGCCACTGGCGCCACAGATCGTCGACGCCAATCGCCTCGTCGCCGGCATGTCGGACCTTTTGCGCCGCGCGCTCGGCCATGCGGTCGAGATCGAAACGGTGCTGGCGGGCGGACTCTGGAAAACGCATGCCGACCCGAGCCAGGTCGAGAACGCGATCATCAACCTGGCGGTCAACGCGCGCGACGCGATGGACGAAAAGGGCAAGCTCACCATCGAGACGGCCAATTGCTATCTCGATGAAGCCTATGCGGTGGCGCATCCGGAGGTGAAGGCTGGCCAGTATGTCATGATCGCGGTGACCGACACCGGCGCTGGCATGTCACCCGACATCATGGCCAAGGCTTTCGAGCCGTTCTTCACCACCAAGCCTGCAACCAAGGGAACGGGGCTCGGGCTCAGCCAAGTGTTCGGCTTCGTCAAGCAATCGGGCGGACACGTCAAAATCTATTCGGAACTCGGCGAAGGCACGACGATCAAGATCTATCTTCCACGTTTCACAGGCCCAGAAGAGGCGGCAGCGCCGCCAAAAGCAAGTGGCAGGAGCGATGTCCCGGCCACCGAAACCGTGCTGCTCGTCGAGGATGACGCCCGCGTGCGCTTTTCGACGGCCGCTACGCTGCTGGAGCTCGGCTACACGGTCGTCGAGGCCGCCAGCGGTGAGGAGGCGCTGCGCAAGCTCGCCGAGAATGCGGCCATCGCACTGATGCTGACGGATATCGTTATGCCGGGCATGAACGGCCGTCAGTTGGCCGAACAGGCACGCGGGCATTCCCAATCGCTGAAAGTGGTGTTCATGACCGGCTTCACCCGCAACGCGGTCGTTCACAATGGCGTGCTCGACCACGATGTGCACTTCATCGCCAAGCCGTTCACGCTGGAACAACTGGCGGCGAAGCTGAGGGATGCGCTGGCTTGATTGCTGGGCGGCTATCAGATCCGTCCGAGCACAACCAGAATGATGACAATGACAAGAACCAGCCCCAGACCACCGCCGCCATAGTAGCCCGTGCCGTAGAACGGCCCGCCGCCCAAGCCACTGAAGCCGCCCAGCAGGGCAAGGATAAGAATGATTATAAGAATTGTGCCGAGACCCATGGACTTTTCCTCTTTCTGAAGCGCGAACCCAGCGCCGTTATGACCAAGTCAACTCGCAAGCGGCACGCATGTTCCGCTCACCTCCGGGCCGATGCTATTCAGGACTGGCCAAGTGAGCCGACACCATTGGCTGCCCGGGGTTGGCCTCAAGTTTGATGGGAACCAAAAACATAAGCGCGATGGCGATCGCGATCGAGGCGATAACGGCAGCGGTGCTGAATACGTCTTTCACGTTCCCACCCTTTAATATTCAAAGATGCTGAACAACGTCTTCGCCAAGTCTCCTGTTCCACTTGACCTTCGTGGAACCATTCTCCCGTCCGCAACGTTTGAGGCAGCCCGATCTGGGCAACCTTGGGATAAAACGGAGGCAGGCATATGGGCGCATCGGTTCTTATCGGCATATTGATCACCTTCCTGGTGGTGATCCTGGTGCTCTACCTGGTGCAACGGCTGCCGCTCGATGCCCGCGCGCGGCAGATCGCGCAGATCATCGTCATCATCATCGGCATCATTTCGCTGCTCAAATATCTTGCGGTGTTCTAGCCGCGATCCATATTCGGCACCCGGAAACGTCAAAAACCTGGTGTCCCATGAGACCCTCGTCGATCGCACTTACCGCAGGCAAGATATTGTTGGGCGGCACAATGTTGTGCGCCGCGAGCGCTGCTTATGCCCGACCAGATACGCGCGTCATGACTTGCGCGCAGACGCAGGCGCTGATCAAAAGCGACCATGCCGTGGTCTTGACCACGGGTCCAGACACCTATGACCGGTTCGTCCGGCAATTCGGCAATGAGTGCGACTGGCCGGAAGTGCCTGTCTCGACGACGGTTCCGACCAAAGGCGGCGAGTGCCGCGTCTATCGGTGCGAGGAGCCGATCAACTTTCCCGATTGACCGATGCTTCTTGCGCGCCGGCGCGGAACCATTGCAACCTCCTGCGGGTTTTAGCAGCCAGCAGCGGGACTTGCCGGGCGCGAGAGAAACGCGGCTCCATGCACAACCGCAGGAGGAACGGCAATGCCTGAAATCGCGCGCAGCGGCAGTTGCCTGTGTGGCGGCGTGCAGTTCCGCGTCAATGGCGAGCCACTCCGGGTCGGCCTCTGTCACTGCAAGGACTGCCGCAAGACAAGCGGATCGGCCTTCCATGCCTACGCCGTATGGCCGCTAAGAGCGTTCGAAACCACCGGCATCACCAGCAACTATGGCGCTCGGAGTTTTTGCCCCACATGCGGAAGCCGCGTTCCTTTCGTCGGCGATAATGAGGCCGAGGTCACGATCGGCAGCCTGGACATTGCTCCGACCGAAGGGCTGACGCCGAGCTACGAGCTGTGGATCGGACGCCGCGAGCCCTGGTTGCAAGCCCTCCCCGCGGCGCAACAGTTTGAGCATGACCGGATCGCCGATGATTCGGCGGCAGGCGCTGAAGCCGGCCCGGAGCCACTGCAAAGGTCGGCCTAGGTTGAGTTCTTGGCGGATTTTAGTCAGAACGATGATCTTCGGTCCACCGGTGCCTCCGGCACGTCCGGAAAAACGCCCGGCCGTGGGCCGATATGCTCGGGCTTTCTGGAAGTTTCGCATTTTCAACCACCGGTCGGTTTGCCAGCCAATCAGCTGACGTTAGCGTTGTGGGATGCGGCGAACATGAGGCCGTAAGCCGGCCTGGTTCCAGACAGCAGCACGCAAAGAATTTTATCCGTTTTACAAAATATAAGAATTTTCAGTCATGCTTCTTGCGGAAAGTACACCTCCGGGATTGTTTTGCCTGCTTGCCCACTGCGCTTACCATGTGAAATACGAAGCTGCAGTTGCAACGCCAAAGTGAAAATTCTTTCGGCTCAAGAAATTTTCTCTTCGCCCTCTTTCTGGTTATATCAAATATGACATCCCGAAATGCCATTGGCAGCAAGCCTTATGACTTCCGGCCTTGTACAAAAGGCCATCTTTGTTTCTTTCATTTTTTGCTACATAGTGCTGCCGAATCTTGAAACCGGACGGGGCGGTTTTCATGACATCGGCGCCTGAACACGGCCGCAACATGCATATGCGGTATCCACCGATCGACGGGTTCTGGACCTGGGACATCAAGCGCGACCGTGTCTACGGCGATACCAATCTTTCAGATTATTTCGGTCTGACACTCGATGAGTTCTCCCACGGCGCCTCGCTTGAACGATGCATGCAAAGCATCGATAAGGACGACCGCTCAAGGGTTCGGCTGGCTATCCGCAAGGCCGTGGAGCGCAGGGCCGGCTTCAGGGAGGTCTATAGGGTCCATTCCGAAAAGATGGGATTGCGCAAGATCCTGGCCGTCGGCCAATGTTGCGTTGACGGGGCGGGCGAGGCAGCGCTCTATCCCGGCTGGTTCGTCGATTTGACGAACGAGGCCGCGTGCGAAGAGCGGGCGCTGCGCGAGATCCGCAACCATGTCGGGCAAGCCAAGGACCTAGCGCGATCGATCGGACACGACCTGATGTCCTATCTCCTGGACAATGTCGAGGAAGAGGTCGAGCAGCGGCTTGGCGCAAGGCTGGGGAGGCGAAGATCGTCTTGAAGCGGCTTTCGCCGATTGTTTGCGGATCAGCTTCGCTTGCCGCGCCTGCCGACTTCAGCCGCGACCATACGCGCGAAATGCGACTGGGGCGATCGGCGCTCGATGAGCTTGGCCCGTTCCAGGGCCGCATCGCCGTAAAATTCGATCAGCACGCCGGCGGCCTTGGCGGCGTCGGCCCTCAACCGGCCGAAATCCGCCTGCCCGCTCTCGCTCAAGGGCTCGCTCCTGGCAATCACGTCAAGCATGGCTTGCAACTTGTCAGGAGTGCTGCCCTCGTCTTCGTGCATGGTCGCCATCCGATTGGGCGCGTAAAATATCGACATTTCCGCGCAATGTCCAACAGGTTCGTTGATCGGGCATCAGTGCAACCGAGTACAGCTTCGCCGCGAGCGTGGTGACAATGTTCGTACAAGCATAGTGAGCCAAACTTACCGCACAGACATTTGGGGGCATCCATGGACCAGCCTAGCAAAATGGAAAACCTGCAGTTTGCGCAGGGGATCTTACGAGAACTTCGCCAGAAGGCGGAGGCCGATGGCGAGAAGCTTCTGACCTATTTGATCGACATGGCCTATCTCGAAGCCAGCGACCGCATCCGCGCCCACTGGATCGGCAGCCACGAACACGAAGGCCACCGCGCCAAGGGCTGAGGTTGCCCGCCCGGGACGGCGGCCGGAACGCAAAAAGCCCGCCATGCCTTCCGGCACGGCGGGCGGATCAAAGCGCGTAAAGGCTGTATGAAACAGCCTGGCCTCTGACTATGACGCGGCCGCCTGTTGGCGGACCGGAAGCTTCCAGCCCGGCCGCGCGAAATGGCAGGTGTAGCCGTTGGGATAGCGCTCGAGATAGTCCTGATGCTCGGGCTCTGCTTCCCAGAAAGGCCCGACCGGGGCGAGTTCGGTGACGACCTTGCCAGGCCACAGGCCGGACGCGTCGACGTCGGCTATCGTGTCCTCGGCGATCCGCTTCTGTTCATCGCTGGTGTAGAAAATCGCCGAGCGGTAGCTCATGCCGATATCGTTGCCCTGGCGGTTCCTTGTCGTCGGATCGTGGATCTGGAAGAAGAATTCGAGCAACGTGCGGAAGCTTGTCCTGGCCGGATCGAAGTTGATCTCGATCGCCTCGGCGTGGGTGCCGTGGTTGCGGTAGGTGGCGTTCGGTACATCGCCGCCGCTGTAGCCCACTCGCGTTGAGATCACGCCGGGCAGGCGCCGGATCAGATCCTGCATGCCCCAGAAGCAGCCGCCCGCAAGGACCGCGCGTTCGGTGGAAGAAGCCATGTCACACCTCCTTTGGATTGCTCCATAGATAGGCGTTGCGGCCGGGTTCTTCCAGCGGTTCGAGCGGCTAATCGCTGACACCGGCATCGAAGTATCCGGCGTGGACGGTCTGCCCCTGTCTGTTTCGAAAATATATGCTTGCACGGCTTCGACGCTGTCGCGATCACGAATCCGGCGTTTGCCTGAATCTCCGCACCACCACCTCGAAGACGATATCCGAAATCCACATCGCACAAACGCCGATGAGGAAAGCGGCGGCAAGCGTGGTGGTGTCATCGGCTGTATCGGGTATCGGCAGCCTGCTTGCCCGGACCCAGGCGACGACAGGCAATGTCAGATAGGCGGCGGCCAGGGCGCCGCAGATCGGCGAGGCAACCATTTCGCGCAGCTTATAGCGATGGCGCGACAGCGCCCGCAGCACGCCGCCGGCGAGCCCCGCCGCCACGACCTGGCCCTTGATGCCCAGAAGATCGAAAATGTCGTGCATCACGGCCTCCAGCCGCAGAGTTCTTCGCCCTTGCGGTTGTGGGCGAGCAGCGCCCTCGCCTCCTGGTCAGACAGGCTGTCGACCGCGCTCGCGGAGAGGCGCATCGGCGAGGCGACGACGCAGAAGCCGCCCCTGGCCGTCGTGCAGCCGGCAAGCGCGGCGGCGATGGCGGCGACGATCAGTCGCTTGCCCATGACTTCAGCTCCTTTCTGACCGCCTCAGCCGGCAAAGCGCCGATATCGTTGTCGACCTGGTCGGCGACATTGCGGGCCGCGACCTCGGCTTCGGCCTGCTTGCCGCGCTCGGCCCGCGCGCCGGCGAGGCGCTGGTGGAAGCCCCAGCCGAGGGCGCCGACAAGGCCGGCGCCGATGGCCAGGATTGTCGGATTGGTGAGAAGCCATGCCAGCAGCGCGCTCATAGCAGCGCTCCGATGAGAAGCCCCGCGACGAAGCAGGCAGCGCCGACGACCACATACGGCTTGGTCTGGTCAATGAGCTCGGTGAGCAGTTCCTTGAGGTTTTCCATGTCAGTGCTCCCAGCCGAACCGGCGCGCGAGCAGGTGCCACCATTCGGCCGCGGCGGCGATGGCAAGACCGAGACCGGTCTCCAGCGCCATCTGGATGTCGGGATCGGCGGAGAACGCCGAGGCGTCGTCAGCTCCCAGAAGGCCGCGGGCGACAAGCACGCCCGCGCCATAGCGCAGGGCGATACGGATGATGACGGCAATCATTGGCAGAAGACTCCGGAGAGATTGCAGGGAAGATGCATGGCCCAGGCAGCCAGGGAGCCCAGCGCCAGCGCGATCAGCGCAAGGATGCCGGTTGCCTTGGTGGGCGATGCGGATTTGGGTGGCGCGGCGGGCGCCTCACCGCCGGCATGCGACCCTGCGTCCGCGGGCGGCGCGGTTGGCCCCGCACCATCGGCGGATGCTGGCGCCGTCGGCACGGATATCGTCGTCGTCAGCGGCGTGGCCGACATCAGCAGCGCCTGCCGGCGCACCGAGGCGACACGCGCGCTCCAGCCCCGGCCGAAGCTCGGCCACGTCGGCAGCCTTTCGAGAAAGGCAAGCCGCGCATCGCAGAGCGCGTCGATGACGACACCGGCGGGTTTTCCCCTTGCCGCGGCGAGCGTGGCCGGGCCGATGCGGCCGTCCTGGGCGACGCCGAGCACAGCTTGAAGATATTTCGCCGCCCTGCCCGGCCCGCTGTTCACGGCAAAGTCGAAGGCGGCATAGTCGACGCCGGCAGGAAGGTCGGCGCCGACGACCGCATCCCAATAGAAACGACGGTAAACCGTGGCCACCTGGTCATCACTGATCTTGCGAAGATCGGCCTTGGTGGCGTCGGCTTTGACGTAGCGGCGGAAATTGGTCAGCGTGACGCCCTTCATGGTCGCGCCGCCCGGATCGGCGGGATTGTCCGACCAGCCGCCTTCGGACGAGAGGACGAGCGAAAGGGCACGCGCGAAGTTGCGGTCCACGATGGTTCCTTTCCGCCCGGGGTCGGGCAGGTTCGAAGTTGGAAAATTTCAGGTGGAGCGAGCGTCCCAGCCCGGTCTATAAGACTGTGCCACACACAAGATTAGGGCAGGATTGTATGGAAGCTTTATCATCGCTCTTCAGGGCACTAACATCGACCGGCAAGCAATGGTTGAAAGTCGAGGACAAAACCGGCAATCCCGAGTTCTGGAATGATCTTCAGAGCCTTTTTGAACGAGCGATGAATGAAGGTGGGCAAACTGCCGGCGCGGCTATGTACCGGGTAGCGGCTCCGGAAAGTGTGTTCTATTTCTCGCCCAACGCTGCCAATATCGTTGAAGCCGAGATATCCTTCATCGAAGGCGACCGAGTGACGATCCAGCGGTGTTCGAAGCCGCCATCGCATAAAGTAGTCTTCCTTGTTGGGGACCCCTCGCAGTAAGCATTATTGCCATGCCCCACCGACAATGGCCACGTTGGTGGACGTGTTGATTGTCAGGATTTCAGTGTGGGGTGTCTGAGTGGCCACGTTCTTAGAACTGGCGTAAGTGAAGGTTCGTCCGTTAGCATCGCCCGACCGGTAGTAGACTGTTTGCGCAGAACTAAGCACGGACGAGCCGGTGTTAGTGTCCATTGAGCAGTATATCGCAACACCGGGGCTAGCCTGATTATGGCTGATCGAGCATGTCGTGGACGAGGCGTCGTTACCTGCCGCGCCGGTCGGTGTTGCGCTCTTGAGGCGGCGGAGAGCCCAAACACCAACACCATACGAGGCAGATGAGCCCCCGCTGCCGCTCATGGTTACAGAGATCGCTAGTGGTCCCGCCGCCACAACCCTAGAGGCTATGCCCACCTTACGCGTAGATGAGGCATTTGCTGCGTGAAGCGTCCCATTTGTTCCGCCAATTGATATGCTTGAGCATACAACGTTGTTGGTGCTGAGCCCAGCGAACGCGACCACGGCCAGGGCGTCGTTAGGAAAAGTCAATGAACCAAAGCTGACTGTAGTCAAACCACTAGTCGTACTACCGAGCTGGCCAATGAAATCTAGCAGAATGCCACCAGAGGGCGGGAGCGGTATAATTCCAGGCAGAATGGCTTCTTTGATGCGGCCCGGCTTGAGGAGGTCAGGTGGGACCCTCTGGATGATTGCCGGCTTCGCCGTGATGTAGGGCCTCGATGGCGGCGGTTGATCCATAGGCAGCATCTTAGACACCTAGCCCGAGCACGGATTTCACCTCGCTGATCGAGAGATGGAAAGTCGCCAGCATAGCACCGACCTTCTCCTCTGCCGTCGGCGGTTCCGGTGGCGGCGGGGTATCCTCGACCTGATAGACCTGTTGGATCACTTCACCGGTTTCCACATAGGACGGTGCGCCGACGACCTGTTTTCCTTCCGGCGTTTCGAAGGGCACAGCAATCCTGCCGCCCACCGCCTCGACCTCCTCGATCGTCCAGAGGTCCTGGTCATAGAAGCCGCGCAGGCTGTCGCCGTTCATCTGGATTTCGACAGGATAGGGATCGCATGGCGTCTCCACCTGCCGGCCGTCACCATAGACAGCAGTGTAGGTGCCGACCATCTGGGTCACGATCGAGGAGCCGTGCCACTCCTGCCAAACGTCATTGATCTTGCGGACGAGAATGGACATCGAGTTCTCCTGTTAGGTTCTCAAAACACTGGTGATGACAAGGCGACTCGTCGTATCGACAAAGCCGGACAGGAAGACGGTTTCCGTTGTCTGGATGGTGATCGGAAAGCTCTCGACGCCCGCAGCGAGCACGAGATTCGCGCTCAGGCTCACGGTGCGAGCTGATGTCACCGCGGTGATCTTGAGCACGAACCCGAACTGGGGCACCGCATTTGTCGGATTGCCGATCGTCACGTTCGTGCCAGCCGCCGACGAAGCATTGTTGCCGAGCGACATATCCCACGAGACCGATGCACCGGACGTAAGTGTCTGGTAGGCTACGGTCGACTTTAATGCGGCCGCCGTCAGAAGCTTGCTTGCCGTTCCAAGCTGAAACTCGCTGTTGGATGCGATGGCACCGGATGCGAGCATTGCATAGGTCACCAGCCCGGCCGGCACCATGCCGGCGGTGAGCTGCCCAAAGCCGAGTGCCGAGGACACGCGCCGCAGGATCGTGTCATCGGAGCCAGCCGCGATGTCCGCCCGTGCGCCGATCGAATTGATCGAACGACCAAGGACGGACACCGCCGCGCTATCAGCGAGGGTGTTCAATGCAATGGCGTTGGTGGGCGGGCTGAAGGTGCCAGTGAAAGAGGCATTGGCCTTCGGCGCCAAGCCAGCCACCGCCACACCGCTGTCCTTCACCACTTTCCCGGTCGTGCCGTTGAATGTGGCGATGTTGTCGGTCGCAGCCGAGGCTGGGCCGGCGACGAGGCTTCCCACCGCCACACCACTGTCCTTTCCGGCCTTGCCCGTGGTGCCGGCGAAGGTCACGATATTGTCAGCCGCCGAGGAGGCCGGGCCGGTGAAGTCGCCGCTGCCCAGCCCGTCCGCGCCCTTGTCGCCGGCGCGGGCGAAGATCAGCCAGATGCCGTCGGTGGTGTTGGGCAAGGTGCCGGCGCCGCTGACACAGGCCAGCGTCAGTTTGCGATAGCCCGTGCCGTCCACCACCGAGCCGGTAACGTTGTAGACATAGGCGATTGCCGCCGACGCTTTTGAGCGCAGCGTCAGTTGGCCCTTGACGGCGTTGGTGCTGTCGTCGAAGCCGTCGAGCACGCCGCTCACCGTGGCGCCGCTGGAATCGAGGTTGTCGATATAGGCCGCAGTGGCGGAGGCGGCGTTGGCATTGTTCAGCCGCAGCGTGCCGTTGCCGGGATCGGCGTCGGTGGTGCTGGTGGAAAAGGTATAGCCAAGTGCTGCCAGCGCATTGGCGGCAGCGACCGCACTCGCGGCCGCGTTGGAGGCCGACGTCGCGGCGCTGGTGGCGGATCCGGAAGCGGCGGTGGCGGAGTTGGACGCGGCCGTCGCTGAGCCGGTGGCGGCGCTTGCCGATGTGCCGGCGCTGGTGGACGAACTTGAGGCCGTGGAAGCGGAGCCGGCCGCGGCCGTCGCCGAATTGCCGGCATTGGTGGCGCTGGTTGCGGCATTGGTGGCGGAGGTTGACGCGGCGCTTGCCGAGCCGGTGGCGGCCGTGGCCGAGCCTGCCGCATTGGTGGCGCTGGTGGCCGCCGCGTTCTTGGAGGTGAGTGCTGCGGCCGCGCTCGCCGCGGCGGCATTGGCAGCATTCACCGCGCCGCCAAGCGTGTCCTGCGAGAGATAGAAGCTAAGCACAATCGGGTCGGCGCCGATCACCGGATCCAGCGTCTCGAAGGCATAGACCCGATCGGCCGAGACGGCGCCCTCCTGCACATGCACGGTGGTGCCCTTCTGCATGGTGCGCGCGGCGCGGGCGTCCGCGGCGCGGTACCACTGGCCCTCGCTGACGGTGTAGATACCGTTCTGGGTCTGGTCGGCCTGGTCCTTGACCAGCACTCGGTCGCCAACTTGGGCGGCCACGCCGTCGATGGTCTGCAGGCCGTAAAGGGTAATGTTTCCGGTGGTCGCCAGGCGCACAGGTTCGCGCTCGCCGCTCAACAGACGAATGGCGGCAGTTGCAGGTCGGGCCATAAGCTTGCTCCATGAAAAAAGCCTCGCAAAAGCGAGGCGGGAAAGATTGGGGTCCGTGCGTGGGCTGAAATCGGGCGGTTAGTCCTGGCCCATCTTTTGCGGTTCTGTTCGCGAACTCTTCCATAGGTTGCGCAAGTGAAGCCGCTTCATTGAATTTGCCCGCAATGGATCGTTCTGCTTACGCTGCCGCTCTGGAACCAACCGACTCAACTGCGCGTGGTATCGCACTCTCAAGCTCGACCGACCCCTGGTCCCGGCATCGCCCAGCTCAATGCGTCTCCTTGCTGACGCATCATCACCTTCTCGGTGCTGTTTGCGGGTCCGTAGTATCCATGGCTGAAATCGAATTCCGGTGACAGTGCACCCTTTGGCTGCAAACGATCGCGACAGGAAATCGTGCACCGTCACCGTACCTCCCACTGTCACTGTGAAACCGGCAAAACCGTACCCTGGGAACGAAGCCGGGAGCGTAAAGA
Source organism: Mesorhizobium sp. B2-8-5 (assembly GCF_006440675.2). NCBI lineage: Bacteria > Pseudomonadati > Pseudomonadota > Alphaproteobacteria > Hyphomicrobiales > Phyllobacteriaceae > Mesorhizobium > Mesorhizobium sp. B2-8-5. Next base: position 4,847,293 of record NZ_CP083951.1, read on the forward strand.
TACCGGTCCTCTGTCGCGGTAATTCGAAGCTAAGCACCTATCCGTCTCAGCTCAAGGTGACATGCGGACCGGGGTTCCAGGTGGCAGGCCTTTTACCTTTGCGATGATTTGGCCCATGATATGCCAATAGACATCCAGGTCCGACAATTCCAGATTCTCGATTGTGTCCTCACCCCCGAGAAACAGCGGCTTCTTGTGGCCTATGCATTGGGAATAGGTTGGCTCGGCGCCACCGCTCTCGCGCCACATTGCATAACCGTTAGAGGCCAATGCCGCATCGTCATCCTCCATGAGTTCAACGTCGTGGAAGGTTTGGAGATTGGAGGGAATCTGCAGCGCTTCTCCGGTGCCGGGCTCAAACATCAAGACGCCGGGTTCGCCTTCCTCCAGCCTTCCGGTATCGACTGCAAACGCCGAGCCCTGCCAGTCGTAGCCAAAGCAGGTGATCCGTCCGGCAAATTCGGGAAAACCCAGGATAACCCTGGCATTCCATCGCGCCACATCCTGCGCTCGGATAATCCGGTACAGGCCATGTTTGAACGAGGCGCCGCCGAAATTCGCGAACAGTTCGTTCAACCCATGGATTTTCGTATCCAGCGAAAAATCGGCTCTGTCCGCCGGCATCCTGCTATACACCGGGAAGTTTTTTCGGAATGTCTCGAACACCACGATCTCCAAGAGTGACACCAACGGCGGAAGAAACTAGTACGACGAAACTAGTTCGTTGACTCTGGGGGTTCAGGAGGCATTTTGCCTCGCTTCCACGGCGAGGTTTTTGTATCGCGCCAAGCATGCCAGCCTAACGGCAAATCCGCAAGTTGTTCAACAGTCTCGTCAAGCTCCACTATCTCGACCAAACCCACTAAAATTAGCTCATCTTGATCAACTTCAGCTTCATTTCCATAAAATTGCCACGAATTATCTTCCGCATCATGCGAGACATATGCAATCCATCCGCCTCGGTCGAATATTTTTCGAGTCGAGATAACAGCTAGATTTTTAGAATCTTTGAATTTCCACCCAGCCATGTCTTTCACCTATTTATTCGATTTTTCTACGTTCTCAAATCCCGCGAGGAGTTGCAGGTTTCTATAGCTGTTTGATCCTGGTGTCTTAGCCTTGTCAGCCGGCCTGACCGGATCTATGTGATCGATATGCGCTTCATTCCTTGGGGGAGTTACACCGCTCTGGCTTTTTTGGGCTATGACTAATTCTACTCCGCTCTTATCCGATCTTAGGACCCCACCGTTTATTCTCCGATTTTCCTCGTAAATTGTCATCCGTTGCTTGTTTGTTGGCTTCTTTCCGGGCGCGACATTAGGAGGATCTTCCAAATGCGCATAGGGTCTTCTTATCTCCGGTGCCTTGTCGGCGGAAACGGGAAGCTCTTCTACCTCAACAGGCGAAGCAGATGGAGGTTCACTATCGAAAACGGCTTTCGGCTTAGCAACAGCGGCACGCTCGCTGAGACGTGTTATGACGCTGCGGCCAATCGCGCCGAGCCCCTCGGCAAGAACATTGAGGCCGGCACCCCCAATCGCGCCGGTGAGTACGCCCTCGGAAATGCTTTCATCGGTGTTGTAGGCGTATGCCCCGCCGTATGCGCCGCGGTGGCGGCTCCCACGGCCGTGCGTGTGCCGAGGCCGGCTAGGCCACCGCCTTCCGCCGCGCCGATTCCTGCTCGGCCCAGCAAACCAAATAGGCCCTGTGCGGCGCCGTAGCCGGACAAGCCGGCGCCAAGGGCCTCGGCTGCCCAACCGGCGGAGCCGGCCCGATCCTCCGCATCCTCCGTCTCAGCTTGCTCGCGGGCCCGACGCTGCTCGTAGCTTTCGCCCGCCTGCGAAGGGGTCAGCTTCGCGACGAGACTGTCCGCGCCTCCAGCGGTCGCACCCTTGGCAACGGTTCGGCCGATATCACCGAATGCCACGCCGGCTTGCCGCAGCCACGACATGGTGCTGTATTGGGCTTGGGCGGGATGCTCGCCGACCCAGTCGAGCCCCTTTTTGAGTACCCCAACCTGCGCTTCCAGCAATTCCGGCGTGATGCTCGGATCCTGAGCGGCTCTGGCTCGCCACCGGGCTTCCACCAGCAGCGCGATTTGCTTCGAAATTGCCCTGCGTGCGCCCGGGTCGCGAACCGCCAGGACAAGCGAACTCAACTCGGCAAGACGCTGGTTGAAGGGCTTGCTTGGATCGATGTATTCCGCCGCCTTTCGGTCAGCGAAATCCCAAGGCAGCGGCAACCTTTTATTGAAACCCAACTGCTGCTGAGCTGCTCCAGCCCAGTTGATGGCAGCCTGAAATTCTTGCGGCGTCTTGACCTTGCTCCAGTCCGGAGCATCACCGGGAAACAGATTGCCGACATAAGCGACAGGATCGGCGTTGCGGGCCGCGATAATCAGTTGGGCGGCACCAGCCTTTACTTCGTAGCGTTCACTCACTTCCAATGAACTGCCGGGTCCAGGCCGCGAGTGCAGGAGCTCGGCATGGATCGCCTGGTTCGACGCCGCATGCATGTCGGAATAGGCCTTGGCGGCGCTGGTGGTAATGCGGAAATGCTCGAAACGGTTTGAGCCCTCGTCGGCGCCGTAGACGTTGACGAAGTCCTGCGCGGTCGGCTTTTCCCCCTCAGGATATTTGCCCGTGACAGCGATAACCGCCGGCGCGTTCTGCTCGGCGAGCATCACTCGCGCATTCGCGCCGATCATCTGGGCGCGGTGGCGTTGTTGGCCTGGGCTTTCAGCGCGGCGAGGTCGCCGGATTTCAGATAAGTGATGGCATCGAGCGGAATAGCTGTGTCGCTATCCGGCGACTGGCGTTCGCCGAACGCCTGCGCCACCATCTCGTCCGGCGTTTTTTGGCCTTTTACCGTCGCTTCCTTGCCCTGCGCTCCGGCACCAAGCTGCGTGCGCACAGTCTCGCCCATGCCGTCGCTTGCCACCGGGCCGGCGCTGAGCATCTCGGCGGCGCGGCGCGGATCCTGCGCGATCAGCGCCTGCATCCGCGCCTTCGCCGTGCTGGCGCGCCAGGCGGCTTCGGCCTGCAACCTGATCTGCGGGTCGAGGTCCATCTTGGCGAGGAGGTCGAGGCCGGCCTGCCGGGAGGCGTCGAAGGCGGCGTTGTCGTTCGGGTCGCTTCGCGCGATGTTGTCGAGCTCGGCGGTATGGACCTCCGCGACCTGGTCCTGCTCATATTGCTTGCGGCGCTGATTTTGCTGGAGCGCCAGGCGTATTGCGCCCGCCTCTCGCAGCGCTTCCTTGCGGCTGGCGAGACCGGGGCGCAGTTCTGGCGGCGCCTGCTTCAGGAAATTGCCGAACAGCGTGTCGAACTGGCCGGTCTTCACCACCTGGCCGGTATACGGATCGACCTGGCCATACATGGCTTCGTGCAGGCCGGCGCCGTCGGCGGGCGCGTTGGCTACTGTCTCGGCCTCGGCCTAGGCGAGCTCGCCGTTCAACCGGCGCGCGGCGATCTCGGTGTCGAAGGCCTGCTGCTGCGCCTTGCGCTGCTCGTAGCGCTCGGCGGCTGCCTGCCACCGGTCGCCGAATTGCTGGACCGCCTCGCCGACCGGCGAGGTGTCCGGATATTGCACCACGTTGCCGGTATCGAGCCGGCGCTCGCCGACGAACAGGGGGATGACGTGGACCATTTCAATATAGCCCCGTGTAGCCGCCGATGATGGCCCTGCTCGCCCGAGGCGAAAGCGACGACCCGCCCAAGGTCACGGATTTGGCCGGATCGTAGAGGCCCGACAGCCCGTCGATCAGGCTGCCGCCGGCCTTGAAGATCGAGGCCGTCATCGCCTGCTTGCCCTGGAAGCGCGAGATGGCGGCCTGGGTGTTGAGGTTGTTCTGGCGCAGCCGTGAATTGTACAGAGTCGCATCGAGGTAGACCTGACCCTGCCGGGCGTTCGCCGCCAGCACCTCGGTCGGCGAGCCGGCAATGCCGACTCCGGAAGCGCCCGCCTGGGCGCGCGCCTGGGCTTCGAGCAGGTCCTGCTTGCGGCGCTCCTGTCTCTGTTCGAAGGCGGCGCTTTGCGCATCGGCCTGCGCCTGCTGCTCGTAGGCCTTGGCCTGGTAGTTGGCCAATTGCTGCTGCTGGGCGCCCTGCATCAGGGCGCCGCCGACCGAGACGGCCGTGCCTGCCAGTCCAAGAAGAGCTAATGTGCACATGGTTCAGCCTCGCGGGGTCTTGGGTTTCCTGGTCGCGCCCGCGACGGGCGCGCGCAGCGCCGGGCGCGGGTCGAGCGCGCCGCCGGTGCTGATCAGCGAAAGAAGCTGCCGGTCGGCCGCGAGGCCGGCCCGGCTGAGGCGCGCCGGCACCGGCGCACGCGGACCGGCCATGGCGGCGCGGCGGGTGGCGGCAAGGCTCACCTTCAGGCGCGGCAAGCCGGCGGCGTCGAACAGGCCGTTGGCGGTAGCGATGGCGCGCGACAGCGCATCGGCCTCGAACAATTCCTCGCGCAATTCCTCGACCAGCCGGCGAACAGCACGCCAGCGGGTGCCGAGAAGTGCCGCCTTGCCTTCGATCTCGTCGGCCAGCGCCTCGATGTCGGCGCGGGCCTCGGCCTCGGCGGCGGTGGCTCGGCGGCTGCCGGCGACGGCAATTGCTCGTTCCAGCGTCGCGATCGTGTCGTTGCAGCCATCGAGTGCCGCCCGTGCGGCGGCGAGGTCGCCGCCGAAAATGGCGCAGTCCTCCGCTTGCATCAGACCCTGGCGGCTGGCGATGGCTTGCGAAAGGTCGGTGTCGAGCAAGGCGATGACGGCGGCGAAATCCGCAGCCGTTCGCGCCCTGCCGAGAGCTTCGGCATGGGGTGTCATTGGGAGTTCCTTGGGTGGGAAATTGATGAGCGGGACGGCGGAGAGCCAATCTTCCCCTCGTGGGGGAGATCAGCTGTTTCTACGACTCCGCGTCGAACACAGGCGTGAACGCCCGGATCGTGCAGGGCGTGGGGTTGATGTGGCGGATCCTTACCCTGCCCTGCCCTTCCCAGGAGTCGTCGATCGGCACCTCGACATTGCCGGTATAGAGCTTCGCCTTGCCGTCCGGCGCGACGATCGAGGGCATGCGCACGGCCTCCCAGCGGCCGCGCAGGAAGGACTGCACCTCAAGCCCCGTGGGGTCGGTCTCGAGCAATGACAGGATCAGCTTCGCCACCTTCTTGCGGCGGCCAACGAGCGAGCCGTCCTGGCCGCCGACGTCGAGCTCCAGCGTGTCGGCCTGCGATTGAAACGGAAGCCCGACCTGCCATTTGGCGGCGGTTGCGCTGCCAGGCAGCGTCACCTGGCCGGACGCGACGGTGATGCCGCGAAAGACCTTGCCGTCGGCCAGCACGCCGACTTTCTCGCCGTTGAGATGGCCGAGGCCGGAGACGACATTGACCGGCGCGCCGGAATAGGTCAGCCCGCAATCGACCTGGAAGGCGTCTTCCAGCGCGCCGTATTCGAAGGGCGGCTGCATCACCTCGATGTAGCGCTTGGTCGCGCCGCCGATGCTGCGCTTGACGATCAGCCAGATGTCGTCGACGCCGTTCTGTCCGGGCGTGACCACCGCGCTTTCGACGACCGCCCAACCGGACCCGGAAAATTCGCCGCCGAAGCGGTGGCGGTGCATGCCGCGCACCTCCTGGCTTGGTTGGTGGGTGTAGCCGCCGAGCTCGCCATTATCGAGCGGGAACCACAGCATAGGGTCCGGGTCGGTCTGGAAGGCGAGCTCGACCACACCCTGCTTGGCAATATGCTCGGAAATCTGCCCAATGTCGTCGGAGGTGAAGCGGCCGGTCTGCGCCTGCGCCAGTTCGGCGATCGAGCGGCGCGAGCGCGTGACATAGAGGAAGGACTGGCCGGCATCGACCGGGCGGATGCGGGCGCAGCCAAAGGTGCGCGAGCGGCGGTTCTTGAAGGAGGACGGCGTCAGCGCCTCGTCTATGCCGGAGCCGGACAGCGCGCGGATGCCGCCCGAAGTGCCGATCAGCAGCGCGCCGTCGGAATCGGCGATCCAAACGATGTCGTTGGCCTGGCCACCGCCGGCCTGGACGAATTCCAGCGCATCGTCATCCTTCTCGCCGAGCGCGAAATTGTCGAAGTCGCCGGTGGCTGAGACATAGACCGAGAAGCGCCGGCTGAAGGCTAGGCGCTCTTCGTAGAGCGAGCCCGATTCCACGTATTTTCCCGGTACGAATGTGCCGAGGCGCCAGCGGGTGATCGGCGTGAGGTTCGGCAGCGAATGTCCGTAGAGCCTGATTGTGACCACGGTGGTGCTGACGACGCTCGCGATCTTCGCCCAACGCCAGATGCCGTCGGAGCCCAGCAGCCGGATCGCGCGTCCGACATCGGTCGATTGGAAGCCGGCGCCGTCATTGATGCCGACGATCGACGATGCGGTGAGATTGAACGGCGTCATGCTGTCGCCGGCCTCGTGCCAGCCCATGTCGTTGATGGCGCTGTCGTTCTGGTTGCTGTCGTCCGAGGCTGACCAGTTCAGGCGGTAGGACTGGAACGCGATCTTGTTCGCGCACTCATAAAAGCGCCGCTCGCTTCGGCTCCACCCGGTTTCAGCCGCGCGCGTGTCGAGGACGATCCAGTTGGTGCCGTCGTAGCCCTCGAACGTCCACGAGACGGGCGTGTATTCCGGGTTCCCGGCAGACGCCACGATCCAATAGGCATCGCAGATCTTGGTGGCCGCGCCGGGAAAGTCATAGGCGATCCAGCCATTGCCGTGGTCCGGATCGTAGAACCGGCCCAAGGCATCGGTGAACGCCTGCCATTCGTCGCCATGAGCATAGGCGCCGGACACCGTGCCGCTCGGCGTGGTCAGGCCGGTCATGATCGGGTGGACGGCGCCGGTCTGGGCCGGCGTCATCGTCGTTCCGGTATCGTTGATGTCGTCGTAAGGCCCGTCCAGGAACTGGAAATCGCTCAGCGTCCAGGTGGTGTGCGCCTCGCGGGTCAGCACCTTGGGCGGATAGTCGCGATGGGTGATCCACATCTGGTCGGCCGACTGCACATAGGCGAGCTCGAAGAGATCGGCTTCCAGATAGGGCGAGGCGATCTCGACCGTGCCGACGCGCGCGCCATAGGCATAAACGCGGATGTACCGGTCGCCGAACTCCAGGCAGTAGGCCTGCTCGGAAGAGAAGATGAAGGGGATGCCGCGGGTCTTCTTCGCCGAGTTCTTCACCTCGTTGACGAAGTAGGTGCCGCCGCGGGCGCGGATGCCGCCGTGCGGCAGGGTGACGAAGTTCTCGCATTTGGCGAGCGCTGCCCGGTAGAGGTCGAGCGAGGCGCGCGAATGGAGCCTGGGCGAGATCTCGCCACGGGTGAAAACATCCTGGACCGGATAGAGCGCCGTCATTTAGCGAAAGCTCCTCAAAGCATGTCTCCCGAAAGCGGGAACCGGTTTCGGGGCAAAGACATGCGTGAAATCAAAGACGGAAATCGCCGCGCTGGGTCGCCCAGGCGCCGGTATAGAGCCGGCCGCCACGCTGGATGGCGTTCGCGCTGAAGGCCGCGTCGAGCGCGCGGTCATAGGCGGCGCGGGCGATGTCGATCATGCCGGCCTTGTGGGTCAGCGGATGCGCGATCTTGATCGCCAGGGCCGCGACCAGCACCTCGGTGAACAGCGCGTCCCAGTCGTTCGGGTCTGTCAGGTTGGCAAGGTAGCGGATGGTCAGCGGCCCGGCCTGGTCGGAATAGATCAGCCCCGCCTCCTGGCGCCAGGAGATCGGCTGGCCGTCCGGCTCGCCATTGGCGGTCGGCGGCAACGGGCGGATGCAGTCGGCCGGCAATTCATAGGCATGGTTCAGCGTGCAATTGCCGCTGCCGGTGTCGGCGCCCGCGACCTGCGCCGAAAGGATGGCGAACACCCAGGCGTGCTTGGCAAGCTCGCCCTCACGGGTGAGATCGAGATGCAGGTTGAGCAGCCGCGCGGCCTTGACGTCCTGGTCGAGGCTGTCGATCGGCGCCTCGTCGAGAACGGCTAAGGCCATGTTGGCGATGTCGAGCGGGGTGATGGCCATGGGTCGGTGATCCGTGGTGGGTGGGTGAGAAAATGCTCGGTTCCTCGCCCCCGCGAATGCGGGGGAGAGGTGGCTCGGCGAAGCCGAGACGGAGAGGGGACGCCCTGTGATAGACCAGAACCGGCTGAAGACCTGGCCTCGCGCTTCGCGAAGGGCGTTCCCCCTCTCCGGCCGCTACGCGGCCACCTCGCCCCCACTTTCGTGGGAGCGAGGAAACCTGCGCCCTTACGCTTCCGTCGTCTTCAGCGCGATGAAGCTCATGTTCTTCACGCTGGAGGCCGTGCGGTCCCAGTTCATCGCCAGCGCCAACTCGGCGTCGGTGGCGAACTCGCCGGCGGTGGAAGCATCGAGGAAGCGCGTGCCGGGAACATGGGCCACGAAATGCCGGCGCCCCACCATTTCGGTGACGCCGCCGCCATGGCCCTGGCGCGGCTTGCGGTCGAACTCCAGCGGGCCGCCTTCGGAGTTGACCGGCAGCTCGTTCCAGAGGATCGCCTTGTCCTTGAACATGAAGGCCGTGTAGACGCCCGCAGCCTGCGGGATGTCGTCGTCGACCACGCAGCGCAGGCCCATGTAATAGGGGATCAGCGGCTCGCCCTGCTCCGAGGACGGCACGTAGTCGATCAGGTCGGCGAGCTTGAGGGCCTTCATCTGCTTGGAATGCATCCAGATGGTGCGGAACTTGTCCGCACGATCACCCATCAGGTAGGCCGCCTCGATGATGTCGGTGTCGACGATCGAGGCGCCGGTGGTACGCACCAGGTCGCCGCCATCGTTCGCCACATTGTCGGCGAGCACGCCCTTCAGGATGCCGAGCAGGGTGAGCTTGTTGGCGCGCTGCCAGTATTCGGTCTGGCGCCGCACGATCAGCTTCTGCGGATCGTCGCCGGCAAGGATCGCGGTCAGGTCCGGAACGCCCCAGGCCTGGGCCCGCACGTTGCGGGCGGCGACCTCGCGGCGCGAGCCGATCTTCTTCATCTCGATGGAGTCGGCCGGATCGTCGTTGACCGGCTCCGACGGATCGTTGCCGAGATCCTTCCATCCGGGCATGTCGACCGAGCGGCCCCCCATCGATAGCTTCGCGGAAATCGCCGGATCGGAAAACAGGATGCCGGCCTGGTAGATTTCGAGGGACTGGACGTGCTCCTCGAACGAGTACTGGGCATAGACGGACGGAACGATCGCGTCCGCGATGCGGGTATAGGCGTCTGCCATTCTTTTGTTCCTTTGAGGTTGGTTGAGACGGCGGGTTGCTCAGCTAGAGCGGGTTGTTGGGCATCCAGAGATCCGGGTTTTCGCCGGCATCCCTGGCGAGCCGCCGGGCGCGTTGAGGGTCGCTTTTGACAAGGGCGGAGATGGCCGAAATGTTGCGCTCGCCGACGGCGTTCCGCCGGAAGGGGTTCTGCCCCCGCGGCGCCCCATCGGCGTCGATCGTGTCTTCGCGGAACATCGCCTCGCCGATCGCATGGAAGGCACGGGCGATCTGCGGATCGGTCAGCGCGCCGTCGGGCAGAAGGATGCCCTTCTGCTTGTAGGCGTCGACCAGCCCGAGTCTCTTCATCGCCCGGTTGGCGACCTCGAGCTTCTGGCGAAAGCCGTCGCTGCCGGTCGGCCCCCAGTCGCGCACGAGTTCGTCATGGGTGGCTTCGACCGAGCGCGACAGCGCCGCCTGCTGGGCGGCGGCCTGCTCGGCCATGTAGCCGACGAAGCGGTCGTGATAGGCCTGGGCGATCTTCGGGCTGGCGCCCGCTTCCACCGCCCAGGCCTTCGAGGCATTGGCGAGCTCGTCCGAATAGGCGAAGTTTTCCGGCAGGTTTTCGGGCCGCCGGTATTCGACTTTTTCGGCCGAGGTCAGCGGACGCATCGCTTCCGGCAATCTGGAATGGAACCTGTCCCATTCCTCCTTCGGCGCGTCCCTGCCCGGAACGCGCAGGCTTTCGCCCTGCTGACGCTCCAGTTCCGCATAGGATGTGAAAACCCGATCGAGGCTTTCGGCTTTGTTCCAGCCCTTGGCTTCAGCGAGCTTGCGGTTGCCTTCGGAAAGACCGTCAAACCAACTTTTGGCCGTCGCCGGGGCGGACCCGTTGTCCCCGGAAACCGGAGGCGTCTCCAGGTTGCCCGCCGGCCGCGAAGCCACGGACCCGGCCTCTGCCAGATCTGTCATGATTAAGATTCCTTTCTTCTCCTTCTCCCCTTGTGGGAGAAGGTGGATCGGCGCGCAGCGCCGAGACGGATGAGGAGTGTTGGAAGGAATGATGCGTTGATGATTTTGATGAGGATGCGCCAAGCTGGAGCACCTCTCATCCGACCTCGCTTCGCGAGGCCACCTTCTCCCGCAAGGGGAGAAGGAAGAGCCTCAACGCCTACGCGTTATCGCCCCAGTTCTCCCACAGCAGCGTAATCGTGCCGGTCACCGCAAGCGTGCCGTCGGCGTCGATATCCGTGCCGGTGGCAAACGCAAGGTTGAGGTAGAGGTCGACCGGCGTCGTGGTGCCGTCGAGCGTCGCAGCGGCGGCGATGTCGGCCGTCGAGGCGGTGGAAAGCGCGGCGCCCGTCCCATCCAATGTGCGGCTGGTGGAGGCCAGCACATTGACCATCGTGCCGGCGAGCGTGGCGCCGGAAGCCGCCGCCGAGCCTATGCCCCAGGTAAGCGCGGCGCCGTCGTTGATGGTCGAGGCACGCGCGGTCAGCACCGCGAACTGCAGCCTTGCCGTGCCGCCCTTGATGCGCACCTTGCCGTCGAAAAAGTCGAAGATCTTCTGGCTCGCATAGGCCAGCGCATCGGTGACCGGCACCTGCATGCCGGTGAAGGTGAAGACGGTGCGGTAGCTTCCGCCCTGGCCGCTCGTCACGGCCTTCAGCCCGAGCTTCGGTGGCGCAAGGCCAGCCTCGCGGGCAGCGGCGCGGGAAAGGGTCCGGGGAAGTCCTCGGGTCATGTCATTTCTCCATTCTTGGGGGGAATTTTCTGGGGGTCAGGCGTGGCCCGCGCGGCGGACGGAAAGCCAATTGCCTGGCTTCCGAACAATGAACGCCCGGAGCGACAGCGAAGGCTGGACACTATTGGCGGTCAGATTATGGACGCGCCCTTGAATTATGTGTATTAATACACAACATGAAAAGCGCCGATGTCATCGACAAGTTGCTGGCCGATGGCTGGTTCGAGGTGGCTCGCAAGGGCAGTCACGCCCAGTTCAAGCACCGCACTAAACCGGGTCGAGTGACGGTGCCGCATCCCAAACGTGACATCCCGATCGGCACGTTGAAGTCTATCGAGAAACAATCCGGCCTGAAGCTGAGGTAGATATATGCGTCACTATATTGGACTGATCCACAAGGACGCGGACAGCGATTTCGGCGTCTCGTTCCCCGATTTCCCCGGCGTGGTCACGGCCGGGACAAGCCTCGACGAGGCACGCACGCTGGCCGAAGAGGCGCTTGCCTTCCATGTCGACGGTCTGGTCGAAGACGGTGAGGCCATTCCCGAGCCGTCATCGCTCGAGGACGTGATGGCCGACGAGGACAACCGTGCGGGCGTTGCCATCCTCGTCACGCTGAAGACGGAAGCGGCAAAGGTCGTGCGCGTCAACGTCACCATTCCGGAGGATGTTCTCGGCGAAATCGACCGCTACGCCGAACGTCACGGCTACAGCCGTTCCGGGTTTCTGACCGCTGCCGCCAGGGAAGCGATGCGTAACGAAGCGGCCTAGGAACTTCGCATTCTGATTCAGGCGGGAGCACCATCGTCCTGTTGAGGCTGATCTTTCCGGTTTGGAAACCATGGCGTTCAACCGCCGCGAAACCGTGATTCACTTCGTGAGCGGGCTCCGCCGCCGTTCCGCCGCAATGCGACCGCAGTTCAGCTCGGTTCGCCCCCGTCGTCAGTCCCTGGGGCTTCAGAGGAGTTCTAGTGATGATCATCAAGAAGGCTATTCTGGCGGTGCTGATGACTGCGGCACTTGCCGGCTGCGAGACGCAGACCGAAGGCCAGCAGCGGGCCACCACCGGCGCATTGCTGGGCGGCGCCGGCGGCGCGCTGGTCGGCCAGGCGATCGGCGGCAACACCAAGAGCACGGTGATCGGTGCCGCGAGCGGCGCTCTGCTCGGCGCCGTCGTCGGCTCGGCCACCACCCCGCAGCGCCGCGGCGACCAGCTCTGCCGCTACCAAGACCGTTACGGCCGCATCTACACCGCGCCCTGCGACGACCGGTATTACAACGGCGATTATTGAGGGCTGACGCCCGGCGGGGGCACGCCCCGCCGGCGTATCATGCCAGAAGGCCTCGCTTTAACCCTCGACGAGACTTTTTTGCGAGGTGAAGAAAGGACATGCCGTATTGATATACTGCAGCCAGTCGCTCTGGTGACGCCGCACGATCTGGTTCTCCAAATTCGTCGCCACCCACCACATCCATTATTTTTGTGAACATCACGTCACAATCGCGCTTGGCGTTCTCTTTGAACAAGTGAGCTATCAGCTCTAGTGCCAGCTGCTGGCGAGCGACAATTTTTGCTCTGAGGACTGGCTCTCGCGCGCCGAGTTCGACGCCAGTCGCTGTCCAGTATTCAGTCGCAAGATCCTGCATCTCTTCGACAATTTTCAAAAGAGTGGATAGATCCTCATCCCTTGCTGCCTCTAGCGCTTGGCTTTTGCGAACGAGACCCTTGACCAATTCAGCGATAAAATTGGCAATGAGCGCACCAGTCCCAGCTGCTATGAGTGTCTGCCCAAGAGATGCAACGACGTCAGTGCTGGGCATGCAACCGCTGGGCCCTCTCGACATACTGCCAAATCAGTCGAGTGTAGGAATCATATGCCGGAGTAGCAACTAAACGAATCCGACGCTTTATTTCCTCAGGGGCGTATCCCTCTCTTACCAATCCCCCGAAGGCCTCTTCCAAAAATGAAGGCGGGTAGCCGCTGGCGCCTTCTAATTCAATTACGGCAGTCTCATTCTTCTTGAAAAGTGGGACAAGAAACTCTTCTCTGAACTCCTGCCCGCTTCCCTTGCCGTTTCTCTTGTAGCGCCCACCCGGATAGGGTGTGAAGTCCCTCGCGATGCTAATCGTGCGCATGGGCGTGATCCCCGGAGCTTTCCATAAAAATGTCTGCCGGCATGCTCCATTCGATAAGTGTGCCGCCAATATGCGACGGCAAGCCGTGGCTGACAATCCGGTCATCATGGTGATGAACGATTTCAGCTTTTCCGCTTATGATGCGGAGAAAGCCTGAACCCGAACCGCGTACTACGTCTGCCATTCGCTGCAGTCCTAGACCTCTGTTGTTCAATCCGGTGCTCGTCCTGCCTACTTCGAACGCTGCCCTGAGCATGTGCGCGTCGTCGGAAATCAATCCAGCAGACCGCTCAGCGACGAACGCCAAAATACGTTCGTATAACGGCCCTTTAGGAAGGGTGAAGGGTATCCCTGCCCCTTGGTCAAAAATAAAGAACCGCAGTCGCATTTCCTTGATATCGAGGCAACTTGCTCCCCACCAACGGTGGCCCGCGTACGGGTGGGTCGGCTGGAAATCTGAAGGATAAGCGTGAGAGATCGCGTTTTCAGCAGCTTCCATCAATCCCTCAAACAGTTCCGGCTTTCTGGTAAACCCTTTCAGGGTCGCCGAGAAATGAGACTGCAATTCGTCAATTTTCTTACCGTCGAACCGGACTCCTGACTCCAATGGAGTGAGGGTATAATTTTCAAGGGCAGCGGAATCGCCGGAGACGGGATTTGCACCCAGAAGATCGAACACTCCCAGATCGGACAGCAAGTTCCTAACCGCCGGAGCCCATCGAGAGGAGTTCCGAGGCCTTAAGCGTACACGCTTAATCAACGACCATCGATGAAATTCGGCAGCTAAGACAATTGCTACGGGGACCGACAAGTTTTGCACCGGGACCAGATCCACGTAGACTCTTCTTCGGGCGTCTCCCGTCAAAAGGGTTGCATCTCGGAGACTATCAATGAACGACATCGTTTCACGAAAATTTTTGGCGAACGACAGGTTCTGAGGAGGCACTATCCGCAATTCGGCGGGCGTATAGTCTGTGGCTTGCCGGGCAACGGATCGCCGTGCAACGTGGCGACGCCAACGGCGCAAGGCTGCGCGATGGATGCTAGCAAGCTGCTCTTTGGTTATCCGCTTCATCGTCCCCCCGCTAACCACTCAATCGTGAGTAGGCAAAGGAGTCGAGTCGGACTAGCGCCAGACAGTGATTAAACCCGGATTCCGCGAACGTTGAGAGTATTGACCGGCGGCTGGGCAACGAAGCCTTTCTGAAGATTGGCTGCCCGGTCACCGTAATTCTGGCTCGGCCAGATTTGCCAAAGGGACGAAATCCGGTTGGACCCTTCGATAAAACCGGCTACAACCATTGCGGCGATCTTTTCAGAATACAATCATAGGAGGTATGATTGCGACCACTCGTTCTCGTCGCGGCGGCGGTGTTTGCCTTGCTATCCGGCGCAGCGCGATCCGACGACCTGGATCAGCCGGAAGCTCTGTCGAAAAGCTGCCCAAGGGGCGTGCTCTTCAAGGAGATCAGGTCAGGAATTGTTGTAACCGTTGTCCGACAGGGTCAAGGCAAAGCCGTCTTCACGGAGGACAAGCATCGCCTACAGGGAGCCACTGCCGCAGAGATTCTGACGAAGGAAGGCGAGCATGGCTTCATCTACGGTCCGATGCGTTCCTATATGTTCGCGGTGGACCCGGATGTCGTCAAGGATTTCGAATGGCGACCAGCTGAGACCGAATATCAAGCGTTCTATACCCTTCGGGACGATGACGGGAACGAAGCGCTACTAAATTTCGTCGATATCGGGTGCGCCCCTTAGCTGACGAGAACGAATAGTCGTGTTGAGCGAATACAGCCAATTTCAGATCAGCCTTTAATAGGAGCGCACCTATATTGATCTGCTCATGGCTCAGTTGGGTAATAATCGGCTGGCAGTTCAATGCTAAAATTGCCGGGTCGATATCCGTCCAGGTCGGGAGGCGTTCCATGTAAGTGCAGGCCGCGTTTTATGTTAAATTTTCGCAGCCACTTAAGAGCTGAGGGCGTATCGCCAAAGCGAAAGTGCATTGCCACCGTAATTGCGACGCCTGCGGCTGATAAATCAGCTTGGTGAGGACATCGGAAGCCTCAACGCCGCCTACTTCTCCGCTCGCGCCGCTTTACGCAAATCCCCGATAGTCCGATTCCAAAAGCGTACCAATTCAAAGTGCTCTTGCCTGGTCACCAAGATTTTATTCTCCGGGCTGATTGGATCACCACCAACGATAATGGGTGTAATCTCAAACAGCTCCATGCCCTTTCTGCGCGAATATTCCCTTTTGTCGCTCATTTTCATTCCGCCAGTCGAGAAAATAAGTCAGCTATGTTACGCGCCGTTTTCAAAGCTAACTTTCTGTTCATACCTACGAACGGAACGCGCACGATTGGCATATTTGGATCTTGAGTATCAAACCCATATGCTTCACCTCCTCCGTTAGACGCGAACAAGAGAATACCTGGTGCATATTTTTCTACCTCATATTCTCGGTTGAAGTCGGCCAATTCCTCAGCCTTAAAGAAAATAATGTAGTTATCGTGGACAAAACCTTCGCCCCCATTATGCTCTTTGAGGAAGTCGGTATAGTCCCTCGGTAACTCGAATCCGAAGTGTGCAGACAGTCCATCGACGACCGCGGATTCGGCCGGCGCGTCTAACTGCCCCTCGGTTAAGATATATCTCACTACTATCCTCCCAAGTGCTCAAGTAACTGATTCCACGATGACCTAGCTTGTTACCCGATGGACATCGCGAGGCAGGACGATCTTGTTGGCCGGGTCAATCGGCAATTGCGATGGCAGTGCACTTCCATTCCACTCGTCGACCAGCCCTTAGAACCAAGACGGCCAACATCGCTCAATCACCTTTGAGCTCTGGCAAAATCCTCTCGTCAAGGAATTTGAGGCGACCAGCCAGCATTTCCGCGTTGGCGGGACTTGCATCGACGTTGACTGGTATCAATTTTGCCACCGACTTTCCTTGCCGCGCCGCCTCGACCCATTCCTCGAGGGCACCAATGTAGCCATCAAGAGCTTCGAAAGGCGTGGCGGCGTCATCAGCAGGGATATATGTCGGCGGCACATCGCCAACGATCACCCAAATCCATCGGTTCACCTCGGGTCGCCCAGGCTCTATTTCAAAAAGAAAGACGTAGATTATTCCTTCGGCTCCATATCCAAAATATTCGCCCTTGATGGATAGGACCCAGTTATAGAACTTGAGATATTGACGGGCTTCGACCAGGGCGGAATCGAGGTCATCGTCTCCGGTGCTGACATCAGCAGGAGGCAAGCGCGTGACGCTGCTGAAATCTGGCTCTGGAACGTTGTCCATTGGCTAAAAGGATCGATTCGAGCGGTCCGAGTGCCGTCAGCTTGCAGGCTGGCTTTGCCGGCGGCGGCGGCCGCGAAGGAAATCCACAATCAGCCAGATCAACTGAGCAACAACGTAGAGTGGACTGCGAGACCAATCCGGCGCCCCGGTGTGCGAGTAGCCATATGCGGCGGCGACAACGGCGAGCGCGCCGCAAATGACATGCACCACCAACAGGCGCGGCACGCCGCCGTTCCAGCGCTTTGTGATCCAGAGCAACAAGCGGCTCAGCAAAAACGTCGGAACCAGAGCCCCGAGCAGCATCGCGGCAGAACCTGCACCCATATAGTCCCCCTTTGTACGTATAGTAAGTTCGAATTCCAGACCGCCGGTTCACCAGACACTACCAAAGACGAGAATGACCGTTGGCCCCTTACATTCCATGCCTTGCAATCTATAATTGCATTATAGATATATACAACTTCTCAGTTGCAAGCAAGCTGGCCGCGTTGAAAAAGGAGGCAGCCCTGGATTTCTCATCACCCGCCCCGAACCGCGGCCGGTTGCGCAGGATTGGGTTGAGCTGCAGGGTCGAATTCAGCTTTCTCGAAGTCACCCACCTTTGACGTTTATGCGCGTCCCCGGGGGCAAGCCCCTCACCTTCGCGATGAGCTGAGCCGTGATATGCCAATAAACCTCCAGGTCCGTCAGTTCTAGATTTTCACGATCGTCTTTGCCGCCCAGGAAGAGCGGGACGTTATAGCCGATGCATTGGTTATAGGCAGGTTCGGCGCCGCCGTTGGCGCGCCATGTCGCATAAAAATTCGAAGCCAGCGCGGCATCCTGATACTCATCCAATTCGGTTTCATGAAAAGTCCGGACATTGGCCGGTATCTGAAGCGCTTCACCGGTCCCTGGTTCGAACATCACCACACCAGGCTCGCCTTCCTCGGTTCGTTTGGTGTCAATGGCGAATGTCCTGCCCAACCAATCGTATCCAAAACAGGTAATGCGCCCGGCAAATGCGGGGAAGCCCAAGATTATTCTGTTGCTCCACGCGGCCAAATCCTGGGCACGGACGATCCGGTAAAGGCCGTGGTTGAACGACACGCCACCGAAACTGGAAAGCAGTTCATTCAGGCTTGGCACGCCAGTGTCGATGTTCACGGAGTCAGGTCTGCGGCCTGCGTCTGGAGAAAAGCTTTGCCGAAACTTTGGAAACATCATCGATCTCCGATCGTTACCTTGCCAATTCTCGTCCCGTGAGGCAGATGCTTTATCTGATGGTATATCTGGGGACCCAAGCTACGGTTCACGCTTGAATCCAGCGGAGCCATGTTATGCGTCGCCTCGGCACCTCCCAATTGCAAATCGTGTACATGATCCACGTCATGGCCGATAGGCACTTCGTTTCCTTCGGCTTTGTACCTGACACTGGCTGACGTCGTCGCGCGAGTCGACGGAGTTACTATCTTCTCAACCGCGTTTAGAGCCGCGACTTTCAGGTCTGCCGCAAGTCGTTGCGCGTCCGTCCAATGCGGCATGTAAAACAGGTGTAACCCGGGACCATCGGAGGCGTTGGTTGCGCCTTCAGGACCAAGGGGGGCCTCGCCAGCGTCCCTTGGGAGGGTGGAATTTTCATTCGCCTTAGGGTCAGCCCGATAGGACGATGCGTCTGTTTCAACATCCGTGCCGAAAGAGGATTTTGCATCGATGGGCCGCCCGGCAATTTTGGCCACCACCTTTCGGCCAATCGCGCCAAGCCCTTCGGCAAGAGCATTCCCGCCCGCGCCCAAGAGCGCGCCGGAGCCCATTTCGCGCACGATATCCCGGCCGTTGAGCGCGGCATCCACGCCACCGAACATGGCGCCGTCGGCAGCCGCAGTAGTGCTTCTTGCCAAGAAACCAGGCAGCCCCTCAAGGGCTTCGGCTCCCAGCTTGCCCGTGAAGGTAAGGCCGGCGCTCTGAAAGCCGTGGCCGGAAGCGAAGGCACCGAGCAGATTTGCGGCTATCCCGGCTGAGCCGGCACGGTCGTTGGCGTCTTCGGTTTCAGCTTGTTCGGCTGCCTGCAGCTCGTCGTAGCTCTTGTCGGAGAAGAGCGAGTTCATGCCGGCGGAGAACTTGTCAGCCTGACCGAAAGTCGCGCCGTTGGCAATGAGCCTGACGGTGTCGTTCGCAGCTGCAAGCGGCTTTTGCCACCATGAGCCGGCGTCGAACCGTACCCGAGCGGGGTGCTCGGCCATCTGGAGCAAATTAACCTGGAGAGCTTTTTCCTGGGCTTCCAGCTCCGCGGGGGAAATCTTTGGATTGTCCGCCGCGTTCTGCCGGATGCGAGCCAAGGCAGATTGGAAGACCTGTCCGGCAAAGGTGAAGCGCGCCTCGGGGTTGCGTATTGCCTTTAGAGTCTCGCTCAGTTCGATGGTGCGCTGCTGCAATGGCACGCTCTCATCGACATATCTTGCGCCAAGGCTGTCTGAGAAATTCTGCGGGACGGCCAAGGTCCTGCTGAAACCGAGCCGCTTCTGGGCAGCCCAGACCCAGTTGATGGCGGCCTGAAATTCTTGCGGCGTCTTGACCTTGCTCCAGTCCGGAGCATCACCGGGAAACAGATTGCCGACATAAGCGACAGGATCGGCGTTGCGGGCCGCGATAATCAGTTGGGCGGCACCAGCCTTTACTTCGTAGCGTTCACTCACTTCCAATGAACTGCCGGGTCCAGGCCGCGAGTGCAGGAGCTCGGCATGGATCGCCTGGTTCGACGCCGCATGCATGTCGGAATAGGCCTTGGCGGCGCTGGTGGTAATGCGGAAATGCTCGAAACGGTTTGAGCCCTCGTCGGCGCCGTAGACGTTGACGAAGTCCTGCGCGGTCGGCTTTTCCCCCTCAGGATATTTGCCCGTGACAGCGATAACCGCCGGCGCGTTCTGCTCGGCGAGCATCACTCGCGCATTCGCGCCGATCATCTGGGCGCGGTGGCGTTGTTGGCCTGGGCTTTCAGCGCGGCGAGGTCGCCGGATTTCAGATAAGTGATGGCATCGAGCGGAATAGCTGTGTCGCTATCCGGCGACTGGCGTTCGCCGAACGCCTGCGCCACCATCTCGTCCGGCGTTTTTTGGCCTTTTACCGTCGCTTCCTTGCCCTGCGCTCCGGCACCAAGCTGCGTGCGCACAGTCTCGCCCATGCCGTCGCTTGCCACCGGGCCGGCGCTCAGCATCTCGGCGGCGCGGCGTGGGTCCTGGGCGATCAGCGCCTGCATCCGCGCCTTCGCCGTGCTGGCGCGCCAGTCGGCTTCGGCCTGCAGCCTAATCTGCGGGTCGAGGTCCATCTTGGCGAGGAGGTCGAGGCCGGCCTGTCGAGAGGCATCGAAGGCGGCGGTGTCGTTCGGGTCGCTTTGCGCGATGTTGCTGAACTCGGCGCTGTGGACCTCCGCCAGCTGATCCTGTTCATATTGCTTGCGGCGCTGATTTTGCTGCAGCGCCAGGCGTATCGCGCCCGCCTCCCGCAGCGCTTCCTTGCGGCTGGCAAAGCCGGGGCGCAGCTCGGGCGGCACCTGCTTCAGGAAATTGCCGAACAGCGTGTCGAACTGGCCGATCTTCACCAACTGGCCGGTGTACGGATCGACCTGGCCATACATGGTTTCGTGCAGGCCGGCGCCGTCGGCTGGGGAATTGGCCATGGCGTCGGCCTCGGCCCGGGCGAGCTCGCCGTTCAACCGGCGCGCGGCGATCTCGGTGTCGAAGGCCTGCTGCTGCGCCTTGCGCTGCTCGTAACGCTCGGCGGCTGCCTGCCACCTGTCGCCGAACTGCTGCATCGCCTCGCCGACCGGCGAGGTGTCCGGATACTGCACCGCGTTGCCAGTATCGAGCCGGCGCTCGCCGACGAACAGGGGGATGATGTGGACCATTGGCTGTTTCCTGCCGGGGGCGGTTCGAGAGGGCGCGCGGCGGCGAGCCGCCGGAGATGGCGGCCGGTTCGGCGGCGCGGACGGGGTGGGTTCGGCTGGAGCCTGAGTGGTGAAAGGAGCGAGGATGCTCGTCAGGGCGCGACGCGCGCGACAGCTGATCTCCCCCCTTGTGGGGGAGATGTCCGGCAGGACAGAGGGGGGCGCCGTAGAGTATCTACCTCGAGCGAGTCCGTATGGGATTCAACCAAGAATTCCGGCCAATGGTGTTGAGAAAACACGGCAAGGCCGGCGGGACAGCGCCCGCCTCTGCCCTGCCGGGCATCTCCCCCACGAGGGGGGAGATTGGCGGCTTCAGCGCCTCACCTCTCCTCCGCCCGCGCCGCTTTCTCCAGCGCCGCTAGGTCGGCGTCTTCCAGCGTGAGAAACCCCATGATGTGCTGCACCACTTCGGCGCGCGCGTTGCTCAGCGCGCTGTGCAGTTCGAAGCCTTCGGGAGTCTTGGTGCGCGCCAGCCAATCGCCGTAGGACGGGCGTCGGTAGTAGCCTGTCGCGGCGGTAAGGTCGGCGAGCACCAGCTCTCCGTCCTCGCCCGAGAAGACGCGGCGATAGGCCTTGGCCAGCGCCTCTCGCGCGGCGAGCGGACCGCCGGCGTCGGAGGGGCGGGCGAAGCGTTTGCGGCTCATGCGCCACCATTGGCGCCGCCGCCCGCGGAGCCGGCGCCCTGCCCACCCGGCATCGCGCCTTGCGCGCCGCCGGCCGGAGCGCCAGCTGCGCCACCGCCAGCCTGGGCGCCCTGCATCATCGTCTGCAGGCTGTCGAGCAGGCCGCTGTCGCGCGCCTGGACGGCCGCCGGCACCGCGTCCTTCGCCACCTTGCCGGCGGTGGCGATCGCCGCCATCCCGGCCTGCGCCTGTTGCGCTTGGGCTCTCGCTCCGCGCAGACCTTCCACCTCGTCCTTGCGCCGGAAAATGCGCTGCGGACTGCGGCCGGCGCTCTGCACGACGCGGATCGCCTCGTCGCCGTCGATATTGTCCATGATGCCGGGATCGAACTGCGCCATCTGCATGGCGGTGGTCACCACCTGGATAGTATCGCGGGCTTCGGCCGAGCGGCGCAGCACGTCGAGCGGGCCGGTGAAGGTCGGCCGCACCGCTTTGCCCGCCAGACTGTCCGGCGGGCGGAAGCGGCTGTCCTGGTCGTAGAGGCCCTTGTCCTCGAGGATCGACAGCTCGCGGTCGAGATTGGCGGCAAAGCCGGCCTGGATGATTGAGCCCGAGGGCCCAAGCAGCGCGCCCTTCTCCTCCTGCCTTATCAGCGCCTCGGTCGCGGTCATCTGTGGGTTCTGCACCAGCGTCTGGAACAGATTGACGAACATCATGTCGCGGATCTCTTCCGCGCGGCTCGCCGCATAGTCGAAGGCATAGCTCGGGTTCTGGCCGGTGGCGATCGGCTGGATCAGCGGCCGGCCATTGTCGTCGATCAGGCCCGGATAGTTTTCGCCGGGATTGAGCACCGGCACATAATCGAGCCTGGCCTTGGACGCGGTCGGCGGATCGGTGATCTGCTGCAGCGCGCGCAGGCCCGAGCGGCGCACGGCATTCTCCTCGCGGACCGTGGTCAGCGCCTCGATCGCCGGCGAAATGCCATAGGCGTCGCCCTCGTAGCGGCGCCAGTTGAAGGTCGAGACCGGGAAAGTGCGGAAGCCGCTCTCCTTGACGATCTCCTCCTCGTCCTCGATGACGTGGTAGGAGGCGAAGGCCTGGTCGAGATATTGGTAGGAGCCGCCCTTGCGGTACATACGGCGCTCGTCGCGCGGCTGGACGCATTGGATGAGCGAGATCTCCTCCTCGCATTTGGCGGGGTCGTCGACGAGCGCCTTGATGCGCGCCGGCAGTTTTTCATAGCCCAGAAGCTGCGCCGCCTGGCGCGCGGTGCGCTCGTAGCGGCGGTGAAAAATGTCGACCTGGCCCCAGCGGTTGCGCGACAGGTAGCCTTCGACCACGGGGATCGAGGCGTAGCGGATCGGCGTGCCGCCAAAACCTTCCTCGGCATAGAGATAGGCCGGGCCGTAGCGCACGACGTTCCTGAGGCAGGCTTGCGTCGCCGGCACGAAATTGGAGTTGGCGGAATAGCGCAACGCGAACAGGAAATCGCGCAAGGCTTCCGCCCATTCCTTCTCTTCGTCGGTCTCCTCGTCATTCATCTCGGCCGTGGTCAGCCCGTGCCATTTTTCGGACTGCGGGATGATCAGGCTCTCCAGGCCGGCGGCGAGCCGGTTGGCGGCGGAGTTGATGGTGTTGGCGTAGACGCGTGAGCCGCGCCGCTCCTGCCGCTCGGCCTGGCTGTCTGAGCGGCTGCTGCGGCGACCCGACCAGATATCGGGCGCATCCGGATCGCAGAACTCCGCCACCGCCTCCCAGACGGGTTCGTAAGTGGCGCGTTCGGTCTCGAGTTCGGCCTGTCGCGACAGGATATCGCGGGCGCGGGAATCGGTCATGGGAATCTCGCTTGTTTGGCGGGGCTGTTCCTCGCCCCCACGAGAGTGGGGAGAGGTGGCTCGGCGAAGCCGAGACGGAGAGGGGGACTGGCGCCGCGTTGCGTATGATGGAGAACGATTGAGCCTTATCCCGCGAAGCTGGCGCAGCCCCCTCTCGGCCGCCACGCGGCCACCTCTCCCCCGCCTCTGGCGAGGGCGAGGAAAAGATTGCGCTGTCATCTTTTGCGCACTTCTCGGTGCTACAGACCTGTCGCGGCGGGCAGGAGGAGGTCGAGAATGACAAGCCTTGCCGGCGCCTTGAAAAATCGCGGCAAACACGTCGTGAAGCGACTGCTTCGCTATGACAATCGCAACTGGCTGCGCATCCGCCAGATCGAAGCCTTCACGGTTTTCCTCGAAGCGGCCCACCGCAAGTCGCGCGACGTGATCGAGATCTCACCGGGCTGGAACCGCTACTGGCGGGCGTTGTGTCCGGACTACCGCTCGGTCGATTTCCCGGGCTTCGACATCTGCCGGGATCGCACCGAGGAGCAATATTCCATTGTCATCGCCGACCAGGTGCTGGAGCATGTGCAGCGCCCGCAGGCGGCGGTGGCCAACATCCATGCCATGGTGAAGCCCGGCGGCTGGGCTATGGTGGCGACGCCCTTCCTGTTTCGCGTGCATGCCCGCCCGCACGACTACAACCGCTGGACGCCCGCGGGGCTGAAGCAGCTGATGGTCGAAGGCGGCTTTGGTGAAGACGACGTGCAGGCCTTCGGCTGGGGCAACAAGGCCTGCGCCAAGGCTCATATCGGCGGCCCGGTGCGGGCTTATGGGGTGTGGCGGGACTTGAGCAACGACGAGGAATACCCGCTGATGGTCTGGGCGTTCGCGAGGAAGGGGGCGTGATCTCGCTATCAGGCGTGAATTGTATTCTGTATTGCTAAATTCGATGCTACTAATATCCATGCGGCTACCGGGGATCGCCACATGGATTTCGTCGAGCATATTTTCGCCGGCATCTGGGGCGCCGGCGTGCTTGCTGCGATCTGGTACGCTTGGACGCGGCCTTCGCCACCCGCCACCAAAAAAAGCGAGGATCGGGATTTGCGCGAGTGGCTCGACGACCAACTGTAGTGCTCCCTTCCTCCTGGAAGAAGGTTGCTAGCCCCTGCGCTTCACCAACCGCGCATGCCGCCTCCAGTACCACCAGTCCAGCACGCGTCGGCGGAAGCTTCGTTTCATCGCCGTCATAACGTCATACTCCCAGCAGCACGCGGCGCCGGCCGGCGACGTCGCTCGGCGCAAGGTCGGTCTTGACGGTGGAGAGCGTGCCCTGGCGCTGCTCGAGCTCAGAGCGAAGTGCTGCTTCCCGCGCCTGCACGTCCTTGTCCTGCGCGGTCGGCACCGGCGGCAGCGGCTTCAGTTCCGGTGGTTTTTGAAAGAGACACATGGTTCCTGCTTTCCCCGAGGTTAGAGGTTCTTATCCAGTCATAGAGGAAGAAATCTTCGCCGTTCCTGCCGTAACCCGGCAGGCGGCAGCGTTGCGTGGCGCCAAGCCTGTCCAGCCAGCGCAAGGCAAGATCGTTCTCGGCAAGCGCCCTCGCCTCGACCCGCCAGGCGCCCCTGGCTGCGACCTGGGGCCCGAGCACGGTATGGAAGAAGCGCGTAATCTCGGGCACGCAGCGCCTCATGCGGCGCGTGCCCCAGCTCCAGGCGATCCACAGGCCGCCGCGCTGCTCGGCCGCGCCGAACCCGGCCTCCGGATTGCCGTCGAACTCGGCGACATAGGCAAAGCCCTGAAGTGCTGTCAGCGCCAGCAGCGCCGGCGACCAATGATCGAGCTGGCAGTCGATCTCGGTCCGGTCCTCGGGGCGCAGATTGGCGGCGATGTAGGAAAGGTCCCGCAGCGTGGCGGGAACGATGCGGATGGGCATGGACAGACTCCGGCCGGTCAGCAGCGAGGCCTGCCAGCGACGTGTTGGTCTAGAAACTCTGACGCCCTGGCCTCGGCGTATGTCTCGGAATTGTCCCCATGGTTATATGCCGGTGGCGCGCCTTGAGTTCTGGAACATTATTTTTCAGGCTGAGCTCTTTCACCACATCTTTGTCGAAATCATTTTCGTTTCTGATGGACGAATTATCCGACGTGGATCATAAGGAACGCCTCGTGATTGACAGACACTCCTTTATGGATCGGACTCGAGGGCCTTTTTTATTCAATCGATTCCTTTGTCTCGCGTTCGCTCTTTTGGCTACTTTGCCAACAAATCCGGCATACCCTTCCGAGGTGAAGGGCGAAAAATATTCGGTTCGATTTGTTGTCCGGATGACCGATGGGCAATATTTTAGCGGAAATTCTCAGTGCAGCAGAAGGTATTATTGTGACATCCGATTTGGAAAATCGTTCGAGCTCAGCATCGCCGACTATGGAAAATCGTACAATTTATCTATAATGGATTATGACATAAACTCTCTTCCATGCTGTTCCTTTCCCGCCGGAAAGCACAGCATAGAGTTTTCTAAAACAGAAAATTGCGTTAGCACTATATTTAACCAATCCGTTGCTGATGATTTAGTCTACAGGAGAGCGACGCAAATCGGAGAAATTTTCGTTATAATATCGGAAGATAAATGATATGCGCCCGCTCGCAATGTGCCGTTGGCAACCCAGGGAACCAGGAGCCGTTACCGTAAGCTCAACCGGCGAAGTTGTTGTCCACGAACATTTCCGCAAATTGCTGAGGCGTGAGCGTCACCTTGTTGTCCTGGGCGATTTTGAGGTTTTTCTTCCACATATCCCGGATTGCCTCCGGCATCGTGTCGGGCATGTGAAGAGCCTTGGCGATCGCATCTTCCCACCGTCCGTCGCCGCCATAGATGGCCTGCAACTTGGGAGCCATGGCGTTCAACGATTTTTCCGACTCCCGAGAGAGTTCTCCAATCGCCTTCAGCACATAGAGCTCAAGGAGCCTGAGCAGCGGCTTTCCTTCATAACGCTTGTCGGTCGCCATTTTCCCTCTCACGCGTCATAGGTGGCGTAATAAATCAGCCTGTCACAGATTGCTGACAGACTGGGCTTTTCCTTCTGCGACCCGATCCATCCCTCTGTGACCTCAATCGCAATGAATATTTCGATGAAATAGGTCAGACCCGCTTTGGCTGCCGCCTTTGGCGGCACCATAGTATCGTCGGGCGCGGTCGCAACCATTGCATCGGAATCTTCCGTCCAAGGCTCAGATACATAAATCGTGTCCTCTTCATCAAAATCCGACAACCTCCCAACGACATCCAGTAACTTCATTATTTTCCCCATATGGAAAATCCTCCTCGGCGATCCGGATGAAGGGTTTTCTGGAAGATAGTGCCAAGATCGTGTTGGTATCTAGGAACGAGTTGCATCACACCGGGTTCGTCGGCGTGATGCCATGTGTAGCCGGGAGGCGCAGTCCGGGGGACAAGCCCCCTCTTTGTCCGCTGAAGGCTAATCCCGCCTTCTCGCAGAATCTTTGCGAAATCCGGTTCCCTTTCCATGAGCACCAGCAGGGCTTCATTGGCTGCCTGGAAATGGTTCGGACGTGAGAAGCCAGGATACAATGCAGGATCGAGCTTTGTTTCAAATACCACACTATAGAACTGACCGGTCGGCGTCTTTGCTTCGCCACTTGCAGCTTCTGGTGCCGGCCCCAACCCGGGCTTGAATAGATCGTCTACTCCTTCGTTACGGTTAGCTACGTCTGGAAGAACTTCATCCGCCGACTTGGCGAGGTCACTACTATCATTTGGGATAAGAGCCTCAGCCCCTTCACCCAGTTCGTCCGACCATTTCAAAACCCTCGGTACTTTCTCGACCAAGGGGCTGGCGATTTTGCCAGCTTGTTTTAGGCCTATGAACGCCAGCCGATCGGCGGGGACCGCCCCTAGAGCATTGAGTGCTGCGTCGCCATAGTTGCCATAAAGTGCGGAAGTGAGAGCTTGGTCTCCCGCGAAAAGAGCGCCAATCGGCGTGATGTCGGCTACGGAAAGCCCCTCCTCACCACCGCCTTCAGAACCGACGAACGACCGCGCAATATTGCGCCACACGCTGTCCGGCTTAGTATCGCCGACCAAAAAGCCGCCAACCTTATCCCGAAGCGTAGGGATATAGTTTTCGACCTGGTTGGTGTTTACTAGACCGAGCTCAACCGCTTTCGGAACGTCGAGCATCATCCGGGGATCGACTATTGACTCGCGACGCGTCCGGTCTACCGCGCTTGTCTCTGTCCGGGCTGAACTTGTCGCCAGAAGATGACGTAGCATCGCCTCACGGTCAGCCGGGGTAGAGAGCGTACCGAAGAGGCTCGCCAATTTTGCCTCTTGGTCGGCAACGCCACCTGCGGCGGATTCGGGCAGAGCTTGAGTGGTCTCAAAATCCAGTTGGTCCTGGGCAGCCATCGGGCCGACGATCGTTGCTCCCGGCGTCTGCGCCTGTCCTCCAAGCAACCCAGCCCCGGCGAACTGCCGCGACATCGCCGTCTTGAGGGCCGGATCCGTCGTTCCGGCAAGCAGGCCGTTCATCCCGGCCCACCTGTCTTGCGGCGGTAGTGCGCCGAGGTCCTTCAGCACCGATTGCGGCACGGGCTGAGCGTTCTCCATGCCGAGATGGCGTTGTGTGGCGATGGTCAGGGCCAGTGCATTCTGGACCGCGGCAGGATCGCGCCAGCCCTGGTCGGCCGCCAAGTGCCAGGCCTCTTTCGCCTGCGGAAACGCCTTGATGGCCTCGCCGGCCGGATCGTTCTGCCTGGCTTCCAGCACGTGTTGGGCGGCAGCGGCGGCTACCCGATAGCGCGACTGGCCCTCCGGCGAATTCGCCGCGCCGACGGCTGCGTCCAGAAGCTGGCTGTTTATATCCCGAGCCGACATGACACGCATGTCGAAGGCCTGCTTGCCCATCTCCAGGCTCTGGTCGAATTTCGCCAGTTGCCGGCGGCCCTCCTCGACGCCGAAGACGTAGGCGAAGTCCTCGGGCTTGGGCATGACCCCGGCGTAGCTGCGGGTGTCCGCGAAAGCCTTCGGGGCGTTCTGAAAGGCCATCGAAATATTGGCGCGGGCACCGATCAGTTGGGAGGTCGCCGCCGCACGCGCACGCCGATAGAGCGCATCGGTGGCGTCCGGCGTGAGATCGGCAAGTACCGCTGCGACCGGCCGATCATTGTTCGCTAGGGCGTCGGCGGGCGGGTGCTTCTTCAGCGCCTGCTCCACCCTGTCATAGAGCGGGGCGAGTTCAGCGGTCTGGTCCTTGGCGCCGGCCTGTTCGCCAGTGTCGTTGGTTTGCTCCTCAGCGCCATCCAAGACCGTTCCGCTGTCGAGTTTACGATCCATCGTCTTGGCCCCTGTCGTTTTTGAATGTCTGGCCGCCGCCCGGCTGTGCCTGCTGAGCGATCCCGCCTCGCAACAGCTCCAGTGCGCCACGAGGATCCCGCGCAATCAGCGCCTCCACCCGTGCCGTTGCCGTGCTCTCGCGCCAGCCGGCTTCGGCCTGCAGCCTGCTCTCGGGATCGAGGTTCATCTTGCCGATGAGATCGAGGCCGGCATGGCGGGCGGCATCGAAAGCAGCGTGATCGTCCGGGTCGTTCTTCGCTATGGTGTCGAGCTCTTCGGCCTGGGCCGCCGCGAGCTGGTCCTGCTCATACTGGGCGCGGCGCTGATTTTGCTGCATCGCCATGCGCACCGAGCCTGCCTCTCGCAGGGCCGGCTTGCGGCTGGCAAGGCCGGCGCGCAGCTCGGGCGGCGCCTGCTTCAGGAAATTGTCGAATAGCGTGTCGAACCGGCCCTTCAGGACGACACGCCCGGTATACGGATCGACCTCGCCATACATGGCGTGGTGCAGGCCCTCGCCGTCGGCCGGCGCATTGGCCACGGTGTCGGCCTCGGCGCTCGCGATCTCGCCATACAGCCTGCGCGCGGCGATCTCGGTGTCGAAGGCCTGCTGCTGCGCCATGCGCCGTTCGTAGTGAGCGGCAACCTCCTGCCAGTAGGGATCGGACTGCCTAGCCGCCGAAGCGTTGGGCGTTCCATTGCCGGCATCGGGGCGGCGCTGATCGGTGAAGAGAGGAATGATGTGGACCATCAGCTTCTCCGGCATGGCTGGCTTTGGAAGAGGCGCGCGCACGCGATCGCGGCCGATCGCAGGCGCGGTGGCGTTCGCTGACTTGCTGGATTGAGGATTTTGGAGAGGCCGGGATTGGCGGCATTGCGGGTGGGCTAGAACCGCGCCTCGTAATCCAAGAGCGGAGCGACGGGCGCAGGCCTAGAATCCATGTCGCGACGCTAAAGCATTGGAACAGCTTCAGAATTCTGCACCGCCGCGCTCTACGGCAGGCGTCACGGCATCGGTCTCAATCCCTTCTCCCCGTTCACGGGGAGAAGGTGCCCGAAGGGCGGATGAGGGGCAGCGCCACTCTCTGAGACGCTGGCGCTGCCCCTCACCTGCCTGCCGGCATCCTCTCCCCGTAAACGGCAGGGGAATCGCATATGGCGTTTTTGGGGTTGAGTTTAGGCTGAGAAAGGATTCTTTGGAGAGGCAGTTGAGCGAAGGAGCGACTGCCATTTCCTGTCTTGAGAGCTACTTTGGCGCGGTGCCTGATCCCCGCGCGCCCAACGCCACGCACCGGCTTGGCGACCTGATCGTGATGATGATCGCGGCAAGCCTGTGCGGTGCCAGTAATGCGACGGAATTTGCCTTGTTCGCACAGGAGCGCAAGCAAGCGCTGTCGCGGCTGATCGACTATGACGCAGCCCCCAGCCACGACACTTTCTCGCGGCTGCTGCGCCTGCTCGACCCGGAGGCCTTCGGTCGCGCTTTTGCCGCCTTTGCCGCCGCTTTCGCCCGAGCCAGCCGAGAGACGCCCGAGGTGGTATCGCTTGACGGCAAGGTTTTGCGGCGGGCCTACGAGAAGGGCTTGGCAGCCAGTCCGCCGTTGACGGTGTCGGCCTTCGCGGCCGAGACCCGGCTGTGCCTGGCGGCAGTCTCGCCGAGTGATGGTGAGAACGAAGTCGAGGCCGCGCTCAAAGTCGTCGAACTCATTGATCTTACGGGCAGATTGGTCACCGCCGACGCGCTCCACTGTCATACCCGAATGGCTGCGGCCATTACCCAAAGAGGTGGCGATTACCTGCTTGCGCTGAAGGGCAACCGGCGTCATTGGCTGCGCCATGCCAACTTGAAACTGGCCGACGCGACCCCTTCCATTGCCGAGCGGACCGAGACCAGCCACGGCCGCAACGAATGGCGGCAAGCCGAGATCGTGGCGGCGGCCGAGCCGCTGATGCCTGGCCACCTGGCCTTCATCCGCATCACCAGCCGACGCGATCAGGCCAAGCCGTTGATGCGCCTGTTCATGGCCTCCACGCTCATGTCGCCTCAGCAGGCGCTCGACCTCACTAGAGCTCATTGGCAGATCGAGAACGGCCTGCATTGGATGCTCGATGTTCATCTTGATGAGGATCTCAGCCGTGCCCGCAAGGACAATGCTCCCGCCAACACAGCCCTTCTCAATCGCCTCGCTAGAAACATCCTTCAGGCCGCCGATGCTGCCAAAGTCCCCATCAGTCATCGCATCAAGAAATGCGCCTGGAACGACGACTATCTCATCAATGCGATCACTCATATGCGATAGCCCTGCCGTAAACGGGGCGAGGAAGGCAGTTCCAACGCCTACCGAAACGCCCCCAGCGGGTCGCTCTGTCCCGCCGGCCTTCTCGCCGCCTTGAATTCCGCCGGGTCGACGATCGCCTCGCGCAGCATCATTACGCCGTAGCGTGTCGCGGCCATGAGATCGTCACGCAGCTTCACCACTTGGCCGTTCTTTCGATGAAAAAGCCTGAATTCCTCAAACCATGCGTGAAGGGTGGAAAACACCTTGAAGCGGCCGGACTGCATGCGGTCGAGCATGTCCATCAGTCCGGCCTCGACCGAGACCGAGCCGTCGGGAAAGCGGGCGTGGCCGGTCAGCATGTTCAGCCCGTGGGCGGCATATTGTTTGGCCAAAGCCACGCCGGCACCTTCCAGCGTTTCGCGGCGGCCGTCGCGAGGCCAGGCGAAGGGCAGCCATTCGCCCCAGGCCCTCAGCGCCAGCGCCTGCATCGCCGGCGTCTGCTGGGAGGCGCGGTGAGCTTTCGTCACATAAACGACGTCGGCTTCGGTGTCCCAGGCAAGCTCGACCGCGGCCGACGGATGGTCCCAGCCGAAATCGAGCGCGCCGATGCGCGGCCACCAGCGCGGCAATTTGAAGGGCTCACAGGCGATCGTCTCTTCCGCCACCGGGAAGATGCGGCCGGAGCCCAGCACCGGAATGCCTTTGGCGCGTGCTTCGCGCTCGTGCTCGGGATAGGCCGCGACGATCTCGGCGCGCTGCCTGGGCGAATAATGTCCGGCATCGTCGATGGTCATGAAGGTAACGTGGCGGGACATGGCAACTCCACTTCCTCGCCCCGCGAGAGCGGGGAGAGGTGGCGCGGCGAAGCCGCGACGGAGAGGGGACGGCGCCGGCTTTCGACAGAAGAACGGGAGGCTAAACGCCCTACGAAGGCCCCTCTCCGGCCGCTGCGCGGCCACCTCTCCCCGCTCTCGCGGGGCGAGGAACTGGAGCCATCACGTCGCGATGTTGTTCACCGGCGCCAGCGGCGCTGGAAGCGTGGTCTCGCCAAGCCCCCGGCGCAGTTCGATCTCGATGTCGCGGCAGATTTGCGAGATCGGCACGTCGTTGGCGTTGCCTTCGAACGGATTGGCGCTGCTTTCGCCGACCAGGTCCAGCGACATGTAGACCCAGCCCAGCAGCGCGCTGAACGGGATGGTCAGCCAGATCGAGATCCAGCCGAGCACGCCGCCCAGCTTGGCCATATCGGCAAAGACCGGAACGACCCCGAAGGGCAGCAAGGTGCAGAAGATGATCATGAACATCGAGCTCACGATCGCGTATTGCCGGGGATAGGGATTGTTCTTGATGCGATCGCAACGGGCCTGCTGGTCCTGAAAGTCGCGTATCAGCTTGACCAGCTCGGAGTAGACCTGCGTCGGAACGGCTGAACTCTTCAGCAAGCCGTTGACCTCGGCCAATTGCCAGTCGAGAAGTTCTATCGCCGGCTGCGGCGATTTCAGCACGCTTTCGGCTTCCTCGCCCAGCAGCCTACGCAGTTCCTCGGCAAGCGACGTCTTATCCTCCTGGATGTGATAGCGGCGCCGCCGGAACTCGATGTTGGCTGCTTTCGCCAGCGATTCCCAAGGCATGGGCCGCCGCAGCGAAAAGCGCAGCGCCGTCAGCCACGCAAGATGGCGGTAGATCAGCTGCCGGGCGGCGGCAGCATCCATGAAATCGCGGCAGAAGCCGGACAGCATCCGGCTGCTGGCGGTGATCTGTGAAAAGGCCTGCAGGGCCTCGTTGGCGCGGGTGAAGACCTGCGAATTCTTGAACCCGGCGACCAGCGACACCGTGGTGCCGAGCACCAGCACGACCGACCATGGCACCGAGAACCCAGATGTCGCCGGAAGGCGGTAGGCGGTGATCGCCAACCCGCTCACCACTATCATGTAGATGACGCTGCGCCGCGACCAGAGCGCGAAGTCCAGCAACCGGTAAGAACGGCCTACATACATTCCCGAAATCCCTTACGGCATGCAAATCGCGCGACCGCGCATTCGCGCACCATAAGCGGTGGAAATCGTTTTGAAAGCTCCAGTTCCTCGCCCCCACGTGAGTGGGGAGAGGGGGCGGCGCCAACTTGGATGAACGGACACGGATCACTCGGAGATGCTGCCGCCCTGCGAAGGCCCCTCTCCGGCCGCTGCGCGGCCACCTCTCCCCCCGCTTCGCGCGGGGCGAGGAAAGCGTTCAGCCCTTGTAGCCTTCGTTGACGCAATCGTTCTTCCACGCCCAGTCGAAGTCGGCCTGCGACATGGGCGAGCCGAGGCCCGGTTCGACATAGGGGCCGGCACCGTCGATATAGACGATGAAGCGCGCTTCCTTGGTGAAGATGCCGACCTTGCTGATGACGACACCGCAGGTCTGGCCGGTCGCGCTGTCGCCAGTGAGATCGACATGCGAGAAGGTTGCCGCCGGATCGTTGATCAGGCCGCGCATCCTGGCTTCGGCCGCAGTGATCGCATCGGCGCGCCAGTCGCCGGCGGAGCCAGAGCAGGCCGAGAGCAGCACGCAGGCAAGAAGCAGGTTCGGGAGAGGTCGCATGTCGGCTCCGGATCGCGGCCGGAAGCTACTCGACCTTCGGTTGCTGCCAAAGCGGCATCGCAGATCATGGTTTCGGCGCGGTTTCGCAAAGCTCCAGTTCCTCGCCCACGCGAAGGGGGGAGAGGTGGCGCGGCGAAGCCGCGACGGAGAGGGGGACTGGCGCCGACCGGTCTCCGGCCGCTACGCGGCCACCCCTCGCTTCGCGCGGGGCGGAACCTTGGTCACGCGAGGCTCACCCCTTACCGATCCTCTCCACCTCCGCCGCGCTTAAAAACCGCAGCACCACGAGGCTATACGCCTGTCCGCTGAGGACAGGCGAGACCGCTCATCTTTACTTCAGCGAAGGCGGCAAGATCCTACTGCCGCTCGGCAAATCGACAAATGCGATGACAGGTCGGGAGATGCTTGAGCGGTTACTGTCGCTCTCCGATGACAACGATGGCACGCTTGCCAGCGCATCCAGAAGCTCAGGGAGGCAAGAAAATCCTGACTAGTTCACGCGAAGCATTCGGGTCTGGCATTCGATCTTGCCTTTCGGCGTGAAATCGATGGCCTTGCAGCCGCTCTCGAAGTGAACCAGGCCATATTTCATCAGCAGACCGATAGCATCCTGGTCACAATCGGCCGCCATGATGGCGCCATGCTTCCCGATGTTCGCAAGAAGTGCCTCAGCCGCTCGTTGCTTATTTGGATCCATGCTCACGATGAGACGCATTTCAGATCTCTTTCCGAATCATTGCATGAACCAAGTAGTTTGAAATCGGACACCGAGTTCGTCAACACATCTTCAACCTGATCCGCCGCTATGTCAGCGGCGATTAAGGAGCGGGGCCGGAAGCTGAACGAGACATAGCCTATTGTCGATCTAATGCCTCGCCGAAGCGTGTGAAGTGGATGGAAACCTTCATCAGAAAAACGTAGAAGCCGTAGGTGTTGAGCCGAAAAAGCCGCTCGCGGTCTTTATAGTTCACAAAAACACTCAGGGGCTGGGACGAGATATCGTCAAACCGGACCACGGCCTCGGGAGTCCGCTTCGAGGCGGGGAGATAGAACAAGTCGGTCTTCTGTTGGGTCCTGATCGCATCGAGGTGGCCCGACACCTTATCACTGCTGAGTCCTCTCAGTCGCGCGGCATAGTCATCAAGGGCAATTATAGGCGCGAAGATAATGTTACGGTTGCTGATACTCCGGTTTTGTGGGTCGATATCGCAGCTATTCGAAATTACGATGCCACCCAACTCGATCCGCGTACCAGATTGGAAGTCGATCTTTATGAATCCGTTCCAGCCATCACCTTGAAGAGGTTCTGCGGGGCCATCCCAAGAAGTCGCAAAAAAATTGCGGTCGTTTGGATACCCTTCAATTCGCTTTCGCAGTTCGTCCTTGCTGGCATGGCTCAGATAATAGGGGAATACCTTTGCCAGTTCGTCTGGCAATAGCCCGGATTCGTAGAAGAAGTCGGTTGGATAGCCATTCAGAACAGTCGATAGAGTGCTGCCCTGTCTTCGTAGAGTGCTGGCAGATATTCGTCTTCGACGTCACTTTGCGACGCAGCGATCCTTTTGAAAAGCGCATGTAGGTCTGACGCGAGTTGGGCGTCACTATCAGGCTCGCGAATGGAAAGCGCTGAGACTTCGC
This sequence comes from Mesorhizobium sp. B2-8-5, assembly GCF_006440675.2. Taxonomy (NCBI): domain Bacteria; kingdom Pseudomonadati; phylum Pseudomonadota; class Alphaproteobacteria; order Hyphomicrobiales; family Phyllobacteriaceae; genus Mesorhizobium; species Mesorhizobium sp. B2-8-5. The sequence goes on from NZ_CP083951.1 coordinate 4,881,917, forward strand.
TCGACAAAGCGCTCTTTGGGTGAGAAACAACGAACTGCGGTGTCGCCGCATGGGGAGTAGCCGCAGTCATGGGAAGTGTCGCCAACATTGCCAGCAAAGCCGCCGCGCGCTGCGAACTCATGGTCGAGCTGGTATCGCGCAACCGAGGATTGATATGGAGCATCACTTAGCCTCCCACCGTGGTCCAAATGCCTTCAGAGTCGCGTCGTTTATCATTGAAAAGAAAACTCGCTTCTCCTGAGTGTGTATCTCCTCAATTACCCCGGAGTAATCGCTGAGAAAATTATCAAATACTCCCGTATGCAAGCAGTCGATGTCGAGCATAATTCCGTCCATCGACTCAACCGAATCGCCGTTGCGAACCTCTATGTTTGCGCTGCTGAACAATTGAATAATCGCAAGAAGGCCGTCTGCAAGAGGCGTTTCAACTCTAAGATGGAAACCATTTTCGGCAATTGGGAACTTCCCGACATCGCCTGTGATATTCAATGCATCAAAGACGTTAGACGGGACACCTTCGCCCTGCAATACGTTGATGTATCGGAGCGAGCAGCGTTCGATTTTCGAAACTATGCCGGTCTCGCGGATAGTGTCGAGGGCCTCGGATATGAGGGCCTTGAACTCTTTCCATCCCGGGTAAGGCTTCACCACCTCGACTGTGAGGGAGCGCTCGGCGAAGTTAAGACTTTTGCGATCGCCCTGTAGCGACTTCACAGCCTGATATTCGCTATTCGGCAATTGGCTTCTTATTGCCAGGGGAATTTCGCCGGCAGGCAGAGTAACTGCCTTGGAGTAGCGCTTGTTCAACCGGCGAAACATCAGCCCGGGCAACAAATCCGAGACGCCGCTCGCCAACGGTGTAGAAAAGCGAATCTCAAAGATCGCATTGCCAATAGGATCTCTGTCGAGAGCAACAGGGAGCTTTATCGTCATCGGCTTGCCCCAGCGCTGCGATTCAACATTTTCCGAAGTGACAAGAGGCCAACACGAACAAGAAGGTCAATCCCTAATTTTTGGGCCGAAGGTCGTTCCACACGATTTCATGTCATGCTTTTCAGAGCGATCGCCATCTCAAAAAGGCGAAATCGTGAACAAAAGCTGTAAAACCGCCTGTAAAACGCCGAGAAAGCTAACTCCCATCATGTAGGCGCAAACCCTTGCGAAGCAAGGCGGAGCGGGTAGCGGGGATCGAACCCGCGCGTTCAGCTTGGGAAGCTGACAGTCTGGGCGACTGCCACGGAAAGTGCAGTCACCCCTTCCCAATCCTATACACCGCCTCCGCGCTCAAAAACCTGAGCACCACATCGCTCATCCCCAACAGCGGCGTGAACGTCACGATCGTTATGCCGTCGGTCGCGTTGGTGCGGGTGAGGCCCTCCGAATAAATGTCCAGCGGCGGTTCCTCGTCGAACCACACGCCGTGCAGCGTCTCGCCCTGCCATTTCTCGCGACCCTTTTCGTAACTCTTGAACGAGAGCACGCTTTCGCCGGCCTGCACGTCGCCGCCACCGCCCCAGCGCACGACGACGCTGTCCAGCGCTCCCGGCGCGCCGCGCCCCATAACCGTGTCGGCAATGGCATTGGCCGGGATCATGCCGGTGCCCCATTCTGCCTGTTGCTGCGGCGGGCCGACCAGCACGCGCTGCGGGTTGTCGCGCGTGCCTTCGCCGGTGACGCCGGCGGCCCAGAGCCTGACGGGCTGGTCGAACACCTTGCCCACCCACCAGTCCGGATAGCGGCCGGTGAGATGCATGGCCCATTCCGCGCCCCCTGCCCTGGTCTTGCCGAGCTGGTTGCCGGCCATGAACAGGCGCTCGCGGTTCGTTGCCCCTGCCGCGTGAAAATCAGCCTGCCGATTGTACGGCGCGTAGGCCTGAAGAAGATTGCGGCGACGGCGTCGGTCCATCTCCTCGAGCAGCGCCAGATAGGTTTGCATCACTGTCGAGGAGCGGCCGGAGGCTCGTTTCGAGGCTACGGATGCGGCTGCGGATCTCCTCATCGCTCCACTGCCCGAGACTGGTTTTATCGGCATCGACACTTTCGGAGAAATCCTTGGGCAGCAGCGTCAGCACGACCTTCAGATACTGCTCGGGTTTTTCGGCCCGCACCGCGGCGATGACGCCGGCGCCATGGGCGCGGAAATCGGCGCGAAGGGCTGCCGCGAAATAGTCGACGAGCGTTTTTCGCGGGCGCTTCGGGCGAGTGGCCAGAGCGGCCCCGGCTTGGGGGCCCTTCGGCTTTCGGCTTGCCCGCTTCGCGCCGGCGCGGCGCCTGCTTTCGTCAGCCATGGGTGGCCGCTTGCGATGGCGCGGCTTTCGCCGCCTTGACCTTGCGGACCTTGCGCGCTGGTTTCCTGCGTGGCCTGGCGCTGGCCTGCTTGGCGGTCCGGGCATCGGCGGCCGGCGCGGCCATTGCTTTCAGCTTCGCCGTCACCGCGCGGACGGAGGACGGGCCGAGGTCCTGGCGCGGAAAACCGAAACCGGCGACGGCCTCATCAGGGCCACCGCGAACCATGCCGATGCGCACGCCTGGCGCGACCTGCTCGACACGGCCTGAGCCGCGCGGCAGGCTCGACCCCTCGAATTCGCCGATGGCGCTGACGATCTCAGCGCCGTCATCGGCGGTGACGATGGTGGCATAGCGTGGCATCTGGGCCTCAGGCAAAAATGTTGAAAGCGCCGCAGGACAGAGAGGGCGTCCGCCAGCGCTTCGAAAGAATGGATGGCGCGAAAAACAAAAAACCCGCCGGGCGGCGGGTCGTTGGCGCAAATCAGCACCATGGACAAAATAGTAGCATAGCTGCCTTCACCGGGCAATAGCTTCTAGGTACATTTTCCTACATTCCTCAAAATCGCAGCGCGCGGCGCGCCACACCCATAAATTGAAACGCCGGGCCAGATTACAACAAATTTTGTCGGAACCAACCTTGGTCCGACGGGTTCCATCCTTAGTCGCAACGTGACGGACGACCGTCTCGCAACAGAGGAGAAAGATCATGCTTACGAAGATTCTTGCAGCTTCGGCGCTGACCATCGGCCTCGCCACGGCGGCGATGGCCCAGACCGCCGGCACCGCCGGAAATGAGGGTGGCGGCAGCGGCCAGACCATTACCGTGGAGCCGAAGACGCCGGCCAGCCCGTCGCCCGACCAAGCCGCGCCGCCCGATACCGGCACGACCGGCAGTGTCACCGGCGGCGACATGAATTCAAACGCCGACAAGAACTGCCCGAGCAGTCCGCAAGGCGCGGTGGGCGATGCCAACAACAGCACCGCCGGCACGATGCAGCCGAACGTGAACGACAAGAACTGCGGCAAGTAAGGGCATCGGGCTTGCAGCGCAGGGCCGTGGAGCACGCTCCGCGGCCGGGCGGCGCGCTCGCGGGAACAATGAGGCGTGATGGCCGTTCCAGGAGGCAAAAAGGAGAGACCGATGGCAGACAATGACACCAGCACCACCAATTCAGCCAACGGCAACGTGAAAGCCACCGCCGCGCGCAACCGTCCCGCGTCGCGTAGCAGCGCGCGTGCCACGCGTGCATCGGAAGACGCGATGAAGAAGCAGATCGCCGAGTTGAAGCGCGAGGTGAACCGTCTGAACCGCGCGCTTTCCGAACAGGCCGAGGAGGCCGCCGAGACTGCGCATGGCTGGTACCGGGGCGCGGCCGACCGCGCTTCGAACCTCTACAGCGGCGCCTCCGACCGCGCGTCGCGCGCCGCAAGCCAGTTGCGCAGCCAGGCGCATAGCGTTTCGGAAACGGTGCAGCAGAACCCCGGCACCTTCTCGACCGCGATGTTGATCGGCGGCCTGGTCGGCTTGCTGGCCGGCATGGCAATCAGCAGGAATTCCGATCCAGACCCGGACTGGCTGCATCGCTGGCACAGGTAGACATTTCCGGTCCGGCTGCACCAGCCGCGACCGTCCAAAGTAGTGAGCGCAGGCTGCTTGCGACGGCCGCGCAGAAAGGAAGGCCGGGCTATTGCGCCCGGCCCTTTCTTTCCAGGTCTTTTTCGTTTCACGGTTGTGCCTTGCCGCTCTCTTGGCCGCTCTCTTGCTGTGGCCGGTTGTCCCCCCCAGGCTGGTCATTAGCCGGAGCTTATGGGATCATTCCCCAAGGGAATCGCGGAGAGCGGCATGGACAGACCTGCCATGGCATCCGTCTTTCGGATGCGGCATGTACCTGCAAGCATTTCGGGCGTTCGCAGCCTTGGCCGAGGCCAGGCCGATCCGATCTTCCATTCGAGACCACTCGGCGAAGCGATCCGCTTCATCGCCCAGGCCGAGGGCCAATACGACCTCAGCGCCGTCGCCGTCTTCTATGGCGACCGCCAGACGCCGCCGCTCGGCAACCGCGAGATCAGGCAGCTCTGGAGCGAATATGGCGAGCGGTGGATGGAGGCCTGAACCGCGCCGGCTTTCCCCGTCCGGATCGGAAACGCCCCTCATGCGTTCTTGAGGCGAGGTCAATGGGAGGAACGCCATGAACGTCGCCAATCTTCAGCTCGAGGGCCTGCTGATGGCTGTCGCCGCAATCAACCATGTGCTCGTCAAGAAAGGCGTGCTCAGCGTCGAGGAGATCGACATCGCGCTGCGCAAGGCCGAAGCCGGCGAGACCGGCGAGGAGCGCTCGGAAGCGATCTCGGCATCGAACCGCGACGCCATCAATTTCCCGATCCGCCTGCTCGAACTCGCCAACCAGTGCCAGCCGGAAGCGGACATGCCGTCCTTCTCCAAGCTGGCCCGCATGGTCGGGCAGATGAAGGAGCCGTATAACGACCAGATGTGAGGCGATGGGAGGGCGCCTTGCCCGGAAATGCAGGCGCCGTCCCTCATCCGCCCTTCGGGCACCTTCTCCCCGTAGAACGGGGACAAGGAAGGGTCATGCCCGGCCCGGCCAGCCCTGCTTGAGCGCGAGCACGCTGCCCGGGCCGTGGACCGCGGCGTAGAGCAGGCCGGCGGCGAATGGGAAATGCGACATGAAGGCGCCGAACTCGGCCTGGTCCGCCGTCCAGTGTGACGGGCCGTGAAAGGCAAAGCCGAGGAAGACGACATAAATCGCGCCGATCAGCGCCAGCGGCGTCATGAAGGCGCCGGTCAGGAAGGCGATCACCAGCAGCGTTTCAAGGATCGCCGCGCACCAGGCGAGGAACAGGGGGAACGGGAAGCCGGCGGCGGCGATGTAGCCGGCCGTGGCGCCCATATCCATCAGCTTGAAGGCGACGCCCATGGCGAACATGGCGGCGAAAATCAGGCGGGCGACGAGAATGGCGGCGGTCTGCCAGGTCGATTGCGTTTCCACGATGTTCCTCCGGGTTTGTCTGTTGATGCCCCAAGGACGGGCGGAGGGAGATGGTTCCGACAGGGATGGGGAAAATTGTTTGGAGCGCCCGCTTCCTCGCCCCTGCCGCAGGCGGGGAGAGGCGGCGCGGCGAAGCCGCGACGGAGAGGGGGCTGCGCCGGCGGCCGCAGCATGAACGCCACGCGACGAGCCCTTCCCGCCAACTCTGCGCTCTATGAAGGCCCCTCTCCGGCCACTACGCGGCCACCTCTCCCCCGCTTCGCGCGGGGCGAGGAAAAAGGCTCAGCCCGGATGGCTGATCGATTCCCGCACGGTGCCGTATTCGGCGCCCCAGCGATCGGTCATGTCGCAGCGTATGTCCCACAGATCGGGGAAGAAGCGGTGGCGGGCGCCGCCTTCGAGGATTTCCACCGGCCGGCCCTTCAGCGACTTCGCGCCGAGCCCGATCGAGCGGTGGATCAGATAGAGGTGATTGGCGCGGAATTTCTGGAACAGCTCGTCGAATTCGATCAGCGCCTCGGCCACGACGTAAGCATCGCCGTGGTGGTAATGCTCGTCATAGATGTCCTGCACGGTCAGCCCGCGGCCATCGAGATAGGTATGTTTGAAGGCCCGCCAAAGATCCGGCGGCAGGCGCAGCAAAAGCTTGAAGCCCGGCGATTCCTGGCCGCTGCCATTGCCGAGCTGCAGGCGGATCTGCTGGTACTCCTTGGGCGACATGGTCTCCAGGAGATCGAGCTGCGCCGTCATCATGCGCATCAGCCGGTGGACGCGGCCCATCAGCGTGACGATGCGGTGCGTGTCCTGCCTCTCCAGATAGTCGAGGACATCGACCAGTGTGTAGGCGATGAGCTTCATCCACAATTCCTCGACCTGGTGCACTACCTGGAACTGCAACTCGTCTGCGTTGACCATGTCGGCAAGCGGCTTCTGGCAGGCGAGCAGCTTGTCGCATTGCAGATAGACGCCGTAGTCGCGCATCTCGGGCGCCTCGATGCGGGCGTGGTAGTCGGATTTGTCCATGGCGCAGCCTCCTCGCAGGCGGGGTTTTCGACCGTGCGGCAAGGATAGCGCTTTGTGCTTGAACATTGTTCCTTTCTGTTATCCAAATGGCGTGAAATGAAGGACAATTTTACATCATTCTTGCCATATCGGAGAACGATCGATGTTGGATGCTCTCGACCGCAGAATAGTGGCAGCCCTGGAGCGCGACGCGCGCATCTCCTTCGGCGAGCTCGCCGAAGAGGTCGGCCTGAGCAAGACGCCGTGCTGGAAACGGGTGAAGGCACTGGAAGAGGCCGGCGTCATCCGCGGCTATTCCACCCGTGTCGATCCCGCTTCGATCGGCTTCGGCATCGAGGCCTTCATCCAGGTGTCGATCGACTTCGAAGTGTCGGACGCCTTCGAGGCGGCAGTGAGGAAACACCCGCTGATCCGCCGCTGCTACGCCACGACCGGCGAGGCCGACTATCTCCTGCAGATCGTTACCGTCGACATGAGGGCGCTGGACAGGATGCTGCGCGAGGAGCTCAGCCGGCTGCCTGGCGTTCGCCGCACCGTCACCTCGATGGCGATGCGCGAGATCAAGGGCGACATCTCGTTCGCCGAGGCGGCGGCGCGTGCGTCGCTTTAGGAGCTGCAAGGTGATTTGAAGCCTCGGCGGGCCCTCCCCAAACCGAACCGCGGATGCCAGCCGCACGGGCACCGCGCCGGACCCTGACTTTTTCTGGCATGGTCGAAGAACGCGCGCCGAACCGGTCTATAAGTCGGGATCGGGGGTATGCGGGTGGCTGATATCATCTCAAGCAGAATCGGGGCGGAGCCTGTCTTGTCGGCTGGGCGTCCGCGGTTTTTCACATCGGCGGCGAATGCCGACATCGCGCGCCCCATCTTCCCACAACTCAAAAGCAATTCGGCAGCGGTGCTGCTCGCATCGACCATGCTGCTGGCGACGGCCATGGCAACCCACGCCGCGTCGGTCCTGTCGGAGCCGCGGGACGGAGTCCACCGGTCGATGGACCCGGCTGCGCTCATCCAGGACGCCAACCGCGCTCTTCTGGCTCAGGCCACAGGGGGCAACGGCGGGAATGGGGGGAATGGCGGCTCCGGCGGAAATGGCGGCGACGGCGGGAATGGCGGCAACGGTGGCAACGGTGGCGCCGGCAACGGCGGCTCCGGCGGGAATGGCGGCGATGGCGGCAACGGTGGCGCCGGAAATGGCGGCTCCGGCGGGAATGGTGGCGACGGCGGCAACGGTGGCGCCGGCAATGGCGGCTCCGGCGGGAATGGCGGCGACGGCGGCAACGGTGGCGTCGGCAACGGCGGCTCCACCGGGAATGGCGGCAACGGTGGCGCCGGCAATGGCGGAACCGGCGGCAATGGCGGCGACGGCGGCAACGGTGGCACCGGCAATGGTGGAACCGGCGGCAATGGCAGTTCGGGCGGCGGTGGCGGCACCGGCCACCACAACACCGGTTCCGGCCATTCCGGCAATGTCGGTTCCTGCGGCGCTTCCTGGCGATCGTCTTGCTGACGCGGCTTGACCTTGAGGCGCGTCGCGCCGAAGCGGATCAAACGAACCTGGATCAAGTCTTTGTTTGCGCGCGGACGGAAAACCGCTGCGCAGTTTTCCTGGGATTGCTCTACGGACCGGTGCGGTAGGCGAAGTTGTCCATCGCGGCCTGCCAGGAATGCAGCGTCCGGATCTCGAGCCGCGTGATGCGCGTGTAGTCGGCCGCGAAATAGACTGGGCCGCTCGCGGACAGCACAAGCTGATCCTCATAGGCCGGCTGGTCGCCCCGCCAGGCCTTGAGAACAAGCGTCTCGCCCTCGGCGTCGTTCCAGCCGACGCCGAAATAGGCGCCCGTGAAATCGAACGGCTTGTCGCTGAACACCTGCCCGGGGTGGCCTGAGCTGTTATAGGCGATGAATTCGCCGGACATCGTCGTGTTGATGTAACCCGGGCCGTCGGTGAATCGCTGGTGCATGGCAACGAGATTGTACCAGTCGAGCCCGCCATAGCCGGACGGAATTTCGAACACGCCCGACGTCGTCATAAGGTCGTCGAAGCCGACGACGTGCTGTCGGGGCAGCGGCCCCTCGGCGGACCCGCCCTTGCCCGAAAACGCGGACAGCACGACAGGCGCCTCGCCGACCATGATTTTGCGCCGTTCGGTCGCCCCGTCGGCCGAAACCTCGACCAGCCATTCGCCTGATGTCACGGGCGCGCTGAAGCGCCCATCCGGATCGACCTTGGCGGCGACGCCTGCCCCGTCAGGCCCGGTGAGGGAAATTCGCGCCCCCGGAGCGGCTACGCCGCTGACCGTCAGGTCCGCGGCAAGGCCGACCGGATGCGTCGTGCGCTGCGCGATCATGTCGCCCGGCGAGCCGGGAGAAGCCGCATAATCGCTTTCCTGGGACGCGTTTGCGGTGGTGACGGAAAAGCCCGGCGGAGGCACGACCCGGAACGAATAATGCCCGGGATCGACAACCTCGAGTTTGCGCTGGAGAACCGACATCCGGAAGTTGGCAAAGCCGCTGACATTGGTCCATCGCATGATGGTGTCGCCATTCGGCTTGCCGAGCTCGACGGCCACATGCGACATCGGCCGGTCGCCGAGATCGTAGATCCCGTTCCTGTTGCGGTCGCGGAACACCAGGATCGATGTGTTCATCTGGCCGCCGTTGAAGGCGTCCCACGCGCGCCTGGGATAATAGTCCGCCGCGCTGCCGGCACGCGCCGAGCCCCAGACCATGGCCAGGCCGGTGGCCGCGACGACGACGGCGCCCGGGAACGACAAACCACGCTTCACGAAATTTCCCCTCTGGCATTCGGTGTCGGTCCGATCCCCTGGAGCCGCGCGATGATCCTGTCCACGGCATCCGCATCGAAATAGGCAAGATAGAGCAACGCCATGGTCGCGCTGAACGTATAGACCGGCAGCGTCAGATAGATGATGGCGTGAAAGGCCAGGCCCGGCAGGACCAGATAGCGCCTCGTCGCACGGAACGGCAGGCCGAAGGCAAGGCCATATTCGAGCGCGACCACGCCGAAGGATACGATCGTGGCGGGCAAGGCAAGGCCGGCCGGGTAATCCGAACCCGCATAGAACCAGAGGAAGATCTGCTCGATCCGCGCGCCGCTCAGAAAGGCATGGTTCGACTTGTCGAAGGCGGCGAAGAAATAGAGCACCGACAGCTGCACCACGATCAGCCGCAGCCCCCACAGATTGCCGCGCTCCGCCGGCGGCGCAATGCCCCTGCGCTCGGCGTGCGCCACCGCCAGGTAGCGGTCCAGCGAATAGGAGCGGCCGCATGGGGTGAGCGCGACCAGAAGTGCCGCGACGGCGAGCAGATAGGTATGGTGGTGAGTCCAGGGCTCGCGCCCAAGCTGGTGGCCGAAATAATAATACATCACCAGCCCGACCGACCCGGCCCAGACAGCGGCGGCGCGGCTCTGATAGCCAACGAACAGCAGCGTCGTCGCGACGAAGAAGTTGGCTGCCAGAAACAGGCCGATCGCCGACTGGTCCCTGTAGAGCAGCAATTCGCCGGCCCAGCGCGACCAGAACAGCATCGCCAGGCCGATGCGGATCAATGCGGACGAGCGCGACGATCCCTCCGTACCGACCGCCCAGCCGACGAAGCGCGCCGCCACGGCGTGCGCCGAACGCCAGCTCATCCAATCGGTGATCGCGTCAGCCGGCGCAGGCATTTTCGGCATCGGTATGGATTATCTGCCAGCCGCTGCGCGTGCCCAGCCGGGCGCGGACGCGGATGTCGGCGCCCTGCCCGGCGGCCGTGCAGAGCCGCTTGACGACGGATGCCAGTTCCTCGCGGCTTGCGATCCGCTTCAGCCTGCCGCCGCGAGGAGCGCCGAGCATCTCGAAACGGTCGAGCGGGATGAGCGCGCCGTCCGGCCGGCGGATTTCGAAGGAAGCGTCGATGATGCCCAGCCCGATCGCGCTGAACATGGTCCAGGAGCGCAGCCATGGCGTCTGCACCCCGAAGATTTGCTCCGCGGCCGGACCGGCGATCATGAACGCGGTGATCGCCGTGAAGGCGGCCAGCCGCAAGCGTCCCGCCGACAGCCGTCCGGCAGGCTCCGCGCCTGTTCTGATCGAGATGATGTCCGCCACCCGCGCACCCCCGTCGTGATCATAGACCGGATCAACGCCGTTCCGCGACCAGCCCAGAAAAAGTCAGGGCGCGGCGCGCGGGCGCCCGACCGTGCCTCGACGGCGCGAGGCGGGATCAAGGGCAAGATCTTTGCGGAGGCTGCGGGTGCTCCCGAGCGGATGAGTGCTGGAGCGGACAACGTGGATGTCGGCGGGACAGCGGGCGCGAAGGATCGCGGCCCTAGGATTTTGCCGCGGGATCTTCGCTGGCGAACAAAGGCATAGCGTCAGCCGCCCGCGCCACCTTTTCCTTCTCCGCGTCGGCCTTTCGCTTCGGGCATTCCTCGAAATCATGATCGCGGCCGCCGCAATAGGAGCAGCATTTGGCGGGGGTGTCGGGGTTGAGCATCGAGACCATTCCCAAGAATGCACCAAAAGGTTCCCGCTTGCAGCAATTGCGTGAACGCCGCAATCACCGTCCAGCCCGATGCCCCGATACCGCAATACCAGGGGCTCGCCGCTTGCGCGGCGGGCTCCCGCTCAGTCACCGCTCACGCATGCGCGTGGGGATGACGGAAGTCCCAGACGGCCCAGGCCGATGCCGCGACCACCAGCACGCCGAGCACGACGTGCGTGGCCATGACATGCGTGTCGGCCGCAAAGCCCAGCAGCCAGGGCGACACGATCAGCCAGAGCCCGAGGACGACGTTTACCCATTCCTCCCATTCGGCGAACACCGAAAGCGTCGCCAGCGCCAGCGCGCCGAGCAGAACGCCGACTATCCAGGCGTTCCACGCGGGCACCATCGCCGCGGTGAATCCGATGACCCAGGGTGAGATGAACAGGCAAATCGCGAGGACCAGAGTGATCCAGTCCTGGCTCCTTCTTGCTTCCATCAGTTTGCTTGCCATGACAACCTCCATGGATGAAGCTTGACCAAAGCAATTGCATTCGCGTGGACATCGCACGCTTAGCCATTGATGTAATTACGCTTCTATGAAGCTGCAAGGTGCCGACCGGGTGGGCAGCCCCGCGCGCCAGGGGGCGCAGCCTCTCAGAGGCTGAAGTCGGTTTCGTCCTCCGCCCCCAGCTGCGGCACGACGATTGCCTCGAGCGGCGCGTCGAGCTCCCACTTGACGCTGCCGGGAGCGCGTTCGAGGCTTGAGGAACCGCTCAGCGACTGCGGCGCCACCCGCTGCAGCACCACCGTGCCGAAACCCTTGCGGTCGGCGAAACCCTTGCGGTCGCTGAAACCCTTGCGGTCGGCCGCGTTCCGCCCGGCTTCGCTTGCTGTCGCCCCGGACGTCTCGTGCCACAGAAGATGAAAGCGCCGCTGCGCCTCGGGGCCGGCCTCGACCTTCCAGGTGATTTCGACGCGGCCGCCCTCGGCCGCCAGCGCGCCGTATTTGGCCGAGTTGGTGCCGAGCTCATGGAAGGCCATGCCGAGATTCTGCACCGCATTGGACTGCAGCGTAAGCAGCGGCCCGGAAAGCGAGATGCGCTCTTCGTGGCCGAAGGGCTTCAAATGCTCCTGGATCAGGTCGAAAAGGCTGGCGCCGGCCCATTCCGAGGTGACAAGCAAATCGTGCGAGCGCGACAGCGCCATGATGCGCGAGCGGATCATCTGCTCGAACTCGACAGGATCGGTCGAGCGCTTGCTGGTTTCCCTGACCATCGACAGGATCACCGCGAACTGGTTCTTTACCCGATGGTTGACTTCGCGCATCAGAAGCCGGATGCGGCGCTCGCTTTCCTTGGCGGCGGTGATGTCGCGGGCGATTTTCGATGCGCCGACGATGTCGCCGGCACTGTTCTTGATCGGCGAGATGGTCAGCGAAACGGCAACCAGCGATCCGTCCTTGCGCCTTCGGGTGGTCTCGAAGCTAGGGATGCGCTCACCCCCGCGGATCCGAGCGATGATCTCGCTCTCCTCGTTCTGCATATGATCGGGGATCAGCATCAGGATCGACTGGCCGATGGCCTCTTCAGCGCTGTAGCCGAAGACGCGCTCAGCCGCCTGGTTCCAATCGGTGATGATGCTGTTCAGATCCTTGCCGATGATGGCGTCGTAGGAAGAATCGACGATGGCCGCCAGGCGTGCGTCAGCGCTTGCGTCCTGGCGGATAATCCCCCCGATTTTTGTCATATGCTGAAGGTAGCGCCGGACTGCATAAAGGCAACATCCTAATCGGCCGAGTTCTCGGCGTCGCCGTGCGCTTTCGCCGGTCGCACGACGCCGAAATCCTGCGACTTGATCCCGATTTCCGCCATCAGAAACCCTTCCGAGGCGAGGCCGCGGCGCAAAAGCTCCCGCACCGCCGCGGAGCGGCTGGGCATGCGCTTTTCAAAGCGCCAGTTCTCCAGAGCCGCGAGTTCTTCGTCATTGAGCATGATCTGCAAACGCTGCGGACGCTCAAGTTCAGCCACGTGTGCCTCCCTTTAAAGGCTACAAATGCCACGAGTTAGTATATGTCTTATTTTGCAATTAACTAGGTTACGTCCAATGAAACGTCAAGGTCGCTCTGTGAGTCAAAACCGCAACAGACCAACGATGCCAACGATGCGTCTACCAAGCACTACGTGCTCTATCATAACTGACTGATATCATTTCTATTTTTTAATTTCCACTTGCCATTCCAGGGCCAGGGGAGCATCATCGAATCAAAGGGACAAACCGTCCGTGAAAGGGAGGGTTTTCCATGCGGATGAGATACACAAACAAGCTGAGAGACGACGCCCACAGCCGGGTACAGACCGCCCTGTGGGCTCACGGAGTCGTGAATCTGGTCTTGGTGGCTGAGGAGATAAGGCTCCTAAATCTCGCCGAAAACATCGCCCGCGAGGACATCGAGGAGTTGGTTCTGCAAGTCGCGCAACTCTATGGGGCGATCGTGGAATTCGATGAACAGGCGCTTACCGCGCTCGACCTGCCCGATGCCAGCGGCCGCGACAATCGCAACGATCTGGAAAAGGCGCTCAGCGAGCGATCCTTGCCGGACGGGTCCATGGAACACCTGCTTCAGGTGGATCGGGGCGCATAAAAGCCTCGCCCTCCCCCCATCAGTCGCGTCATGCGATTGGCGAACTTGGGGTCGAGGCCGCTGCGTTCAACCAATCGAGGCGCCCTGGAAACTTCCTCCTGCCTGCTCTCGCAGTATGACCTGCCGGCCAGCCTTTGCTGGCTAGCGCTTGCGGGCTGGTTTCTTCGGCGCGACGGGAGGTGCGTCGGCCTCTTGCGCCAGCCTGGCTTCGCGCAACCGCTTTGTCTTGGCAGCCCGGGCAGCCGCTTCCAGGTCCTGTATCTGTCGCGCGACGCGGGACGTCGTGTCGGTCTTGGCTTCCGTGCGGGATGGGACCGGCTTGAACAGGCCGGTATCCGGTAGCGACTTCATTGTTTTCTCCTTGTTTCACGCAATTCCGTACGAAAAAGCGCGTCACACTTTTCCAGGAATTGCCTAAAGGGCGTCGCGTCGAAACGGATTCACGCGACGCGCTTTAGGTCGTTGCTTGATGCATGTCGTTGTCGCAAAACCGAGGTCACTTTTGCGCTACATGCATTAGAACAAAAAAGGCCGGGCACAGCCCGACCTTCTCCAACGCGCGTGTGCGGCCGATGCCAGTACATCCGTGGTCAAAGGACCCCGAGGCGCTGTGATCAGGCGGCTTGCAGATTGTCTGCCGAGCTCTTGCCGTTGCGAGCATCCTTCACGATGTCGAAGCTGACCTTCTGGCCCTCGACCAGAGAGCGCAGTCCTGCGCGCTCCACGGCTGAAATATGGACGAACACGTCCGGCTGGCCGCCGCCCTGCTCGATAAAGCCGAAACCCTTGGTGGCATTGAAGAACTTCACCGTTCCAGTAGTCATTGCGATCTCCTTACAAATCGACGCAAAATTATACGCGCCCGACAATCGCCGAGCGACGCTATCTTCGAAATTGAGAGGGAAGATCGTAAGTGCGCCATTTAGCGCGAAAACAACGTTCTTTCAGCAAGATCGATCTTCCATACATAGCGCTAAATTTCCTGATCGACAAGGCTTTTCAAAATAATACTTCCGAAGATGGTGTTGCGATCGAGAGCCAACCAGCTGAGGGCAACGAGCCAGCCGACAAGGCGTTGGACCTTGGAAGAGAAAGGGCAACGGCGGACGACGACCCGATCTGGAATGAGAACCACCTACCCTTGGACGAGTTCGTGCAGCGGCTGGTGAGCGAAACGGAAATAGGCGAAGCGCAGGCGCTCGACCTCATCTATCTGGTCGGCTTGAACTGGAACTCGCTTATTCGCGAGGCCAAGGCGATCGCATCGCAGTCTTAAAGCGCGTCGCGCTGAAGCGGATTCAGGCGACGCGCTTTAAGCCTTTGTTTTGCTGCATGTCGTTGTCCCAGAACCGCTGCACACTTCTGGGCGACATGCATTAAAGGTTCAGCCCCTTGCATCCAGACGATCAAGGATGGTCAGGCCGGTCTCGTATCTCTCCGCCGGAGCACCCGCCTGGTGAGCCTGCCAAAGATTGTCCTTGAGATCCGCCTCCTTTACCGGCCGCGCCAGTTCATTGGAGACGGCGCGGCAGATGAAGCCCTCTTCGCTCTCGTCCAGACGCCTCGTCAGCGCATCGACGGCAGCCACGACCACGAATCCAAAACCCGCCGACTGTAGCCGGTCGAGCGTCCAGCCCTCGCCCTTCTCAATGACGTCATGCAGGTAAGCGACGGTCTTTTCGTCAAGCGTTTCGACGGCATCGGCTACGCGTCGCAAGTGTTCGATATAGGGCCGGCCGGTCTTGTCCGTTTGTCCGCGATGGGCCTCTTCAGCGATCCTTGCTGCTTCGTGGAGCATGGTCTTCCAATCTCGTCACAATAAAGCCCGTCCCGGCGAGGGACGGCCGAGGCGGGCTTGCTCGGGCCTGAGCCCCGGGTGGCGCGCTTTTCGCGGGGGAAGCGGGCTGCGCGCCATCCTGCATTCAAGAACATCGGCGCCAGGCGAATGTTCCGCTGCTCGCGGATTTTTAAGAACGGTCAGGCCATCTGTGGCACCCCTTCGAAGCGGCGCCTAAAAAGAAGCCCGGACCAGGAGCCGGGCAAGAGAAGTCTTGGGAACATGCTGACCGGAGGGGCCTGGTTCAGCGCTTGCCAGTTTGCCGGTTCAATATGACCGCCAGATGAAACCTCCTTCGGCCATGTCGTTGGGCTCGGTGCAGGATCTCGACGCAGAAAAGCTTTTCGGCAGGAACCTCGCGACGGCGTTGCCGTTAGCCTTCCGTGTCCAACAGGAGGTCCGGCAATGGATTGGAACCGCGTCGAAGGCAATTGGAAGCAGATGAAGGGCAAGGTCAAGGAACAGTGGGGCAAGCTCACCGACGACGACCTCGACCGCATTGCGGGAAAGCGCGACCAGCTCGAAGGCAAGATCCAGGAACGCTACGGCCTGGAGAAGGATCGCGTGCGCCGCGACATCGACGACTGGTATAACATGCAGCGCTGGTAGCAGCCGGCTTCCCGAAAACGAAGGCGTTGCCTCGCGGCAGCGCCTTTTCCTTTGGCTGGTCAGGCGAGCTCGATACGGTCGCGTAGCTCCGTCTCGATTCCTCGCTCGAGCGGCGCGGGCGGTTCTACCGTCCGGCCAAGGCGGAGTCCCGCCAGCGCCGCGGCGCCGCGGCGGAATTTTTCGCGCGACACCGTGCGGCCCTGTTCCAGCCAGCCCGCGGCGTGCAGGATGAAATGGGCGCCCGAGGACAGCGCGGCCGAAAGCATCCTGCCCCCTTCCGCGCCGGATTGCGCATCGTCGACCTTGGCCGAGGTGACGGCGCCGTCGCCCCGCGCCGGCACGCCGAGCCGCCTGCCCAGTTCCGCGGCGTAGAACTGGACGAGCTGCGAAGCCGGGTCGCCGAAGTTGGGCTGCATCCGGCGCATGTCGAACGGATAGGCGAGGAAGCCCATCACCACCGGCGCGCCCGGGCGCCAGAGCTGTGCCAACGCTAGCCCGGCCAGCACCTCGGCGTAGCCCTGGATCAGCGCGCCGGCCACGGTGACGGGCGCCGTCGCGCCCATCATCATACAGGACGAGACCATGCTCGCCTCGCCCTTCAGCGCGATCGCCCGCAGGCACTTCAACGGATTCGGCCAATAGGTGAGCGGCGGCGTGGCCTTGATGAGGTGGACAAGATTGCATTCGCCGGGGAGCGCCGGCCGGCCGATCGCGGCTGCGGTCAGGTCGATCACCGCCTCGGCGGCCGCCGGCGAAGCGATGCTGCCCATGAACGGCTTGTCGGAATGGGTGAGATGCGCAAGCAGCATCTCCAGCGGCCGCCGGTCCTCGGCGACGTCCTCGCTGCCCGCTAAAGGTGCTTGCCGATGGCGGCCGGCAATTCACCTCGCTGCAGGTTCCTGGCGATTCGTCGACCTCTATGCCTTCCTGTTGAAGACCATGGATCATGGCGTCATCGCGCTCTCGCCCTGCCGCGTCATCCTGGCAGATCATTCGAAGCTGCGCAGCATCACCGAGCGGGCGCCGCACCTGACGCGGCTGTTGTGGCTCGACACGCTGATCGACGGCGCCATCCACCGCGAGTGGATCGTCGCCATGGGGCGGCGCTCGAAAGTCTCGCATCTGGCGCATCTGTTCTGCGAGCTGTTCGTCAGGCTGCAGGTGGTCAAGCGCACCAACGGCATGAGCTTCCATCTGCCCGTTTCGCAAGCCGAGCTCTCCGATGTGCTCGGCCTGTCGGTGGTGCATATAAACCGCGTCATCAGCGCGCTGCGCAACAGCGGCGTGATCGCCTGGGCGAACCATACGGTGACGATCCTCGACTGGCAGAAGCTCCAGCAGATCGCCGAGTTCGACCCGACCTATCTCTCGATGACGAGAGAGCCGCGTTAGCCGGAACTCACGGGTCAAATCCTCACGGTCTTCTTCGTCAATCGGTGAAAACTGCGAACAATCTGCCCGGACCGCCGTGCGCCAGGCAGGCGATGGGAATGATACTCGATTGCCTTGCTTGTTTTTCGTCCGCTAGCTGGAACTATTTCGCGTCAAGAACGCTATCTCGATGCGGATTTTCTAAATTAGGCAGGGAGACGCGTACCATGAAAACCAAAGTGATCTTGATGAGTGCGTTCGCGATTTCGGTCATGACATGCTCGGCATTTGCCGGCGCGAACACCGGAACGTCCGCGCTGGACGATCCCCAGAAAATGTCGCCCTTCTTCACCGATGCTGGCATGAAAACCATGAGGCCGGGCGATGAGTTCAAGAAAGCCTGGATGGCGCTTACCGAAGAGGATCGCGCGTCCATGAAGAAAGACTGCGCAGACGAGACGATCGCGAAGTCCCACGATGAATTCTGCAAGGCGACCAGGGACCTCGCCGGCAATAACTGAGCGCCCGTCTCAGAAGAGCGCTGGACGCCCGCACCGGAGCGAGCGTCTGGCACTTGCTGTACTGAAAGAGCGGCCGGGGGCTGTGCCTGCAGCGATGTTGCGACCTAGTCGCTGCAATTCGTGACGAATTAGCCGCCTCTCATATCAAATGGACTTTCAACGCCTCGCGTTGCCGCTCAAACTCGCATGGCTGCGGGGACCCGGCGCAATGAGGGCCTATCGCGTCTAGGAATTGGACGGCGAGACCGTCCTTGCAAGCCACGCCGTCGAGGCGATGGCGCCGTTCGAGGCTGCTCGAAAGGCGCTCGGGGTCGAGGTCACGCTGCGCGGCGACGCTGCGGCGCCGACGCAAATGCGGGCTGGCCAAACAAATGTTGATGATGACCGTGTGGCCGCGATCCCAAGGTGGCGGTCCCGGTGGAACCGACGTCATGTCCGCCGGTTACATCATGCCTTCATTAGCCGGTGCTCATTTTATGCGGAAAAGCCTCACCCAGCCTCTTGCGCAGCCCGTCGCCCCGACGGCCGCTTCTTTCCCGCTTGAGCGAAGCTGGAAAGGCCGGCAATGACCGAGGTCGGTTCCCAGGTCGAGGGAGAACAAAGCAACACGCCGGCAAAGGGCCCGTTCCAGCGGTTCCTCCGCACGATCGGGCCAGGCTTCATTACCGGCGCGTCCGACGACGATCCGTCCGGTATCGGAACTTACAGCCAGGCCGGCGCCCAGCTCGGCTTCAACATCGGCTGGGTCATGCTGTTCACCTTCCCGCTGATGGCCGCGATCCAGGAGATCGCCGCCCGTATCGGGCGCACCACGGGCGAAGGTATTTCCGGCAATCTCAGCCGGCACTATCCGGCCTCGCTGCTTTACGCGGTCGTCATGCTGCTGTTCCTCGCCAACGTCATCAATATCGGCGCCGATCTCAGCGCCATGGCAGATGCATTGAAGCTGCTCGTCGGCGGGCCGAGTCCGCTCTATGTGATCGCTTTCGCGATCGTCTGTATCGGCGCGATCGTCTTCCTCGACTACACCCGCTATGTGAAAGTCCTCAAATGGACCACTTTGAGCCTGTTCGCCTATGTTGCCGCGATGTTCGCCGCGAATGTGCCTTGGGCGGACGCGGCCAAAGGACTGTTCATTCCGGACATCGAATGGAGCGGCGCCTTCTTCACCACGCTGCTGGCAATCCTCGGCACGACGATCTCGCCTTATCTGTTCTTCTGGCAAGCCTCGCAGGAGGTTGAAGAGGAAGAGCTCAAGCCAACCGCCAAGCCGCTGAGGTGGGCGCCGTGGCAGGCGCCCAGAGCCTTCCGGCGGATACGCGCCGATACGCTGGTCGGAATGGCCTTTTCGAATCTGATCGCCATCGCGATTATCTTCACTACGGCCGCCACCCTCCACAAGGCAGGGGTGACGGACATTGCTTCGTCCACCGACGCGGCAAAGGCGCTGGAGCCGGCGGCCGGAAAATTCGCCTTCATTATTTTCTCGATGGGAATTATGGGCACCGGGCTTCTGGCTGTGCCGGTGCTGGCTGGGTCAGCGGCTTTCGCCGTCGGCGAAGCGTTGCGCTGGCCGGTCGGGCTGCAGCGCAAGCCGAAGGAAGCCGTGGCGTTCTACGCGACGCTCGCCGCCGCGACCGCTCTTGGCACCGGGATCATGTTCACACCGATAGACCCGATCAAGGCGCTTTACTGGAGCGCCATCATCAATGGCATATGCGCCGTTCCCGTGATGATCGTCATGATGCTGATGGCCGGCCGCAAGGACGTGATGGGGGAGCTCCCTTTGCAAGGCTGGCTGCGGGCGCTTGGCTGGCTATCGACGTTGACAATGGCAGCCTCGTCGGTGGGGCTCGTGGCGCAGTGGTTCCTATAGATGGGCTGCGAACCGTCTTACCGCCGGCCCGTTTCCATACCAGAGCCAGGTCAATAACAAATGATGTTTTGGGCGGGGCCCCGCATGAATTTCTTTCTGGAACAAGTTCAGTCAGGCCGTGTTGTTGATGATCCAACCTCACCAGGAGATGCAGATATGGCGACGACGAAGGCGGCCTCGAACAAGGGCCTGAACGAACTTTTCCACGACACGCTGAAGGACATCTATTTCGCCGAGAAGAAGATTCTCGCCACGCTGCCGAAGATGGCCAAGGCGGCACAGGATGACGCGCTGAAGGCCGCGTTCGAAAAACATCGCGACCAGACCGAAGAACATGTCGCGCGTCTCGAGGAAGTCTTCGAGGTGATCGACAAGAAGCCGGCGGGCAAGACGTGTGCCGCCATTATGGGCATCACCGAGGAAGGCGCCGAGATCATGGACGAGTACAAGGGATCTCCGTCGCTCGACGCAGGTCTGCTGGCCGCTGCTCAAGCCGTCGAGCACTATGAGATTTCGCGCTACGGCACGCTGAGGACCTGGGCGCAGGAGCTCGGCCTGACCGAAGCCGTCACCCTGCTCGACAAGACGCTGAACGAAGAAAAGGAAACGGACGCGGCGCTCACCCAGCTCGCCGAATCCGCGGTCAATGTCGCGGCTGAAGCCGCGTAGCGACGATCCGCGCACGGGCGCAGCTTTCCCTTGGTCCAGCTTCCAGCGAGCCCCGGCAGATTGCCGGGGCTCGCTGCTGCTTGGTTGGACCCACGTTCAATCGAATGGCGACCGCCCTTGCCCATGCCACCCAACGATCACGCCGAATTGCAGGACCGATAAAGCCGTTGCGGGTAACAGAATTGGCGCGCCGGTTCTTGTAGCGACCGGGAAGCTCTTGACGGTCAAAATCCACAAACCCATATCGCCGCTGGGCTTGGCCGCTGTCGGTCCCAAGCCTTCGCCTAAACTCAATTGTTCGTTCGATTGGAGGACCTTATGAACGATCGGATATTCGACAGCCCTGTTTTCGTGAAGACCGAAAACAGCCTTATCCAGGAAATCGCGTGCCTGGAAGATGCCCTGGAGTTTCTCTGCGCGTGGCCCAGGAACAGGCGCGGAACCATATTTGAAACGGCCCTTCGTGCCTGCCAGCGGGCATTCGACAGCGGCTATCCGCTGACTGCCGCCAGAGATGCCTTTCGCGGTTTCGCAAAGTCGGTCAAAATTCTCGAGGACGTGAGCGTCCCCTTGCCATGGATGACCGGCAAAGGCGGCCGCGGCGGCGGACTGACTGCTTGAAAGTATCGCGGTTATATGGGAGTTCGCGATGCTTTCCAAACCTTTCGAGAAACCCCTTCGCGTTTGGGTCGGACTGGGCTTTCCCCGGCAACTAAACACCGTCGTCGATGCCTATCAGTTCGCGATCGACTGGTGCGGCAATAGCCCGGAGCAGAAAGCGGCGATCCGCGCCTGTAAGGCGGCCTTGGTTGGCGACGTCGACGCGGAAACCGCGCGAGGCGTTTTCGCCGCGTTCGCGCGCAGGAAGGATATCCTGGTCGAGGACGGAGCAATCCCTCCCGCCATCGGAAGAGCCCAGCCGTCACATCACCAATGACGATCGGGGCGCCCACGACCATTGTCGGGGCGCCTCGCACCAAACCTGGATAAATGATGAGGAACCTTCAATGGCAGAACTCGCCATTAGAAAACCCGTTCATGAGGTAAACGCCGCCCGATACGACAGCGATTGCCAAGAGGCGTTGGCTGGCTCTCTCGATGGCCTGCTAGCACAGGCGGAAGCTGCGGGCTGGGACAGGAACCGTGCCGCGTCGGCAGTAATGTATCTTGCGGCAAAGCGCCTCAATGCACGTGCCGAAAGCTAGTAGGACCGCGAGCAGCGAATATCGCGTATGCCAAACTACGGCCACCTGATATGCGGTGCAGCATGTCATCCAGTCTCGTCCCTTGAACTGGATGACCTATCTTCGAACGGGCGCCCACCAATCGCGAATGGTGGGCGTTCAAACAGCTGACGATGAAGGGACTCAAGTCTTCGTCAAGTCGTCCCACAAGAATCCGCCCCGTCGGCGTGAGGTTGCAGGGCTCGCCCGGCCGGCTACCCGGCACGTCGGTTGTTGCCGGCCCAGCTTTCGAGTTCCGCCGATAGCTGGCCAGGGTCAATGACGCCCCGCCTGAAAAGGCACATGATTTTCAGCGCAACCTGTTCGCGCTCGATCTCGCCGGCAATGCCGTGTTTCACGCAGAAGGCATTGAGTGCATTCGCCAGAATTGCCAGTTCGGCAGGTTCGGCTATTCCGTGACCCACCATGCCTGCCTCCCGGTCTGAGGCGACCACATGATAGCCGGTTCCAAACATCCTCCTTGCTCCCGCCAGCTACGGACGACTGAAATGGAACCTCGATCAGGGTTGTCAGTTCCATTGCAAGGCGGGCCAGCATGACCAGATCGTCGCTTCATCTTCTCAAGGGTGCAGGGTATCTGATTTCCACGGTGAGCGTGACGCTGCTGGCGATCGTCAGCTGGGACAGCGCATCGAAAAGTCCGTTGCTGGTTGCTTGCCTGCTCGGCGGAGCCGCTACCTCGGTTATCGGCATGTTCTGCCGCTGGCTATCCTACGAAATCGAGAAACGTCAGGAAGAACGGCGGTAAGGCGTCCGAGGTTGGTATCAGCCTTCGCGGCGCAGGACCCGTGTGACAAGCAGGGTGACCAAGCTGCTGAGGACAATCCATGCGACGATCTCGCCGCCGAATGCCGGTGACCGAGGAGCCTCCCTGCTGACTGTGCCAGCGCTGGCCGGCATCGTCGCCTCGGGTCTGGCTACTTGTTCGGCATGGCGCTGCGCAGTCCGGTCGTTTGCGTCTGCCATGACCGGCGCGAGGTCGCGCCGGCTGCCGCGGCGCACCGAATAGGCGCGTGTGATCTCGGCGCCGAAGAGAAAAATCTGCGCCGAATAATAGACCCATACCAGTACGACCATCAGCGCGCCGGCGGCACCGTAGGAGGTGGCGATGGCGCTGGTGCCGATATACCAGCCGATCAGCGACTTGCCGATGGTGAAGAGAAGCGCGGTGACCAGCGCGCCGATGCCGACATCGCGCCATTTGAGCGTGCGGTCCGGCAGGACCTTGTAGATCGCGGCGAAGAGCAGCGCGATCAGCACAAAAGAGACGATCGTGTTGACGCCGCTGACGATCAGGCCACCGAACGGCAGGCGCCGGTTGATCAATTCGCTCAGCGCCGAGATCGCCGTGCTTGCCGCGAGCGATACCAGCAGCAGGAAGCCGAGCGCCGCGACGAGACCGAGGCTCGCCGCCCTCGCCCGCACCAAGCGCGACAGCGACACGCCATTGGGCTTCACCTTCCAGATTTCGTTGAGCGACTGCTGCATCTCGCCGAAGACGCCCGACGCGGTGACGAAAAGCGTCACCAGCCCGATCAGCGTGGCAAGCGTGCTCGACCAGCGCTGCGCGGCGCTCTCGACAGTGGCCTTCAGAAGGTCGGCGCTTTGCGGCCCCATAACGCCCGAAATCTCGGCCGACAGCGCGATCTGGGCCGCATCATTGCCGATGGCGACACCGGCGATCGCCACGACGATCAAAAGGATCGGCGCCAGCGACGTGGTGGCGTAGAAAGCGATCGCCGCGCCGTGGCTCAGCGCATTGTCATCGATATAGCCGGTCACGCTTTCCTTCAGCAGTACCCAGCCTTCGTCGAGCCAGCGCGGCATCTTCCCCTCACTTCTGACGCGGATCCTCGAACCGGGCGCCGATGGTGGGAAAGTCGCCTGCCCGACGCTTCCCGACTGCTTCGGCCAGGGCCAAAGCGGCGTTGATCACTTCGGCCTGGATGTCCTTGTCGGCGTCGAGCTCGTCGTGGCTGTTCGCATAGGGCTTCCAGTAGCCGATATAGCGGTCGAGCTCAGCCACCTCACCGATCGCGTCGAGCTTCATCGAACGCAGCCAGTCGGCGAGCGCGTGCCGTACATTGGCGGCGCCTTCGGTGTCGCCATGGACCACGACCGAAAACAGCCGGCCGGCGAGATGGCGCGGATAGTCCCAGCCGGCCAGCTCCACCTTTTTGGCAAGCTCTGCACCCTTGCCCTGCGTCAGCGTCGGGTCAGGATTGCCCCCATCGGCGCAGACCAGCCGGTCCATCATCAACTTCAGCGGCGATGACGTCTGGTACCAGTTGACGGGCGTGACAATCATCACGCCATGCGCTTCGACCCACAGCGGATAGATGTCGTTCATCCAGTCCTGGACCTGGCCGAGAGAGTGGTTCGGATAGCATGAGCACGGCCAGTGGCAGAGGGGCGCCGCTGTCGAGAAGCATGCCTTGCAGGGGTAGATCTTGCGGCCGTATTCCGAAGCGAGCCGCGCCAAATCGAGCACCTCGACCGAAAAGCCCTGCTTGTCGGCAATGGCGCGTCGCGCCAACTCGACCAGGCGAAAGCTCTTCGACATCTCGCCCGGACAGGTATGCTCGCTGCGCGACGAGCCGTTGATGATCAGGATGCGCGAGGGCGCGGCCTTATCCTCGTGCCGGCGCTGCGCGGCCTCGACCGCATCATGGGCGGCGATCCATTCGACCGAAAGGTCGTAGCCGGGGTCGTGGAAGCCCTGCCCCGCCTTCCGGGTCACCGGACTCTTGCGTTCGTCGCTATAGGCCCGCCAGGCGATCTGGGCCAGCCGGCCGATGGCGTCGGCTTCCGCCTCGAAGGCCGGGTCGTAGAACAATTTCCTGTAGCGCTGTTTGAATTCCGCCTCGCCGAGGCGCGGGCTTGGCATGCCCTTGCGCGGTTCTATGGCGGCTTTGTCGGATTGTGTCTGTTCTGCCATTTGCTGCCCAAGCCAATACGGAGCGGGCCGGGTGGGATAAGAGCTCGACTGCCTTTTCGTTGGCCAGGGCGTGAAGCCGGAGAAACCAAGCCGTATTCTCTTTGCCACCGGGTCCGGCTGACGCGGCCCGCTGAACACAACCCGGTGCCGGCGCGATGGTTCCGGCCACCTATCGATGAGTGGCCGCGTACGACCAATGCTCAAGCCTAGGCAAAGCAATGGCGTTCAACTAGCCTCAGGCCGGGATCAGAGGCGCGGGGGCCATGCGATGAAGGTCAATGTCGTCTACGCGCATCCGGCGCAGGACAGCTACCTGGCGTCGCTGCACCGGCGCGTCGTGGAGATCCTGAAGGCCAGGGGCGACGAGGTCGTCGACTTCGATCTCTATGCCATGAAATTCGACCCCGTCATGCGGGTCGATGAGTTGAAGGGGCACGCCGGTCCGTCGCCCGCGCCGGCGGATCTGCAGGTCTACATCGACGCACTGCAATGGGCGGAAGCGTGCGTGTTCTGCTTCCCGACCTGGTGGTCGGGCATGCCCGCTGTTCTCAAGGGATATTTCGACCGCGTGTGGCGGCCGGGCGTTGCCTTCGAACTATCGACGGATGGCGGCACGATCAAACCGGCGCTTCTGAACATCCGCCGGATGGGCGTGGTCACCACCTTCGGCTCGCCATGGTGGTACACCAGGCTCTATATGCAGGACCCGGGCAGAAAGGTGCTTTTGCGCGGCTTGAAATCCATGTGCGGACGCACGGAGAAACACCTCTATCTGGCTAAATATTCGGTGGAGAACATTACTCGCGAGGAGCGGGCAAAATTCGCCCGCAATGTGGAGCGGCGGTTCGAACGATTTTGAGCGGGTCCGTCTCCGGAATTTGCAATGAGGTACAATGGATATATATTTAGCTGACTAAGTGATTCATGGCGCGGTGAGCCGATGGCCAAGAAGAAAGACAGGCAAGCTCCTTCCGAGATTGCGGCGGCCTCCCCGGCCGAGATCAGTGAAGCGGCTTATTTTGCCCGCAAATGCGGCCTCACCCGCGACGAGGCATTACAGATAATGCGCGAAGCCCAAGGCTCGCCGGCCGTCAAGCCGGCGGCGGACGAGAAGCGCAAGCACTGACCTTGGATGCGGGTTTCATTGACCCGTCTGCGGCGGAACTTCGCCCGGCTTGATCACCGGCATGTCGCTGCCTGTCGGCGGGGGCGGCGTCGCGTTCTTGTCGCCGGTCGGGGGCGGCTTCAGCACGCCGCCGCAATTGCCGAGCTGTTTCGACAGTTCATCCGTATCGGCCTGCTGCTTCTGTTTTTGCTGCTGGTCGTTGGCATCGGGCTTGGCCTGGCAGTTCTGCGCCTGCTGGTCCTTCGGTTGCGCGGCGGTCTGGGCCGCCGCCGGCAGGGCCGGGATCAGGGTCAGAGCCGCAATGAGAAGCGCTTTTTTCATGAGATCCTCCTCATGGGTCAGTAACCCCCGATGATCGGCAGGATTTCGCCGGTGATGTAGCTCGAACATTGCGGCGAGGCCAGGAACACATACGCCGGCGCGATCTCCTCCGGCTGAGCGGGCCGCTTCATCGGCGTCTTGGCGCCGAATTGCGAAACGTCCTCCGCTTCCTTCTCGGACGGATTGAGCGGCGTCCAGACTGGACCCGGCGCCACCGCGTTGACGCGGATGCCTTTGCCGATAAGGTTGCCGGAAAGCGCGCGGGTGAAGGCGTGGATGCCGCCCTTGGTCATCGAATAGTCGACCAGTTCCTTCGACCCTTCGATGCCGGTGACCGACCCGGTGTTGACGATCGCCGAACCCGGTTTCATGTGCGGCAAGGCTTCCTGCGCCATGTGGAAATAGCCGTAGAGATTGGTCTTCAGCGTGGTGTCGAAATGCGCTTCGGTGAGATCGGCGAAATCGGCCGAGTGAACCTGGAAAGCCGCGTTGTTGACCAGCACGTCCAGCCTGCCGAAGGCCTTGACCGTCTCATCCACCGCCTTGCGGCAGAAGGCACGTTTGGCGACGTCGCCGCGCAAAGTGATGCAACGCCTGCCCTCCGCCTCGACCGCTTGCTTCGTCGCCTTGGCGTCACGGTCCTCGCTGAGATAGACGATGGCGACATCGGCGCCCTCGCGTGCGAACAACACGGCCACGGCGCGGCCGATGCCGGAATCGCCGCCGGTAACCAGCGCGACCTTGTCCTTGAGCTTGCCCGACCCTTGCCAGAACGGCGCGTCATAGAGCGGCGCCGGTTCGATCGCCCATTCCTCGCCGGGCTTGGGGTGATGCTGCCTTGGGAAAGGCGGCGTGGGGTATCTCCGGGCGCCGGCCTGCATGGCGCCCGGGGCTTTGGGCTTCGGCTTGCTGCGGTCCGTGGCATCGACCTTGCGCTGGACGCCGCGCTGCCTGCGCGCGGTCTTGGCCGTATCTGTCTTCTTGCCGGCGGATGACTTTTTGGCCGTGTCGGTTTTCGTTCGGCTGGTGGTCGGCATGGTGGTCTCCTTTTCAGAGGACAACGCATGCCAACGGAAAAGGTTGGCCCTCGGCTCGTCGCACCTCGCCGAGACGCGTGGGCATACATCAAAGTTAAATGCGGCCGCCCGGCCGCGGTGCTAACCCTTCGTCATTGGGGGGACTCTTCAGGAGGAGTCCCATGGACGTTCGAACTCTCATCGGCAGCCTCTCGGCGGCAATGCTGCGCCGGCGTGCCGCAGCGCCGCCAATCCCGGTCAGGGTGATCCGCGCCTCGCTGGCGGATGTGCCGCTCAGGCCGCGCCCGCGTCCGCCGCACCGGCCGGCGCCGCCGGCCCGGCCCGCGAGCAATATGTAGGCTCAGATTTGTAGCCTCGAACTGGCCGGCCGGATGCAACCGACTGGCGGAGTCATCGTTTATCGCCATCCGAAATTTTTACGGTGAAACATGAAATTCTTGTCTATGAACAGCCCGCTTTTTATTCTCGCCGCCGTCATGATCACGGCCGCTCCCTTCGCCGGCCTTGCCTGGCGGACGCGCGAATGGCTCGGGTGGTGAACGACCGATGAGCCGTTTCCTGCCCCTCACCATACGCTTCGTCAATGGCGGCACGATGGTGGTCACCACCGTCGCGGAGGCCAAGAAAGCGCTCGGAGGCACATGGAAGAACAAGGACGCGCCAGCCTATCTCGAAGCGGCCCGGCTGGTGGACGACGCGATCGCAGGCACCTGCCGTCCGGCCATCGCCTTTGCCGCCTTCAAGAAGGTCGCCGCGCAGCAAGGCCTCCTGAGGCCCGCCCAGCCGAGTGCCGCGCTCACCATGCTGGACCAGTTGTGGTCGCGCTCCAAGACCCCGCCCAGCTAGATGCCTATCTCGGCTCGCGCGTCATGCTGAGATAGGTTGGATCGAATTCGGCGATCGTAACCAGCCGCTCCCAGTCGAGGATCGTGACCATATGGCTTGTCCAGTTGATCACGTTCATGCGGCGCAGGGTGCCGATGACCCGGTTCATATGGACGACGGAGAGGCCGAGCACGTCGGCGAGTTCGGCCTGCGAGAGCGGCAGATGGAAGCTCATCTCGCGGGTCTTTTTCACCACCTGCAGCCTGACGAAGAGCTCGCATATCAGATGCGCGAGATGGGAGGTCTTGGAGCGCCGGCCCATGGCCACGATCCACTCGCGGTGAATGGCGCCATCGACCAGCGTGTCGAGCCACAACAGCCGGGTGAGGTGCGGCGCCTGCTCGGTGATCGTCTTCAGCTTGCCATGCTCGGCGGCAAGCACATGGCACGGCGAAAGCGCCATGATGCCGTGATCCATCGTCTTCAGCAGGAAAGCGTGCAGGTCGACGAAATCGCCCGCGACCTGCAGTGAGGTGAACTGCCGACCGCCATCCTCCAGCACCTTGTAACGGGCGGCGAGCCCGTCGATGATCAGCGTGCTGTAGGTCGGCCGCGTGCCTTCGGTGGCGATATCCTCGCCGGCGGCGACATATCGTTCGAGCGACATCGCGCCGACGAGCAGCGCCTTCTCTTCTTCCGACAGGGCGTCATGCTGGCCGAGGTTGAGGTAGAGCGATTCCAGCATTCGGAGTTCTCCATTCGCAACAGCTAACGCCGCAAGGCTGGGCCGGTTGCGGGCGGCCGCGCAGCAAGGGCGGGCGCGCTGCGGATTTCCCCTCAGGATCAACCGCTTGGAACCATGATCGCGGCCAGGGATTGAACTTGCGAATCGCCTGGAGTGCTTCATCGATGGAACGCTATTATTTTGACCTCTATAACGCCGAGCATGGCCAGGTTGACGACCAAGGGCAGCTTTTTGCCAACCGCGAGCGCGCCCGCCTTGAGGCGTTGCGCATCCTGCAGGACATCGCCCGCGACGAGGCGCCCGGGACCGAACAGTTGAAGATCACCGTGAAGCTGCGCACCGAGAAGGCGCAGATCTTCGAGGCGTCGCTGACCCTGGACTCGACCTGGACCTGAGGCGTTCGGCCCTCAGCGCCGCATCCCGCAGGAGGCAAGCATGTTCGCCGATTTTGAGGCATTGGAAATCGACACCGGCGAGGCGCGTATCTTCGCCCGCCAAGCAGGCAGTGGGGCCGGCCTGCTTCTGCTGCACGGCTTTCCCGAGACGCATGTGATGTGGCGCGACGTGGCGCCCAGCCTGGCGCGGGATTTCACCGTCGTCTGTGCCGATCTGCGCGGCTATGGGCAAAGCTCCTGCCCGCCATCGGCCGCCGACCATGCGCCCTATGGCAAGCGCGCCATGGCCGCCGACATGGTCGTGCTTATGGAAGAACTCGGCTTCAAACGTTTCCTGGTCGCCGGCCATGATCGCGGCGGGCGCGTCGCCTACCGGCTGACGCTCGATCATCCGGACCGCGTCGAGAAGCTCGCCGTGCTCGACATCGTCCCTACCGCGGAGGCCTGGGACCGGGCCGATGCGAGGCTCGCACTAAGCTTTTGGCCGTGGTCGCTGCTGGCGCAGACCGAGCCGCTGCCGGAGACGATACTGGCGGCGGCGGGCGAAGCAATCGTCGACAATGCGCTTTCCGGCTGGGGATCCGCAGCCGACGCGTTCCCGCCCGGCGTGCGGCAGGCTTATGTCGATGCCCTGCGCGATCCGGCGCATATCCACGCCATCTGCGAAGAGTATCGCGCGGCGGCTTCGCTCGACCGTGTGCACGACCATGCGGACCGGGAGGCCGGCCGGCGTATATCCTGCCCCCTACTGGCGCTGTGGAGCGAGCATGGGGCGCTGGCCGAATGGTATCGGGACGAAGACGGACCGCTGGGCATATGGCGGAACTGGGCCGACGATGCCAGCGGCGGAGCGATGCCCGGCGGCCACTTCTTTCCGGAGGAGTCGCCGATCGAAACGGCGGCCACGCTCGACGCCTTCTTCTCCGGAAGATGACCTTCTCCGGAAGATGACGCCTTCTTCTCCGGAAGATGAGAGGCTCTTTCCCGGAGATGGCGCCGGCCGGCCAAGCGGCCGGCCGGCCTGGCTCACATCAGCATCAGGTAGAGCAACGGCAGGGCCGCCAGGCCGAGTGCCATTGCAATGAGCGCGGCATGGCCGAGGCGCTCCGCGCGCCTGGCAATGTCGGCGACCTCGTTCTCGTCGTTGATGACATCGAGGAACGAAAGATCGGCACGGGTGGTACGCTGGTTGTCGTTGGCAGGCAGGCTTTCGGCATCCTGCCGAGCGGGCTTTGCAGAGATATAGGTCAAAACGTCGTCTCGCTCCGAAGCCGACTGCGCGGCCTTCTTGTTTATGGATATTGGTGTCCGCCGGAATTGCGCGGGGGGCGACCGGCGGACACCATGATGGCCGGCGATGGAGGGGGCTTTTTCGTCGGCCGCTCACCAATTCGCAAAAAGAGATTTGGTTGCACAGGCCGGCCCAATGCGCGGGCCGGATCGGACTTCAGTCTGACCGAGTCACGAAATGTTTCGGCCGGAACATCGGTTGCCGGCGCCTGTTCTCCTTACTCAGGGATGTTGGACGCGTCCTTGAATTCACCCTCAAGAAAAATCCGAAACAACGGAGAATTCGATATGCCCAATCAAGGCGGAACCCACGAACAGCACGTCAAGGCCGGCCAGCAGAGCCACAAGAACCGCGAAGACCAGCATCGCGGCAGCGGGCAGCAGCAGGCCGAGGACCGCAACATGGGTCAGCGCAGCGCCGGCCAGCATCGAGGTGGCAGCGGCAACTTCGCCGAAGACCGCCAGCGCGCCTCCGAGGCCGGCCGTAAGGGCGGTCAGCGCTGAGTTTCAAATGGCGTCCGCGAAACGCGGACGCCATTTTCGTGTCCCGCGACTTCCAGCTGTTCCGCGACTTCCAGCCCGGGATGGAACCTCTTCCCCCTCCTCCAGTTCCCTTAAGGGCCGGCCGCCTCAAGCGAAGCCGTCGCCGCAGGGCGTTACATGGAGGCACCAATGTCCTTGCATACACTTCACCCCGAACGCGTCGACGAGACCCGCATGCAGGCCTATTCGATCTTCGGTCCTTTGCTGATTCATTCGCTGGCGCAGAAACTGGCGCTCTGCCAGGGGATACGCGAACTGGACAAGCTCGAACAATCGCTGGTGCGGCTGATCGAGGAGACCGACGTCGCCGCGCCGCAGGGCGAGGAGATGAAGGAATTCGCCGTCGAGCTCATCGTGTCGACTCTGCGCAATGTGCGCGAGCATCCCGACGCCAAGCAAGATCTGGAAGAGATCGACGGACGCCGCGCCGAAGGCCGTTCGGAAGATCCGGACACGCTGGAAGAGCAGTTGCAGTCCGGCCTTGAGGACTCCTTTCCGGCAAGCGATCCGCCGGCCGTGGTCTCGACCGCGATCACCGGCGGCTCGAAGGACATCGTCGGCACCGACGAGGTGCTGCGCCGCAAGAAGCAAGCACGCCGCAGGCAGTCCCAGACGGCGACCTGATACGGCGGAAATCGAAGGAGGCCTGCGATGACCCAGGCGAACGACAATATACCGAACCGGCCGGGCGCCGCCGATGCGCCAGCGACCGGCAATTTGCCGACCAAGGGCGGCGACGATCCCGATGTGCGCTTCCTGGCGGAGCACACCGATCTTTCGCCGAAGCAGGCTCGGGAGTTGATCCGCGAGCACGGGCACGACCGTGACAAGCTGCTCGAGATCGCACGGACCATGAAGGCGGAGGGCTGACCCTTCTACGAAAGCGAGGCAGACCATGAGCAACGAACCACATCCGGGACGGCCCGGAACGACCGAGCAATGGCCGCGCTGGGAGGGCCCGAAGGGCAACCGCCCACCGGGCTATCTGAGGCCGAAGGACGATCCCGACAAGAACCGCGACGCGGCTGGCGAGAACAACAAGGATCCAGAACGGTCCGACCTCGGCGACGTCGCTAAGAAGAAAGGTTCCTGAGGCCGATTTCACTCAGCGCAACAAGGAGCAAGCAAATGCCACGTGGCGACAAATCGAAATACTCCGACAAGCAGGAACGCAAGGCCGACCATATCGCCGAAGGCTATGAAAAGCGCGGCGTGTCCGAAAAGGAAGCCGAGCGGCGCGCCTGGGCGACCGTCAACAAGGACGACGCCGGCGGCAAGAAGGAAGGCGGTTCCGGCCGCGGCAAGCACACCGGCAATCCGGCCGCGCACAAGGGCGGCAGGACGGGCGGCAAGGCCTCCGGCGAGCGCTCCGCGGCGGACAGATCGGCTTCGGCGAAAAAGGCGGCGGCGACGCGCAAACGGAATGAGAGCCACGCGCATCATTGAGGACTTCCCCTTCGCCCCTTGTGGGTCCCACAGGGGGAGAAGGAGAATGCCCTATAGTGGCATCTCCGAGGTCTGCTTGATCGTCTGGCTGGGCACATCCGTCTTGACGTTCTGCACGCCCTTGATGCGGCTCAGATGCTCCGACTGGAAGCGGCGGTAGTCGTCGATGCCGGCGGCGACGATCCGCACCATGGCGTCGCAATCGCCCAGCATCAGGTAGCACTCCATCACTTCCGGGAACTTCGCCACCTCGGCGGCGAAATGCTCGATCGTGTCCTCGTCCTGTTGCTTCAGCCAGATGCGGGTGAAGAAGGTCTGGCCGCGGCCGATCTTGGCCGGATTGAGAACCGCGACATAGCGATCGATGACGCCGGCCTCCTCCAAGAGCTTGACGCGGCGCAGGCAGGGCGACGGCGAAAGGCCTACCTCCCTGGCTAGATCGTTGTTGGCCATGCGCCCGTCGCGCTGCAAGGCGCGCAGGATGCGCCTGTCGATCTCATCCAGCTTCATGGTGTCAAATTCTAACTTTTGATCAAAATACGCCATCTGCTGCCAAATATTTGCAGAAGCGGCGTATCTTCGCAACCCGATTGCCGGGCGTTTCGGCTATGGTCCGGCAACCGATAACCGACAACCGAGCGGGAGAACGGCGGCCGCAAGGCCGGCCGCAGGCAAAGCCATGAGCATTTCCGAGATCGCCCTCGCCGAGGGCCAAAGCACCGATGGACGCGGTGCCGAGTTCCGGCGCGGGCTCGCCGCCTCGACGCCGGTGCTGCTCAGCATCATCCCCTACGCGCTGGTGCTTGGCGCGCAGGCCTCGCAGAAAAGCCTCGGCGTCGTCGAGGTGCCGCTGATGACCGGGCTCAACTTCGCCGGCGGCTCGGAATTCGCGGCCATCCAGCTCTGGACCTCGCCGCCGCATATCTTGCTGATCGCCGCCATCACCTTCTTGGTCAACAGCCGGCATTTCCTGATGGGCGCCGCACTTGCGCCGTTCATCAAGCATTTGCCGAAGCGACAGGTTCTTCCGGCGCTGTTCCTGATGTGCGACGAGAGCTGGGCCGTGGGCCTGGCCGATGCACAGCGCCGCGCCGCCGCCGGCCTGCGGCCGGCCTTCAGCCTGCCTTTCTATCTGGGCGCCGGCCTGCCCTTCTACCTCGCCTGGGTGGCGTTCACGACTTGCGGCGCGGCACTCGGGCCGGTGCTTGGCGACGTCGAAACATACGGCTTTGCAATGGCCTTCCCGGCCGTCTTCCTGGTGCTGCTTCGCGGCATGTGGAAGGGCGTTGCCGCGGCGCGGCCCTGGCTGGTCAGCCTGGTGGTGGCGGTGCTCGTCTATCTTGTCGTCCCCGGCGCCTGGTATGTGGCGGCCGGCGCGCTGTCCGGCCTGGTGGCCGCGTGGTTCCTGGCAGGTGAGAGATGATCGATCCGATGACCGTGCTCGCCATCCTGGCGATGGCCGGCGTGACGTACCTCACCCGCATCGGCGGCTATGTGGTGCTGAGGAACCACACGCTCGGCCCGCGCGCCACGGCGGTGATGGCGGCCGCGCCCGGCTGCGTGCTGATCTCGGTGATCGCGCCGGACTTCGTCTCGAGGAACCCGGCCGATCTCGCCGCGCTGGCCATAACCGTGCTTGCCGCGACGAGGCTGTCGATGCTGCCGACCGTGGTGGTCGGAGTGGCTTCGGCGGGCGTGCTGAGGTGGCTGATGGGTGGCTGATCTCTCCCCCGACGGAGGAGACACTTAACCAGCCCGCATCCCCCGCGCGCCGCCGGTCGCTCTTGCCACGATCGCTTCCAGCGGCTCGGGCCGGTGCAGGAAATAGCCCTGGCCATAGGCGACGCCCATGCCCATGAGGATCTCCAGCGCGTTTTTCTCCTCGATCTTTTCCGCCACCACCGCGGCGCCCATCGAGCGGGCGATGCCGGTGATCGCCGAAACGATCTCACGGTCGAAGCGGCTTTCGGCGATGTGCTCGACGAAGGAACCATCGATCTTGATGGCGTCGATGGGAAAGCGCCTGAGATATTCGAACGAGCTCATGCCGGCGCCGAAATCATCGAGGCTGACGCGGCAATGGCGGAGCCTCGCCTTGCGCACGAACTCCGCCGCGGCATCGAAATTGGTGACGGCGGCGGTCTCGGTGATCTCGAAGCCGATGGCCGACGCCGGCGCGCCACTGTCGGCGATGGCCTCGTCGACGAAATCCCAGAGCTGCGGATCGGAAAGCGTCTGCGCCGACAGGTTGAAGTCGAGCGAGATGGCGCCCGCGCGCATCGCCTCGCCGTGGCGCGTCAGCGCGGCGCGGATGATCCAGCGGTCGAGCCGGGCGGCAAGGCCGAAGCGTTCGGCGACCGGCATGAAATCGCCGGGCGGGATCATCTTGCCGTTGCGGGCCTCGAGCCTGGCCAGCACCTCGACGTGGCGGCTGTCTTCCCATGGCTGGCCGAGCCGGTGGATCTCCTGGCCGAACAGCTTCAGCCGGCCGTCCTCCATCGCATCGACCAGGTCGGCGGCCAGCCGCGCGGCGTTGAGGCCGCCGGCGCCCGACGTCGTTTCCGGCGAAAACACCGCGAAGCGGTCCCGACCGCCGGCCTTGGCGGCGTAGCAGGCATCGTCGGCGCAGGCGAGCGCGTCGGCCACCGTCATGTTGCGGTCGCGCACGAAGGCGATGCCGATGCTGGCGGCAAGCCTGCGCGAGGTGATGGCAGAGCCAAGATCGGCGTTGCGCACCGCGGCGAGCACGGCGCGGGCAAGGTGCTCGGCACAGGCGTCATTGCAGTTCGGCACCAGCAGCGCGAATTCGTCGCCGCCGAGGCGGGCCGCCTGCGCCGACGCGGGCAGGCTGGCGAGGATGCCAGCCGCGACGCTCTTCAGCGCCAGGTCTCCGGCGGCATGGCCGGCATAGTCGTTGAGCGCCTTGAAGTAGTCGAGGTCGACATAGAACACGGCAAGCGGCAGCCGCCCGGCCATGGCGATGTTCTCGGCAAGCAGCCGGTCGAAGGCCGAACGGTTGAGCAGCCCAGTCAGGGCGTCGTGACGCGCGGCGAAGGCAAGCTCCTCGGCGCGCCTCTTCTCCTCGGTGATGTCGCGCACCGTACCCAAAATCTGGCCGGCCGAACCGACGCCGGCAATGAAACGCACCAGCGACTCGATATGGCGGACTTCGCCGTCACGAAGGACGATCCGGTATTGCGAGGCGACGACGCTGCTAGAGCCGGGCTCGATCTGGTGGGCCCGTTCGGTGGCGTCCTTGTCGTCGGGATGAAGATAGGTGTGCCACAGGTCGGCCGTCACCTCATCGGTATCGGCAACGAGGCCGAATATCTCGCGCGTGCGCGCGTCCCAATAGCTTTTCCTGGTGCCGATATCGTGGTGCCAGATGCCGGTGCCGCTGGCGGCAAGCGCGAGACGGAAGCGGACATTGACCTGCTCGAGCGCCGCCTCGGCCTCTTTCTGCCGGGTGATGTCGGTCTGCACGCCCATCAGCCTGAGCGGCTTGCCGTCGGCGTCGCGCTCGACAATGCCGCCGCGGTCGAGCACCCAGACCCAATGGCCATCCTTATGGCGCAGGCGCAGCTCGGTTTCGATGGAATCGACGATGCCCGCAATGTGCCGGTCGCCGCTCTCCTGCGCGCGCTGGCGGTCGTCGGGATGGGTGAGCTTCAGCCAGAGATCGGGCGTGTTGGCGAGTTCGTCCGCCTCATAGCCCAGCATCTTCGACCAGGTCGGCGAATAATAGCAATCGCCGGTCGACAGATTCCAGTCCCACAAGCCGAGATGAGCCCGGTCGAGCGCCTGCGCCCAGAACTTGCCGTTGCGTTTGTCGTCGTCCGCCATTCTTTGTTCTTGCCGTCCCGTCGCAGCAATACTGCATGAAAGCAGAGAAGAAAGAGTTACCGGGGGCGGTTCAGCCAATCTCCCCCCTTGTGGGGGAGATGGCCGGCAGGCCAGAGGGGGGCGTGAAGGATCGCGGCGTTGCAGGAATTTCGATCAAGGCTGCTGGCAAAGCTGTTCGCCTGCGACAGCCTGAAACGCTGGCGGGACAGCGCCCCCTCTGCCCTGCCGGGCATCTCCCCCACAAGGGGGGAGATTGCTAACCGCCCAGCCGTCTCCTCACCACCGCCGCATGGAAACGCGCGCCGTGCAGCAGGCCCTCGTCGTTGAAATCATAGGCCGGGTTGTGCAGCGGCGCGGTGCCGCCATTGCCCATGAAGACGAAGCAACCGGGGACATGGTCGAGGAAGCGGGCGAAATCCTCCGAGGCGGTCATCGGCTCAGCCGCGACGCGGACAGCGTCGTCGGCCAGCACGGCTCGGGCCGCCGCAAGTGCCTCGTCCACCAGCGCCGCGTCGTTGATCAAAGGCACGAACTCGCGGGTGTAAGCGACTTCAGCCGCGACGTTATAGGCCTGGGCAGTACCCTCGGCGATGCGGCGCATTTCTTTCTCGATCGCGGCGCTCACCTCGGGCCGGAAACTCCGGCAGTCGCCCAAGATGCGCGCCAGCCCCGGCAGCGCGTTGCGGGTCCCGTCGGTGATGAACTCGGTCACCGAGACGACGCCGATATCGGCCGGGCTCAGGCGGCGCGAGACGATGGTCTGCAAATTGACGACCAGCGCGCAGGCGGCGACCAGCGCCTCCTGACCGGCATGCGGCCGCGCCGCGTGGCCGCCGAGGCCTTTGAGCACGATCTCGAAATTGTCCTCGGCCGACATGACCGGGCCGCTGCGGGTCTCGAAATGGCCGATGGGCAGGCCAGGCATGTTGTGCAGCCCGAATATCTCCTCGAAAGGGAAGCGCTCGAGCAGGCCGTCGTCCAGCATGGCCAGCGCGCCCCTGCCCCATTCCTCGGCCGGCTGAAAGATGAAGCGCACCGTGCCGTCGAAGCCGCCTTCGCGGGCAAGCAGCTTTGCCGCGCCGAGAAGCATCGAGGTATGGCCGTCATGGCCGCAGGCATGCATGGTGCCGGGTGTTTGCGAGCGCCAGGCTTGCGTGCCCTGTTCGGCGATGCGCAGCGCATCCATGTCGGCGCGCAGCGCGATGGCGCGATTGCCGCTGCCGCGGGTCAGCGTGCCGACGACGCCGGTGCCGCCGACGCCTTCGGCCACCTCAAGTCCGAAGTCGCGCAGCTTTTGCGCGACGAACGCCGCTGTGCGTTTTTCCTCGAAGCCGAACTCGGGATGGGCGTGCAGGTCGCGCCGCCACGCCGTCATCTCGCTGTGCAAAGCCTGTTGGTCGAGTTCAGCCATCGTCGCCCCTCAAGCCCCTTTTCTCGACGCAATTCCGGAAGGCTACGGCGAAGTCGCCGAGCCCAACCGCTCGGCACTCTTCCTGGAATTGCTCTTTTCTCGACGCAATCCCGGACGGAAAACCGCTCCGCACTTTTCCTGGAATTGCTTTCACGCAGTCTGCAGGAACACCTCTTCCGGCGCCATCCCGACCAACTCGGCAAAGCGGCCATGGTCGGTCGCGCCCTCCGAGTTGATGACGAGCACGCGCGAATGCCTATCGAGGCCGAGCGCCGTGCGCTTATGCCTGTCGCCCGCGGCGCGGACCAGCCCGGCGAGTCCTGCCCCGCCGCTCTCGCCGGAGACGATGGCCGGATCGCTGCCCAGCGGCCGCGCCAGCCGCTTCATCACCGCGACCGCGTCCTCCTCTTCCACCGTCATGAAGGCATCGCCGACGCGCGCCAGCACGCGCCAGGCGACCAAGGACGGCTCGGCGCATTCGAGCATCGTCATCACGGTCGGCTCCTGATTTGCGATCGTTGCCGGACGTCCGGCCTCAACCGAAGCGTAGACGCAGGCCGAGCGCCGCGGCTCGACCACCACGGCCTTCGGCCGCCTGGAGCCAAGCATGACAGCCATATGGCCGGCGACCGCCGCGGCGAAGCCGCCAACGCCGGCCTGCAGGAAGACATGCGTGGGCGGCTCGGCCATGCGCCGCAACGTCTCGCGCACGATCACCGTGTAGCCCTGCATGACCAGTCCGGGGACGCGCTCATAGCCCAGCCAGGACGTGTTGGAGACGATCTTCCAGCCGCGCTCGGCGCCGACGCGGGCGACTTCGCGCACCGCATGGTCATAGCCGCCCTCGACCTCGACGATCTCGGCGCCGAAGCGGGCGATGGCCGCGACACGCTCACGGCTTACGCCGGCATGGACGAAGATCACCGAGCGCGCGCCGACGAGGCTGGCGCCCTGCGCCACGGAACGGCCGTGGTTGCCGTCGGTGGCGCAGACGAAGATCATGCTCGACGCGATCTCGCGCACCCTGGCGTCGTTTATCTCGCTGATATCGACATCGCGCCCGAGCCACTTGCCGGCCTCCTCCAGCACCAGCCGCATAACGGCATAGGCGCCGCCCAGCGCCTTGAAGGAGCCCAGGCCAAGACGCTGGCCCTCATCCTTGACGTGAAGCGCCGCAATGCCGAGCTTCTGGGCCAGCGCCGGCAAGGCATGCAGCGGCGTTTCCGCATGGTTGTCGCGCGCCTTGAGGTAATGCTCTGCCCGAGCGCCGCCGGCCATGCCGAGGGACTCGGCATCAGCGGCAACCAACGGCTGGTTGTATTCTGGACGTTGGTTGAGAAGCAGCATGCTAGTCTTCCTGCTAGGCACTGAATTCTGTTGGCGGGTGCGATTCCGGCGCGATTCCGGCGCCTTAATTGGCTAAGTGATTGATTTCTGTTTCGACCAGATGTCGCCGAATGTTCGCTTCGGAAGGATTCGATACAGCCAACTTGACTATTTTTGGTGGTATTTGGCCTGACGGCGTGCCGCCGAAACGCCGTAGACACCAGCCCCCTATCAGTCGGCCGCCAGCCGGGCGGCGACGCCGAGCAGGATATTGGCGCCGGCAACAAGCTCGCTGGCGGCGGTGAACTCGGCCGGGTTGTGGCTGATGCCGCCCCGGCTCGGCACGAAGATCATCGCCGACGGCGCGATGCGCGCAATCATCTGCGCGTCGTGTCCGGCGCCCGAGGTCATGCGCCGGCACGAAAGGCCGGCGGCCTTGGCGCCATCCTCGATCAGCGAAACGATGCGGGCATCGAAGGTCACCGGCTCGAACCGCGCCAGGCTTTCGGCATGGATGGTGACGCCGGTGCTTTCGGCAAGCTGGTCGAGGAAAGCGGCGAGCGCGGTTTCCTCCTCGCGAAGGTGCGTTTCAACCGGGTCGCGCAGGTCGATGGTGAAGGTCGCCCGCGACGGGATGACGTTGATGGCGTTGGGCTCGAAAGCGATGGTGCCGACGGTCGCGACCGTGCGCGTCGACGACGCACTGGCCCGGTCCGCGAGAAAGCCGATCACCCGCGCGGCGGCGACGCCCGCATCGCGGCGCATCGACATGGGCGTGGTGCCGGCATGGTTGGCCTCGCCGTCGATCGTAATGCGCTGCCACGAAATGCCCTGCAGGTTTTCGACGGCGCCGATGGCGATGCCTTCGCGCTCCAGCACCGGCCCCTGCTCGACATGCAATTCGACATAGGCATGCGGCATGAGGAAGCCGGGCTCGTGGTTGCCGGCATAGCCGATGCGCTCGAGCTCCTTGCCCAGCACCGTGCCGTCGGTGCCGACCGAGGCCAGCGCTTCCCCGAGGTCGCGGCCGCCGGCAAAGACCAGCGAACCCATCATGTCGGGCGAAAAGCGCACGCCCTCCTCGTTGGTGAAGGCGGCAACGACGAGCGGGCGCGCCGGCGCGAAGCCGGCCTCCTTCAGGCTCTCGATCGCTTCGAGGCCGGCAAGCACGCCATAGCAGCCGTCATAGATGCCGGCGTCGATCACCGTGTCGATGTGCGAGCCGAGCATGAGCGGCGCCTGGCTTTCGTTGGCGCCATCCTTCCAGATTCCGAAAATGTTGCCGATGCGGTCGACGGCGACCTCAAGCCCAGCCTCTTCCAGCCAGCCGACGAGGCGGTCGCGGCCGAGCTTGTCCATGTCGGAAGCGGCGACGCGCACGAGCCGTCCCTGCGCGTCGCGGCCAATACCGCCGAGTTCCTCGATGCGGCCCAGGAGCCGGTCAGCGTTGATCGTCAGATTGCTCATGCCGGCAGCCTTGCGTTTGCGACCTCGTCCGGCGCCATGCCGACCAGCTCGGCATAGCGGCCGGGATCCGTCGCGCCTTCGGAGTTGATGATCAGCACGCGGGAGCTGGAGTCGAGACCGAGAGCCGCCCGTATTTTCCTGTCGCCGGCAGCGCGGATCAGCCCGGCGAGCCCCGCCCCGCCGCTCTCGCCGGAGACGATCGTCGGATCGTTCGCCTTGGGTCGCGCCAGGCGGTTCATCACCGAGATCGCATCCTCTTCCTCGACCGTCATGAAAGCATCGCCGATCCGCGACAGCACGCGCCAGGCGACCAAAGACGGCTCATAGCATTCGAGCATCGCCATCACCGTGGGCTTGCTGTGCGCGATGGCGACTGGGCGGCCGGCCTTGGCGGTGGCGTAAACGCACGCCGCCCGCGCGGGCTCGACCACGATTGTCTTCGGCCGATCCTCGCCAAGCCTGATGGCGAGATGGCCGGCCGCCGCCGCGGCGAAGCCGCCGACGCCAGCCTGCAGGAAGACGTGGGTGGGCGGCTCAGGCAAACGCTTCAGCGCTTCGCGCACGATCACGGTGTAGCCCTGCATCACCAGTCCTGGAATGCGCTCATAGCCCGGCCAGGACGTGTCGGAGACGACGGTCCAGCCGCGCTCGGCGGCGACGCGGGCGGCTTCCCTGACCGACTGGTCGTAGTCGCCAGCAACGCGCACCATCTGAGCGCCGAATCGGGCGATGGCCGCCACGCGTTCGTCGCTGACGCCCGAATGGACGAAGATGACGGAGCGCGCGCCGACGAGGCCGGCGCCCTGCGCCACCGAGCGTCCATGATTGCCGTCGGTGGCGCAGGCGAAGGTCATTTGCGCGGCGATCGCCCTCACCTCCGGCTTGTGCAGTTGCTCGACATCGACGGCGCGGCCGAGCCGCCTGCCGGCCTCCTCCAGCACCAGATGCATGACGGCATAGGCGCCGCCGAGCGCCTTGAAGCTGCCGAGGCCGAGGCGCTTGCCCTCGTCCTTGAGGTAAAGGGCGCCGATGCCGAGTTCGCCCGCCAGCGCCGGCAAGGGATGCAGCGGCGTCTCGGCATGGTTCTCGCGCGCGGCAAGAAAGCGCTCGGCCTCTCCGGCGCCGGCGAGCCCAAGCGTCGTGGCGTCTTCCTCCGTCAGCGGCTGGCGATGATCCGGGTGGCGGTTGAGCAGGAACATGGGTCGGCCTTTCTGCGCCTTTGATGTGCTGAAATTTATTGCAAGCGAAGCGAGAAAGGCGCTCTGTTTTGGCGCTTTAAATGCAAGTTTGTTTCGTCTGGAACGCTGCCATGTCCATTTCGCCCGAACT
Source organism: Mesorhizobium sp. B2-8-5 (assembly GCF_006440675.2). Taxonomy (NCBI): domain Bacteria; kingdom Pseudomonadati; phylum Pseudomonadota; class Alphaproteobacteria; order Hyphomicrobiales; family Phyllobacteriaceae; genus Mesorhizobium; species Mesorhizobium sp. B2-8-5. The sequence goes on from NZ_CP083951.1 coordinate 4,923,541, forward strand.
CGACGCCTTCGACCGCGCCATCCTCGCCATCCTGCAGAAGGACAACACCACGCCGCAGCGCGTCATCGGCGAGAAGGTCAACCTCTCGGCGCCGGCCGTGCAGCGGCGCATCAAGCGCATGGAGGAAACGGGCGTCATCCGCGCCAATGTCGCGCTGGTCGATCCGGCCAAGGTCGGCCATCCGATCACCATCTTCGTCGAGGTCGAGGTGGAGAGCGAGCGCGCCGAGCTGATCGACGCCGCCAAGCGCGGCTTTGCCGAAGTGCCCGAGGTGCAGCAATGCTATTACGTCACCGGCGAGGCCGATTTCATCCTCGTCGTCACCGTGGCGACGATGGCCGACTACGAAGCGCTGACCCGGCGGCTGTTCTTCGCAAACAACAACGTCAAAAGGTTTCGCACGTTCGTGGCGATGGACCGGGTCAAGGTAGGGTTGGAAGTGCCGGTGGAGTGAGGCGTCGAAGCTGCCGATCTTCCCAACAAGGGGGAGATCGGCAGTCATCCTGGCTTTCGCCAATCTCCAGCGTCTACTGGCTCGGCGTCATCGCGTGTTCGCACGACACTTTCGGGTTCATGTCTGCAAAGGTGCCGGTCGGGTTGCCCTTCCAGGCCCAGACATGCAGTTCGTAGAACTCGCCCAGACCGTAGCGGTTGGGCGCGCTGTTGAAGTTGAACAGTTGGCCGTCGAGCGACGCCGGCCCCTTCGAGGTGATGTATTCGACCGCCACCAGCTTCAGCGCGCCGTCGGCCATCGGCTCGTACATGACCGCTTCCGGACGGGCGATATCGATCTTGTCGTCCTTCAGATACTGGCCGTTGACGTAGTGGATGCCCATGGCGCCGCCAGTGATGCCACTGGCGCAAGGAATAGGCGCATAGCCCTCGGCCGTAGCGGCCTTGACGTCGAGAAACCGGCTGTTGGCCGCTCGCACCTTGTCGGCCAGCGGGCTGGCGCCGGACACGGACGCAGCCGCATGCTGATGGGCCTGCGCGAAGGTCGTAAAGGCCGTCAGCGCGGCCGCTGCCATGAGAAGCCTGTTCCAAAAGTGTGGTGTCATGTTCATTCCGTTCTTCCTGAAAAAGCACGGCTTGCCGGCCGCCGAAAATACGGCGGCGCGACAGGCAAGCGCCGTGGCTGTTTGTGCTTGATGATCGCGGGTTCGATGCGGCGGCTGCCGATCATCCCTTCGGCAGGTACGAGATCGTTCCGGCCAGGTCGGTGTTGTCGATCAGCTGGAACCGGCTGTCGCTGCCACCTTGTCGGGCCGACACGAAGGGGGCGTAGGCCGGATCATTGGTGAAGGCGTGGGCCGCCGCTTCCGATGGGAAGGCCATCAGCGCGATCAGCGTCGTGTCGAGGGGCTTGCCCTCGAGCGTCTTCACATTGCCGCTGCGCGCCAGATATCTGCCGCCGTGCTTGTGAACGAGGTCGTGCACGGTCGCGGCGTAGTCCGGTATCCATTTCGGATCTTTCACCTTGATATCCGCGATAAGGTAAGCGGTCATGGTCAGTCTCCTGGTTGCTGCGCACAGGGGTATCCCGTGCGTCGGCCAAACGGCTCGCACGGCAGGGCTCGCGCCAACCAGTCCGCGATCTGTACCGGGCCGGTACAGTTTCTGTACTCGCCGCTTCATTCATGAAGGTCTAATGTTCCACCCAGCTTCGAGGGAGGACACAGATCATGGCCCAGCACGGATACAAGCAGTTCTGCCCGCTATCGATGGCCGCCGAGGTGCTATGCACCCGCTGGACGATGGTGCTGATGCGCGAACTGGTGGCGGGCTCGACCCGCTTCAACGACCTGCGCCGCGGCGTGCCGAAAATGTCGCCGACCCTTCTGTCGCAACGGCTGAAGGAGCTGGAGCTGGCGGGGATCGTGGAGCGCCGGGAAGTCCCCGGCGAGAAGGGTATCTTCGACTATCGGTTGACCGAGGCGGGACGCGATTTGCGCCCGGTCGTCGAGGCAATGGGCTTTTGGGGACAGAAATGGGTCGAGTCCAGGCTCTCGTTGAAGAACCTCGATCCGTCCCTGCTAATGTGGGATATGCGGCGTAATCTGAACCCCTCGCCGCTGCCCGACGGAAGAACCGTGATACAATTTCTGTATCAGGATCTTCCGGCGTCGAAACGCTCGTGGTGGCTGATCGTCGAGAAGCATGGCGAGGTCGATTTGTGCTGGTACGATCCGGGCTTCGAGGTCGACCTCTACGTCTCGACCGATCTCCACACGATGACCGCAATCTGGATGGGCCTGCTGACCGTCGAGACAGCCGGCGTGAAGGTCGTCCTGACCGGCGACAAGGCCATCGGCAGGAAGATGCAAACCTGGCTCGGGCTCAGCCCGTTCGCGGTCGAACCCAAGCGCGCAGCCTGAAGGCAGGCTTCGGCGATCCAGCCACGGTCGGCTGATCGCTCAAAGCCATGAATCAAAGCTTGCCGCGGTTGCCGTCCTCGGCCGCCGGCGCCAGCCACCTCGCATATACCTCGCCGACAATGCCGCGCCGGAAGATGAGCACGCAGATCATGAAGATCAGGCCGGTGGCGATGGTCACCGGGAAGCCAGAGGTGGCAAGCGTGTTTTCCAGGCCTACGACAAGGCCGGCGCCGGCCACCGGACCGACCATGGTACCGATGCCGCCGAGCAGCGTCATCAGGATCACCTCGCCCGACATCTGCCAGGTGACGTCGGTGAGAGTGGCGAACTGGAAGACGATCGCCTTGGTCGCGCCGGCGAAGCCGGCAAGGGCCGCCGACATGACAAAGGCGGCGAGCTTGTAGCGGCCGACGGAATAGCCGAGCGAAATGGCGCGGTTCTCGTTTTCTCTTATCGAGCGCAGGATCATGCCGAAGGGCGAATTGACGATGCGCCAGATGGCGAAGGCGCCGACGAGGAAGACGGCGAGCACGAAGAAATACATGTTCATGGTGACGTTGAGGTCGATGACGCCGAAGAGGTGGCCGCGAGGCACGCCCTGGATGCCGTCCTCGCCCTCGGTGAAGGGCGCCTGGACGCAGAAGAAATAGAACATCTGCGCCAGCGCAAGCGTGATCATCGAGAAATAGATCCCCTGCCTTCGGATGGCGAGGAAGCCCATGACGAGGCCCATGCCCGCGGCACCCGCGGTGCCGAGCAGGATGGCTGCCTCCGGCGGCCAGCCCCAGGCTTTCACGGCGTAGGCGCAGAAATAGGCCGCACCGCCGAAGAAGGCGGCATGGCCGAAGGAAAGCAGGCCGGTGTAGCCGAGCAAGAGGTTGAAGGCGCAGGCGAACAAGGCGAAGCACAGCATCTTCATGACGAAGATCGGATAGACGAAGAAGGGCGCGGCAATCAGCGCCACGATGCCCAGCGCTATCAGTGCCCGTTCGAGCCTGAGCGAGGCGGCGGCGCGTTCCTGGTGAAGGGTTGCCTCGCTCATCTCAGGCATCCCTTCCGAACAGGCCGGCCGGGCGCAAGAGCAGCACGATCACCATGATGACGAACACGACCAGGTTCGAGGCCTCCGGGTAAAAAACCTTGGTCAGGCCCTCGGCGAGGCCGAGCATGTAGCCGGTGACGATCGCGCCCAGGATCGAGCCCATGCCGCCGATCACGACGACGGCGAAGACGACGATGATCAGGTCCGAACCCATCAGCGGGCTGACCTGGTAGACGGGAGCGGCGAGAATGCCGGCGAGCCCCGCAAGGGCCGCGCCCAGCCCGTAGGTGAGCGTGAGCAGCAGCGGCACGTTGACGCCGAAGGCCTGCACCAGTTGCGGGTTCTCGGTCGCCGCGCGCAGATAGGAGCCAAGCCTCGTCTTTTCGATCAGCAGCCAGGTGCCGATGCAGACGATCAGCGAAGCCACCACCACCCAGCCGCGATAATTGGGCAGGAACATGAAGCCGAGATTGGTTCCGCCGGCGAGCAGTGTCGGCACGGCATAGGGATTGCCCGAGACGCCGTAGTAATAGCGGAACACGCCTTCGATGACCAAGGCGAGGCCGAAGGTGAAGAGCAGGCCGTAAAGCGGGTCGAGGCGGTAGAGCCGCGACAGCGCGAGGCGCTCGACCGCCATGCCGAACAGGCCGACGATAAGCGGCACAAGGACCAGCGCCGGCCAGTAGCCGATGCCCAAATGCACCAGCAGCAGATAGCCGATGAAGGCACCCAGCATATAGAGCGCGCCATGGGCAAAATTGATGATGCGCAGCAGGCCGAAGATAACGGCGAGGCCGAGGCTGAGCATGGCGTAGAAGGAGCCGTTGATCAGGCCGACAAGGAGTTGCCCGAGCAAGGCCTGGATGGGGATGCCGAAGACCGTCAACATGGCGCGATCATACCCCCAGCACTTCGTGCAGCTTGTCGGTGTGCGCGGACAGCTGGCCGACGGCAAAACCCTCCACCACCTTGCCGTGGTCCATCAGGTAGAAGCGGTCGGCGATGCGGGCGGCGAAGCGGAAGTTCTGTTCCACCAGCAGGATGGTCATGCCGCGCTTCTTCAGCGTCGCCAGCAGCTCGCCGATGCGCTGGACGATGACCGGCGCCAGGCCTTCGGTCGGCTCGTCGAGCAAAAGCATCTCGACGCCGGTGCGCAGGATGCGCGCAATCGCCAGCATCTGCTGTTCGCCTCCGGACAGTTTTGTCCCTTGGCTGTCGCGGCGTTCCTTGAGGTTGGGGAAGAGCTCGAAGATTTCCTCCACGCTCATGCCGCCCTTGGCCACGACCGGCGGCAGGATCAGGTTCTCGTCGACGGTGAGGGTGGCGAAGATGCCGCGCTCCTCCGGCACGAAGCCGATGCCCTGATGGGCGACGCGGTGAAGCGGCAGGCCGATCAGGTCCTTGCCGTTGAAGGTGACGGAGCCGGTGCGCTTGCGGATCAGGCCCATGATGGCGCGCAACGTCGTCGTCTTGCCAACACCGTTGCGGCCGAGCAGCGTCACGGTCTCGCCGCGCCTGACATCGAGGTCGACGCCGTGCAGCGCATGGCCTTCGCCATACCAGGCGTGGAGGTCGCGCACGGCAAGCAGCGGCTCACTCATGCTCGGTTCCCATGTAAGCGACGCGCACGCGCTCGTCCTGGCTGACGGTGGCATAGTCGCCGGCCGCCAGCACCTGGCCACGCTGCATGACGGTGATCCAGTCGCAGAGGTCGGCAACCACGGTAAGATTGTGCTCGACCATCAGCACGGCGCGGTCCTTCGCCAACGAGCGGATGATGCCGGAGATCATGCCGACATCCTCATGTCCCATGCCGGCCATCGGCTCGTCGAGCAGAAGCACTTTCGGGTCGAGCGCCAGCGTGGTCGCGATCTCCAGCACGCGCTTGCGGCCGTAGGAAAGATCGCCGGCGAGCCGATACGCCGCGTCGTCAAGACCTACGATGGCGAGCAGCTCGCTCGCCCTTGGCGTGAGCTGATCCAGTGCGGCGACCGGGCGCCAGAACTGGTAGCCGAGCCCGCCCGGACGCTGCAGCGCCACGCGCACATTGTCGAGCACGGAGAGATGCGGAAAGATCGCCGATATCTGGAAGGAACGGACGAGGCCCATACGCGCCACTTTAGCCGGCGGCGCGCGGGTGATGTCGGTGCCGAGCAATTCGATCCTGCCGCTGGTCGGCTGCAGGAATTTGGTCAACAGGTTGAAGATGGTGGTCTTGCCGGCGCCGTTCGGGCCGATCAGCGCATGGATTTTTGCGTGATGGACGTCGAGGTCGACATCCTTCACCGCGACGAAGCCGGCGAAGTCGCGCCTGAGGCCGCGGGCGGAAAGCACCACCCGCGGCGCCTGATCGGTGCTGTCCGGGCGAACAGCGGTGGCGGTGTCGAGCGTCACTTGGTGACGAGCGGGCAGCCGCTGTCTTCGGCCTTCATGAAGGCCTTGTCGCCCGGAATGGTCGCCAGATAGGTGTAGTAGTCCCAGTCCTTCTTCGACTCTTCCGGCTTCTTGACCTGGTAGAGATACATGTCGTGCACCATCGAGCCGTCGGCCTGCACCTTGCCGTTGGCGGTGAAGACGTCGTTGACCGGCATTTCATGCAGTTCCTTGGCCACGGCCCCGGTCTCGTCGGTGCCGGCCTTGTCGATGGCCTTCAGATACTGCGTCACCGCCGAGTAGGTGCCGGCCTGGATCATGTTCGGCATGCGGTTGGTGCGCTTGAAGAAGCGTTGGGCGAATTCGCGGCTCTTGTCGTCGCGGTCCCAGTAAAAGCCTTCGGTCAGCACCACGCCCTGCGCCGCCTGGAGGCCGAGCCCATGCACTTCGGCGAGCGTGAAGAGAAGTGCCGCCAGCCGCTGGCCGCCGGCGACGATGCCGAATTCCGCCGCCTGCTTGATCGAGTTCGAGGTGTCGAGGCCGGCATTGGCAAGCCCGACGATCTTGGCGCCGGAGGACTGCGCCTGGAGCAGGAAGGAGGAATAGTCGGTGGAGCCGAGCGGATAGCGCACCTCGCCCAGCACCTTGCCGCCGCTGGCTTCGACCAGCTTGGCGGTCTGGTCCTTGAGCGAATAGCCGAAGGCATAGTCGACGGTGATGAAATACCAGCTGTCGCCGCCCTGCTTGACCAACTCGCCGCCGGTGCCAACAGCCTGCGAATGGGTGTCATAGGCCCAGTGAAAACCATAGGGCGAGCACTGCTTGCCGGTGAGGTCGGTGGAGGCTGCGCCGGTGACGATGTCGATCTTCTTCTTTTCCTTGGAAAGCCCCTGGACGGCCAAGGCCACGGAAGACGTCGTGAGCTCCATGATCGCGTCGACCTGCTCGGTGTCGTACCACTGGCGCGCGATGTTGGAGGCGATGTCGGGCTTGTTCTGATGATCGGCGCTGACGATCTCGATCGGCGCGCCCTGCACCTTGCCGCCGAAATCCTCGACCGCCATCTTGGCGGCCTCGACCGACCACTTGCCGCCGAAATCGGCATAGACGCCCGACTGGTCGTTGAGGATGCCGATCTTGACCTTGCCGTCCGAGATTTCGCCGGCCGCGGCCGGCATTGCGGATGCCGCAAGGAGCGCGGCCGAGACGAGATAGGATGCTTTCACTGGTGGTTCCTCCCATATGGCAGCCATGGGAAACGCGGCTGCCTCGCGATGGTTCAACAGTTCCTTCGGATTTTGGATTGGAGCCTCGATCCCGCTCTGCCGCTCCTCCTCTCGCGGGTCCTCTTGTTTGCGGGCTGGGCCACGGCGTGCCTTGGGGGCACGGGCGCGAGCCTAGCACCACATGTCGCGGGCCGAGAATGCTATTTTCGTAGCATGGCAGAAGATTGGGATGACCAGTTGCCGGAGACGATCAAGGGGCGGTCGTATGGTGATGAGGCGCCCCGGGACGGTCAAGCGCGAGCGGCGGCTTTTCTGTCCTTTGTGTTGCCCTGATCGGCCAAGTGGTAAGGGACGATCAGAACCTCTGCAGGGATATGCCATTCACGATTGAGCTTGAAAACCATGTCCATCGTCAGCGCTCGCTTGCGGGCTAGAATCTCAGATGCTCGCGACGCTGACCCGAGCAGCTTTATCAGCGCTTGCCTGCTGAGATTGGCCATCTCCATATGAGCAGTGATCGCGTCCACCGGGTCGGTTTCCGCAATAGGGTAGTGTTTTTTTGTCTCGTATGCTTCGATAAGTTCAGCAAGAACATCGAAACGATCGGCGTCAGGCGTGTCGGGAACGGGCTCCTTGTCAAAATAGCGAGTGATCTCCGCAATCGCCCAATCGTAATCGGCGTCGGTCTTAATGGGTCGGATGTTGTCCATCACACCTTCTCCGCGTCTGTCTTGTCGTACTCGACGTGAGTGCCGACGAATTTGATGAGCACTCTCTTGAACGTGTAGCTTACATGCACAATCAGCCGATACTTATTGCCCGCAATGTCGAACACCGGACGGTTATCAGCTACGAAATCGACATTTGCGCCGAACTGTTCCTTGACGTCAGCCGGTCCCTTCCAGTCGACCTTGCTCGATGCATTGAACCAGGCCGTCAGCGGCATTCTGGATTGCGGATGCTTCGTCCAGAAGGTGACGAGCGTTTTCCTGCTGACGATTTGCATGCACCCATATAGCCATTTCCCAAACTGGGAACAAAGGGTACTTACCCAAATTGGGAAATATCCATCTCATCGACGCGCTCACCACGGCAGCGGCTTGCCGTCGCGAAAAAAGCCGCCGGTCGGGCCGTCGTCGGGCAAGGTCGCGGCCCAGACGATCCCGGCCGCTCCCTGCGCCACCGGGCGTCCGCCGGGACCGCCCATGTCGGTGGCGACCCAGCCGGGGCAGATCGAGTTGACCAGCACGCCCGCGCCGCGCAGCTCCGCGGCCAGGATGCGGGTCAGCGCGTTGAGCGTCGCCTTGCTGGTCGAATAGGCCGGGGCGCCGGCGCCCATCGAAGCGAGCGAGCCGCCTTCCGACGAGACGTTGACCAGCCGGCCATGACCGGAGGCACCGAGCAGCGGCGCGAAGGCGGCAGCGACGCGCCAGGCGCCGAAGACATTGGTCTCGAAGGCCTCGCGGATCACCGTCCAGTCGGGCTTGAGCGATCGCGCCGAAGGGTCGTAATGGATGGCGGCATTGTTGACCAAAACGTCGAGCTGGCCGAAGCGGCGCTCGACCTCGGCCGCGGCGCGCGCGGCCGCCTCGGGCGCGGCGACATCCAGCGCGATGGCTTCGACCTTGCCGCCAAGCCGCTTCGCCGCCGCCTCGCCCTTGGCAAGATCGCGCGCGCCGATCAGCACGGTGAAGCCGAGTTCGGCGAGTTGGTGCGCCGTTTCCAGGCCGATGCCCCGATTGCCGCCGGTGACGAGCGCCACCTTGCCGGAATGATCTGTGTGGCCGGTCATTGCTTCCGCTCCTTCGGTTGTGCGTGTCGACAGCAAGATCGCATCGATCGCACCGATTGATTAGAGTGAAGAGTTCGCAATCATTATGCGATTCAGTTCATGAGTGACGGGCAATTCCGAACCCCAGCAATATTCACCGCTGCCGAGGAACGCTATCGCATCTGAAAGCGCACCCTCGCGGGTCGCTACGCGGTCACCTTTGCCCAATGCACGAGGGCGACGACGCGCCGGACACAATCCAGAAACAAGATTCAACAGTCGGGAAAAACTCGCGAAAAGAGCGCCTGCCATAAGCGGCACCGGAGCAGCCGATGATTTGCGGCGCGCGACACAGGACATTGTTCTTAACCAAGGAATGCCGATTATGAAAAAGACCGTTCTTTCCGCACTCGGCCTTGCCGTCGCGCTCGCTTTCGCGGTGCCGGCGCTGGGCACCACCGAAGCCAACGCCGCCGCGACGACCACCGCGACCACGACGACGACTGCTCCGGCCGCGACCACCGAGACGGCCAAGCCCGCCGCCAAGGCCGAGCACAAGAAGCATCATCGCAAGCATCACCGTCATCATGCCCGCAAGCATCATCACGTGAAGAAGCACTCCAAGCATCACGCCAAGAAGCATCACGTGCGCAAGCACCATGTAAAGAAGCATGTTGCGAAGAAGGCCGCATAAGGCCTGACGCGTTTCGAACTTCATGACCGGATGATCCCGGACCGCTTGTAAAGGGTTCAGGATCATCGCTTCCCGAAAACGCCGCCCTCCTTCCGGGCGGCGTTTTTGTTTGCGTCTACGGCTTCTTCTTCTGCGGGTGGATCGCCTCGCCGCGCTTCAGCATCGCCACCAGATCGGCGATCTTCTTCTTGCGGCCCGCCTCGGTCTTCATGTTGTGGGTGCGAAAAGCGAGCGCGAACCGGTTCTGCGCCGAAAGCTTCTCCAGCATTGCCCTTGCCTTCGGCTCGGCATCGATCGCGGCCTGCAGGTCGGGCGGGATGGTCATCTCCTTCGATCCGCCATAGGCGCGGTCCCAGCGGCCGTCGGCCTTGGCCGCCTCGACCTCGCGCAAGCCGTGGCTGGTCATGCGGCCCGCCTCGATCAGGCGCGCGACATTGTCGATGTTGATCTTGCTCCAGATGCTCTTCCTGCCGCGCGGGGTGTAGCGCTGCAGGAAACTCTTGTCGTCGAGCGACTTGCGCACCGCGTCGATCCAGCCGAAGCAGAGCACGACGTCGATCGCCTCCTTCGGCGTGATCGAGGCGAGACCAGACCCGACCTTGTGGACCTTGATCCAGACCTCGCTTTCGCCGGCGTGGTTGTCGGCCAGCCAGGCATAGAAGCCGTCGGCATCGGGGAACTCGCGCACCTTGTCCGGGTCGACCTTTATCGGGGCCATCGTCACCTCGTCTTTCGTCGCTACCAGTGTGGACGATTCCGCAGCGGTTGTAGCGCCGGCTGGTGCCAGTTTCTGTCAGCAGGCGCCAAACGGCTTGATCCAACGGGCTCCTCATTTGCGAATTGAAGCGACGACCGCCGGGCCGAAGGCTACAGAATTTTCGCCAGAAAGCTCTTTGTGCGGTTCCTCTGCGGATCCGAGAAAAGCGCTTTCGGCGCTCCCTCCTCGACGATCATGCCGTCATCCATGAAGATCACACGGTGCCCGACCTCCCGGGCAAAACCCATCTCATGGGTGACCACGACCATCGTCATGCCCTCAACGGCGAGGGTCTTCATGACCTGAAGCACCTCGCCCACCATTTCGGGATCGAGCGCGGAGGTCGGCTCGTCGAAGAGCATGACGTTCGGTCCCATCGCCAGCGAGCGCGCGATTGCCACGCGCTGCTGCTGGCCGCCGGACAGCTCGTCCGGATAATTCGCTTCCTTGCCGACGAGACCGACCTTGGCCAGCAATTCGCGCGCGACCCTGTTGGCCTCCTCGGTCGGGATCTTCTTGACCTTGCGCGGCCCGATCGTGACATTCTCCAGAATGGTCAGGTGCTTGAACAGGTTGAACTGCTGAAACACCATGCCGACATGCTGACGTAGTTGGTGGATGTTTGTCTTCGGGTCGGTCAGCATCATGCCGGCGATTTCGATCTCGCCGCTGGTTGCTGCCTCCAAGCCGTTCAGGCAGCGCAGAAAAGTGCTCTTGCCGCTTCCCGAGGGACCGATGACGACGACGACCTCCTTTTCCTCCACATGAGTGGTTATCCCCTTGAGGATCTCGTTGTGGCCAAAGGACTTGTGAAGGTCCTTAACGTTTATCAACTTGAAGCCTCCTCTCCAGGTAGGACGAGAACTTCGACAGCGAGAAGATGAGGACGAAATAGAGGGCGGCAATCAGCCCCCAGATCGCAAAGGACGCAAAGGTCTCGGCAATCACGATCTCGCCCTTGTAGACCAGCTCGGCGATGCCGACCGGCGCCAGCAGCGAGGTATCCTTGATCGTCTGGGCAGCCTGGTTGACCAGCGGCGGGATCATCCGCTTGAACGCCTGGGGCAGAACGATATAGCGCATCGTCTGAAAGCCGTTCATGGCAATTGACTGCGCCGCCTCCTTCTGGCCCCGGTCGACGCCGAGAATGCCCGCGCGGATGATCTCGGTGACATAGGCGCCCTCGTTCAGGCTGAGCGTGAAGGCGGCGGCGAGGATGGGATAAGTCAGCTGTCCGAACCACTGGTTGACGGGCAGGATCGCCGGCAATCCAAGCACGATGAAGAAGAGTTGCACCAGCAGCGGCGTGGACCGGAAGATCTCGACATAGCCGGTGGCGATCCAGCGCAGGGGCGCAACAGTCGACAAGCGCATCAGCGCCGCGCACAGGCCGATCACCACCATCAGGATGATGGCGACGATCGAATACTGGATGGTAAGCCGCAGGCCATCGAGGATGACGGGTAGGTTTTGCCAGATGGGGCCCATAAACCGTGCCTTGGATCGCTATTCCCGCCCGCTTCGTCAGAAGACACGCATGGCACGGCTGGCGCCATGCGCGTCGACTTGCCGGAGGAACGCTGAAGGGATCTGCCGTTTGGATGATCCGAACGGCCTCAGCCCGAAATCGCGATGGAAGCCGGTTTCTGAACCTCGTTGACGACACCACTGGTATCGCCTCCGAAATATTTTTCGAAAAGCTTCTGGTATTCGCCGCTCTGCTTGATCTTGGCGAGGCCGGCATTGATCTTCTCGACAAGCTCCGGCTTTTGCTTGCTGATGGCGATGCCGTAATATTCGCCAGTCAGCAGCGGGCCTACGGTCTCGACGTTGTCGTGGCCGGCCTTGAAGTTGACGTTGACAGGATTGTCGAAGATGACCGCGTCGGCCCCGCCGGTTTCGAGCGCCTGATAGGCTGCATCGATGCTCTGGAACTGCTTCACATAATCCGGCGCGAAGCCATGACCGGTCAGGTAGTCGACCGACGAGGTTGCCTTCTTGGTCGCGACCACGTGGCCCTTGAGATCGTCGAAGCCCTTGATGCCGGAGTCTTTCTTCACCAGCACCGAAAGGCCGGATTTGTAATAGGCGTCGCTGAAATCGACGTTCTGCATGCGGCTGGTCTTGATCGTTATTCCGGCAACCGCGGCGTCGATCGAGCCGGCCTGCAGACTCGGGATGATCCCGTTGAACGGCAGTGTTTTCAGGCTGACCGTCATGTCCTCGGCCTTGGCGATCGCCTTGATCATGTCGATGTCGAAGCCCGTGACTTCGCCATTCGTCTCGGTCTCGAATGGCGGGAAGGTCGTGTCGGCACCGACCACGATGTCGGTTGCCGCGCTCTGCGCGGCCGCCATGGGCGTTGCGCCGAATGAAAATACGAGGCCGGAAACCAACGACGTTGCCAGCATGATAAGCGACTTGTTGTTCACAGATATCTCCTTTCGGCGGGCATTCGTCTGCTGAAGGCGTCGACGATCAGGAGTGGTGCGCAATGCATGAACTCGGAGCCCGTACCGTGCATCTGGATCGGGCCGCGCCCAAGTCAAGGTTGCCGCGGTTGCGGTTCCTCAGGAAGAGCCGCGGCCGGCGGATTTCATGCGCGGCCAGGTCTCGCGACCGGTTATGCCAAAGCCTGCGGTAGAAGTGGGGCGAGCGCGTCGACCCCCGCCATCGGAGCTTCCTATGGCACCATCGGATTCTTCCGTTTCCGCTTCGCGCAGCGGCCTGCCAAACCCTGTCCAGGCAAAGGAAAGGCATGGACATGGACAAGCAGAGAATCCTGATCGTCGGCGGCAGCTCGGGCATGGGGCTGGCGCTCGCCAAGCGCTGTCTCGAGGAAGGAGCCGGCGTCATCATCGCCGGGCGCGGGCAAGCGAAGCTGAGCGCGGCGCGGGAAGAACTCGGCCAGCCGGGCACGCTCGAGACAGCCGTGGTCGATATAAGCCGCGAGGACGGGGTCGCAGCGCTTTTCGAGCGCATCGGCAGGCTCGACCATATCGTCAGCACCGCCGCCGCCATCGAAGGCGCCTACCGGCTGTTGCCGGAGATCGAGCTTTCGGCCGCGCAGCGGGTGGTCGAAAGCAAATTTTACGGGCCGCTGCTTCTCGCCAAGCATGGCGCGCCGAAGCTGCCGCCGACAGGTTCGCTCACCTTCGTCTCCGGCATCGCGGCCTATCGGCCGGCGGCTCGCGGCTCGGTGGTCGCAGCCGTCAACGCGGCGCTGGAAGGGCTGGTAAGAGCGCTGGCTGTGGAACTCGCGCCGATCCGCGTCAACGCCGTGTCGCCCGGCTGGATCGATACGCCGATATGGGAGTTTGTCGCGGGCGACAGGAAGGCGCAGACGCTGGCCACCATGGCGGAGCGATTACCCGTGGGGCGGGTCGGAAGGCCGGAGGACATCGCCGACGCAATCCGCTTCCTGATCGGCAATGGCTTTACGACGGGAGAGACGCTGCATGTCGAGGGCGGGCACCGGCTGGTTTGACCGGGACGAAGCCCTCCCCTAGAGCGGTCAGCAACGCTTTCAACGCCGGCGGCTGGACGCGGCGGCGGCGCCAGATCATCACCACGTCCGCCGAGCGGACCGAGCCGGGCCAGGCGAGCTCGGCCACCTCGCCGCGATCAATCGCGGCGACGACAGCCAGCCGCGGCACAAGGCCAAAGCCGGCGCCGGCCGCCACCAGCCCGGCTATGGCGTCGATGCTGCCGGCTTCGGCGGCCAGCCTTGGCTTGCCAAGACCTGCCTCGGCAAACGCCTTGTCGACCATGGCGCGGTAGACGCAGCCGGTCTCGGTGGCGACGAAAGGCTTTTCGGCCAGCGCCGCCAGATCGACATCCGCACGGTTGTCGCCCGGAGGCGCGATCAGCGCCAGCGGCTCGACCGCAACGGCGCGTCTGGCAAGGCGCCGGTCCGGCTCACCAGCATCGGGTCGCTCGAAGCAGAAAGCGACGTCGATCTCGCCGTCACCCAGCCGGCGCAGCAACTCGCCGCTGCCGGCGATCCGGAGCTTGATATCGATGCCGGGATGGTCGGCGCGGAAACCAGCAAGCCATGGCGCCAGCCTTGCCGCGGCGATCGTCTCCAGCGCGCCGATCGACAGGCTGCCGGCCGCCTCGGCGCTGGTGGCATCGATGGCGGCGCGGGCGTCGTCGGCAAGCGCCAGCAGGTCCTCGGCATAGGGTTTCAGCGTTTCGCCCGCCGGCGTCAGTTCCAGCCCCTGTCGCGAACGGGTGAAGAGGCTGGCGCCAAGCTCGGCCTCCAGCGCCTGGATCTGGTCGCTGACGCTCGACTGGGCGAGATGGAGCTCCTGCGCCGCGCGCGTGACGTTGCGCGTTCGCGCGACCGCCAGAAAGGACCTCAGCAGCCGGGGATGCATCGGCGCTTCTACTGCAACTGCGGTTTCTTCAGGAAGGAATTGCGGTCGGCGGATTTGACGCGCAGCCAGGTCTCGCGACCGTCGCGCACGACGCGCAGCGGAATCTCCGCGCCGGCCGGGTTCTGCCAGAGTTTTCTGTAGAAATCGGCCAGACCGTCGACTTCGCCGTCGCGCACGTCGGAGATGATATCGCCCTGGCGCAGGCCGGCCTGGGCGGCCGGGCCACCTTCGGCCACGCTCATCACCACCACCATGCCGTTCGACTCGGCCGAGAAGGCGCCAAGCCACGGACGCGGCGCCTTGGCCGCCTGGCCGCGCTTGATGAGATCGTCCAGAATCGGCGTCAGAAGATCGATCGGCACGACCATGTTGATGTCGGCCACCTCGCCGGCGCGGCTCATCTGCAGGCGCAGCGATCCGACGCCTAGCAGCTTGCCGTCGCGATCGAACAGCGCGGCCCCGCCCCAGGATGGGTGGGCGGGCGCAATGAAGATCGCCTCGTCGATCAGATACTCCCAGTAGCCGGCGAATTCCTGCTTGGTGACGATGTGAGCGTCGACCTGCTGGCCGATGCCGTCGGCGAGCGTCACGGCATCGCCGACATTGGTCTTCCTGGCATTGCCGAACTGCACAGCCGGAAGGTTGAGCGGCGACAGCGCCTGAACAAGGCCGAAGCCGGTTTCCTGGTCATAGGCAAGCGCGTGCGCGGCGACCACGCGGCCGTCCTGGTCGGTCAGCCACACCTCCTCGGCCTCGGTGATGAGATAGCCGATGGTGAGCACCAGGCCATTGTCGCGGATCACCACGCCGCTGCCTTCGCGGCGCGTGCCCAGCGCATTGGCGGTGAAAGCGTCGTCCGGCACCGTGGCGCGCACGGCAACGACGGAGCGCGAAATTTTCTCGATGGTCATCGATCCATCCTGCATTGCGGGGTCTCTGCTTATAAGTATGGCCGAAGGAGCGCGGCGCAAGGGCGGATTTCCCCCTTGCCTCCTTGTGGGAGAGGGTTTCGCCGAAGGCGACTGATGAGGGGACTCCAGGGAGCACAGACGCCTCACTCCGCTGGAACACTTAATTCGTCTCGGCGTCGCGCGCCGATCCACCTTCTCCCACAAGGAGAGAAGGGAAAGGCACTGGCACAAGCGCTAGTTCAACGAAGATTGAACTTTTTTCTTTGACGCGCGCGGAACCGCACCTAAGTCTAGCAGCATCCGCGGCGGACTTCCCGCCGCTTACGAAACACAGGGCCGCCAACATGGACGAATACACCCCGCCGAAAGTCTGGACCTGGAACAAGCCCAATGGTGGTCAGTTCGCCTCGATCAACCGGCCGATCGCGGGCCCGACGCATGAGAAGGAACTGCCGGTCGGCAAGCACCCGCTGCAGCTCTATTCACTGGCCACGCCCAACGGCCAGAAGGTTACGATCATGCTGGAGGAGTTGCTGGCGCTCGGCCACAAGGGCGCAGAGTATGATGCCTGGCTGATCAAGATCGGCGACGGCGACCAGTTCGGCAGCGGATTCGTCGGGGTCAACCCGAACTCGAAGATCCCGGCGCTGATGGACCGCAGCGAGCCGAAGCCGGTGCGCGTGTTCGAATCCGGCTCGATCCTCACCTATCTCGCCGAAAAATTCGGCGCGTTCCTGCCGACCGAGCGCGCGGCGCGCGCGGAAACCTTCTCGTGGCTGTTCTGGCAGATGGGCTCGGCGCCCTATCTCGGCGGCGGCTTCGGCCATTTCTACGCCTATGCGCCGCACAAGATCGAATATGCCATCGACCGCTTCGCCATGGAGACCAAGCGGCAGATGGACGTGCTCGACCGCCGCCTGGCCGAGAGCGAGTATCTTGCCGGCCCCGACTACACCATCGCCGACATGGCGGTGTGGCCCTGGTATGGCGGGCTGGCCAAGGGCCGCAGCTACAACGACGCCGCGCAGTTCCTCTCGGTGCATGAATACAAGAACGTGCAGCGCTGGGCCGACGCGATCGACGCCAGGCCGGCGGTAAGCCGCGGCCGCATGGTCAACCGCATGTCCGGCGATCCGGCCTTCCAGCTGCGCGAGCGCCACGACGCCAGCGACTTCGAGACGAAGACGCAGGATAAGCTGGAGGCGGCGGAGTAAGGGTTAATCTCCCTTCTTGAGGGGAGATTGGCTACCTCCCGAATGTATACGTCACACTCGCCACGCCGAGCGCGGAGCTCTTGGCGGCGACCGAGACCATGTCCGGTAACGGATTGTCCGGCGTACGCAGCGTCTTTTCGCCCAGTGCATAGAGCGTAAAGACATAGTGATGCTGGCCGCTGCCCGGCGGCGGGCATGGGCCGAAATAGCCGGCGCGGCCGACGCCGCCCTTGCCGAGCACCGCCCCCTTGGGCATGCGCTTGCCGCTCTGCGCGCCGGCGCCTTCTTTCAGACCCTTGGCGCTCGCCGGGATGTTCCAGGCCAGCCAGTGCCAGAAACCCTTGCCGCCATTGGCGTCGGTGTCGAACATGGTCAGCGCGTAACTCTTGGTGCCGGCGGGCGGATCCTTCCAGGCAAGGGCGATCGAGATGCTTTGCCCACCGCAGCCGGGCTTGTCGCCGAGATATTTCGCGTCCCATTTGCTGTCCGAAACCGACGGGCTGGAGATCTCGAAGGCCGCCGCATGGCCGGCGGAGGCGACAAGGACAAGCATGATGAAGCCGAGACGCAAGGTTGTCATTTGATCCTCCCTGAAGAACGCAGCGTAGCGGAAAAGCGGCCCGAAAAAGGGCAAGCTGCCGCGACCGCCTGCCTGGACAACAAAAAAAGCCCCGCCGGTGGAGGCCGTCGGGGCTCTTCGTTCGGACCATGGAGGTGGGACCCCAAGGTCGGGTCGATCCAGGGGGTGTTGGATCGGTAGCGACACTAGCCGAGGAATCGGCCCCGCGGACAATCACGGCTGCGCACTACCAATCACGCCTGCGCGAGAATGAGGTGATAGCCGGCTTACCCCCGCAGCAGCTTCGCCAGTCTCGGCACGCCTTCGTTCACCGCGCGGTCGTCGGCAAGGGTGAACGACATGCGCAGCGTGTTGCGGCCGGTGCCGTCGGCGTAGAAGGCGTTGCCCGGCACGAAGGCGACGCGCGCATCCTTGACCGAGCGCGCCAAAAGTTCGGTGGCGTCAGCGCCATCCGGCAGCGTCAGCCAGACGAACATGCCGCCGTCCGGGCGGCTCCAGGAAATACCGTCGGGCATGTTGGCTTCCAGCGCCGAAAGCAGCGCGTCCCGGCGCTTGCGGTAGGCGCCGATCAGCTTGTCCACCTGGGCATCGAAGATGGTCTCGGCGACCCGGTGCATGACGATCTGGTTGATCGAGGGGCTGTGCAGGTCGGATGCCTGCTTCATCAGCACCAGCTTTTCCACGACATGGCGCGGCGCGCAGACCCAGCCGACGCGCATGCCGGGCGACAGTATCTTCGAAAACGAGCCGCAATAGAGCGTGCGCGCATGATCGATGCCGCCGGAGCGGGCGCAGTCGAGCGCCAGGATCGGCGGCACGCCTTCGCCGTCATAGCGCAGCGCGCGGTAGGCCGCGTCCTCGATGACGGCGATGTCGAGTTCGCCGGCAAGGTCGAGCACCGCCTCGCGCTGCTTGGCGTCCAGCGTGTTGCCGGTCGGGTTGGCGAAATCCGGCACCAGATAGGCGAACTTCACCTTGCCGCCCCCTTTGGAAAAAGCAGAGGGGGCGGCCGCCGCGGCGCAATAAGCCTCCGGCGTCATGTTGCCGCCGGCCGGGTTGAGCCGGTCGTAGCGCGGCTCGTAGGCGTTGAAGGCCTGCAGCGCGCCGAGATAGGTCGGCCAGGTGACCAAGGCCGTGTCGCCGGGCGACAGGAACAGCTTGCCGAGATAGTCGAGCCCCTGCTGCGAGCCGGAGGTGATGAAGATGTTGCCCTCGTCGCACGGGACACCGAGCTTGCCCATTTCACCGGCCAGCCATTTGCGCAGCGGCAGGAAACCTTCGCTGACCTGGTACTGCAGCGCGGCCCCCGCCTCCTTGCCGCCCAGCACAGCCTGGTAGGCATCGGCGATGGCTTCGGCCGGAAACAGCGACGGGTCGGGAATGCCGCCGGCGAAGGAGATGATGTCCGGCTGGTCGAGCAGCTTCAACAGCTCGCGGATTTCCGAAGCCTTCATGCGCGAGGAGCGCGAGGCCAGAAGATTCAACAGGGTCAAGGCGCACCTCCCGCAGTGCTTATTTAGGTCAGCTTGGTTGACCTATTATCAGGCCGCGCCTTTCGCGTGAATACACAAAACGGCCATGGCGCATCGTCCAGGCGACATTTGGTCCACAAAACTTGTGCGACGCTAATGGAAAGCCATTGCGCGATCGGCCGGCCGGGCGCACGATCACGGCCAAAGAACCGGAAGCCGAGAGAAAATCAATCCGGACCAAGGGGGGACGCGCATGACACTCGAAGTCATCGGGGCCGGTTTCGGCCGCACCGGCACGTGGTCGACTTTCGCCGCGCTGAACCGGCTGGGCTTTCCGAGCTACCATATGCAGGAAGTCATCATCAACAAGGCCAACAAGGGCCACCTCGACTTCTGGCGCAAGGTGGCGAATAGCCCGCCGGGCAGCCAGCACGACTGGAACCGGGTCTTTTCCAACTACCGGGCGACCGTCGACAATCCGGGCTGCTGCGTGTGGCGCGAGCTGATGGCCGCTTATCCCGACGCTAAAGTGCTGTTGACGCTGCATCCGCGCGGAGGCGAAGCCTGGTATGACAGCACAATCGACACGATCTACTTCACCGAGAACGTCTGGCAATTTAAAGTGCTGGAATGGCTCACACCCTTCGGCCGCAAGTTCGGCGATATGTCGCGCAAGCTGATCTGGGGCCGAACGCTGAAGGGCGTGATGAACGACCGCGATAAAGCGGTGGCGCGCTACAATTCCTATATCGACGAGGTGAAGGCGGCGGTGCCGCCGGAGAAGCTTTTGGTGTTCAAGGTCAGCGACGGCTGGGCGCCGCTTTGCGATTTCCTCGGGGTCGCGCTGCCCAACGAGCCCTTCCCCAATCTCAACGACCGCGCCAGCATCAAGAAGATCATCAACGAGATGATCATGGGATCCTATCTGATGCTTGCCGGCGTTGCGGTCCTGATCGCGCTGGCGGTCGGCGGTTTATGGTGGTGGCTGGGATAGCAACCCCCGATCCGTCTGCCAGTGCCCGCAGGCGGCCGCGATCAGAACGGCAACCGGATCTCGTCGAGGTGGTTCGACTGTTCCGGCCAGCCAATGTCCTTTTGGACCTCCGCCGGCAGTTCGTTCAGCTGACGCGTCGTGCGGCGGCGCTTGCTGGCCCGCTCGAAGGCGGCGCGGATTCGGTTAAGACTTTTGAACATGGAAATCTCCATAGATCAGCGGCGGAAAACCGGTGCCGCCTCTTCCCGGTGCCGCTTTTGCGATGCGTCTGTAACCGGTGGATTGCGCGCGAACGGTGAAATGCTTCACGAAACCGGAGGGGCTTGAAACATATGCATGCAAACTAATTTGTGGGATCGACCATGCGGCGGCGCGCCAGTCGCCGGACTGCGTGCCTGCAATGTCGGACGCTTGGTCTTATCGCCGATACATTCAGCCGAGAGGAACGGCGCGCTTTACTCCGGCGCCTGCGAATCCGATCCGGCCTGCTGCGCGGTCCGCGCCGAGAGCCGGCCTTTACGGACGAGCGTCGGCTTTGAATATTCTTTCTTCATGGCCAAGTCCCCAAGCTGCACGGAAACGTGCGGCATCCGAATAGACGTTGTCAAGCGAAGGCCCGCCTTCCAGGAGACGACGTCCTACGCCGCCACCTTCCCGCCTCGCGCCACTTCCCTGCCCGCGCGATAGACGGTGCGCTCCTTCGGCACAGCGACCACCGCTTCCGGGACATGCTCTGCCTTCAGCGCGACGAAATCCGCCTTGGCGCCGACGGCGATGTTGTAGCCCTCGAGCCCGAGCGCCTTGGCGCCGGCATGGCTCACCACGTCGTAAGCGGCTTCCAGTTCCCGGTCCTCGTAGAAGCCGGAGCGGTAGCCGATCATGTTGGCGCGGTTGAGCATGTCGCCATCGCCATAGGGCCACCACGAATCGCGGATGTTGTCGGAGCCGGCGAAGACCGTGACGCCCGCCTTGCGCAGCGCGGCCACCGGCGGGAAAGGATGATCGCCGGGCGCGTTGGTCATGATGGCGACGCCGGCGGCAGCGATCCGCTCGCCGGCTCCGGCCAACGCATCGGCGGAGATGTCGCCCAACCCGTAGGCGTGGCTGACGGCGACTTTTCCCTGCATGCCCAGTGCCGCGGTCCGGGCGACGATCTCCTCGATCTCGAACAGGCCAAGCGTGCCGCGGTCATGCAGGTGGATGTCGACGCCGGCGCCGTGCTTTTCGGCAAGGCCGAAGACGACATCGAGATGGCCTTTCACATCGCGGTCGAAGCTTGCCGGATCGAGCCCGCCGATCAGGTCGCAGCCGAGCTTGAGCGCCTCGTCGAGCAGCTCCGCGGTGCCTGGCGAGGACAGAATGCCGCTCTGCGGGAAGGCGACGAGTTGGATGTCGATCAAGTCGCGGTATTTCTCCCGCACGCCAAGGATCGTCTCGACATGCTTCAGCCCGACCGCGGCGTCGACCATGACATGGCTGCGCATGGTAAGGCTGCCATTGCCGACGCAGAGCTCGAGCTGGCTTTTCGCGCGCTCTTCCATCGGCGCGGCCTGCTCGAGATTGCGCATCTGGAAGGCGACCCGCTCGCGCACGTCAAAACCATTGGTGCAGGGAATGTGCGGGCGCCAGGCATCGCCATAGAAGGAGGTGTCGAGATGGATATGACCCTCGACGAAAGCCGGCAGCACGAGTTGGCCGGCGAGATCGATGGCGCCAGCCGGCGGCGTCGTCGCATTGGCTGCAGGCACGATGGCGCTGAAACGGCCGCCGGCGACGGCGAGGTCAGCGACCGTGCCGTCGGCAAGCCTGGCGTTGAGAAAATGAGTCTGGTCCACGATGCAATCCATTGAAAAGGAAAGCCTCAGTCGTCGCCGGCCGGGCGGACCAGGTCAATGCGGATCGAGGGAGAAAGTGTTTCGCCTTCGCCTTCTCCCCCTTGCGGGCCCCCTTGTGGGAGAAGGCGGATCGGCGCGCAGCGCCGAGACGGTTGCTGGAAGGAATGAGGCGCCGGTGGGGGCCGCACGGCCACGGCTGAGCAAGCGATATCGCCAGGCTGGAACACTCCTCATCCGACCGAGCTTCGCTCGGCCACCTTCTCCCAAAAAGGGAGAAGGAAAGAGCCGCCATATACCGTTTTCGCGGAAGTTTCAGCGGGCGGCAAATGTGCCATGATGCAGTCTGCGGTATGAGGCCGCCGTGGTCGACGCGGACGCCCAAGCACATCCCCAACAATGCGCCCCCAACGGCCGCGTCGACCATGAACGGAAATGGCAACGGCGACCTCGCCGCTTTTTTGACCGGCCCCGCTTTTGGTCAGCCTTGCGTGCCGGCGTATTCGGCGACCAGCGGCTCATATTCCTCGAAGGACGGCAGCGCTTGGTAGCTGTGCGCGGCCGATGTCGTCGCCCAGGGCAATTTCTCACTGGTCCAGGTCTCGATGAAGGGCGCGAACCAGGCATGCTCGTCGAGCATGGTCGGGCGCAGGTTGACGAACCAGTCGATCCCTTCCGGTCGGGTGAACATCCAGGTCATGCAATAGCCGCAGAAATAGTGTTTCGATGCGCCATGCAGGCCGCCGACCACCGGCTCGCCCTTGGTCACCTCGAAACCTTCCGAGGGGATTGCCGCGCTCAGCGAATAGGCGCTGGACGACATCGACTGGCAGCCGGTGCAATGGCAGGCCATGGTGAGCAGCGGCTTTGCCGAAATCTTCAGGCGCACGCGGCCGCAGCGGCAGCCGCCTTCGGCGGGAAGATCGAGGGTGGGCAAGATAGGCTCCTTGGGTTGGGTTATTCCTTTTCCCCTTGCGGGAGAAGGTGTCGCCGAAGGCCACGGATAGGGGTGCTCCACAAGGGGAGAAGGAAGAAAGCGCTCAACTCCCAACCAGCTCCGCCGTGGTCGTCATCCGCGCGCCCTGCCCCTCGAAGGCCTCGTTGTGGCGAGCGATGATATCGGGCGCCTTCTCCTTCAGTGAATCCAGCGTCGAATGCGCGTCGGAGACCACGGTGACCCCAAGCCCCTCGGCGAAGGCTCCCTTCACGGTAGCGGCGACGCAGAAATCGGTCTGGGCGCCAAGAAGCACGACGTCGTCAGCACCCTGCCCCGCCACCCATTCGGCGAGGTCTGGGTTGGAGAAGGCGTTGCCGACGCTTTTGCCGAAGGTCGGTTCGTCGGCGGCCTGGCCGAGCAGCGGCCATACCGGCCAGCCGGAAGCGCCCGGCGCCAGCGGGTCGCCCTCCGGCCCGTCATGGCGGATGAACGCCACCTTGCGGCCGGAACGCCGCGCCCAGTCGATCAGCCTGCGGGCGCGCTCGGCGATCGTGTCGGCGTCGTGGATCGGCGGCTCGAAACGGCCGTCGAACATGTTGGTCTGCAGATCGATGACGATCAGCGGCGCAGCGGCGGAGGGGGCGGTCTCTGGCATGGCGGCGAAGATAGCGTGGGTGGGGGATGGGTCAAGAACAAGACAGGGCCGAAACGCACCATCCACGGCCGGGGCCGTCGAGGCCGGTGGCGCATGGCTGCCGTTGGTGCTGATAGGGCAAGCGCGGTGCTGCTCGATATCGGCGTCGTCGGCGAGCAGACGCTGGGCCGCCGTGCCGTCAATCTTTTGCAGCCGAAGGCACGTGGCCGCATCAACGGGCTGTTCGTCGGCATCTTCTTCATCGGCGGCGCAATCGGCTCGCTGCTGGCCGGCATTGCCTGGGCCTGGGGCGGCTGGAACGCGGTGTGCGCGGCCGGCGCGGTGTTCGGTGTGATGGCGCTAGTGGTGGACTGGCTGGAGTAGCGCCGCATCCTTCTCCCCCACAAGAGGGGAGATAACGCGCCTCGCCGGTCTGTGCCGCCAATCGTCCTGCTATCCGCCTAGGCATTCCTCGGGTCGGCCACGCATTGCGGAATCGCGCGGGTGGCGGCGATCAGCTTGCCGCGCATTTCGGAAGGCCGGCGCAAATTCTGCCAGTAGGCGCCGATGCCCTTCATTTCAGTGCCCTGGCCACCGCCGAGCGCACCGTCGGCGCCGACCAGCATCGTCACGATCTTGACGCCGCAGGCAAGGTTGCGGTCGGGATCGGTGATGTCGACCTCCGACTTGAAGCCGCAATGGTATCTCTGCTCGTCCGAAAGCGACAATTGCAGCAGGCCGATCGAATACTGGTCCTGGTCCTCTTCCCAATAGGCGGCGGAGCTGCTGTTGACGGATTCCGCGCTGACCAGGTCGGCAAGCAGCGTACGCCAGAACACGGCGCGGCCGCCGCGGTCCTGGCGCAGATAGCCGGGGCAGAAAACCCCTATGTCGGAAGGCTCGAGACCGCTCAGCGGCTTTTCGGCATCGATCAGGTAGGCCAGCTTGCGCGTCACGGTCTTATGATCGACCATTTTTGTCAGCGCGCCCTGCCCCGCGAGGCAGTTTTTCGCGAAAGCCTGCGCCTCCGGCTGGGTGGTATGCCCGTGGGATTTCCACTGGTCGGTGCAGGACGGCCGGGACGCGACAACGGGCGCCACCGCTGGTGAGGCGGCCGGCGAGGCGACGGCCACTTTGGCAGGCTTCGGTGTTGCGGCTTTCGGCGCGGCAGCCTGGGGCACGGCGCTTTCGATGACCTTGGGATTGGCGCAGCCGTCGAGCACCACGGCAAGCCCCGCCAATGCCACGACGATGCGGATCAGCCTGAACCGAACTCCGGCACGCAATCGCACTGAGCCGCCAGCGTACAAATCCCCCTCCGAGCAGTAAACACAACGGACCAGCCCGGCCTCTTAAGGTCACTCTGCCAGATCGGTGGTGGCCTGTCACCCGATCCCGCCAGTGATCGTGAAGGTTCCCTTACAGTGCCCGTCGGGCGGGCGCGCGATGGCCGTGACGATCGAGCCATAGGCGCCGCGCCAGACGCTGTGGAAGCCCTGATGCGTCGATACCGGCACGACCACCCGACCGGTATGGCGGTTGCCCTCCGCCCGCATGAGGACAGGCTCGCCATTGACGTGAACCTTGACCGCGGCCGGCTCGTCCGCGCCGACGTCCAACACGATCCCGATCTCGTCGGTGTCGCCGGAGCGCGTCGTCTCGGCGGTCAGCGCCAGCGTGAGCGGCGCATCGCCGGCAGCCGCGCCCCTGCCCTCGAACACATCGCCGGCCAGCGCCGGCGTGCGCGGCGGAACGGTGCGGCGTCTGGTGGCCCGCTCGTAATCGCCGGCGATGGTCAGCA
This sequence comes from Mesorhizobium sp. B2-8-5, assembly GCF_006440675.2. Lineage (NCBI taxonomy): Bacteria > Pseudomonadati > Pseudomonadota > Alphaproteobacteria > Hyphomicrobiales > Phyllobacteriaceae > Mesorhizobium > Mesorhizobium sp. B2-8-5. Next base: position 4,948,533 of record NZ_CP083951.1, read on the forward strand.
ACGCCACGTCGTCATAAGCCTTGCCGGCGAAGGTGAGGCCGACCGGCATGCCGATATCGGCCATCGTTCCCATCGGCACCGTCACCGTCGGGATGCCGAGATGGCGCCACACGAGATTGCCGTTGGCGACCCAGGTGCCGTTGCGCCAGGCAAGCCGTGCGGAAGCCTCGTCGACGTCGGCATCGGCCGGACCGACATCGGCGACCGCCGGCAGCACCACGGCGTCGAGGCGGTTGGCATCGAGCCAGTCCTCGAAATCGATACGGCGCGTTGTCTCCAGGCCTTTCAGGCCCTCCTCGATGGTGGGAATGTCCGCGAGCGGCGCCACGCCCTGCTTCGCCCGCTCGACATACCGCGCCAGATCGAAATCGACCTCGCCATAACGGTCGCGCAAGGTGCCCGGCGGCTGCGGAAAGATCTTTGCGCCGTCGACCGAAGCAAGATCGGGGATCGCGGGATCGGCATTGGCGCGCAGGAAATCGTCCCAGGACCAGATGGACAGGTCCCAGATCTCGCGCTCGGCGAATTCAGCCGGCACAAGGACACGGTCGACCATCGACAGCACGCCCGGACGGTCGCGCTCGTAGTTGGAGACGACGGGGAAATCGACCTCGACCACTTCAGCACCGAGCGCTTCGAGATCGCGCGCTGCCTGACGCCAAAGCTCCAGCACCGAGGCGCGCGTCTCGATCGGGCGGTCGGCGCCATCATCCTTGCCGATATACATTTTCGGCACGCCGAGGCGTTTGCCCTTCAGCGCGCCTTGCAGCGGAAGCGCGGCGTAGCTCGCCGGCCGCAGCGCCGATGTTTTCGGAATCGCCACCCAGGGCTGCACGCGCCAGAAATCGCCGCGCGTCTCGGCATCGTCGGCGACGATCACGTCGAGCAGCTCCAGCATGTCGGGAATGGTCCGCGTGTGCGGCACCACCACATCCATGGTCGGCACCAAGGGCCAGTTGCCGCGCACCGAAATCACGCCGCGCGATGGCGTGTAGGCCACCAGCGCGTTGTTGGAAGCGGGCGCGCGACCGGACGACCAGGTTTCTTCGCCGAGGCCGAAGGCGGCGAAGGACGCGGCGGTCGCCGTGCCCGAGCCGTTGGACGAGCCGGAAGCGAAAGCGGCGGTGAGGAAGTCCTTGTTGTACGGACTCTCGGCGCGGCCATAGACGCCGCGCTGCATGCCGCCATTGGCCATCGGCGGCATGTTGGTGAGGCCGATCAATACCGCGCCGGCGGCGCGCAGCCTGGCGATGGTGAAGGCGTCCTCGCCGGCGACGAGATGCTGGAAGGCGGGCGAGCCGGCGGCGACCGTCAGGCCCTTGGCCTTGTAGCTGTCCTTGGCGGTGTAAGGGATGCCGTCGAGCGGGCCGAGGGCTTTGCCCTCTCGGCGGCGGCGGTCCGAAGCTTCCGCCTCCTCGAACATGTTCGGATTGAGGATGGGGACCGCGTTCAGCGCGATGCCGTGGCGGTCGTAATGCACAATGCGGTTGAGATAGGCACCGACCAGCTCGACGCTGGTGACGGTGCCGTCTTCCAGCCCGCTGCGCAGGTCGGCGATCGAGGCTTCGACGAGGTGGAGGTTGAGCATGATGGGACGGGACGCTGACTGGTAGGTTTGTCTATCCACCTAGGATGACGGCGCGCACGTAACTTGTACAGTGAACTCCCCTGTCCCTTCGGCGACATCTTCCTCGAGGGGAGATAAGCGCCCTAAACCCCCAGCACGTCCTTCACCCTCTCTCGCGTGTAAGGCAGATCGTATATGCGCTTGCCGGTCGCATTCCGGAATGCGTTGGCGATGGCGCCAGCGGTAGGGCCCTGTGCGGCTTCGGCGACGCCGAGATAAGGCGTGCCGGGGTTATCGACGACTTGCACCTCGATATTGTCGGGCACCGCGCTGAAGCGCAGGATCGGATAGGTTGACCAGTCCGGACTCAAGATGCGCGTTCGATCGAAATGCACGGCCTCGTAAAGCGTCCAGCTCATCGACTGCAATATGCCGCCTTCGGTCTGGTTGATAATCGAATCCGGGGCGACGGCCTCCCCGCAATCGACCGCCGCAACGACGCGCGACACCTTGATCGCGCCGCTGTCGCTGTCGACATCGGCCTCCAGCGCAACAGCCAGATAAGCGGCGTGGTTCTTGTATTTAGCGAAGGCGAAACCCCTGCCCCGGCCTTCCGGCAAAGCATCCTTCGACCAGCCGAATTTTTGCGCCGCGACCTCGATCACCTTTTTGGCGCGCGGGTCTTTCAGGTGGCGCAGGCGGTATTCGACCGGATCGGCGTTCGCCGCCACCGCCAACTCGTCCATGAAGCTTTCGATGGAGAAGACGTTACAATAGGCGCCGAGGCCGCGCAGCGCGGACACGCGCACCGGCATGTCGGCGACGAAGTTCCAGTTCACGCGCTGGTTGGGCACGTCATAGAGCGGGATTGCGTTGCGGTCGCCATTGCCGAGCGGAGAGATTTGCAGCTCGGCGGGATCGGGCGGGAAATGCCGTTCCATCAGCCTGCCGGCGATCAACGATCCGGCGGAACCCGGCCGCGTGCCATGGTTATTGCTCCACAGGTCGTAGTGCCAGTTCACGATGTTGCCGTTCTGGTCGAGCGTGGCACTCGCCCTGGTCAGCATCGCCGGTCCGTATGGCTCCCATAGATGCTCCTGGTCGCGCATCCATTGCACGCGCACCGGCTTGCCCGGCACTTTCTGCGCGATCAGCGCGGCGTCGGCCGCCGCATCGTCGGCGCCGTTGTGGCCGTAGCAGCCCGAGCCCTCGGTGTGGATGCAGCGCACCTTCTCCTGCGGCACGCCGAGCATCTGGGCGATCGCCTTGCGATCGGGATAGACGCCTTGCGTATGCGTCCAGACCGTCGTCAGGCCATTGTCGAGCATGGCCACCGCGCTCGATGGACCGATAGAGCCGTGCATCTGGTAGGCGCGCGTGAATTGCGCCTGGAGCGTCCTGGCTCCCGGCGCGCTGTCGGCGCCGACGGAGGTCACCGTGCCGACTTTCGACACGGCCTTTTCCAGGAAAGCCGAGATATCGTTCGGGTCGGGAAGCGCAGGCTGCTCCTGCCACTTCGCGACGGCGGCCATGGCGCGCATGGCCTTCACGGCCTGGAACTCCTGCTCGGCGACCACGGCGAGGAAATCGCCGTCGCGCACCACGGCGATCACGCCAGGCATCGCCTTGACCGCGACATCGGCGAAGTCGGCGAGCTTCGCGCCGTAGCTCGGCGGCCGCACGACGCGGGCATGAACCATGCCCGGCGGGCGCATGTCCTGGACATAGGCCTCGCCGCCGGTGACCTTGGCCGGGATGTCGACGCGCGCGAAAGGCTTGCCGATCGCGCGATAGGCTGCCGGCGGCTTGAGCCTGGTATCCGCCGCCGCATCGACATGAAGGAAATCGGCCGAGACCAGTTCGCCATAACCGGCCTTGGCGCCGTTCGGGCCGACGACCGCTCCCGCCTCAGCCTTCAGCGCCTCGACCGGCGCGCCGAGCTTTTCGCTGGCCTTGGCGATCAGGATCTGCCGCGCCTGCGCCGAGGCATAGCGGATGGCGGTGCCTGAATTCTGGATCGTCTGGCTGCCGGCGGTGTAGCCTTCATTCGGCGTCAGCGCGGTGTCGGCGGTGATCAGTTTGATCGCCGCCGGCTCGACCTCGAGCTCCTCGGCCGCGATCTGGCGCAGCGACGTCTTGGTGCCCTGGCCAAGCTCGGCCTTGCCGGTGAAGACGGTGATTGAACCGTCGGCGTCGATGCGGATCCAAGCGTCGAGCGAGGGCGTATCAGCCAGACTGCCGGGCAATTCGGGTTTCGCCGTCTGGGCGCCGGGCGCGCTCGGTACCTCGCCCTGCTGCGCCTCGGCGGGGATGGCGAAGGATACGACCAGCGCGCCGGCTCCCGCCAGGAAGCCGCGGCGGGTGATATCGGGAAGCAGGTTCGGTGCGTTCATCATCCCCTCCCGGTGGCGGCTGCCGGCGCCATGTTGCCGGCGGACTTGCCCTGCATCAGGTCGCGGGCGCGGGCCACGGCTCGAAGGATGCGCATATGCGTGCCGCAGCGACAGAGATTGGGCTCCAGCGCCTGCCTGATGTCGGCGTCGGCGGCATCGGGCTTTGCCTCGAGCAGCGCCTGCGCCCGCATCATCATGCCGGCAATGCAATAGCCGCATTGCGCCGCCTGTTGTTCGATGAAAGCTTTTTGCATCGGGCCGGGATCGTCGATGGTGCCAAGGCCCTCGACCGTCTTGATCTCGCGCCCCTCGACCAGCATGGCCGGCGTCAGGCAGGAAAAGACCGCCTTGCCGTCGACCATCACTGTGCAGGCGCCGCACTGGCCGAGGCCGCAACCGAACTTGGCGCCGTTGAGCTTCAGATCGTTGCGCAGCACATAGAGCAGCGGCGTCGCCGGATCGACGTCGACGTCATGTGACGTGCCATTGACGTTGAGCTTGACCATCAGTCCTTGGCTCCCACATTGTCCGGGCTGCGCTCGATGCCGTCCGAAGGCCGGACGCTGACCCGGTATTTGCCGCTCCTGGTGTCGGCGGTCTTCGCTTTCGCGTCCGCCCATGCCGGCTTCTGGGCATAGGCCTCGCGCAGATAGCCGAGCAGGTCCGCCACCTGATCGTCGGTCAGCGTCGCGGCGAAGCCCGGCATGATCGGGCTCTCCCGGCCGCTCGCCGCCGGCAGGCCAAAGAGCACGACGTTGATTGCATTTTGCGGATCGCGCGCGGCGATCGTGCTGGAGAGATGGAAATCGATGCCGCCGAAGGGCTGCGGGCGGCTGCCGTCATGGCAGGTGGCGCAGGCCGCCTGGTAGATCGCGCCGCCGCGGCTGGTCGGGCTGCCGGTGGTGGCGCTTGCCGGTATCGGCGTGCCGCCCTGGTCGATCGAAAGCTTCTTGCGGATGTCCTCGGCTGCCGCCGCGCGCTCCGGCGCCGGCTCGCCCATTTGGGAGACCAGGTAAGTGGCAATGGCGCTGATATCGGTATCGGGAAGCCGGCCGAGATTGCCGGTGACCTCGGCCATCGGTCCGTTGGCCACGCCGTGATCGGCATGCCAGCCCTGGCGTAGATAGGCAAAGAGACTGTCATGCGTCCATGGGATTGGCGCGGAGGACGATCTGTCGAGCGCGAAGGCATCCCAGCCCTCTGCTTCGCCGCCTGCCAGATGCGCGCCTTTCCGCTCGGCGCCCAGCAGGTTGCGCGGCGTGTGGCAGGCGCCGCAATGGCCAAGCCCTTCGACGAGATAGGCACCGCGGTTCCATTCGGCGCTCTGCGAGGCATCCTCGCGATAGGCGCCCTTGTCGAAGAAGAGCAGCTTCCAGCCCGCCAGCACGAAGCGCAGGTTGAGCGGGAACGGCAGCTCATTGGCGGGAGGTCGATTCTCCACGGCATGCCGCGTCATCAGATAGGCATAGAGCGCCTTGTTGTCCTCGTCGGAGACCAGCGTGAAATGGTCGAACGGGAAGGCCGGATAAAGGTGATCGCCGTCGCGCTCGACGCCTTCCCGCATCGCCCGGCTGAAGGCAGCTTCCGACCAGCGCCCGATACCGGTCTTGGGGTCCGGCGTGATGTTGGTGGAATAGATGGTACCGAATGGCGTCGGCACCGCCAGCCCGCCGGCGAAGGACTTTCCGCCGGGCTTGGTATGGCAGGCCGTGCAGTTGCCGACCGAAGCGACCACCGCCCCCTTCACGATCAGCGCGTGGTCGAAGGAGGCGCGTTGCGGCGGTTCGATCGGGTCGATCGCCGGCTTCCAGGCATAGGCGGCGAAACCCGCCAGGCAGACTACAATGAGGATGAGAACGCCGGTCCAGAAGCGTTTCAAGGAGGTACTCCTTGCGTGAGTCGGGCGGGCACGCGTCGCAGGCGTGGCGCCATGCGAGGAGAACTAGGTTCGAGCCGCGGGGCGTCAATGACAAAGCACCTCACAGCGTCTTGCTGTCGAACTGGCCGTTTTGCCTCATAAGATCGATGTAGGTCTTTGCCCGGGCGTTGCCGTGTTCCGTCGCCTTCAGGAACCATTTGGCTGCTTCCGGATAGTCCGGCTTTCCCAGTACTCCGAGATAATAGAGTTGACCCAAGCTGAACTCGGCATCGGCATTGCCTGTTTTCGCAGCTGCCAGCCACCAGAACTCGGCGGCTTTGCCGTCCCTGGCGATGCCTATGCCGTTTGCGTAGGCATAAGCCACCCACAGCTGGCTTGGAACGTCACCCTGCTTGGCCGCCTTCAGCCACCATGACGCTGCCTCGGTGTCACTCCTGGCAACACCCTTGCCCGTCGAATAGGCAGAGCCTAGCGCTGACTGCGCAGGGATGTAACCTTGCTCAGCCGCTTTGCGATACCAGACGACAGCTTGAGCATCGTCCTTTCCAACGCCGCTGCCCAGAGCGTAAGCGTTGCCGACAGCGGCTTGCGCGTCCACCTGGCCACGCGCAGCGGCCTTCATCCACCATTGGAACGCCTTGCTGAAATCCTGATCGACACCGTGACCGCGCGCATAAAGCGTCCCGAGCAAACTCTGCCCGTTCGGGTCTTCATTGTCGGCGGCTTTTCTCACAAAAGTCGCCGCAACCTTGTCGTCTTTCTCCACGCCCTCGCCGACGTAATAGGCTCGACCGATGCCGTAGGCAGCCCGGGCGTTTCCTCTATCCGCAGCCTTCCGCCACCAATAGAGAGCCAACTGGCGATTCTGCGCGACGCCTTGGCCCTGCCAGTACAGGCCCCCGAGACCATACTGGCCATCGGGATTACCCATATTCGCCAGTAAAGAAAGCTGGCGATACTCTTCCGCATAGTCCTTCGCCAGAATGGCGGCCTGTGCCTTCCTTATTGCGGACCACTGCTGGTAATAATTCAGGACTGGCCCAAACAGAACGAAGCCGGCCAGCACCACTAGGGCGAGGCATAGGGCAGGCCCGGGACGCGGCGGACGTGGACTATAGACTTCCGTCTGCGACCTACTCGGCCATTCGAAATTGCTCAAGATCACCCGCCCATTTGCAACCAACAGTAGTTGATAGCGCAAGTTGGGGCAGAACTGAAATATAGCTCCAATTAAATGCTACTCTGGCGCCCCCGCGAACAGCACCGTGCCATCGCCTCCCGCGGCCGGCCAGTCGCGGATGGTGCGGTCGATCCCGCCGGTCAGAAGCGTGCCGTCGGCGGCGAAGGCGACCGAATACATGGGACCGGTGCCGGGGTCGAACTCGGCGATCTCGGCGCCGGTGTCAATATTCCAGATGCGCGCCGTGCCGTCGAGCGAGACGGAGCCGAGCCGCTTGCCGTCGGCCGACAGGGCCAGCGCGTAGACCGTGCCGGAATGGCCCTCGAAACGTCGCACTTCCTTGAAGCTGTCGAGGTCCCAGAGTTTTATCGTGTAGTCGCCGCTGCCGGTCACCGCGTGGTGGCCGTCGGCCAGGAAGACCGCGCCATAGGCGCCGCGGTCGTCGCCGTGCCAACTGCGCAGTTGCTTGCCCGAAACGATATCCCAGAGCTTCAGCTCACCGTCGATGCTGCCCGTGAGCGCCCTGGTGCCATCGGGCGACATGGCGACGGAGTTCACCGACCAGTCATGGCCCGGCAGCACATGCGACACCGTCCCCTTCTCCAGGTCCCAGACGACGACGGAACCGGTGTCGTGGCCGCTGACGGCGAGTTTGCCGTCCTGGCTGACCTTCAGTTGCCGGACGCCGCCGTTCGCCCCTGAGGAGAAGACGTGCAGCACCGTGCCGTCGGATAGCTGGCGCAGCACGATCTCGCCGTCGTCGCCGGCGGTCAGCGCGGTCTTGCCGTCGGGCATGAAAAGCGCGCTGCGCGCCATGTCCTTGTGCTCGCCGAGATCGCGGATCAGCCGCTTGCCGTCGATGTCCCAGAGTTTGATCATGCGGTCGGTGCTTGCGCTCATGATCTCGTGGCCGTCGGCCGACACCGCCAGCCAGACGACGGCGTCGCGGTGGCCTTCCGGCGCGGTCGGCTGGGCCGGAGGCGCCAGTGGAGGCGGCGCCGCTATCTGTGGCGGCGTTGCGGGCGCGAGCGCCGTCTGCTCGGTGGGCTGTGCCGGTTGGGCAGGCTGCGGCGCGATGGCTGGCGGCGACGGCGGAACGGGAGCCGCAACTGGCTCTGCCGGCGGCGCGGATTTCGCGACTTCTTCCTGCGCGGATGCGGGCGCGGTTGGCTTTGCGCTAGCCTCCGGCGCGGTTGGCTTTGCGCTAGCCTCCGGCGTGGTTGGTTTTGCGCTCGCCTCCGGCGTGGTCGGTTTTGCGCTCGCCTCCGGCGTGGTTGGTTTTGTGCTCGCCTCCGGCTCGGGCTTCGGCTCGGATGGCCGAGGCGCCGGTTCCGCCGGCGCGGCGGCGACTTCCTTCGCCGGTTCGCCATCCGGCCGCTGCGTCCGCCACGGGCCGAACTGGTCGGCGACGATGACGAGCAGCGCCAAAAGCGGCAAAGCGAGTGCTGCACGGCGCAGCCGCGGATGGCCGGCCGGCGCGATCTCGGCGTCGCGGCCGAACAAGGGGGCGGCCGGATCGTGCCTGGCGGCGCCCGGCAGCAGGCCGGCGAGGAAAAGCAGCCCGGCAAGGACCGACAGCACGCCGGCCACGCCGAAGACTTCCAGCCGCGCCGTCGCCAGCGGCTTGCCGCCCAACGCCAGACAGAACTTGGCGAAGCAGGCAATGCCGACGATCAGCATCGCCAGCGCCAGCAGCCTGTCGGTCGATCGCTTCATCCACCCCCCGTTCCTCCCGCCTGAATGCGGAAGGCGCATCAGCCATCCTAGCCGAGCTTTCTTGCCAGGCTAAGTGCAAGACATCACACGAGGAAAGATTAATCTGCTTCGGCCTCGGGGCGTGCTCTTCCGCCCAACGACGGCCGGCTTTTCAACTTTACTCGACCGGCGGACCAATATCCCGCCGACTAGCTCGAGGCATTGAGGTCTTTCTCTTCGTTGAAAGCCGGTCGCGTGAGCAGAAAGCCACACTCCCCAAGAATAAAGACCTCAACCACTCGCATTGGTTGACAGGAAACGCTCTTATGACATTATCCGGCGGGGATTTTCAGGAGAGCCATTAGCATGAAGAAGATTTACGAGAAGCCTATCTTCATCCGCAAAGGCAAGCTTTCGACAGTCACGGCATTGAACAGCCCTTCCAACCCCCTCCCGGGTTGATCATCGGGAATAGCGATCGTTAGGCCCGACTGGGAAGCAGCCATAGGCGCTGCTCAGGTTGGCGCGAGCGTTTGGAGAGATTTTTTATGAAGAAGGTCTACGAGAAGCCCAACCTCATCCGGAAGGGCAGGCTTTCGGCAGTTACGGCGAACGCTCCGGTTTCGACGGACTGATCGGCCTACGATCGAACATGCCGGCTTGGCATGTTGGACCGACAGCTTGTTGTCGGCCGGCATGCTGTTTTGGGTGTATCGGGGACTCGGAATATGAAGAAAGTCTACGAGAATATGAAGAAAGTCTACGAGAAGCCAACCTTCGCCAGGAAGGGCAAGCTTTCGGCCATCACGGCAATCAACGGCGCCGGTTCAGGTCCCATCAATGGAACCGGGCCGGTGATCTGACCGGTTATCCCCGCGCTTCTTGACAATACGCGAAGGCCGACGCCGGCAATCTCGGCCTGACGATCGCACAACTTGATCGGCGTCGAGCAATTTCGGCGGATTCAGCGCACCAGCACCAAACCGTCCAGCACAGCTTGCCAATAGTGCTTCGTGGAAATGCGCACGCGCGTCACCGCCTTCAGCATCGGTGCGTAGTGGACCGGAGCCAACGCCGAGAGCGCGATCTCGTCGCTGGCGACCAGTTCGTCATCGAGCCAGCTTTCGACCAATGCGACCTCGCCTTCCGAAGCCAGCCATGCGGCGGTGAGCATAATCGAATGAAAGCCGAAGGGTGTCGTGCCGGCAAACTCCGCCGGGTGGCCGCTGCTGGTATAGGCAACGCGGCCGCGTGAGAGATTGCCGTTGAGATAGCCCTCGCTGTCCTTGACGTACTGGCTCGTCAGGGCGTTCAGGTTGCGCCAGTCGAGACCGGCATGGCCGCAGGGGATTTTCTGAAAAGGCAGGGTGGTGACAGCGTCGAAGTCGATCGCTTCGAGTGCCGCATCGGCTGCGATCGCGTCCGGTCGCAAAAGTCCGAGATCGGCCGGATAGGGGGTAAGCGCCAGGCGACGGTCGAGACCCGATCCAGAGATCGTCAGCGTGTCGGCGTCGGAGGAGAGACCGACAAGGAACTCGCCAGGCGGGAGCGCTCTGGTTTCCAGCACCCTGCCCTTGCCCATGACCTGAAGCGCCGCTTCGGTCACGGTCCTGCCGCGAATGAAGCGTCCTGGCGAGAGACCGACCGCCTTCGGCAAGTCCTCGCCGGCGAGACCTGACGGCGCGCCGGGCATGGTGTCGAGGCGCAGCGACTGATCCTCATTGCCGGTGCTCACGCGCCAGCCTTTCGGCACCGAGACCGAAAACCGGTAGGTTCCGGGCGCGCACAGGACGGCCCGATGTTTCTTCGCCGACATGACGAAATTGGCGAAGCCGCCATTGTTGGTTCGCACCGCGGCGAGGAATGCGCCCTTTTCGTCATAGGCCCTTACCACAATGCCGGCGATCGGCCGGTCGGCCTGTCCGAACTTGCCGTCGCCGTCGACATCCATGAAGACGAAGGACGAATAGTTGAGCGCTCCGCGGCTGTCGCCCCAGGCTGCGCGCGGCGCATAGTCGCCCGCCGCATTGGGGTTGCCGCGCGCCCTGCGGCGCTTGCGGCGCCAGCGCAGCGCGATCGCGACGAGAGCTACAGCGCAGGCAAGGACGAGGGCGGAGATGAGGGCGACGAGGATGGTATTAGCCATTGCGAGGCGGCAACGGCTGGAGACACGTGTTCAAGACCACGAGCATGAAATTTTACCCCCTCCAACTCTTCAGCAGATTAGCGTTAGACACCAACACCGCAAGTCGTTGCTGTGGAAGGCGCATGATTGAGACGCCGGCGGGAGAACGCCTGTGCTATCGAAACTATTGGACCACGGTTCTACCGGCAGGAGGCTTTCCCCAGGTGTCGAACGGCCGCTCTGGTCGAATGCTTGACAGAAACCACTCATCTGAGATCATCTGCTGGAGTATTGGAGGGCAACTCATGAAGAAGACTTACGAGAAGCCGGTTTTGATCCGCAGAGGCAAGCTTTCCGCGATTGTGGCGGGCTCGCCTCCGCCCGCTCCGCCCCCATGATCGGGCACTCAGGATTTTGATTCTCAACGATCCCCGCTACGGCGGGGATTTTTGTTTTCTCACCCCAACTCCACCCAGACCGGCGCATGATCGCTGGGATTGTCGCCTCCCCGCACGTCGCGGTCGATGCCGGCCGCTTTCAGTTTCCGCGCCAGCTTCTTTGACAGCAATATATGGTCGAGACGCAGGCCCGCGTCGCGCGGCCAGCGGTTCCGTCGATAATCCCAGAAGGTGTAGAGTTTTTCTTGCCTGGGAAAAACCTTACGCAGCGCATCGGTCCAGCCCTGCTCGATCAGCGCGGCAAAGGCGGCGCGGCTTTCGGGCTGCACCAGCGCGTTATCGTCATAAGAGCGAGTGGCATAGATGTCGCGCGGCTCGGGCACGATGTTGAAGTCGCCGGCCAGCACCACCGGCAGGCCGGTGTCGAGCAGTTGCTCCGCATGCGCCGCGAAGCGCTCGTGCCAGGCGAGCTTGTAGTCGAATTTCGGCCCCGGCCGCGGGTTGCCGTTGGGGGCATAGAGACAGGCGATGACGACGCCGTCGACCGCCGCCTCGATGTAGCGGGCCTGGCGATCGGCATCGTCGCCGGGCAGCGCGTCGCGCGTCAGGACGGGCTCGGCGCCGCGCGCGAGGATCGCCACGCCATTCCAGGCCGGCTCGCCCTTCCACACCGCGCCATAGCCGGCTTTGGCGAGCCGGGTCAGCGGAAATTGGGTGTCGCGGGACTTCAGTTCCTGCAGGCAGACGACGTCGGGCTTTGCTTTGGCGAGCCAAGCCAGCAGGTTTTCCAGCCTGCTGTTGATGTTGTTGACGTTGAAGGTGGCGAGTTTCATTTGCCGAGGACACCCCTCGCTTCGTCATCCTCGGGCTTGACCCGAGGACCCATGCCGTGACCTTCGCTGTGAAACGGGGCGGAGCAAAATCCTGAACCGTTGCAACGCTTTAACGTCACGGCATGGATCCTAGGGTCTGCGCGCGTCGCTTCGCTCCTTGCTTCGCCCTAGGATGACGACCGATGTGGACGCTCCGCCCACGCCTTTGTCGTCTCCGCCACCGTCTTCAGGTGATCCGCCGTCGAAAAACCCGAGATCGCCTTGCGCGGCTTCAAGTCGTGGTCGCCATCCTCCAACCAGACCACCTCGATGGCCGGGGAAAGCCCGTAGGTCGCGACCTCGTCCTTGGTGCCGAACTCATCACGCGTGCCCTGGAAGATCAGCGTCGGCGTTTTCAGGTCGATGAGATGCTTCGTGCGCAACTGCTCCGGCTTGGCCGGCGGATGGAATGGATAGCCAAGGCAGACCAGTCCGGCGATCTCGCCCTTGGCGTACATCTCGTCGGCGACCATCGAAGCGACGCGGCCGCCCATCGACTTGCCGCCGATGATCAGCTTGCCGGTCACGCCCTTGGCGCGCAGGTCGAGGATCGCCTTCACATATTCCGGGTTCACCGTCTCGGCGCGCGGCGGCGGCTTGCGATGGCCGTAGCGGCGCGCCGCCATGTAGTGGAACTCGAAGCGCGCGACCTGGAAACCGGCCGCTGCGAGCGCCTTGGCGGTGGCCGTCATGGAAGGCGAATCCATCGGCGCGCCGGCGCCGTGGGCGAGAAGGATGGTGACGGGGGCGGTGTCGAAGCCGTCGAAGAGGAAAGTGGTCATGGGATTGTTCCCGGCGCGACGGCGAAGCTGCTGATCTCCCCCCTTGTGGGGGAGATGTCCGGCACGCCAGAGGGGGGCGCGAAGGAATACCGGCTTCGCCGCTTACATGAAGACAACTCCAGAACCGGCGGCCGCAAGAGGTTGAGAGGCCGGCGGGACAGCGCCCCCCTCTGTCCTGCCGGACTTCTCCCCCACAAGGGGGGAGATTGGCTGTCGCGACGGCCTTCGCCAATCATCGTCACCCCGCCGTGCGTGCCATATGCAGATCCACGAACTGTATCCCCTTCTGCGCAGTCCGCGCCCATTCGGATACCGCATCCAGCTCCAGATAGCGCATCCACAGCCGCCGAGCTTCGACGAGATTGCCACCGTCGAACTCCAGCCGCGCGAGATTGAAGACCGGATCGGCGTAGGTCTTGTCGAGCGCCATCGCCTTCTGCAGATGCCTGCGCGCGGACGCCACCTTGCCCTCGTCGCTCATCAGGCCGGCGAGATTGAACCAGGCTTCGACGAAGCCCGGGTCGAGTTTTATCGCGCGCGCGTAATCATGCGCGGCCTCGGCAATCCGGCCGGCGCCGCGCAGGCAGTTGGCGCGGTTGAAGGCGGCAATCGCATCCTTGGGATCGATCGCCAGGCAGCGCTGGTAAAGGGCCGCGGCATCGTCGTGGCGCCCCTCCTCTTCCGCCATCTCCGCCTCGGCGAAGAGCTCCTCCAGCGTGTCGTCTTCCGGCGGGCCGAGATCGAACAGCAATTGGCCGTCGAGCTCGCTTCGGCCCTCGTCGAGATAGATCGTGTCGGGCCGGCCATGCTGCGAGCCGAGGTTGAGCGACTTGGCGGTGAGCGACGCGACCGGGCCGGAGCGGTGGACAGAGCGCGCAATCGCGCCCCAGGACGCACCGCTGGCGATCAGCCCGGCATATTTCCTCGCCAGGATCAGGTCGCGGAAGGAATAAGGCTCGGCGTCATGCTCGAAGGCGTCGAACAGCGACAACATGTCGAGATCGCCGCCGGCAAGCCGCGACTGATCGATCAGCGATTGCCTGGAGAGCGAGGACGCTTCGGGCGCCTTCATCAGCCCAAGCAGGCGCAGGAAACCGTTCTCGCTGACCAGGGCGCGGCCGGCTTCGCGCTCGGCCTTCGCGCGGCGCTCGATCTCGACATCGCCGGCTTTCGTCGCCTTGGCGAGAAGCGCGCGGCCGAACACGACATGTGAAGTGCGGCGGGTGACGCCGCGCCTCAGCTCCGCGTGGCGGCGCTCGACCTCGCGCACGGCAAGCCGCAGCGGAAAGGCGGCTAGCGCGCCGATGACGCCGAAGACGGCGCCGGGAACGATCACTGGCCCTGCATTTCCCGTCACTTCTTGCTCTTGCCGACGGCCTTCAACAGGTTCGCCTTCAGCGGATTCTCAGGCGCGCCGCCGCCGGCGGCCGCCTTCCTGGCGGGTTTTACGGGTGCTTCCTCGGCCTTGCTCTTCGACTTGGCCGGGGGCTTCGCCTGCTGCGAGAGGCTCGCTTTCAGCGCATCCATCAGGTTGATGACATTGCCGCGCTCGGGCGCCGCCGCGATGATCGGCTTGTGCCCTTTGAGCTTCTCGCGGATCATCGCCATCAGCGCCACCTCGTAGCGATCCTCGTAATTCTTCGGATCGAAGTGGGTTTCCTTCTGCTTGATCAGCGCCTCGGCCAGCTGCAGCATTTCCGCGTCTGGCTTGGCATCGGGGATGTTGCCGAAATATTCAGTGGTGCCGCGCACTTCGTTGGGGTTCCTCAAGGTGCAGACGAACATGCCGTTCTCGCGCGCGCCTATCGTCACCACGCGCTCGCGGCTGGAAAGCACCAGGCGGGCGATGGCGACCTTGCCGGACTTGCGCATCGCCTCGCGCAGCACCGCGAAGGTTTCCTCGGCCATGGCGCCGTCAGGCGCCAGGTAATAGGGCGCGTCCTGGTAGATGACGTCGACCTCGCCCTCGTCGACGAAGGCCTCGATGTTCATCGTATGATTGGATTCGATCCTCACCGCATCGAGGTCGGCGTCGTCGATGATGATATATTGCTTGTCCTCATATTCGTAGCCGCGCACTAAATCCGAACGCTCGACGAGGCCGAGCTCGGGATCGACCGGCTTCATATTGATGCGGTTATGCGTCTTCTTGTGCAACTGGTTGAACGAGATGCGCTCGCTCGCGCTGGTGGCCGGATAGAGCCGGACCGGACAGCTGACGAGACTGAGCTTGAGGTAACCTTTCCAACTTGCCCTGGGCGCCATGATGAACTCCTACGCGGCCATGCACTGACACTATGTTGGAGCATGGTCTTGTCCAAAAACCGGTTCCCACGTTTTGGACCATGCTCTTTGCAGCGCTTCGTCCGTAGGACGAACAGCGCCGTGGAAATCCTACACCGACCTTTGATCGTAGCGGTAAAACCCTAGCGAAGTGTTTTCGGGCGGAGTTGCGACGGAGGATAGTTCAAATTGTATCGAGCGTCGATGGAGAGGAATTGAGACGCCGGCGATTGGCTGAAGGCCTCGACATTTCGTCGTTCTAGGGCGGAGCAAGGAGCGAAGGCACGCGCGCAGACCCTAGAACGACGATGCCGAGAGGCTACAGCCCATTCTCCACCACCGGCAAATCCCTGGCCGCCTCATCGATCTCCGCCCAGGGATCGCCGGACGTCTCCAGGAGCCCCGGCAGCGAGGCGTAGTTCAGGTCCTCCGGCGCGTCGATCGTTTCCAGGTCGGTCCAGCTTACCGGAGTCGAGGCCGGCAGGTTGGTGCGGGCGCGCAGCGAGTAAGGCGCGGCCGAGGTGTGGCCGCGGGCGTTGCGGTGGAAGTCGATGAAGATGCGCTTCTTGCGGTTTTCCTTGCCCATCGTGGTGGTGAAGGTGTCGGGCGCGCTCGCGGCCAGCAAAGTCGAAATGGCGCTGCTCACCTGGTGCAGTTTCTTCCAGTTCTGCTTGCGCGTCACCGGTACGGTGATGTGGATACCCTTGCCGCCGGAGGTTTTCGCGAAAGGCACCAGGCCAAGGCTCTCCAGCCCGCCCTTGATGTGGACCGCCGCCTCCACCACCTCGCGCCAGGAAATCCCCTCGCCGGGGTCGAGGTCGAAGACGATCTGGTCGGGCTTGTCGAGTTTTGACCGGTGCGTGCCCCAGGTGTGGAATTCCACCACGCCGAACTGCGCCAGCGCCAGATAGCCCTTGGCGTCCTCGACCGAGAGATAGGTTTTCGTCTCGCCTTCCGAATTGCTGCTCTCGAACACCGCCACCGAAGGCGGCATGCCGGTGAAGGCGTGGCGCTGAAAGAAGCAATCCTGCGGCCGCCCTGTCGGGCAGCGCACCAGCGAGACCGGACGGCCGATGATGTGCGGCAGCATGAAATCGCCGACCAGCGCGTAATAGACGGCGATGTCGAGCTTGGTCGGCCCGGTCTTGCCGAACAGCCGCCGTTCCGGATTGGTCACCCAGATGGTGGCAAGATCGGACTCGGCGATCAGCCGCTTGCGCTTGACCGGCACCGGCGTGGTGAGCCCGCCGATATCGCGCAGGCCGCGAAAGACCCCGTGGCGCAGCGAATTGTCGGCGGTGCGGTTGGCATAGTGGATGCGGGCCGACAGCAGCGGCTTCACCCAGTGCATCTCGCGCATGATCTCGCGCGGCGCGCCTTCGGGCGGCGTAGCGCCGGCGGTCAGCCGTTCCAGCCGGGCGAGGAGATCCCGTGCCATATCGCTGTCGAAGCCGGTGCCAACCTTGCCGCGATAGTGCAGTTCGCCATTCTCGAATTCGGCCATGCCCAGCGCCGCCAACCCTTCAGCCCGGTCGGAAACGGTGTAGCCGGCGATGACGAAGTCGCCTTTCTCTTGCGCCTTCACCTTGGTCCAGCTCTTGGTGCGGCCGCTTTGGTAGATGGCGTCGGCGCGTTTGGAAACGACGCCTTCCAGCCCGAGTTCCGTCGCTTGCTGGTAGAGCCCGCGGCCGTCGCCCTCGACATGGTCGCTATACTGGATGGCGGCGTTGGCGGCCTGGCCGGCGAGCAGTTCGGCAAGCAGGGCCTTGCGCTTTTGCAGCGGCGCCTTGCGCAGGTCCCAGCCGTCGAGGTGAAGCAGGTCGAAGGCGTAGAAATGCAGTTTCGAGCCGGCGCCCTCGGCCAGCGCGTCCTGCAGCAGCGCGAAGCGCGAGATGCCCTTGTCGTCGAGCACCATGATCTCGCCGTCGATGATTGCCCGGCTGACCGGCAGCCGCGAAAAGGCCTGCGGGAGATCGCCATAGCGTTTCGTCCAGTCGATGCCCGCGCGGGTCATCAATCTCACCGTTCCATCCACCACATGCGCCATGGTGCGGTAGCCGTCGAATTTTATCTCGTGCAGCCAGAGCTCGCCGGTGCGCCCGGCGGGATCATCGCCGCCCGGCGGTTTCGGCACCTGCGTGGCGAGCTGCGGCTCGACGCGGCTTGGCGGGTCGCCTCTCACAGCGCCGGGCAGCGCGCCGGGCTTCAGCGAACCGGCTTTCGGCGGCAAGCGCGGCGGTTTCTTCACGGCGACCAGTTCCTCGATGTGCCGTCCCGATTTCACGCTTTCCGGCCGCGCTTCGAGGATGTCGAGCTTGGAATCGGCAGCGAGATCGCGCTCCTTGAAGAGCAGCCAGTTCTTCTTGTTCTCATCCTCGCCGGGCTTGGGCTTCAGCCGCGTCAGCATCCAGCCGCCATTGAGCTTCTCGCCGGCAAGGCGGAACTTGAAGGCGCCGGTCTTGAGGCTCTTCTCGACATCTTCCATCGGCGCCCAGGTGCCGGTGTCCCAGACGATCATCGGCCCACCGCCATATTCGCCCTCGGGGATGACGCCCTCGAAGTCGATATATTCGATCGGATGGTCCTCGGTCTCGACGGCGAGACGCTTGTCGGCCGGGTTGAGCGAAGGACCGCGCGGGACCGCCCAGCTTTTTAGCACGCCGCCGACTTCCAGGCGAAGATCGTAGTGGTCGGCCGTGGCGTGGTGCTTGTGGACGACGAAGCGGTTGCCCTCTCCGCCCGCGAGGCTGCCCGCCGGCTCGGGCGTGCGGGAGAATTCGCGCTTGGCGCGGTAGGGTTTGAGGTTGGCGGCCATGGGTCAGGCGGGAGGGATGGCAAGCTCGCCTTGCCGGCGCCGCGTTCCGTCGCTCTCCCCTCTGTCCTGCCGGACATCTCGCCCGCAAGGGAGGAGATTGGCAGCTTGGCTGCCGGCGCCTCTTCTGCAGCGTTGGCGATTGGCGAAAGCGGTGATGACATCTGATCTCCCCCCTTGCGGGCGAGATGTCCGGCAGGACAGAGGGGGATGCTGTCCCGCCAGCATTTCGGATTTTCCTACATCGCGGCGGAGCAAGGGAACTGGATCAATCGTCAATCGCCGGCGTCAGTTCCAGCTCGGCCGGCGTCAGCCCCTGCCGCAATTGGCTCAGCCGGAACTCGTCGACCCAGTAGGCCTCGCCGTCGACCAGCACGCGGGCGCTGTAGGAACCGCCGGAAAAACGCTGCGCGGTGACATAGACCCTGTGGCGGTCGAGCGCGGTCTTCACCGCGGCGCGGCGGGACTTTTCTCTGGCGACAGGACTGACCATGGCCTCACTCGAACACGCCGCCGCTGGAGATGCGGCCGCCCATAAACATGGCGGAGAGCTCAATATGAGTCAATTTGCCGGACGCAGGCTGCCGTTCACCGCGGCGCCCGCAGTCGCCGCCAGCGCTGCATGAACTCCTGCGCGACCTTGAACAGGCGCGGGTTGTCACGCACGAAAGCCACGCCCCGGCCGCGGTATTTGATGGCCTCGCTCGCCGCCACGCCCTTCAGTGTAATGCCATAGCAAAGTTCGGACAGAACCGACTTCACCGCGCCCATATGTTCCTTGTAGCTCTGGTTGCCGACCGACAGGTCGAAATAGTCGAAGCCGGCGCCGCGCCCCCATCGGATCAGCTCGCCCATGATGCAGAGCCCGGGCGAAACATTGGGCACCGCGCCCTGGTCGATCGCGATCAGAAGCGCATGCAAGGTGCCCAGATGAGCCGCCAGGTACTGGACCGCGACCATGACCTCGCCGGCGCGCAGGCCGAAGATCCGCACCGAACCGTCCGTCAGGCCGCGATGCGCGGCTTCGCGGTAGAAATCGACCACCGGCGGCTGCGCGAGCAGATCGAACCGGCCGAGCTCGCGAAAACGGCTGAGCCGCATCTCGACCAGCTTGCCGAAGATGGAGTCCACAAGGGCCGGCGTGTCGGCCTCGACCAGGGCCAGGCCGCCATTGCGATCGAGCCGACGCAAGTCCTTGTTGAGCGCCTTGACGAAGGACGGTCGGCAGATGCGCTTGACGACGGTTTCGGCGTCGCCGTCCATGGCGATGCCGTAGTGCGAGTGGATGGAATCGCGCGCCGGCGCAAGCAGCGCCAGGGGATTGGCGACACCGCCGACCTCCTTCGGGATACCGACGATGTGGATGCGGTCGGCCGGCGGCAGCACGGAAAGCACAGCCGTCCAGGCAGCCTCGGCGGATTGCCTGGTCCACGGCGTCGCGTCGGCGAGCAAAGGCGCGGAATAGTCGCACACGCCGCAGCTCAGCCACTCGATCACCCAATGGTGGAATGCGCGGCGGCGCATCAGCGGCACAAGCATCCTCGGCTCGCCCGTGGCGGCGTCCCTCACCTCGACGATGGCGAGATCGGCTTTTTGCGGCACGAGCCCTTCGACGATCCCTTCGGCCCAGGCGAAATGCTGGTGGCCGGTGCACACGCCCTCTGTCTCGAGACGCAGCCAGAGCGGTTTGACCGCTTCGAGACTGGTGTGCAGTTGCGCCACGTAAGCGCCGCTGGCGGCGCCGGCGGCGTGCGGTGCGGCCTCATCGTCGGCCAAGCCGGTCGTCATTGCGGCCATCGGCATTGCCTGGCTTACCACATCATTCTCCTATCGTCTCTGCACTGCCAGCGTGGCCGCGCGGCGCCAGGCGCCGAACACGCTGGGGCGCTGCTCGTTCGGGTGCTTGGAGTTCCACATACGGTGAGCAGCGAAATACCATGAGGCCACGAGCACGAAGGTCTCGGAGACCGCGGCGCCCGCCAGCGACCATGTCGACGGCGCGATGGCCAGCAGAATCCCGATCGTCGCCAGCCCGACGATCGCGCCGGCCATGGTGATGAATGCGACGATGCGGAAATCGCCGAGGATCTCGAGGACCACGCGCGGCATGACATAGGCCATAATCGGTACATAATTGGCGATGGCGAAAAGCCCGATCAGCCCGACCGAGGCATGCTGCAGGGCCTGGGATTTGATCATCGGCAAGATGAACAGGATGCCGCAACCATAGGCCAGGCTGCCAAGCCCCATGACGAGCGCCCAGATCTTGGCCTGCGTCCACACGCGGTCGAACTCCTTGTTGCGCACCAGCTTTGCGAGTTCCGGCTGCGTCATGTTCGAGAAGGCAAGGCTGGAGATGCGCAGCGGCGCAAACAGCACCAGCACCGCCGCCAGCGGCGCGTAAGCCGCGGGTCCGGCGATGCCGGCGACCAGCAGGGCCAGGCATTGCCCCTGGATGTTGGTGGTGGTGGCGCTGAACCCCGACCAGCAAAGCTGCGGCCAGAGCTTTGCATAGCGCCGCAAGGTCGGGGCCCGGAAGGAGATACGCAGCCTGCGGCGCGCCAGCCTCACCAGCACGGCGATGCCGACCATATTGGCCGCGGTAAGCGCGTAGAAGGTGGCCTGAAGCGCGTCCGCGAAGAACCAGATCGCCGCTCCTGCGAGCACTATGCCCGCGATCGTGAACACGGCGTCGCTGATGGAGACGACGAGCTGCATGCGGCGCGCGAAGAAGGCGGTGCGCATATGGCTGCGCAGCGACCAGGCTCCGACGAAGCAGGCGGCGCCGATGCCGCTCGGGTCGCCCAGGAGGCGCATCAGCAGCCCGGTGCCCAATGCCATCAGCAGCGCCACCACCAGCGCCGCCGATCCGAAGGTCACGTCGTAGGCGTCGACGCCGGCGCTGTTGGCGCTTTTGCTCATCCATATTGTGGCGGGAACGGCGGTGAGCGAGCGGATATAGGACAAGCCGACGCCGCCCATCACCATGGCCAGCGCGAAGAGCCCGTAACCTTCGGCCGACAAAAGATGCAACAGCGCGATGTTGAGGGCGAAATGGAAGCCGCTCTGCATCGCCTCGCCGCCGATCATCAGCATGAGGCGCCGCACCAGATGGGCCGGGAAGGTGAACTTCACGGGCTCGTCTCCGCCTCGCGGGCGACACGCGCCCGCCCCTGCCGCGGCGGCGTCGCCTTAAGCTTGTCGGCCACGATCGCCACGATCGCGGCGGCGGCGATCGGCTCGCTGAAGACCGCCTCATAGCGCGCGCGACCGGCGGCGGCGAAGTCGCGCCACAGATCCGGCCGCAGGATGATTTCGCCGAGCTTGCCGGCAAGGGCGGCTGAGTTGCCCGGCGGCACATGCCAGCCGGTC
Source organism: Mesorhizobium sp. B2-8-5 (assembly GCF_006440675.2). Taxonomy (NCBI): domain Bacteria; kingdom Pseudomonadati; phylum Pseudomonadota; class Alphaproteobacteria; order Hyphomicrobiales; family Phyllobacteriaceae; genus Mesorhizobium; species Mesorhizobium sp. B2-8-5. Next base: position 4,969,891 of record NZ_CP083951.1, read on the forward strand.
TCGCTATCGGCCACCACTTCCACCAGCCCGCCGATCGCCGACACCAGAGGCGGCCGTCCCCAGCCCATCGCCTCGATGGCGACGCGGCCGAGCGACTCCGGGCGGCGCGACGGCACCGCGACGATGTCGGCCCAGCGATAATGGTCGGCGGGGTCGGAGACGAAAGGCAGCACCTCGACATGCCCGGTCAGCCCCATGCGCCCGACCAGTTCAGCCAACGCCTGCTCGCGTTCGATGCTCTCGAAGGCACCGCCCACCAGGCGGACCTCGACGCGGTCGCGCAATTCGGCGGGAAGCGAGGCGACGGCATCAAGCAGCACCTCCTGCCCCTTGATACGGTTGACGCGGCCAAGCAGCAGGACCTTGAGCGGGCGGCTGCCATCATAGGTCACCGGCAGGGCCGCGGCGGGACCGGCAACGCCGTTGTAGACGACATGTGTGCGCCGCCCCTTGGCATCGAGGGCCGGCGGATCGCCGAAGGTGGCGCGCGTTGCGCGCGAGTTGAAGATCAGATCCGCCTTGCTCCAGCTCATCAGCGCGACAAGCACCTTGCGCAGGACGCCTTCCGGGATCTCGTGGATGTGCAGCAGCGCCTTGCGCGGCAGGAGCCGCGCGGCCAGCGCATAGTCGGCGATGATCGAGGTGTTGATATAGGTCAGGTCGTTGTCGCGCATGCGCCGCCAGGCGCGCCAGAGCGCCGCCGGCAGCCGCGCCATCTCAATGGTGGCGAGCTTGAGCATCGCCTGGCGCCGGAGCACCCAGAGCGGTTCGAACACGATGCGGCTGGCATGCGGCTTGAGGATATCGACGATCGGCCCCTCGCGCGGCAGCACGACCTCGATCTCGGCGGCCGGAAACGCGGCGCGCAGCGCAGCCACGCTCTCCGCGAAGCTGCGGTCCGAACCATAGAGCTCGTAGCCCTGATGAACGCAGGCGATGCGCATCGCTATCTTTTCCACCTTGCACCCCGGGTCCGCTCAGCACCGGACCCTTCAAGCGCGGAAGGAACTTCATGCCAAATCCGCACGCCGCCTTACCCAGCGGTGGCCACTGCAGGCCCGGGAGCAAGGATCATGCCGGGTCTTGAACGCCCTGCTGCGACCCAGGAACCCGGCCGTGCCCCGTATCGATACAGATACGTCGCGAAAGTTGACCGATAATGAAGCAAGCCATGCGTTCTGAAGAGAAATTTTACACCTTCATGTGAATATTCGCCCTGGGGGTACCCTGGCACGGAAGTTGCTGGGCGTGTCATTGATTTAACAACAACCATGACCGGACCCCGGGGAATCCTTTATTTTGAAACCGGAACGACCTTCCACCCTGATCGAAAAGCCTTCGATCCTGATCCTGGGGACGCGCGGCATTCCGGCTTCTCACGGCGGCTTCGAAACCTTCGCCGAGCGGCTGGCGCTTTTCCTGGCCGGACGCGGCTGGAAGGTCGGCGTCTACTGCCAGAAGGAGGTCGAGCGCGTCGGTCAAAGGGTGACGAGCGAGACCTGGCGCGGCATCGAGCTCATCACCATCGAGGTTGCCTCCAAGGGTCCGCGCGCGACGCTGGAATTCGACTGGCAGTGCGTGCTCGACGCGGCCAGGCGGCCGGGTGTCTGCCTGGTGCTGGGCTATAACGGCGCGGTGTTCCTGACCTGGTTGAGGCTCAGAGGGCGCAAGATCCTCACCAATATGGACGGCATCGAGTGGCGGCGGCCGAAATGGGGACCGGCGGCGCGCAGCTGGTTCTGGCTCAACGAATGGATCGGCGCCTGGCTCTCGCACCGGCTCGTCGCCGACCACCCGGCGATCGCCGACCATCTGGCGACAAGGCGGCAGCGCAGCGCCATCGCCACGATCGCCTATGGCGCGGACCCGGTGACCTCGGCGCCGGAGGAACCCATTCGCGCGCTCGGGCTCGAGCCTGGCAAATATCTGGTCTCGATCGCGCGGATCGAGCCCGACAACAACATCTTGCCGATCATCGAAGCCTTCCGCCGCCGCGATCGCGGCGACATGAAGCTGGTGGTGCTCGGCACGCTCAATGACGACATTCCTTACCACCGCGCCGTGCGCGCTGCGGCGGGCAACGCGGTGATCATGCCGGGCGCGATCTACGACCAGGCGGTGGTGAAGGCGCTGCGCTATCATGCGCGCGCCTATATGCACGGCCATACTGTGGGCGGCACCAACCCCTCGCTGGTCGAGGCGCTGGCCGCCGGCAACATGGTGATCGCGCATGACAACCGCTACAACCGCTGGGTCGCCGGCGATGCGGCGATCTATTTCAGCGACACCGAGACCCTGAGCCAACGTATCGACGAGGCGCTGGCCGACGACGCGTTGGCGGCACGCTGCGGCAAGGCGGCGCGGGCCCGCGCCCGCGAGGCCTTCCGCTGGGAAGACGTGCTTAGCGCTTATGAGAAGGAAGCGCTGCGGCAGCTCGGCGTTGCCACCGCCGCGCCGGCGAAAGCCGACCGCGCCAAGCACGCATGACTGGCCCACACACGGCCGGCTGGTCGCGCCGCCGTATCCTCGGCGCAGCACTGGCCGCGGCAACGGCGCCACTGGCGACAGTGGTCTCGCCACTCTCATATTCGGCGCAGGCCGCAACCGGCGCATGGCCTTTCAGGCGCGGCGTCAACACCTGGCCGTGGTTTGCGCTGACGCGCGAATTTCCCGCGCCCCGCACCGACTATGACTGGCCGCCCTTCCAATCGCAGCGGCCGGTGCCGACACTGGCCGACCTTGTCCGGCTGCGCGCCAGCGGCCTCGATTTCATCCGCCTGCCCGTCGATCCGGGCCCTTTCCTTGCAGCCGATGCGGGCCAGCGCGCCGACCTCATGGCAATGCTGAGCGCGGCGATCGACGCGGCCGTCGCCGCCGATCTCGGCGTCATCGTCAACGTTCAAGCCAATGGCGCTACGCATTACTGGAATCCCGACCCCATGTATTCCAGCACCAGCGCGCCTGAGTTTGCGCGCTACCACGTCTTCGTCGGCGAGGTGGCCGGCATGCTCGAAGGCATGGCGCCCGGCAGGGTCGCGCTGGAGCCGGTCAACGAACCGCCGCAGGACTGTTCTTCCGATGTCTGGCTCACGGTTCAGGCCGCGCTTCTGACCGCCGCGCGGGGCTCGGCGCGAAAGCTGCCGCTGCTCGCCACCGGCGGCTGCGGCTCGATGGTGCGCGGGCTGACCGCGCTCGATCCGGCGCCGCTGGCGGAATTCGAGCCGATCCTGTTCACCTTCCACTTCTACGAACCCTATCTGTTCAGCCATCAGGGCGCGCCGTGGATGCGCGAGCCGGTGTACCGCGCGCTGAACAACGTGCCGTGGCCGGCTTCGGCGGGCTCGCTCGACAAGACGCTGGCCTCGGTCAGGGCAAGGATGGCTGCGGACACGGAAAGGTCCGACGAGGCCAAGAGGGCCGCCTACGAAGAGACCGAAAAGGTGCTGAAAGTCTATTTCGACGCCCAGCCCGACCGCCGCTTCATCGACGGCTACCTGAAGCAGGTGAGCGACTGGGCGGACAGAAACGGCATCACGCCTGAGCGCATCATCATGGGTGAATTCGGCGCGCTGCGCACCGATGCCCGATACACCGCAGCGCCCAATCCCGACCGCGCCCGCTACATCGCCGATGTCCGGCAAAGCGCCGAAGCCGCCGGCTTCCCCTGGGCATTCTGGGACCTATTCGACGGCATGGGCATGATGGATGACACCACGCGCGCGCTCGACCCGGCGATGGTCGAAGCGCTCGGGCTGACGATGCCGCGCGCTTGACTTGTTGAATCAATAAATCGCGCTAAAGGTCTGGTTTCACCCAAGAGCTGGCCGACAGCCCGCGCTTCGTTCGGGACGTCGAGCCTGCATTGCTCACAGATAAGGCGTGCCGGTCATCGCGGCTTTCAGGCCTGCAGCCCCCTTGTCGACGAGCGCCAGGAAAACATCGTTCGCTTTCTCCCGGCTGCGGGTCTGCCGGAAGGTTCGATGCGCCTCGAGGAAGGCGACAGTCCACGTTGCCAGCAGCAGGCTGGCCGCGAGCTGCGCGTCGGGATCGGCGGGATCGCGCCCGACCGCTTCGGCCAGCGCCGTAGCCACCAGGTCGGCCAGTTCGTCGCGGATCGCCCGCGCCCGCGCCTTCAGCGTTTCGCTGCCGGCGACCGTCGGCACCAGGCGCTCGCTTCTGGCGGAGAATTCGACTACCGGGCTGCGTTCGGCGACCAGCCTGCGCGCGAGCAGGTGCAACGCCTCCAGTGGCGCGACACCGGCCTCACGCCGGCGCACGGCCTCGCGCAGCATCTCGCGCCCCTCCTCGTCGCGGTCGAAGAACATGTCCTCCTTGCGCGGGAAGTGGTTGAAGACCGTCATGCGCCCGACGTCGGCGGCTTCGGCGATCTCGTCCACCGTCACATGATCGAAGCCGCGCTCCATGAACAGGCGCGTGGCGGAATCGGAGATGGCCTTGCTGGTGGCGAGGCGCTTTCTGGAGCGGCGGTCGGACGGTTCTGGCATGGCTTCCGGTAGCATGATTTTTGTACTCAGTACATATTTCCATTGACTCCGCGCCATCGATCGCCGATATATGTACTCAGTATAAATTTAAACTCAGTATACCGACGTTTGATGCCCAGGCGGGGCGAGGTTCGACCCCTTTGCCGCCATGAGCAAGACGGCCTTCACTCCCGGAGATCAATCCCTCATGAACAAACCCGTCATCGTCATCTTTGCCGCCATTTGCCTCGACGCCGTCGGCATCGGGCTCGTCTTTCCCATCCTGCCGCGCCTCCTCGAGGAGGTGACGCACAGCCCCGATATCGTCGCGTATATCGGCATCATGACCGCGCTTTACGCGGCGATGCAGTTCCTCTTCGCGCCGGTCCTCGGCGCCTTGAGCGACAATCTGGGTCGCCGTCCGGTCCTGCTGATTTCGCTGGCGGGCGCCGCGATCAACTACCTTATCATGGCCTTCGCGCCGCAGCTCTGGATGCTGTTCATCGGTCGCGCCATCGCCGGCTTGACCAGCGCCAACATCTCCGTGGCAACGGCCTACATCACCGACATCACGCCGCATGATAAGCGCGCCGGCCGCTTCGGCCTGTTCAGCGCCATGTTCGGCATCGGCTTCATCATCGGGCCGGTTCTGGGCGGCGTGCTCGGCGACCACTGGATCCGGCTGCCCTTCATTGCCGCCGCGCTGCTCAACGCCGCGAACCTGCTCCTGGCCGTCTTCGTCCTGCCGGAGCCGCGTATGCCGGCCCGGCAGAGGATCGATCTTGCAGCGCTCAACCCGCTGAAGCCCTTGCGCTGGGTGTTTTCGATGAAAGGGTTGCTTCCCATCATTCTGGTCTATTTCATCCTCTCCGGCGCCGGCGAGGCCTATGGCACTTGCTGGGCGCTCTGGGGCTTCGACACGTTCGGCTGGAACGGCCTCTGGATCGGACTTTCGCTGGGCGCATTCGGCCTTTGCCAGACGCTGGCGCAGGCCTTCCTGCCCGGTCCGGCCGCGCGGCTGCTCGGCGAGCGTAAGGCCTTCGTCGCCGGCATCGGCTTTGCCTGCATCGCCCTCGCCACAATGGCCTTCGCCGACCAAGGCTGGATGGTGTTCGCCATCATGCCGGTCTTCGCACTCTCCGGCATCGGCACGCCGGCCTTCCAGGCGCTGGCGACAAGGCAGGTCGATGCGGAACGCCAGGGGCAGTTGCAGGGCGTGCTGGCTTCGGCCGTCAGCCTCGCCTCCATAGTCGCCCCGCTCGCCTTTTCGACTTTCTACTTCGCCACGCGAAGAGAATGGCCGGGCGCCATCTGGCTTTCGGTGATCGCGATCAATCTGGTCGCGGTGCCGCTGGTGTTGCTTGGGACACGGAGGAGTGAGGCTGGTCAGCCTGTGAACGCATAATGCGAGTTGCGGAGTTCCGTCGCGCCCCCCCCTGTCCGGCAGGACAGGGGGGGCGCCGTAGAGCGCTATGCCTGCATCCGTTGACGCACAACCCTCGCCGGCCGATAAAGCGCCAGCGCCATCACCACGAATTTGGTCATCAGCGTCGTCTTGGAGGCGATGCTTTCGGAGGTGTTGAGCAGGATGAGCCAGCCCAGCATCGGCAGCCAGATACCCGGATGACAGCGGCGCGCGACCTCGTGCATGAACAGCGCGAAGCCGAAGAAGATCAGAAGCGTGAAGAACGCCCCCTGGTAAAGTGTCAGGCGCAGGATCGGGTTCTCGATGCCCTGTTCCAGGCCGCTGATGCGGCGCATGCTGTCGAGCAGGTCGACATCGGGTCCGACGATCAGGTCGCGCAGTTCCAGATGCCTGAAGAGATCGAACATCTCGACGCGGGCATTGGCGCTGCCGCTGTCGGAGACGAAACGTTCGAGCAGCGCGTCGAAGAAGCCGTAGTAACCGGCGAGCGCGAGCGCCAGCGGCAGCAGCGCGGCGAGCATGATCACCAGCGCAGCGCCCAGCAGGTTGACGCGTCCGGTCGTGAGCTGCGCCACGCCGCGGATGAGCAAATAGACGCCGCCGAGCAGGATCGTCAGCACCATTCCCGAGCGGCCGCCGAAGACGACCAGCGCGCAGAACTGCAGGCCGACGAGCGCCAGCCTGAGCGGCGTCGACAGGGAACGCGAGCCGGACAGCAGCGACAGCACATAGATGGAGGTGACAGTGGCATTGGAGAGCGGGTGCCCCTGCAACGCCGTCGAGCGCAGATCGTTGACGAACACCGCGCCGTCGAACCGATACGGGAACACGAGATGCTTGGTGCCGAACTCGAACAGCGCCAGCAGCGCATTCACGGTCATGACGACATGGATGACGGTCTGCAGCCGGGCAAAGGTCTTCTCGTCATCCTCGCTGAGCAGCAGCACGAGCAGCGCCGGCGCGACGAACGTGTCGATCATGCCGGCCATGCCGGGACGCTGCCTGAGGATGACGACGAAGAGAAGCACCGTCGAGATCACCGCCATCAGCGTCGTGGCCGGCCGCTTGTTGGCGACGTAGACGGCATAACCGACCGGATTGCCGAAGGTGCAGGAGCGCCAGACGAAGACGAGCACGAAGAGATAGGTGGACGGGTGGATCTTGCTCAGCGGACTGCCCTGCAGGCCGTCGTAATTGTAACCGGCGAGCCACAGCATGCCGCCGGAGACGGAAAACAGAAGCAGCACAGCGACGGTGATGCCGAGACGGGTCAGCGTGTCGACAGGGACAGTGCGCGGGCCGGCCATGCCGTGGCCCGAAGCAGGAACAGGCCCAGCGGAACCAGCCAGGGTCGAGGCCATGTCAGGCCGCCTCGTCGACCAGCATGGCACCGGTCGGCAGCCGCCCCATGACCGAGACCGCTTCGGAGGTAGAGGCGACGTCGCGCATCGGCGTCGCGTTCAGCCTAGCGACGAGCAGGATCTCGTCGGCCATGGCGACCAGCGGCAGGACGTTGAGGTCGTCCGCCAGCGCGCCGCCGTCGACGACGACGAGCTCGAAGCTGTGATTGGCCTCGGCCAGCATGCGATGGGCGAAATAGAGCGCCTGCGCTTCCTGGAACACCGCGGTCGGCCGGCCTCTGCCGATAAGCGCCACGGAACTGCCGGGCGCATAGCGGCTGACCGCGTCGAGCGGATATTCGCCGCGCAGCACGTCGAGCACGCCGGGCTGCGGATCCTTCTGGCCCTTGCCGGCATTGATGTCGATGAACAGCACGCGGCGCCCCCTGGCCGCCGCCGCGTTGGCGAGTTGCCATGCAACCCTCGACCGCTGGGCCTTGTCCTCGGGCGACGACGCCACCAGGATCGAGGGGACTAGCGGCCAGTCCGGCGGACGCCTGGTGGCGGCGGCGATGCGCTGCAGCGCGAGCCCCGCCACGGCGTCGGTCTTTTGCGCCGCGCCGCCGGAGCGGCGCCGCGCCTTGCCCGGCAACACGCCCAGCACCGGCGCCTCGATGGCCGACTGCATCTGGTTGGCGGACAGCACGGTCGGCGACAGATATTCGGCGATCAGCGCCATGCCGACGCCCAGCGCCAGCCCGCCGAAGATCGCGCCGAACACAAGCAGCCCCTTCGGCGGCCAGCTCTTCTTCAGCGCCGGCATGGCCTGCGAGATGATGCGGGCGTTGGTGCTGTTGACGTTGGTCTGCTCGCGCGTTTCCTGGGCACGCTGCAGGTAATTGGCATAGACGGTGCGCACGGCGTCGAGATCGCGCTGCAGCTCGCGCAGCCTGACCGACGCCTGGTCGGTGTCGAGCGACTTGCCCTTCAGCGACGCCACCTTGGCCTCCAGCGCCTTCTGGTTGGCCAAGGCGCGTTCGTAATCGGTCTCGGCGGCGGTGACGAGGCGGCCGAGCTCGCGCGAAATCAGCTTGCGCAGGTCGCTCAGCTGCTGCTGCGCGGAGATCATCGAGGGATGGCGCGGCCCGAGCTCGGTGCCGAACTGCGCGATCTGATCGACCAGCGTCGCCTCCTGCGCCCTGAGGCTGGCGATCACCGGCGAGCGCATCGCCTCCGACGTCGCGTCCGGCGCGCCGCCCTGCCGGCGCAGCTGGTCGACCTGCGCCTTGAGCTGCGCGGTGCGGGTCTGCGCGGCGGTCAGCTGCGTGTTGAGGTCGGTCAGTTCCTGGTCGCTGACCAGATTGCCGGCCGCCATCACCATGTTGTGCTCGGCTTTGTAGGTCTCGACGGCGTTGGCCGCCTCCTCGACGCGCTTGCGCTGGTCATCAAGCCGGGCGCTGATCGCGTCGGAAGCGTCGGCGGCGGCCTTCGAGCGCGCTTCCGCCTGGTCGTCGAGATAGGCCTGCGCGATGGCGTTGGCGAGTTCCGCCGCCAGGTCGGCGCTCTTGGCGGTGATGATGATGTTGAGGACCAGCACCTTGTCATCGCGCTTCACCGCCAGGCGGCGGCGCAGCGCATCAAGCGTCTCAGCCGTCCTGTCACCGTCGCCGGAGCCGAAGAACATGCCCAGCCAGCGGCCAAGTCCGCCCTGCCCGTTGAAGTCCGGGTTCTCGGTCAGGTTGGTCGCCTTGATGGCGCGCAGCAGGACGCCGTTCGACTGGGCCACGCTCACCTGGCTTTCGACCTGGGTGATGCCGCCATCGGGCGAAATGCGGCTCGGATTGACATCGTTGGTGACGACCTGGAGGTCTTGCGGATCGATGATGATCTGCGCGGTCGAGGAGTAGAGCGCCGGCGTCAGAAAGGTGTAGATCAGCGTTGCGATGGTGAGCAGCGCGACGGTTGCGAAGATCAGCTTGCGCCGGCGCAGCAGGATGCGGCCGAGATCGCCAAGCTCGACCGTGGCAGGCGCGGGCGCGTAATAGGCCGGCGCCGGCGCGATCGCCTCCGGAGCGTTCGGCTGAGGCACCATGAGCAGGGGTGATTGCAAAGGTCGCTCCGACAACGCTCCATCGGCCGGCAAGACGAGAAATGCGGCGTTGGCCTAGCTATTCCCGGCAACGATTAAAACACTGTTAATTATGTTCATAAATTGATGCGGTACTGGCACGAAGTTTGCACCAACGCAGTAGAAATTTAAGTGCAGCGTAAAAATTGGAGACATCGTGCGCATGCGTCGGGAGCTTGACCTGGCCGGCTGGTCCGCCGGCACCGGATATGAGTCGCCCGGGGATTGGCGATGCGCCTGACCCTGCGCCTCGACGGCGATTGCGTGCGCGCTTTCCATGTGGCGCTGGCTGAGCGGCTGTCGCTGCTGCCCGGCGTCGAGCTTGCCGTCGACGCCCGGCCGGCGGCGGGCGGCGTGCCGCGCGCCGCCGAGGCGCTGTTCCAACTTGAGACGCTGATCCATCGGCTGCCCGCCAATGGCACGGCAAGGCGTGTGCCACTTTCGACACTGGCCGGCCATGCGAGAGCGTCCGCGCCGGCCGATATCACCGTCGATCTCATCGGCGATGTCGAGCCGCAGCGTCGACGGATCTGGCGCTTGACCTATGACGGCGCCTGCGGCGAAGAGGCCCTGCTGGCGCTGATCCTTGCCGGCCGCACCCCGCTCGCCCGTCTGGAACAGAACGGTGCGACCGTCGCCGAAGGGCGGCTCGGCACCGAATATCACGGAATCGCGCTGGCTTCCTTCCAGGACAGGCTGGCGCGTAGCGCCAGCCTGATCGTCGCGGCGGTCAGCGGTGCCGCGCGCTCGTCGCTTCCGGTGCTGCCCGAACCGTCATCCGAGGCGCCGGCTCCGGCCATGCCGTCGGCCACGAAGCTCGGCGTGCGTGCGGCGAAGGCGACGGCGCGCCGCATCGTGCAGCAGATATACCATCTCTGCTACAACGCCCCGCATTGGCGGGTCGGCTGGCGCGAGACCGGAGGCAAGGACCTCTACGAGCTGCGCGCCCATCCGCAATCGGGCTGGCGCGATCTGCCGGACGACGGCAGCCGCTTTTACGCGGACCCGTTCCCGGTGCTCTATCGCGGCCAGGTGACGCTGTTCGTCGAGGATTACATCCACCGCACCGGCAAGGCGATCCTTTCGGCCGTGGCTTTCGGTCCGAACGGACCGGCCGGCACCCCGAAACCGGTTCTGGAACTGCCCTACCACCTCTCCTACCCCTTCGTCTTCGAGCGCGACGGCCAGATGTGGATGGTTCCGGAAAGTGGCGCCAACCGCAGCGTCGATCTCTACCGCGCCACCGCCTTCCCGGGCGGCTGGGTGAAGGAAGCGACGCTTCTGTCGGACATCGTCGCCAGCGACGCCACGCTCACCGAGCATGGCGGACGCTGGTGGATGTTCGCCACCGTGCGCGACGGCGGCGGCTCCTTCTCGGACCAGCTGCATCTGTGGTCGGCGCCGGATTTCCGTGGACCGTGGACGGCGCATCCGAAGAACCCGTTGCTGATCGACATCGCCTCGGCACGGCCGGCGGGCCGCATGGTCAGCCGCGGCGGCCAGCTCCTGCGCCCGGTGCAGGATTGCCGCAGGAGCTATGGCGCCGGGCTCGGCATAGCGCGGGTCACCCGACTCGACGATAGCGGCATGGAACAGACCGTCGAAACGATCCTCAACCCAGGCGCCGGCTGGGCCGGCCGCAAGCTGCATACACTCAACGAGGCAGGCGGACTGGAATTCATAGATGGTTCGGCAATGGCGCCGCGTTGGAGGACGCGGCGGCATGATGTCATCCCGGCGGCCCCTGGAGACGGAAAATGAGCATCGCAGAGCACCACGAGACAGCTGGCGCGCCGCCTGGGCGGTCCGAGGTCGAAGTGGCGATCGTCGGCGCCGGGCTCGCCGGCACCGTTCTGGCGATGACGCTCGCCAAGGCGGGCCGCAAGGTCGCGCTGGTCGATCCGCATCGCATCCACCATGAAGAGTTCCGGGCCGAGAAAACCCGGGCGGAGCAGATGGGGCTTTTCGAGAAGCTCGGCCTCGGCCCGGTCTTCAGGTCTCTCGTCACGCCGATGACCGACGTCCATGTCTTCCGCTTCGGCCAGCTGTTCGAGCGCAAGCAAGGCTGGGAGTACGCCTTTTCCTACACGCCGCTGGTCAACGGCCTGCGCGCGGCTCTGCCTCCGCAAGTGCCGCTGACGATTGGCAAGGTCGCGGAGGTCTCGACGGGACCGGACCGCCAGCGCCTGGTGCTCACCGACGGCTCCGTCATCGAAGCCCGGCTCTTGGTGGTGGCCACCGGCTACAGCGAGGCGGTGCGACGCGCCATCGGCGTCGAGCGCGTCGAGGAATCGAAGGCGCATTCGCTGACGATGGGCTTCGATTTGGCGATCACCCCGCCGGAATTCGGCCTCCAGTCCCTCACCTTCTATGGAAGGCGGATCGCCGACCGCATTGCCTTTCTTACCATCTTCCGGATCGGCGAGCGGATGCGGGCGAACATGTTCATCTACCGGACCGTCGCCGATCCGTGGGTGCGGACGTTCCGCGAAGACCCGCAAAAGATGCTCATGGAGCTGATGCCGGAGATCGCCGAGCGGTGCGGCAACTTCGCCGTCGCCAGCGAGGTCGAAGTGAGGCAGGTCAGCCTGACGACGACGCAGGGCCATCGCCGCGACGGCGTCGTCTTCATCGGCGATGCGTTCGCCACGACCTGCCCGGCGCAAGGCGACGGCATCCACCGGGTGCTTACCGACGTCGATTGCCTCGGCTCGACGCATATCCCCGCCTGGCTCGAAACGCCCGGCATGGCGGCCGACAAGATCTGCGCCTTCTACGACGATCCGATCAAGATCGCCGCCGACGAAAGAGCCATGCGCGCCAGCATCTATGCCAGGCGCATCACGACCGAGACCGGGCTTGAATGGCGCCTGCGCCGCCTGCGCAACAATACCGCGCGGCACCTGATGATCTTCGGCCGACGGTTCCGCGAGGCGGGAAAACCGAGTGGCGCCGGGCGTGACCCAGGGGAAACTGCGTTCGACCAAACCGGCAAGACGCCGGCCCGGCCCGGGAACATGATCGTGAGCGATCTTACCAATCCGTAAGTCGCGATCCTTGGCGAAGCTGAGTTAGATCGTGGCGAGCAGTGTCTCCTGCTCGGCGGGACAGCACTCCCGTCGCACCAATGGCCCGCTGCCGTCTCTATCGGCTCGGCGGCGGGCTATCGACCGGCGGCACGTGTCGGGCAGTGCCGCGGATTAACCTAATTTTCCATTGCTACCCTGCTCGCGCCTGGGTTGCTTGAGATTGTTTCAGCTACTCTAGATATTTCGCCGTGGGCTGTGGAGAGCAGAACAATGAGCACCGCACAGGGCCGCGAAACGCCCGCCGTCCAGGCTGGCGCGGCCGAAGTCGAAGTGGCGATCGTTGGCGCCGGGCTGGCGGGCACGAGCTTGGCCGCGGTGCTGGGCAAAGCCGGCCGCAAGGTGGCGCTGGTCGACCCGCATCTGGTGCATCACGACGAGTTCCGGGCCGAGAAGATCGGCATGAAGCAGATGCAGGTGTTCGAGAAGCTCGGCCTTGGCCCTGCCATCAGGCCCCTGGTCACGCCGATGACCGACATCCACGTCTTCCGCCTCGGCCAGTTCTTCCGGCGCGAACGGAAATGGGAATTTGCTTTCTCCTACGGCGCGCTGGTCAACGGCATGCGGCAGGCCCTGCCTCGGCAGGTGCCGCTGACGGTGGGCAAGGTCGCCGAGGTTTCGACCGGGCCGGACCGGCAGCGCCTGGTGCTGACCGACGGTTCCGTCATCGATGCCCGACTGCTCGTGGTGGCCACCGGCTACGGCGAGGCGGTGCGACGCGCCATCGGCATCGAACGCGTCGAGGAATCGAAGGCGCATTCGCTATCGATCGGATTCGACCTCGCGATCACGCCGCAACAATGCGCCTACCCGGCCCTTGCCTGCTACGCCAGGAACCCGGCGGATCGTGTCGCCTATCTCAGCGTCTTCCCGATCGGCGACCGCATGCGGGGCAACATGTTCGCCTATCGCACCGTGGCCGAGGAATGGACGCGGGCGTTCCGCGAAAATCCGCAGAAAATGCTTTGCGAGCTGATGCCGGAGATCGCCAGGCAATGCGGCAACTTCGCCGTCGCCGGGGCCGTCGAAGTGAGGCAGGTCAGCCTGACGACGACCAGGCAGCATCGTCGCGCCGGCGTCGTCACCATCGGCGACGCGTTCTGGACGACGTGCCCGACGCCCGGCATCGGCATCAACCGGGTGGTGACCGACGTCGACCGGCTTGCGTCGACCTATATCCCGCAATGGCTCTCGACGCCCGGCATGGACGCCGAAAAGATTTGCGCCTTCTACGACGATCCGGTGAAGGTCGCCACCGACAAAGCCGGCATGCGCTCCAGCATCTACGCCAAGCGGATCACCATCGAGACGGGGCTCGAATGGCGGCTGCGCCGCCTGCGCAACAACACGGCGCGCCAGCTGGTGATCCTCGGGCGCAAGATGCGCGATCGCGAAGAATTGCCGGCGCCCAGCGCTGCCTGAGCCGAAAGGCATCCCTCTTGCGTCTGCTGCATCCGGAGCCGCTCGCGCGGGGTTGGCCGCGCCCCGCGCTTCGCCCTATCTTCAGGTTGTAACAAGGACCACGAAGATGACCCGCATCCGGGCGATGACGAGGAACGACTTGGCCGATGTATCGCGGCTGCTCGGCCAATCCTGGCGGCGGACCTATGCGCCGATCATGGGCGACGAAACCGTGGCACGGCTTTCCGACGAAAGGCATGCGCCGGACCAGCTCGCGGCCGAGCTCGACGACGAGGACAAGATGTCCTTCGTCGCCGAAGGCGCCGACGGCTCGATCGCCGGCTACGCCATGGCGGCGATGAACGCAAAGGGCGATGTCATGCTGGAGCGGCTCCATATCGAGCCGCAGGCGTTCGGCAGCGGTCTCGCGGTCGACCTTTTGCACGCGGTGCTTGCCGCGCATGCCGGCATCCCCAGCATCGCGCTGGAAGTGATCGAAGGCAACGACCGCGCGATCGCCTTCTACCGCAAGCATGGCTTCGAAGTGGTCGAACGCCGGGACGCGGCACACGGCGTCGGCGGGCATGCATCGCTGATCATGCGCCGCATGCTGCCGAGGGCTTAGGTCGACATCAGGCAGCGGCCCGCATGCGCAACGCCTGCATGACGCTTTCCTCAAACGCCCCAGGCGCCCTGCCCGCTTCGGCCAGCTGAGCCGCATCCCAGCTTCGGCTCAGGCTGCCGTCGGCCATCAGCACCGCGCGATTGCAGAGCGCCGGCACGGCCTCCACCACATGGGTCGAGACGATGGCGGCACGCCGCCCGCTCGCGCAGAGCGCGGTGATCACGCGTTTCACCTCCCAGGCAGCGACCGGGTCGAGGCCGTTCAGCGTCTCGTCGAAGATCAGAAGCGGCGGCCGGCCGAGAAGCGCCGCGACGATGGCGATCTTGGCTCGCGTGCCGAGCGAATATTCGGCGATCGGGCGGTCGATCCAGCGTCCAAGGTCTAGTCGCTCCAGGAGGTCGCCGCCCGGCAGGTCGCCGTTTGGCAGGTCGTTTGGCGCGCAACCACGGATCGAGGCGACGAGCTCGATATACTGGCGTCCCGAAAGCGCCGGCAGCTCGTGGGGCTCGATGGCAAGGCCGAAGCCGGCTTTGGCGCGTTCCGGCGCGGCGGCGAGGTCGATGCCGTCGATCGCCACGCTGCCGCCGATCAACGGGATCTGGCCGGTGATCGCCCTGATGAGCGTCGACTTGCCCGAGCCATTGGCACCGAGCAGGCCGACTATATCGCCCCGACGGAGCGAAAGATCGATGCCGCGAACGACAATGCGCCCGCGATAGCCGGCGCTGAGCTCTTTAATGGTGAGGACTTCAGCCATTGCGATATCTCTGTCGGGTTCGGTGCCACAAGAAAAACACCAGCGCCGCCAAGCCGATCAGCACGGTACGGCCATATTCGAGCGTCTCGTAGCCGGCATAGGCGAGCGCGCCGGCGAAACTCAGCATTGCGACGAAGGGCGCATTGAGGAAATAGGCGCCGAACACCGCATAGGCGCCGTTCAGCACCAGCAGCCAAAGGCCGCTCGCGACCGGCACCGACCAGGCCGACGGTTCGGCCGCGAGCGCCGCGCCGGCCGGCAGCAGAAAGAAGGCGAGCGACAATTGCAGCGGCAGTCGTACCAGCCGCAGCCATACGCGGGTAAAACCGATGGGCGCCGTGCGCAGCACCGGCGAGCCGAGCGGCTGGCAGCGCAGGCTGAGCATGAAAACAAAAATGCCGCCCGCCAGGCCTGCGACAGCCGCCGGCCCAGCCGTTCGGCCGGCCAGGCTGGCCCATACGCCAAGGATGGCCGCAAGCCCGAGCAGCAGGCTGGCGGTCGCCAGCTTCCAAGACGGCCGTATATTGCCGGCCGGCAGTTTCCAGGCCCAGCTGGAAAGCCAGCTTGGACGCGCCTGGTCGAGGCGGCGCAGCCAGGGCCTTTCGACCGGCGCCGCCTCGCTCGCCGCATCGACGACAAGGCGCGGCCGCCGCCGCAGGCGCCAAAAGGCTGCCATGCCGAAGCTCAAGGCAAACAGGATGGCCGCGCCCAAGCCCCAGGCCGGCGCCAACGGCTTTCCGATGACAGCGCAGGCGAAGCCGACCGCCGTGGCGATCATCAGCGTGAGTGGAAGGCCGAGCGCGAAGGCTCCTACCGCCGCCATGCGACAGCGCTCCGCCGAAGCGAGCGGCAGCGCCTTGAGAAAGGGGGCAAAGGCGCGAGAAAGGCAAAGGCGCGACATTGCATTGCCCGCCAGGCATCCCAGCGCGGCGAAAGCGACTGGCAGTCCAAGCATCCACAAAAGCTGGTCGTGCCGCAGCTTCGGACCCGCGGCATGCAGGGCGACGACGATATCCGCAACCGCATAGGCCAGAAGTCCACCGCCGCCGAGCGCAATCCAGGCGAGATCGCGGCGCGGCGTTGCGCGCAGGCCGGCGACCAGCTCGCGCCAGAGCAATATCAGGACAAGTCTGTCGTGCCGCATTGGCTGTCACCACAGTGGAGTCATCGCCGGGCAAGGATGGCGACGATTGCGCCGTCAATAGGGCCAGCGCTGGACGCATTCACGCCCAGCCCTATAATTTAGCCGGATCGAAAATTCGGCGGAGCAAGACGCATGAGCCTCGGCAAACACAAACTCGGCAGCCAGGGGCTCGAAGTCTCGGCCATCGGCCTCGGCTGCATGGGCATGAGCCAGGCCTATGGGCCGGCCGACGAGGCGGAGTCGATCGCGACGCTGCACCGGGCGATCGAGCTCGGCTGCACCTTTCTCGACACCGCCGAGGTCTATGGGCCGTTCGTCAACGAGGAACTGCTTGGACGCGCGCTGAAAGGCCGGCGCGACCAGGTGACGATCGCGACGAAGTTCGGCTTCCGCATCGCCGACGGCAAGCAGTCCGGCACCGACAGCCGGCCCGAGCATATACGCGAGGTGGTCGACGCTTCGCTCAAACGGCTCGCCACCGACCGCATCGACCTGCTTTATCAGCACCGCGTCGACCCGTCGGTGCCGATGGAAGACGTCGCGGGCGCGGTCGGCGAATTGGTGGCCGAGGGCAAGGTGCGCTTCTTCGGCCTGTCGGAAGCGGGCATCGCCAACATCCGCCGCGCGCATGCCGTGCATCCTGTCTCGGCGCTGCAGAGCGAGTATTCGCTGTGGGAGCGCAACCTCGAGCCGGAGATCATCCCGGCGCTGAAGGAGCTGGGCATCGGCCTGGTGCCGTTCGCGCCGCTCGGCCGCGGCTTCCTCGCCGGCGACGTCAGGCGCGCGGAAGACTATCCCGAAGGCGATTTCCGCCGCGGCGACCCGCGCTACCAGGGCGAGAATTTCGACGCCAATGTCGCCGCGGCCGCCACGGTGCGAGACATCGCCGACGCCAAGGGGGTGAAGCCCGGCCAGATCGCAATCGCCTGGCTGCTCGCCAAAGGCCCCGATTTCGGCATCGACATCGTGCCGATCCCCGGCACCAAACGCCGGACCTATCTGGAAGAGAATGTCGCGGCGGCCGACATCGCGCTCGACGCCACCGAGATGCTCGGGCTCGACATGGCGCTGACGCCCGACAAGGTGTCAGGGCCGCGCTACAACGAGCGGACGATGTCTCTTGTGGACCGGTAGGCGTTATCCCAGCGGCTAAAAGCGTGTCGCGCTGAAGCGGATTCAGGCGACGCGCTTTAAAGCCTTTGTTTTCATGTATGTCGTTATCGCAAAACCGCTGCACACTTTTGCGCGACATGCATTAGTTCTTCTTGCAGTCCGACATCGCCTCCATCGCCTTCCTCGCCTCACCCTCGCTGGCGTATTTCTTCTTGCCGAGGTCGATGACAAGCGTTCCGTCGGGCTTCTTCGGCACGATCTCGCACTGCTTCGAGACCGCGTCTCGGGCCACCCAATATTGCTCGGCCGCCTTGGCAGGCAGGCTGATCATGCCAGTGGCGAGGATTGCGACGGCGATGGTGCGAACCATTGCGGATCTCCATGGCTGGGACGCGAAGCAGGCGGTGCCGATGAGGCGACGCCCGACACGCTGCCTTTGGAGAACGCCCTGTCCCGCCGCTGTGTTCCGGTGGCTCAGGCGTGCGAATGCGGATCGATGCTGTAGGGATGCACCGGATAGTCCGGGCCGATCGCCTCGCTGACGCGCCCCATCCAGGCACCGACCGCCGGATAATCGGCAAGCTCAAAACCGCAATCTTCTGCGCGGTGGGCGTAGGCGTAGACAGCAATGTCGGCAATGGTGAGCGCGTCGCCGACCAGGAAAGGGGTGTCGACCAAGCTGCGCTCCAGCGCGCCAAGTGCCCGCGCGCCCGCTTCGCGCTTGCCGGCAACTAGCGCCTGGTTGCGCTCCAGGCGGCCGGTCAGCGTCCAGAAACGCAGCGAGCCGATGACCGGCTCGACATAATACTGCTCGAAGAACAGCCACTGCATCACCTTGGCGCGGGCAAGCCGGTCTACCGGAAGATAGGACGTGCCTTCCGCAACGAGGACGAGGATCGCGTTGGACTCGGCGATCGCCTGGCCATTCTCCACGGCGAGCACCGGAACGGCGCCCGCCGGGTTGAGCTTCAGGAAGGCCTCCGTGTGGCTCTCGCCCTCGAAGATCGAGACGATACGGGTTTCGTAGGCGATACCGAGCAGGCCGAGCAGGACGCGAACCTTCCAGGCATTTTGCGAGGGGAGATAGTCGTAGAGCGTGAGCATTGAGCGGTCCTCGGTGTGATGGGATGGCTTCGCATGGAGGGCGATGTGAGAGCCACCCGATTCAGGCGCCTCATCTCAACCTCGAGCAGGCAGACCAGCAGCTTCGACGCTTCGCCCTCACTGCCCTGCGATATCCTTCGCCACCGCCTTCGCCTCGATGCCGATCTCGCGCAGCAGGCCGGTGACCGGGTTATAGAAACCGACGAGATAGACGCCGAGCTCCGTCGCGCGAGCATTCACGCCGCTCTTGTCCGGCCTGAGCTCCGCCGGGAGGAAGCCGTCATAGGCCGGGCGGTAGCCCGTGGCGAAAATCGCCGCGTCGAATTTCTTCTCAACGCGATCGACGAACTTCACGCCGTCGGCGGTGAAGCTTGCGATATCCGGCGCGATGCCGATCCGGCCGGCCTTGATCGCCGCCACCGTGCCGACATCGATCACCGGAATGCGGCCGGCTTCGATCCCTTGCAGGATGCCCTGTTTCGGCCGCACGATGCCGTATCTCTCCAGCTTGCCCAGCGCCAGATCGAGGATTTTCGGAAACATCCAGTCGTTCAGCGCCTGCGGCATCGGCCGGCTGGCGATGCCCACCATCTGGATCGGCACGCCGAACAGCTGGCGCGGCACAATGTGGACGCCCTTGCGCACCGAGATGGTGGGCCTGGCGCCGCTTTCGGCGAGGTCGAGCGCGATTTCCGCGCCCGTATTGCCCATGCCGACGACCAGCACGTCCTTGCCGACGTAAGGCGCGGCCTCAGTATAGGCGGCGCTGTGCAGCACCTTGCCCTTGAAGGCCTCGATGCCGGGGAAGCGTGGCGTGATGGGCTCGGCATTGTTGCCGGTGGCCACCACCACTTTGCGTGCATCGAACAGCCCGGCATTGGTCTGGACCAGCAGGCGCTCGCCTTCGCGGTGGACCGATTTGACGGTGACGCCGAAGCGCGGCTTGAGCCCGAAACGCCCGGCATAAGCGTCGAGATAATCGACCACTTTTTCGCGCGGCACGTAGCGCGGATGGCTTTTCGGGAACGGCACGAAGGGCAGCGAGGAGAAGGATTTCACCGTGTGCAGATGCAGCCGCCGGTAATGCCGCCGCCAGGCCGGTGCAACCTCACTGGCCTTTTCCAGAATGACGAAATCCTGCCCCGCCTGTTTGAGGCAGGCCGCGACGGCGAGCCCGGCAGGGCCGGCGCCGACGATGACGACATTGGTGTCCAAGAACCTCTCCTCCCGCCCAGGCGACGCAGGCTATGACGAGAGGAGCAGAGGGACAAGTAGGTGAGAATACCTAGAGGGGCGGCACGCCGCCTATCTCCCCATCGAGGGTACGCAAGTGGGGGAGATAAAGCGTCGCTGCCCTACTCTATCGCGCCCGGCGTCTCGGGCTCGTCCTCGGGAGGGTCGAGGATTTCGATCAGTTTCGCCACGCGGACGCCGGGCATGGCGTGGCCCTCGTTGACCAGCGCCTCGTCGGCGCCGATCCAGGCGAAGGCCTCGCGCAGTTCCTCAAGGCTGGCGCCGGTCAGCGCGATGTCGGCGATGACGGCCTCGTCGACCGGTCCAAGCACGGAGATGATATCGTTGCGGGTCATCTTGTCCTCCCCCATGGTCGGGATGATTGCCCAAGGAAACGAGCGACCGGCGAAGCGGGTTCCAAAAATCCGCGGGCCGGCTTCTCCAGAACGAGGCGCGATGCTATGGCTCGCCCGATGAAGCCCGCCCTCCTCCTCGCCGCCCTGCTTTCGTCCACGCCGGCGCTCGCCGACTGGAAACCCGTCGAGAAAATCGAGACCTATGCCGTCTCAGGCCAGAGCGCCGAACAGCTTTATCTCTCGATCGGGGAGAAAGGGCCGGTGATCGGCAAAGATTCGGCCGGCAACGCGCGGCGCGTGATCGCGCATACTTTCTTCAAGCTGACCTGGCAGCGCGACTACCAGCCGCAAGGCAATGCTTGCGTGCTGAAGACGGCGCGGCCGAAGCTGATCATCACCTACACGCTGCCCAAGCCGGCGGGAAAGCTTGGCTCAGCCTTGCAGGGGCGCTGGGACGCCTTCGCCGCCGGGCTGATCGCGCATGAGAAGGTGCACGGCGCCGGCATCGTCGACATGGTGGACAAGATCGTCGCCTTCAGCACTGGCCTTACCGCCCAGAACGATCCCGGCTGCAAGAAGGTCAGGGCGGAACTGACGGCCTATCTCGACCAGCTCTCCAAGGCGCAGCGCCAGGACAGCCGCGACTTCGACAAGGTCGAGTTCGGGCGGGACGGCAACATGCTGAAGCTGATCGCGGCGTTTCTGGGCGCCGCGCCTAAAAACTGATCTCCACCGCCGCAGCACTTCGCTTCGCTTCGCCGTGGAACACCGCCTCGATGTTGTTGCCGTCGGGGTCGAGCAGGAAGCAGGCGTAGTAGCCGGGATGGTAGTGGCGTTCGCCCGGCGCGCCATTGTCCTTGCCGCCGGCGGCGAGCCCCGCCTGGTAGAAAGCGTCGACCATGGCGCGGTCCTTGGCCTGGAAAGCGAAATGGTGGCGGCCGGTGAGCGCGCCGCGCGACGCGCGGCTGTCGATGCCGGAAATGAACAGCTCGTCCACCCAGAAGTAATCCTCGGCTTCGCCGCCGATCGGGATGCCCAGCACCTCAAGCACCGCGCCATAGAAATGCCGGCTGGCCTCAAGGTCGCGCACCACCAGGTGCAGATGGTCGATGAGCCGGCCGCGATAGAGTTCCATGGGTGACGCCTCCTTCTGAATGCTGCGGCTCAATCTAGAAGCGCCTGCTGTGCGGTCAACGCGGGGGTCTGCAGGCTGCTGACAGTTGGAGACGCTGGCGGGACAGCGCCCCCTCGGTCCTGCCGAACATCTCCCGCACGAGGGGGGAGATAGCATTTTCCGGCATTTGCGAGCGGACTTGTCCCCAAGCAAGTGCTTGGAAAATGCCAGAGAGGGGGATTTCGCAGAGCGCTGACTTTCCTCGTCGGCGCCTTTCCACTCTCTTGGGCGCCAAAAATCCGGATAAAAAATGCAACCAGATTGTAGGATCGGCTCCCGCCCTGGCGTCCTTCGGACGCAAACGGCCCGGTGGACTGGAAAAACCGTGCCGCATCAAACAGGATGCCTTTCGGCATGGGAGCAGAACCATGAACCATTCCTATCGTTGGGTCATCGTCGCGGCGGGCGCGCTGATGACCTGCGTGGCGCTCGGCGCCATGTTTTCGCTGGCGATCTTTCTGGAGCCGATGTCGCTCGACACGAACTGGTCGCGCACCGGCATTTCCAGCGCCATGACCTTGAACTTCCTGGTGATGGGCCTCGGCGGCTTCGCCTGGGGCGCGATCTATGACCGGGTCGGCGCGCGGCCCGTGGTGCTTGCGGGCGCGGTGCTGCTCGGCCTGTCGCTGGTGGTGGCGAGCCGCGCCAATTCGCTGTTGGTCTTCCAGCTCAGCTATGGCGTGATCGTGGGCCTTGCGGCCAGCGCCTTCTTCGCGCCGATGATCGCGCTCACCACCGCCTGGTTCGACACCAACCGCAGCCTGGCCGTCTCGCTGGTCTCGGCCGGCATGGGCGTCGCGCCGATGACCATCTCGCCCTTCGCGCGCTGGCTGATCACGGCCTATGATTGGCGCACCGCCATGTTCGATATCGGCATCATGGCCTGGGTGCTGCTCTTGCCCGCCGTCTTCCTGGTGCGCCAACCCGCGGCGGCAATCACTACCGCCGATGGGACGCCGGCGCCCGCCGCCGACGATCCCGGCATGAGCGTCGGCCAGGCGCTGCGCTCGCCGCAATTCATCGTGCTGGGCTTGACCTTCTTCGCCTGCTGCGCAGCGCATTCGGGCCCGATCTTCCACATGGTGAGCTATGCCATGTCCTGCGGCGTGGCGCCGATGGCGGCCGTATCGATCTACAGCGTCGAGGGGCTCGCCGGCCTTGGCGGGCGCATTCTCTATGGCGTGCTCGGCGACCGGCTGGGCGTGAAGCCGGTGCTGGTCGCCGGGCTCGCCATCCAGGGGCTGGTGATCGCCGCTTATCTCACCGTCGGCCAGCTCGACCAGTTCTACCTTCTGGCCGTCATCTTCGGCGCCACCTATGGCGGCGTGATGCCGCTTTACGCTGTGCTGGCGCGCGAATATTTCGGCCTGCGCATCATCGGCACCATCCTCGGCGCGGCCACGATGCTCTCCAGCCTCGGCATGTCGCTGGGGCCGCTGGCCGGCGGCATGATCTACGACGCCACCGCCAGCTATCACTGGCTGTTCATCGGCTCGGCACTGATCGGGCTGGGCGCGGCCGGCATCGCCATCGCCTTCCCGCCGCAGCCCAGTCGGCAGAAGCTGCAGATGGCGTGAGGAAACTGCTGATCTCCCCCCCTTGTGCCCCCTTGTAGGGGAGATTGGCAGTTGCACCGGCTCGAAATCCGTTGCCGGACGCCGGTGAGTGTGAAACGCTCCGTAAAAGCCGCGATCGGTGAGCGCCGGCCGACGAATATCCAGTGGTTTCGGCGCGATCGTGGTCCGGAGAGCATCGCAGTGAGCGCAAGCGTGGAAGCCGACGACGCCAGGGGGTGGTCCAACCTGCTGATCGCGGCGGAGAAGGGCGACACCGAAGCCGTTCGGGCGGAACTCGCGGCAGGCGCCGACATCACCCAGGCCGACGAAGACGGCTGGTCGGCGCTGCATCTTGCCGCCCATAATGCCCGCATCGCGGCGCTCATGACGCTGATCGCGGATCCGGCAATCGACGTCAATTCCAGGAACAAATGGAAGAGCACGCCCTTGAGCCTGGCGGCGGCCAAGGGCCATTACGCCTGCATCCAGGCGCTGGCGGCCCATCCCCGTATCGATATCGATGCCCGTGCCGACTATTACGGCAGGACGGCGCTCATCGAAGCGGCAAGGAACGGACATCTCGATGCCGTCAAGCTGCTGGTCGAGCACGGCGCGGACGTCAATGCGGCCGACAAGACTGGACGCAACAGCGCCCTCATCGAAGCCATCAAGGGGCGGCACTTTGCGGTCGCTGACTATCTGCTCGAGTCCAGGAAGGTAAACTTCCTCAACAAGGACATGCGGCTCAACGCCCTGATCTGGGCCGGCAGCACCCGCAACGGCGAGCTCATCGAGAAACTGGAAGCGGCGATCCACGCGTTCTTCGAAGGCAAGTGAGGACGAGGCGACGCCGAGGGAGCGAGTAATCCCCTCCCTGCGGGGGAGATCGGCCAATCACCCTGCCCCAGTCCCCGTGCGTACGGCCTCGCGGTCGCTCTCGTCGCGTTTCACCCGCTCGTCGGAGATCAGCACCACCGGGCATGGGCCGCGGCGCAGGACGGCCGTCGTCGTCTCGCCGAAAATCAGCTCCTCGCCCTGGCGCCGCGCCACGCCCATGACGATCAACGCCACGCTGCGGCCGGCCTGGCGGGCGATGGCATCGGCGGCGGCGGCCCGCGAGCGGATTGCCGTCTCGATCTCGACGCCGTAGCGGTCGGCAAGGGCCACGATGTCCTTCAACACCGCTTCTCGGCGGCGATGCGAGACCGTGTCGCGCGGCTCGTCGCGGCCGACCCTGGCGACATAGAGCATCTTGACCGGCGCGCCGGTGACGGCGGCGATGGCCAAAGCCAGTTCGGCGCCTCGGCGCGCAACCGCCGTGCCGTTGACAGGCACCAGTATCTTGCCGGATCCCGGGCCGAGCCGAGGCATCTGGCGGCCAGCGGCCGCCGGCTTCAACACCAGGCAGAGCGGCCCGTCAAATGCGCCGGCGACTTCATTCAGCCGATGCGAGAAGCCGCCCTTGGGGGTGACCGCGCGGCCGAGGCCGACGAGCAGCATGCCGTAGCCCTTGCGCGCCTCCTTGGCGACCGCCTCGGCCGAAAGCACCTCGTGCTGGCGGCGGGTGACCGGCGCTTCGCGCGCCGGCGTCTCGTCGCCCTTTTTCGCCGCCTCGCGGCTGTCCTCCGCACCCTTCTCGATCTCCTCCAGATGCAGCCCCTCGGTCGGCTCGGCATCGATCTCGCCGCTGGAATGCAGCACCGTCGTCGGCTTGCCGGCGCCGATGACGCCGGCAAGATAGGCGGCGAAGCGGCCGACGACGCCCTCGTCGACCACCACCAGAAGCCGCTCCAGACCGGCGACGAATCCGCGCTGGTCGACCTCCTCGCGCTCCAGCCGCTTCTTTTCCTTCTCGCCGATCGGCAGGCGACGCAACGCCCAGCGCAAGGTCGGCGGCATGATCAAAGTGGTGATGACCGCCATGGTGACGATCATGGTGAAGAGGTTATGCGAAAGTACGCCCATCGACAGGCCGATCGAAGCGACGATGACCTCCGTGGAACCTCGCGCATTCATGCCGCAGCCGACAGCGATGCCTTCGGCGCGGCTCATGCCGGCGACTTCCGCGCCAATGAAGGCGCCGCCGAACTTGCCGATCGAGGCGATCACCACCAGCGCCACGGTGAGTAGCGCGAGCTGCGGATCGATAAGCACGGTGAGATCGGCCGACAGGCCGGCGACGCCGAAGAAGACCGGCATGAACAGCGCGGTGATGATGCCGCGCAACTGCCCTTCGATGTGGCGCGACAAGATGGGCGACTCGCCCACCAAAATGCCGGCGACGAAGGCGCCGAGCACGGTGTGCACGCCGATCAGGTCGGTGATCAAAGCCATGGCGCCCATGATGGCGAGGATGACGGTGACGACCGCGTATTCCGAGCGGAAAGTATCGTTTGTCCAGCGGATGGCGTCGAAGACGATGCGGCGCCCTAGCGTGAAGGAAAACGCCATGAAGGCGGCGACGCCGGCGATGGTGAAGGCCAGGCTGCCGATCTCGATGCGCCCCTTGGTGGCGATGCCGATGGTGATGGCGATGATCACCCAGCCGATCGTGTCCTCGATGATGGCCGAGGAGACGATGATCTGGCCGAGGTCGCGGCGCATGAAGTTCATGTCGCGCACCACCATGGCGACGATCTTGACCGAGGATATGGAGAGCGCGGTGCCGAGGAACAGCCCGGCGACGATGCGCTCGCTGCCGGCGGCAAGCAGCGTGGCCGGCATGAACTGGGCGGCGACGAAGCCGAGCGCGAAAGGCATGGCCACGCCCGCGGCCGAGATGGAAAAGCAGGCGCGGCCGACGCGGCGCACCAACCTCAAATCGGTCTCCATGCCGGTGAGCAGGAGCAGCATCAAGACGCCGAGTTGGGCGATGGCGTTGATCATCGACTTTTGCGAGGCGTCACCGGCAAAGACCAGCCGCTCGGCCGCCGGCCAGACCCAGCCAAGCAGCGAAGGCCCAAGCAGGATGCCGCCGATCAGCTGTCCCATCACCGCCGGCTGGCCCAGTATTTCCAGAACCTCGCCGATGCCGCGACCGACGACAAGGAGCAGGATGAGTTCGGCGACGAAAATGCCTTCCGAGGACATGCCGGTCTTCTCGGCGGCGAAGGCGACGACGGGCATCAGCAGAAGCGCAGCGGCGGCTAACACGACCGACCGGCGCCGATTGAGTATTTTGGACAAGCTGTCTCCCCTCGATTTCGCGTCATAACGGTTTGGCCGGTGGTTCGGTTGCACGGCGTCGGAGCTGCCAATCTCCCCCCTCGTGGGGGAGATGTCCGGCAGGACAGAGGGGGGCGCGAAGGAACGCGGCTTCACAGCCAGAAGCGTTAACATCTGCAGGTCCGGCGTGCGACATGCAGCAAGACGGCGCCCCTCTGCCCTCCACAAGGGGGGAGATCAGCAGTTCGGGCGCCGTTTCCTACAATTCTATTCAAATGCCGCCGCCGATCTTTGCTTCCCGGTAAAGCGACTCGGCGATGGTCGCGCCGTGGCGGGCAATAAGGAGAAGCTAATGAAAAGCGACTTTGCCGCCGCCCACCTGCACCTTGACCGGGCCTGCCATTACCTGCGTGGCGACGATGAAACGAGCCGCGCGGCGCTTGCGGCGCTCGACCTTGTGATCGAGGCGGTGGCAGCAGCCCAGCATGCCAGGCCGATAGCCGATGTGCTGCCCTTTCCGCGGCGCGCGAATGGTGGTCTTCCCCCGCTTGCATCCTGACTTATCCGCCTGAAAAGGCGGGAACATTCTGGCCGGCCGCACGTTATGAGGATTGGGTATGGCCGGCCGATCTCGGGCCGGCCGGCCATGGCGGCGGGAGGCGCATGGCAGAGGGATGTCCCAGACAAGGGCCGCAAAACCAACCGACGCGGCTTGGCCGACAGAGGCGGCCGCGCCAGCAAAATCAACCGAAGCGGCCGCGCCGCCGCGCGCTTCCGATACGCTGGCGCTGAAGCTTAGTTCTCCCGAATTCACCACGACGCTGTCGCATTTCCATCGCGCCGAGATCGCGCGCATGGCGGGCTGGCGCGACCGGCTCGACCGCACCAGCAACTGGGCGATCACCGTGGTGGCGGCGATGCTGTCGGTGTCGCTGTCGACGCCCAGCGCGCATCACGGCGTGCTTTTGTTCGCCATGCTTTTGATCACCCTGCTTTTGTGGATCGAGGCGCGGCGCTACCGCTTTTTCGACGTCTACCGCGCCCGCGTGCGGCAGTTCGAGCGCTATTACTTCGCCCAGATCTTTTCGCCGCAGCCCGACTATGCCTCCAATTGGCTCGCCATCCTCGGCGAAGGCCTGCGCTCGCCGCGTTTCCTGATCTCGCAGCGCGCGGCGCTGATCAGGCGGCTGCGCCGCAACTACATCTTCATGTACACGATCCTGCTGCTAGCCTGGATCCTGAAGATCACCACGCCGAGCCTGTCGCGCGAAGGCTCTCCGATCGGCTTCGGTGCCTCGCTCGTGGACACGTTCCGGGTAGCGACACTGGGCCCCATCCCTGGCGTCGTCGTCGTGTGCGGGGTGGCCGCCTGCTATCTCGCGCTGCTTGCCGCCGCGTTCCTGGTCCGCGCCGATGACGGCGAGCTGTCCTTCGGCGACGTGCATGTGTGAAACAGCGGCGCGCCAAGGATTTCAGCCATGCTTGCTGGAGCGTGCCGCGCGATCACAATCCCGGCGGCCTGACAAAGCCGTCGGTCAGGCGCGACAGCGCCTTGGCGGCCGCCAGCAGCTTCATGTCCGAATGGCGGCGGCCGACGAGCTGGGCGCCGATCGGCAGGCCTTCTCGGTCGAGGCCGATCGGAATGACGACGGCCGGATGACCTGTCAGGTTGAAGCGACAGGCGTGGCTGAGCGCGCTCCAATAGGGCGTCTCGACACCATCGACCGGAATCGGCATTCCCATCTCCCGGTGGCGAAAAGCAGTGCACATCATCGCCGGACAGACGAGCACGTCCCAATCGCCGAACAAGCGCTCCCACGCGTAGATGAATTCGTCCCTCTGATTGAGCGCCTCGAGATAGGTCGACAGCGTGGGCGAGTTTTCCAGCGGCGGCTGGAAGGCCTGCGAATACCAGGTGATGAAGTCCGAAAACAGCGCCCGCTCGGCGGCGAAATCATGTGACGGCAGGGCCTGACCGACCCGTGCGCCGCTGGCGTCGATCGCGCTGGCAAGACCGGCAATCGCATCGGCGATATCGCGAGCGGTCGGCACGCCGGGGAATTCCGGCGCGAAGGCTATGCGCAGCCGGTCGAGCGGCGGCTCCGGCTCCTCGTCCGTCGCCACCGGCGGCACTTCGGTGTCGAGGCCGTCGGCGCCGGCGATAACGCGGTGGGCAAGGATGAGGTCGTCGACGCCACGTGCAAGGGGCCCTATGTCGAACAGCAATCGGAAGCTGCGCGGTATGTCGGGGGGATCTGCATAGCTGCCGGTGATCGGCACAGTTGCCTGCGTCGGCTTGAAGCCATAGACGCCGCACAGATGCGCCGGCACGCGGATCGAGCCGCCGGCGTCGCTGCCGATCTCCAGCGGAGCGAGCCCCGCGGCTACCGCTGCCGCCGCGCCGCCACTGGAACCACCCGGCGTGCGCGTGACATCCCAGGGGTTGCCCGTGCGGCCGAAGATCGGGTTAACGGTCTGCAGGTCGCGCAGTCTCGGCGGCACATTAGTCTTGCCGATGATGATGGCGCCGGCCTTGCGCAGGCGCGCGGCAATGGTGCTGTCAACCGTCGGTACATGGTCGGCCCAGGCCCTCAGGCCGATCGTGGTGCGCATGCCGGCGGTGGCGTGGCCGTCCTTTAGCGTAATCGGCACGCCGTGCAGCGGCCCGACGGTCTTGCCGCGCGCAATGGCTTCGTCGGCTGCCCTGGCGCCGTCGCGCGCGGCCTTCTCGTCGAGGGTGATAATGGCATTGAGGAGCGGATTGACGGCGGCGATCCGCTCCAGCTGCGCCTCCATCGCCTCGCTTGCGCTCACGCTCCGCTCGCGGATCGCCGCCGCCAGTTGGGTGGCGGTCAGGAAGGTGGTGTCGGTGGCAAGAGTGGCGGTCATGTGAATGTTCTCCCTGTGTTGGGGGAGTAAGGCAGCAGGAAGCGATAGCCTGCAGATTTCCCTGCTGCCCCAGTCCCTCAACCCCTTACCGTCTCACTGCCCGCCCATCTCCTTCTTGAACTGCTCGAAGTCGACCTGCATGCCGTTGAAGATGGTGCTCCAGTGGCGGGTCAGAGCCGCCATGGCGACGGCTTCCTGGATCTCCTCGTCGGTGGCGCCGGCGCGCTTGGCGTCCTGCGTGTCCGACCAGATGCAGTAGCTGCAGGGAATCTGCGCCGCGACCGCCAGCGAGATCAGCGACTTGACCTTCGGCGGCAGCGCCGTCTTGTCGCTGAGCTCGATGGCCTTGACCTCGGCCCATGCGCCGGGCAGACCGGCTTTCGGGAACTGTTTCACGAAGCTCGGCACGCCGCCCATCGTCGACTGGATGTCCGTCAGCGTCGCATCGTAATCGTCGGCATTGGCAAGCAACGGCGTCGCGAGCATGGCAAGCGAGCCCAGAACGACGGCGCGGCTCAATCTGACTGCGAGAAAGGCAAACATCGGAATTCCTCCTTGCTGTGGTTGACGCGCCGGCAATCGGCCGCGTGACCTAGACAGGATGATGGGGCGGATCGAAAAGTTCGCTGGGCCGGCGAACTTCACGAAGATGTCATTCCTCGAGGCGCGGCGGCCGTTCGCAGGTGTGGACGCGCATCATGCGCACCTGGCGCTCGCCGTGGATCAAAACGATGGCGAAGCTTGGCGGGCAATGGAACGGGTTCTCGGGTGGGTTGACGAAATCGCCCTCGAGCACGGTGACGTTGGCGCTGACCAGCGCCCGCACCGGCTCATGGCGAACCCCGGCGCCGACATCCTCGTCGATGGCCTCGCCGAACAGATGGCGCCCAATGCCGCGCGGCCCGCCGGCGAAGGCGATGTCGAGCTCCTCGGCATAGTGGGAAAGCACACGCTCCTTGCCGCCGCGCTGCAGCGAGCGGTATTCCTCGGTGTAGAAAGCCAGCCGCTCCGCCACCAGCTTCTGATGCTCCCTGTCGGGCAGGCCGGCCGATGCAAGCAGCAGCTCCGAAAGCCTGATCTTGGCGTCAGCCAGCCGGCTGCGCACTGTGCCCACCGGCACGCCCAGAACGGTCGATATCTCCTCGTAGCCCGGCGAGCTGCCGAAATAGCGCAGCATCACGGTAGCGCGTTGCATTTCCGGCAGATGCGCCAGCGCAGCCCACACCCAGTCGCGCAGGTCGCGGCTTTCGATGCGGCTCTCGATGCGTTCCTCGTCGGCAAGCTCGCGGAATGCGCGCTCGGTTTCGGCGGGTCCGGCACAGGGCCGGCGCCGTCGCAGCGCCATCAGGCAATGGTTCCTGAGAATCGAATGCAGCCAGCCGCCGACGGCGGCGGGATCGCGAAGGCCGTCCAGCCGGACGAGCGCGGTGAGGAACGTGTCGTGGACCGCGTCCTCGGCATCGCCGGTGTAGCCCAGCATCGACAGGGCCATGGCATGGAGTTGCGGACGGTAGCGCTCGAACAACAGGCCGAAACCGTTCGCCTCGCCGAAGCGCGCAGCCATCACCAGCGGCGCATCGGGCTGGCCTCGACCGCGATCAAAACTGGCTTGCCCCATGGCCTGATCCCCTTTCCTGATCATATCACAAGGGACAGGATGCGATGAGCGACCGGAAAGTTCGGATGCCTGTATTCATCGACCCGAACTCGTCTAATTCAGCGACAGCGCCGTCCGAAACTCCTGGGTCGAGTTGCGGCTGGGATAGGGTTCGTCCGGCACGGGAATGCCTAGATGGGCGCAAAGCGGCGCCCAGCCGTCGCCGAGCTTGTGGACCAGCAGACGTTCGGCCGGCACGGTATTCAGCACCGCCTCGACATTGTCCCGATAGATCGCGATCGCGTGGGCGCGATCCTGCGGGCGGCCGTCAAAAACCTGTTTCGAAACGAGCGAGACGCCGAGCGAGTCATGGTCCGTGCTGCCGGCGATGGCGGGCAGGAGCGTCTTTTCGAAACTCTCCCACCAGCTTTCGGGCGAGCGCCAGGTCAGGATGACGCGCGCCTGGGGATAGATTTCGATCAGCTCGCGCCAGTAATGCGCCGAGGGCCAGTCGACGCAGGATTTATAACCGGCAAAGAGCCTATCCCAGTCGGGCGCGGCGCCCTTGGCCAGCGCCCGCCAGAGCGCCTTCTGCTCCTCATGCGCCATCACCTCCGACATATGATGGCAAGGGCCGAAACCGAGCATGGTAAGCGCCTCACGCATCGAATCCGTCCCGGTCCGGCCAAAGCCGGTTCCAATCACCTTGAGCGACATTTCCCCTCCTCCACTTCTCCACGTCTTCCAGCGGCTACGATCAATCTCCCTGGACCACGAGCCGCAGGCGGTTGCCTTCCGGATCGGCGGTCGAGATAACGCGACCGTCCCTTTTCACCGGTATGTCGGCCGCTTCGAGCCTGCGCTCCACGGCGGCGAGCTCCTGCGCCGAGCCAAGCTCGATGGTGAAATGGTCGAGGCCGGCTGCACCCGGCGGCGGCTCGCGCAGCTCGTCGCGCGCCCAGATGTTGAAGGCCACCATATGGGCGCGGCGCTCCGTGCCGCAGTCGAACATGCCGAAGGTCCGGGACTGGATATGCGGCCGGAAGCCGAGCACGCCGAGATAGAATTTCATCAGCATCTCGGGCGCGCGGGCGCGCAAATGGATGTGGCCGATAAAGGCATCCTGCGCCATCCTCGGCTCGATATGGCCGGAGTTGCCGAGGTCGCGCAGCAGGCCCGACACGTCCAGCGGCTCGAGCCCCGAATGCGCGCTGCCGTCGGTGGCAATCAGCGTCACGCGGCCGTTGGGCGACATTTCGCGACGCAGCAAGCGCTCCGGCGTGTCGAAGCAGATCTCGATGCCGTTACCGGAGGGATCGGAGACATAGAGCGATTCCGAAATCAGGTGATCCTGGGCGCTGGACCGTAAGCCAGATGCTTTGAGGCGGGCGGCTGTATGCGCGAGATCGCGGCGGCTGGTGATATGGATGGCGACGTGAAAGAGATCGCGCGACTTCTGCGGCAGTGGTGCCTCCGCTCCGGCATGGAGCACGATCAGCGTCCGGCCGCCGGCGCCAAGCTCCGCCATGGTGGCGTCCTCGCCAAGCAGCGCCAACCCGAGCGCGTCGCGCCAGACATTCAAGGCCGCCGGCATGTCGGTCACCCTGAGATGGACCGGCCCGAGCCGGGTCACTGGAGACAGCAATCCTTCATCCATCGTCGTCTGTCCGATTGCGGCCAATGACATATTAGTTGTGAATGAAAAGCCTGTCGCGCTCCAAGTTCGGGTTGACCCCTTCCCGGCGGGCAGCGACTATTGCGACGGCCGGTTTTTCTGGAATTGGTTCAGCAGGAGGAGATCGCATGGACGAGACCGAACAGTGGCGCAACATGGCGAGCGCGCCGCGGGACGGCAGCCGCATCCTGGTGACGGTGCGCTCCTCCGAACAGGGGCCGGCCGAGGTCGACATGGCCTACTGGTCGCGCGCCGACCAGTTCGGCGAGGAAGGCTGGCGGGCGTCGGACTCCTCGCCCGGCCGCATCGTCGAATATGCCGAGCCGGAGCTCAGATGCTGGATGCCGCTGCCGACCGCAGGACGCGGGTCGATGCCGAGCCCATGGGAGGGCGAGGACGTGCCGCTGGTGGACGGAGACGGGATCTAGGGTGAAGCCCGCCGTGGATCGGAAGGCAGGCTTTCAAAGCCGAAACGAGGCGGGTCCTCGCCCGGCACGCCGGCGAGAGAGCGCTGCGCGGGCCGACGCCGCCAAGGCAAGAAGCCGGCTCACGAGCATTGGCAGACTTATTCTGGGAGCGCCGGGAAACCGTTGAGCTAGCTGCCGCTCCAAGTACCGCGCCTGGGCGATGTCGTGACGAAAGATTGCGGGTGGGTTGCCTTGGGGCCGGTAGAAACCGTCATCTTGCCGGAAGGGCCAGTCGGTCGGGCTGAATGGCAGCATTGAGGTTCTCCCACGTTTCAGGTTCGGCCAACTCTCTGGCGCGACCGTGATAAAGCTGGAGAAGGCAGCGTGATCGAAACGTGAAAAAGACCGCTTGGGACAGATAGCGGTTGAATTAGCAGGGGCGAAGCGAAAGAATTGCCATAACCGTGGCCGGGGCCGAACCCAATGATAGGGCCTCATCTTTATCTTCTGGGCGGATTTGGTCTCGCCGGTACTGGCGCGGCTACTCCAACCTTGAGCCGCAAGGCGCGGGCGATGATGGCCTATCTCGCTCTGCAAGCCGGACAGGCACAATCGCGCGAGAAGCTGGCCGCCCTGCTCTGGAGCTTGAATGGCGAAACCCAGGCCCGGATGAGCCTCAGGCAAGCCGTTTCGGCCATCCGAAAGGCCATGCACAAGTGCGGCAGCGGACGGTTTGTGACGGACGGCGCCAGTGTCGCCCTGTATCTCGACGAGATCGACTTCGATGTCGCCCGGTTCGAGACGCTTGCGACAGGATCGTCGCCCGAACACCTCGAGCAGGCACTCGCCGTCTACCGCGGCGAGCTGCTCGACGGTCTTGGCTTGAAAGAGGAGCCGTTCGAGGACTGGCTTCGGGTTGAACGCGAGCGCCTGAGAACGATCGCGGTTGCAGCGCTGGACAGGCTGGTGGCGCATTACAGCGCCTCGAACGACCTTTCATCCTGTGCGCGCACGGCTGCGCGACTGCTCGCAATGGAGCCTCTGCGCGAAGATATCCACCGGGCATTGATGAGAGCCTATGCCGCGCAGGGCCGCATCAACCTTGCTCTTAAACAGTATGAGCTCTGCCGTGATGCGCTGGAGAGAGATCTCGGGCTGCCGCCAGAACTGGAAACGCGCCAACTGTACGAGGCTCTGCGGACACGCCGGATGAGTTCATCGCCCTACTCGAAGCGTCCGGTTGCGGCCGCCGAGCCGGCGGCCGGTTCGGGGGCAAATGCCGGTGGGAGCCTTTCCGGCGGCGAGCCGATGCCACCGACCACCCATTACGTCAAATCGGCAGGAATCAACATTGCCTATCAGGTGACCGGCGAAGGGCTGATTGACCTCATATACGTGCCCGGTTGGGTCTCCAATCTCGACCTTGCCTGGGGCTCGCCGCGCTTCGCGCATGTGCTCAAGCGGCTCGGCACCTTTTCACGGCTGATCCGATTCGACAAACGCGGCACCGGTCTATCCGACCGCAATGTCGGCCTGCCGACGCTGGAAGAGCGCATGGAGGATGTGCGTGCGGTACTGGACGCAGTCGGCTCCACGCGAGCGGTGTTGTTCGGCAGCTCGGAGGGCGGTCCGATGTGCATGCTTTTCGCCACCACCTATCCCGAGCGTACGTCCGCGCTGGTGCTTAACGGAACCTACGCCAAGGGCACTTGGTCAAAAGAGTATCCCTGGGCAAGAACTGTAGCGCAGGTGGACGACGATGTAGCGGCCATGGAGCGGCAATGGGGCAAGCCCGCCGACATGAGCAATGCAGCGCCGAGCCTGACCGAAAACATGGTCGAACGCGAATGGTTCGCCGCCTATCTCCGGAATTCGGCCTCGCCCGCCGATGCAATCGCGCTCTGGCGCTGGGGTACCGAAGTCGACGTTCGCGACATCCTGCCGGCGATCCGCGTCCCGACGCTGGTCGTGCAGAGGACGGACGACCGTTGGGTACGCCCAGAGGAAGGGCGCTATTTGGCAACCCACATCCAAGGCGCCAGATACGTCGAGCTGGCCGGCAGAGACCACGTGATCTGGGGTGAAGATTGCGACCGCCTGGTTGACGAGATACGAAGCTTCGTCGCCGGATTGACGTCCCGAAAGACCATCTCTGCGCTCACCGGATGAGCGGCGGCATGTCGTCGGCAGAACTGCTCAAAGGGGCGCAGCGCCTCAGAACAAGAACGCCGCCGTGGCCGGATCGGGTCCCGTCCGGCCGTCGGCCGAATCCAGACCGTGAACGGTCTGCATGTCGTCCGCGTCCAACTCGAAACCGAAGACGTCGAAATTGCCGGCGATACGCTCCTGGTGGATCGACTTCGGGATGACGATCAGCCCTTCCTGCAAATGCCAGCGGATGATGACCTGCGCCACCGACTTGCCGTGCTTCTCCGCGATCTTCTCCAGCGTCGGATCGGCCAGCAGCCGGCCGCTGCCCAGCGGGCTCCAGCTCTCGATATGGATGTTGTGCTTCTCGTGGAACTCGCGCTTGTCGCGCTGCTGGAAGCGCGGGTGCAGTTCGATCTGGTTGACGACCGGCGTCACGCCGGTCTCGCCGATGATGCGCTCCAGATGCTCCTGGTTGAAGTTCGACACGCCGACCGATTTTATCCGGCCGGCCTTCTGCAGCTCGACCAGCGTCTTCCAGGCCTCGACATATTTGTTCTGGCTGGGCACCGGCCAGTGGATGAGAAAGAGGTCGATCTTGTTGATGCCGAGCTTTTGCATCGTATCGTCGAAGGCGCGCAGCGCTGCGTCACGCTGATGCGCGCCGTTGCGCAGCTTGGAGGTGATGAAGAGTTCGGATCGCGGCACGCCGGCGGCGCGGATCGCCTCGCCGACGCCTTCCTCGTTGCGATAACCCTCGGCGGTATCGATCAGCCTGTAGCCGGCCCCGACGCCCCAGCGAACGACCTTGGCGGTGATGTCGGGATCGACCTGCCACACACCGAGCCCGATCTGGGGGATGGCGGCGCCGTCGTTCAATGTGAGCTGTTCGGACATGGGGGAATCCTTTTGGGAGGGAGGGTGGTGCCGACTATGTAGGCCGTGGGTTGGGGAATGCCAGTCGGGGTGGAGCTGGCGCCGCCGGCAGCTGAGGCGCCTCAGCCCCTCGCCCCGAACCGCAACCCATCCATCAAAAGCTTCACCAGCCGCCCCGACCGTTCTCGCCAATCCGGCGTGTTCGGCGCTGAGTAGATGCCGCCCAGCGCGTGCATCACATCGGAAGCGTCGACGTCGGCGCGGATTTTCCCCGAGGCGGCGGCGGCCTCGATCAGGCCTCGCATGGCGCCGGAGACGCGGCCGGACGTATCGGAGAACAGCGTCGAATTGGTGGTGAGCAATAGGCGCAGGCTGGTGGCGAGGCCACGCTTGGTGGCGATGTAGTCGACGAAGCGCTGCATCCAGAGCTCCAGCGCGACATCGGCCGGATGCTCGCGCGCCAGTTCGTCAGCCGCCTGGCAGAGCCCTTCCACCTCGCGGCGGTAGACCACCTCGACCAGATGCTCGCGCGTCGGGAAATGGCGGTAGAGCGTGCCTATGCCGACCCCCGCCCGCTTGGCGATCTCCTCCAGCGAGGCATCGACGCCGTCGCTCGCGAAAGTCTGCGCCGCCACCTCGACCAGTCTGTCGCGGTTGCGCTGCGCATCGGCGCGTAGCGGCTTTGGCGCCTGCGCGTCGCGCGTCGCTTCAGCGGTCATTTCCCGGTCGGGCACTTTTTTCTCCACCAACGCAATATGGGGGGTTGAACCATGACTGGCCAGACCCCAGTTAAATAAACGGAGGCACCTCCGTTTTAGTGGAGTGGCTTTATCATATAACCAGGGGAAGCGGTATGTCACGTAGAGAAGGACGGAAAGCTTTCCCTGCCCGCTGGAGCCGCGCGCGTTCTGCGACGCCTGTGGTTGGCGAATCCGCTCGTGAGTTCGTCATCCTGGGGCGAAGCAAGGAGCGAAGCGACGCGGCGCAGCCTCTGGGATCCATGCCATACCCTGCGAGCGGCTCCGGTGCAGAATTCTGGCCTGCCGCGTTTCTCGGCAAACGTCACGGTATGGATCCTTGGGTCAAGCCCGAGGATGACGACCGCGAAGGTCGCGTCCCCAGGCTGCCGTTACCCTTGCCCCTCTCCTCCCAAGCCCCATTTCCATCCGCCTAGCGTCCAGCAATCGGAGCCCGACGCCCTATGACCAGCCAGACAATCATCGATCCTCCCGAAGACGGCCACGTCTTGAACGGCAAGGCCAGTCCCACCACGCTTTCCCTCAACCTCACCATCAACGGCCGCGACCATGCGCTCGACGTCGAGCCGCGCGTGACGCTGCTCGACGCGCTGCGCGACCGGCTGCATCTCAGCGGCACCAAGAAGGGCTGCGACCAGGGCCAGTGCGGCGCCTGCACCGTCCATGTCGACGGCGAGCGCGTGCTTGCCTGCCTGACCTTGGCGGCCCAGGTCGAGGGCCGCTCGATCACCACCATCGAAGGGCTCGCCGACGAGGACGGCACGCTGCACGCCGTGCAGGCCGCCTTCCTCGAGCAGGACGCCTTCCAGTGCGGCTACTGCACGCCGGGGCAGATCATGTCGGCGGTGGCCTGCATCCGCGAGGGCCATGCCGGCTCCGACGAAGAGATCCGCGAATACATGGCGGGCAATCTTTGCCGCTGCGGCGCCTACCCGAACATCGTCGCCGCCGTCCGCCAGGCCGCACAGGAGCTGCGCTCATGAGAGATTTTTCCTACCTCCGCGCTGACAGCGTGGAAGCCGCGCGCAACGCCGCCGCCCTTCCCGGCGCCATGCTGCTTGCCGGCGGCACGACGCTCATCGACCTCGCCAAATGCGGCGTCGCCGAACCTTCGACCGTCATCGACATCAGCCATATCGAAGGGCTCAACGCCATCGATGTCACCGCCGAGCGCGCGGTGATCGGCACGCTGGCGAAGATGAGCCATGTCGCCGACAATGCCGAGGTGAAAAGCCTTTTCCCGGCCGTGTCGGAAGCGCTCTGGCAGGCGGCCTCGGCGCAGCTGCGCAACATGGCGACCATCGGCGGCAACCTGATGCAGCGCACGCGCTGCCCCTATTTCCGCGATCCGCAAAACTTCCCGGCCTGCAACAAGCGCGCGCCGGGCAGCGGCTGCTCGGCGATCGGCGGGGTGACGCGCGGCCATGCGGTGCTCGGCGCGAGCGAAGCCTGCATCGCCACCTATCCGGGCGATCTGGCGGTGGCGCTCGTCGCCTTCGACGCCGAGGTCGATCTTGGCGAACGCAAGCTCAAAGTCGAGGACTTCTTCCTCGCCCCCGGCGCAACCGCCGAACAGGAGCACGACATCCGCCCCGGCGAGGTCATCACGGCCATCGAAATCCCCGGCTCGGCCGCGGCCAGGCGCTCGACCTACATCAAGGTGCGCGACCGCCAGTCCTATGAATTCGCCGCAGCCAGCGCAGCAGTAGGGCTGGAGCTCGAAGGCGACGGCCGCACCGTCCGCGACATCCGTGTCGCGCTCGGCGGCGTCGCCACCAAGCCGTGGCGCGTGCGCGCCGTCGAGGAGGCGCTGAAGGGCAAGGCGCTCGACGAAGCCACGGTCCGCGAGGCGAGCGTGCTCGCCATGGAGGGCGCCGTCGACCATGGCGCCAACCACTACAAGATCGCCTTGGCGCCGCGCGTGATCGCCCGCGCCATCCTCAAATTGGGAGAGACGGCATGACCGTTCATGACATGAAACACGCCGCGTCCGACAGCGCGCGCCTCGAAGCGGTCGGCGGGCGCCTGTCGCGCGTCGACGGCCCGGCCAAGATCACGGGCGCAGCGAAATACGCCTTCGAGCAGCAGCTTGAGGGGCTGACGCATGCGGTGCTGGTCGGCGCGACGATAGCCGCAGGCAAGGTGACCGCGATCGACACGCGCGCGGCCGAAACCGCGCCCGGCGTGCTCGCCGTGCTGACGCCCGACACCATCATGGAGCTGAAGGGCGCGTCGGACTGGCTCGGCAACCCGGCGTCGCAGCCGACCTACGCGCCGCTCGTGCGCGAGGTCACCTTTTCCGGCCAGCATGTCGCGGCCGTGGTGGCCGAGACTTTCGAGCAGGCGGTGGCGGCGGCCGCACTCGTCAAGGTCTGGTATGACGAGAGCCCGGCCATCGTCGACCTGAGCGACGGCAGGGCCGGCGACGGCATCCCGATTGACGCCATGACCAAGGAATGGGGCGACGCGCAGGCGGCGTTCGCCGCAGCGCCCGTGCGCATCTGCGCGGCCTACAACACGCCGCGCGAATTCCAGGCAGCGATGGAGCCGCATGGGTTGATCGCGCGGTGGGAGGGCGAGGAGCTGACCATCTGGGAGCCGAGCCAGTGGCTCGACGGCATGGCCCGCACCTATGCCGAGTGGTTCGGCGTGCCGTTCGAGAATGTGCGGCTGGTCTCGCCCTATATCGGCGGCGGCTTCGGCTCCAAGGCGCTGGCGCTGGCGCACAGCGCGGTCGCGGCGGCTGCCGCCAGGATGCTCGGACGTCCGGTGAAGCTGGTGCTCAACCGTCCGCAGAATTTCACGTCCTATGGCGGCCGCGCCGCGACGCGGCAGACCGTTGCCATCGGCGCCGACAGAGACGGCAGGATCCAGTCGATCGTGCATCGCGGCGTCAACGAGACGGCCGTCGACGGCATGTGGGTCGAGCCGCTCGGCTCGGTCACCTCGATCATGTATGCCACGCCCAACTTCTCCTCAAAGCAGAATGTCGTGCGGGTCAACACGGTGGTGCCGGGAGCAAAACGTGCGCCGGGCGAGAACCCGAGCGCCTTCGGCATCGAATGCGCCATCGACGAGCTCGCCCATGAACTCGGGATCGATCCGCTGGAGATGCGGCTGATCAACTATGCCGAACAGGATCCGCATGCGAAGAAGGCATGGTCGACACGCCAGTTGCGCGAGGCGTTTGCCGCCGGCGCCGAAGCCTTCGGCTGGGCCAAGCGCTCGCCTCAGCCACGCTCGATGCGCGACGGCCGCCAGTTCATCGGCTGGGGCATGGCGGCCGGCACCTATCCG
Organism: Mesorhizobium sp. B2-8-5; assembly: GCF_006440675.2. NCBI lineage: Bacteria > Pseudomonadati > Pseudomonadota > Alphaproteobacteria > Hyphomicrobiales > Phyllobacteriaceae > Mesorhizobium > Mesorhizobium sp. B2-8-5. Next base: position 5,009,630 of record NZ_CP083951.1, read on the forward strand.
GTGCGGCGCGCACATGGCGAGGCGGTGGTGAAGCTCATGGCCGACGGTTCGGTCGAGGTCGAAAGTTCCTCCATCGACATGGGCCAGGGCACTTACACGATCCTGGCGCAGACGGCGGCCGAAACGCTCGGCGTGCCAGTGGAGCATGTGTCGGTGAAGCTCGGCGACTCGCACTTCGCCCGCGCCGGTGTCACCGGCGGCTCGCGGCTTGCCGGCGTCATGACTGGCGCCGTCTACAAGGCGGCCGGCCAGGCGCTGGACGAGCTGATCGGGCTGGCGCTTTCCGACCCGCGCTCGCCCTTCCAGAAGCTGCAGGCAAATACACTGTTGGTAAAGGACGGCCGCATCGCCTCGCCGCGTGGCGAAGGGCCGGAGCTGTCGATCGCCGAGTTCATGGTGGCGATCGGCCGCGACCAGATCGAAGCCAAGGGCGACACGCTGCCGGCCAGCACGACGCCGGAAGAGCGCTACAAGAACTATACCACGATAGCCATGTCGATCCCGCACACCGAAGGCGACTATTCGCGCCATTCCTGGTGCGCGCATTTCGTCGAGGTGCGCGTCGACGAGGATTTCGGCACGGTGCGCGTGTCGCGCGTCGTGTCGGCGCTGGACTCGGGCCGGCTCTACAACCCCAAGCTGGCGGAAAGCCAGTGGAAGGGCGGCATCATCATGGGCATCGGCCAGGCGCTGCTCGAAGAAGGCATCGTCGATCGCCGCCACGGCCGCATCGTCAACGGCAATTTCGCCGACTACATGCTGCCGACCAACGCCGATATCCCCGACATCCAGACGATCTCGGTCGGCATCCCCGACCCGCACTCCTCCGCCCTTGGGGGCAAGGGCGTGGGCGAACTGGCAATCGTCGGCATCGCGCCGGCGATTGCCAACGCAGTGTTCCATGCGACGGGCAAGAGGATAAGGGATTTGCCGATCACGCTGGAGAAATTGATCGAGTAATTTTCCGCTCAAGGTAGAGGCTACGGCTCCGTCGCTTTCGCCAAATCCCGACGACCTCGCGGTCGGCCCTTCCACCAGATCGAAGAAACCTGCTTTGGCAACGAAACAGCTGGGGCGATGACAGAACCCGCAACAACAGTCCGACCAGTTCGGCGGGCCGGCCAATGCCCGACGGCAAGCGGCCAGGCCCTGGAGGCTGGAACCGCATCCATCTGATCGTCGAGGATCTTGCGGAGGAGGTTGACCGGTTGCGGGCGGCGAGTCTCAGCTTCCGCAATGAAATCGTCCCGGGTCCAGGCGGATCGCAGATATTGCTGATCGATCCATCCGGCAATCTGGCGGAGCTGTTTCAGCCGGTCCGGTGAGGGTGCTTGTCGCCGGAAGACAGCGGAACAGCACCCCACGCGATGTAGGCGGCACCGATCATTTCACGCTCAAATTCTTCACCTCGTTGGGCCGGTAGGTGTCCATGGCCGCGCCGTTGCGATCCTCCTCCAACAGCGACTTGCTGCCGAAGGAGGCGCGCAGACCCACCAGGTATTTGTGGGTCTCGCCGAGGTCGGTTGAACCGATCTTCATCTGCTCCAATTGATAGCGCGCGAACACTGACCACGGTGTGTCGTTGAACCGGTACATGGCCTGGAGAGCGCCGCCGGATACGTCCAGGTTCACCCCCTGGTCCGTTCTGCTGAAGCTGAGTTCCGCATCCAGGCGAAGGTTATCCTGGACGAAGTAGCGTGCGACGGCGCGGACGTTCCATTGGTCGGAGTTGAGGGAATCCTCGTTTGCCCGGCCAAAGGCCGCCTGGCCGTAAAGGGTAAGATTGCCAAAGTAGATCTGGGCTTCCGGACCGACCACCCAGGAACTCGCCTTCCCGTCGAAATCGCCAAAGTCCACCGACGTATAAGTCGCGAACACACCGGCGGCAAATCTGTCGGGGTCCCGGTAGTATCCGTGGATCGCGCCGCCAACGCCGCCCCAATGAGCGAAATCGTCGTCCCAGATCCGGTCATAGGTGAGGTCGCCCTGGAAGTTCCAGCGCTGGGCGAACGGAATGTTGACGCGGGCGGCGCCCCCTGCGGCGTGCACGGTGTCGCCGATGCTGGTAAAGCGAAGCCCGCCCAGGTAGATCTCGCCGTAGCCGGAAATATGCGGCGTCACCACCGTCTCTCCGGCCAGCGGCTGCGGTGCGTCGGCGGCGTACGCGAACGTCGTGGCGACCAGCGACGCAGCGATGATTGAAAAGCGATGCATTAGGAGCCCCCGAATTCGAATATGCGTCCTGCGGTCCGGACGAATGCCGGGCTCGGTCTTGCATTGTTCGCCGTCCGGCGTCTTGGGCTGGACCGCAGCGGAATTGTCCTGGAAAGCGCTGCCGCACTTGACGCGCCAGTGTGGCCATCCGGCCACCAGCCGACCGGCCTGCTCATTCCTGTCGCCTTTCCCCCCGCCACAAGCAAACCCCGGTGCGAGGCCAGGGTTTCGTGCGGTCTGTCGGATCAGAACTTGTAGCTGAGGCCGACCCGCAGATCGTGCGTCTTGAGATCGACGCTCGTCGCCGTGGGAAGACCGGATGCGATCGAGAGAGCCTTGCTGCCGAAATCGGAGTAGCGGTACTCGACCCGAGCGATCCATTTATCGGTGAAGGCGTGCTCGACGCCGGCTCCAACCGTCCAGCCAACATGGGTGTCGTCGTGGAGCGGTATGTCACCACTGGAGGTGCCGGTGATGCCGATAATTTCATACTTGGCCGCGGCCACGCCCGCAGTGATGTAAGGCAACGTCCGATCGAACGCATAGCCGGCGCGCAGCCGCGCCGACCCCGACCACTGGAGCTCGCTCTTAAGAATAGTGCTGCCGCCATTGGCAAGGGTCGTCAGTCCTTCGACGTTACTGTACGCGATGTCCGCCTCAACACCGAGCACGAAGCGGTTCGCCATCTCCTGATTGAAGCCGATATGGATGCCGCCAATGAAACCGTCCGGATCGACAGGAGCGTTAATATCGGTGCCCCCAATACCACCGCCAGAGATGAAGAGATTGGATTTTCCGGCAGCGTAACCGAAGTGAACGCCGGCATAGAGCCCGGACCAGTGGTAATCGGCGGCAATGGGCAAGGTTTCATTGATGTCCGCCGCGGGCGCCATGCCGACAGATGCGAGAATAACGGCCGTAGCGAGAAGAATCGTTTTCATTGTTGTTTGCTGCCCCCAGGGTGTTGCGCTACCCCGCTGCCGAAATGCTCAGCGGGATCCAGTTAACGTCAAGAGCCCCGATGTTGCATTGTTCGCAGCCCGCGTCTTGGGCTGCACCGCACTGGAATTGTCCCGGAAAGCGCTGCCGCGCATGTCCGGCCAGTGTGGCAGTTCGGCATCAGCCGACAGGCGCGCGCTCACTCCCGGCGACCGCGGCATTGGCGCCTCCCCGGCTCACGTCGGCCGGCGTTTTTTCGTTTCCGGCACAAGCAAGAAACCCGGCGCGAGGCCGGGTTCCTACCTGTTCGCGCAAACAGAGATCAGCATTGCTACGCGCTAGCCCTGGCCGGCGAACTATCTGGCGCTGCTCGGCGTCGAGCCGAAGCGGCGGCGGAAGCAGCGGTTGAAATAGGAGACGTCTGAGAAGCCGCTCAGCAGCGCGATCTCGCTGATGCGCATACGGTCGTTGCGCCTGTCGGAAAGCATGCGATGGGCCCTTTGCAAGCGCAATTCGAGAACGCGCTCGGCGAAGCTCACCCCGCTTTCCTGCAAGAGGTCATGGACATAGCGGGGCGAGAGCCGCAACTGCTGGGCAACGCGCTGGGCCGAGATGGACGGATCGGCGAAATTGTCCCTGATCTTGTCGAGGATTGCCTGGAGCCTTGCCGCGCGCAGGCCGCGCATGCCAGCGAGCTCGGCGGGCTCGCCCTTGGCGCCGGTTACCAGGCCGATCAGATCGACGATCGTTTCGGTGGCATGGGTGACAAGGTCCGGCGACACCAGAGCCGGACCAGCTTCCAGGAAGTTGCAATAGCGCCTGAGCATGCCGAGCGCCTCATTGTCGGCCGCCACGGTCAGTGCCAGCCGGTCCTCGACATGGGCGAAGGCACTCTCCAGGATCTCGCGCGGAACGACGATGTTGGCCCAGACATTGCTGTCGCCGCCGCTCATTTCCAGCGCCTCCGAGGCAGATACCAGCGCGGCTTCGCCCTTGCCCACGCTGTAGTCGCGGCCGGCCTGGGCGCCGCTCAGCCTGGTGTCGCCATGGTTGATCAAGAGGAGATAGCCGTCGCGGCCGTCGTCGGCGATGTTGCGGGCCTTGCGGCTGGCATGCCGGATGGTTCCGGCCATCTGCCCCAGCACCACCGGCCCGACGGGCGTGGCTTCGATCTCGGCCGCGAATGGCTGGTTGGCCGCGATGGCATATTCGACCGACCATATCTCGGCGACGTGGATGTCCTGCCAGAGCGCGAAGCGCGCGCGGTCGTCGAGATGCCCAGGCAGGTCGAGCGACGAGAAGACGTTCTTTTTCAAGAGCAACCTGGCCTTTCTGCGCGCGCGTCTTCACTTGGACGGGCACCGTATTGGACCAGTTCACATCTTGTCCAGAGCCGCAAAATATCTATGCATGCCAGGACAATTCCGTTGCTGTTCTGGACAAGAACTCACCCGAATTTCATCGACCCGATCGGAAAATTTCAAGAATACTCGGAAATGTCAGCTCGAATCGGCGGCGCCCTGTCGATCGTAGCGGAAAGCGGATCCAGGCTGTGGAGCCGGCGGCAAAGCCGCCAATCTCCCCCACGTGGGATCCCTCGTGGGGGAGATCAGTCGCCCATTCTCTTTCGCCAATCTCCAACGTCGGCTACCAGTCCAACCCGAACACCAGCTTGCGAAATGCAGGCCGCCGGCGGCCATGTGAGTGTAGGCCTCGGTTGCCTCGTTCTGCGAAAACACCTTGTCGACGACCGATCAGCTCCAGCAGCTTGCCGTCCCAGTCGGGTCGCGCGGTAGTTGATCAGGTGATCGGCGCCGAGCGCCTTGGCCCGATCGAGCTTCTCGTCCGAGGACCAAGTAATGACGGTGGCCCCGGCCGCCTTGGCGAGCTGCAGCGTGAAGATCGAGACGCCGCCCGTGCCGAGCAGCACGACGACCGAGCCCGGCCCGACATCGGCGGCACGGAGCGCGTTCCAGGCAGTGGTGCCGGCGCTCGGCAAGGTCGAGGCTGCAATCCGCGCTTCGGAAAGGTGTTAAGCGCCATTTCCTTCGCATTCCCGAGGATGCCACGCCATCATAAGTCCTGTATGGTCGCCACATGTCTCGGAGGGCGACCATGCAAAACGGATTGGCAAAATTCATCATGGCTGCTCCCATCGCGGCCACCCTGCTGGCCGCAGCGCCCGCCCATGCCGCCTCCTGCGCCTGGTCCGCCAAGATGGAAGAAGACGAGGGCGGCAGCGTGATGACGGCGTCGGTCTGCGGCGGGCCGAAGGGCGATGCGCATCTGATGCTGGCCTGCTTCGACAGACCGGTGCTGAGCTATGATCTGGGCGCCGCCGGCGGACAGCTCGAGCCCGGCATCAGCGGCTCCTTCACCTTCAAGGCCGGGGGCAAGAGCGTGACCAAAAAGCTCGAGCTCGAGGCGATGTACAATTACTTCACCGCCGAGCTCTCCGGTCCCGCCGACCCGTTGCTGGCGCTCTTGCGCGGCAAGGGCGAAGTGACGGTTTCCGCCGACAAATATGGCGCGGCAAGCTTTCCGCTGAAAGGCTCAGGCGCCGCAATCGGCAAGGTGCTGGCAGCGTGCGGCAAGGGTTCAGGCGGCGAGGCGGATTGATGCCTGAGCGCGCGCTGGCGCCCGCGCGTTCCATCGCTTTTCACGCCTTCCGTGGAAGCGGAATTGCTTGGAAGCCACCGTCTGGCACAGCCAGCCGCGTGGCGTCGCGTCCGCCTGCCTTGGCAGCGTAGAGCGCCTTGTCCGCCTGGACTGGCCGCGCGTGTTCTTGACGTAGCAGAAGTCCGGCGGCTGGGCGACGGCGGCGGGCAGCAGGTCACGCTCGTTGGTGACAAGCTGCGTGTGCAGCACGACGAGGCCGGCCACTTGCGGTTGTTATGCGGTTGCGCGTCGGTGGCCAGTCCCATGGCGAAACCTTTCGTCCCGCACCATATAAATCTCCGCCGGCGATGATTGCCCTCGCGACAAGCGTGATCGATCCCAGAATGCCGGCCAGGCGGTCCATCCCGGGCCGCCGACGCTCCTCGCGAGGCCCGTTGCGGCATCGCGCGACCCTGTCACCGGCCGCGACACAGGAGCTTTATCCATGAATCCGATCACCCTTTTCCTCACCGCTGTCTTTGCGCTCATCGGCGCCGGCGTCGGCGCGCTTGCCGGGCCATGGGCGGGCGGGCCGTTCTTCGTCATCGCGGCGCTGATCGCCGCCTCGCTGAAGATGGCCAACACCTGGCAGCGCTTCGTCGTGCTGCGCGCCGGCAATCTGCTGGGTGTGCGCGGTCCCGGCCTGTTCATGATCGTCCCGGTCCTCGACAATGTCGTGGCGGTCATCGACCAGCGCATCCAGACCACCGCCTTCAACGCCGAGGAGGCGCTGACCAGGGATACCGTGCCGGTGAATGTCGACGCCGTCATCTTCTGGCACGTCCATGACGCGCGCCAGGCGGCGCTGGAAATCACCAACTACCGCGAGGCGATCGACCGCGTGGCGCAGACCTCGCTGCGCGAGATGATCGGTTCCTCGATGCTCTCCTCGCTGCTTGCCGACCGCCAGGCCGCCGACGCGCATCTGCGCGACGTCATCGGCGCCAAGACGGCCCAATGGGGCATCACCGTGATGTCGGTCGAGATCCGCGACGTCGCCATCCCCGTGGCGCTGCAGGACGCCATGTCGCGCCAGGCACAGGCCGAGCGGGAGAAGGAAGCGCGCGTCATCCTGGGCTCAGCCGAGGCCGAAGTCGCGGCCAAGTTCGTCGAGGCCGCCACCACCTATGCCGATCATCCGGCGGCGCTGCAACTGCGCGCCATGAACATCATCTATGAGACGACCAAGGAGCGAGGCGCCACCATCCTGATCCCGACCGGGTTGGTGGACAGCCTCAACCCAGCAGCGGCACTGGTTCAGGCCGGCGTGCTGAAAAGCGCAGCGTAGGGAGATTGCATCCTCCCGACGCATCATAAAAATCCGGTCCGGCTGATGCGCCATAACGCGCCAGCCGGACCGGATTTGTCTTCGATGATCGATGGAACCTCAGTAGTCGGAGCCGCCCTCGACGACGACCGGACGATGATGGTGCCGGTGGCCGATCGAACCGGTGACGACGACGGTGTCGTCACGGCGGTGATGGCGGTGACGCCAGCCGCGTTCGCCATTGTCATAGAAGGCGACCGTGCCGTGATGGCGGTGATGCAGGCGGTGGCCTTCCTCATTGATGATGACCGCCGGGCGGTGGTGGTAATGATGCCTGTGATGCGTGCCGATGACGATATCGGCCTCGGCCGCGGAAGCCACGGTGGGGGCGGCGACAAAAAGCGCCAGGGCAGCAAGAAGCACTGTTTTCATTGCTCTTTTCCTAATTTCTGAATCATCCCTTCGCCGGTAAACCGCTGCCCGCCGCTTTGGTTCCGGGGCAAGACGGACATCGCCATCCGCTTCCGGCGCTCGATCGAGATCAGGTGGGAGGATGGGCCGGTGCCGCAGTGGATGGGGTCCGTTGGGGTAGCCGAGGCACCGGCCGAAGGCGGAATGGGCACCGCCGCAAGGCAAAGATAGTCTTCGCGGCCGGCGGCGAAATTACGCGATCACGGAAGGCTGGAATCTCTCCCTTGAGAGGTCCAAGGAAGATCACTCGCTCCTTCGTCCAGCCACCGCAATCACCGCTGCGACCACCACCAGCATCGACGCCGCGGCGAAGGTGAACCGCATTCCGCCGGCAACCGCCTCAGGCGGCGCCGCCGCGATGTTCCCCGTCCCCACGGCGAAGGCGAACACCGCGCCCATCACCGCCGTGCCGGTGACGAGACCGAGATTGCGCGACAGGCTGAGCATGCCCGACACCACGCCGCGCTCGTTCCTGTCGACATCGGCCATGACGGCTGTGTTGTTGGCCGCCTGGAAGAGCTGGTAGCCCGGAGTGAGCAGTATGATCGCCGCCGCGTAGCCGGCAACGCCGAAGAGGCCTGGCAGGGCGGCCAGCGCGACGCAGCCGGCGACCATCAGCATCAGCCCGGCGGTGACCATCGCCGCCGCGCCGAGGCGGTCGACGACGCGCCCGGCAATGACGCCGCACAGTGCCGAGACGACAGGCCCGATCGACAGCACGGCCCCGGTTGCCGCGTCGCCGAGGCCCAAGGCGCGCGACAGGAAGAACGGGCCGACGACCAGCGTCGCCATCATCACCGTCGAAACCAGCGCGTTCATGGCGAGGCTCGGCGCCAGCACCGGGTCGCGCAACAGCGCGAGCTTGACCAGGGGTGATGCCACCTTGGCCTCAACGACAACGAACAGCACCGCGCCAGCCGCGGCCGCGCCAAGCAGCGCGATGTTCAGGCCGCCGAAATGGCCGCGCCCCATGGTCATGGACAACGCATAGGCGGCAAGCGTGGCGGCAAGCAGCAGCGTGCCCAGCATATCGAAACGACCCCTCGCCTCGCCATGGACACCTGTCGCTCGTCGGACGATGCCGGCTGGCATCGCTCGGCGGACGATGCCAGCCGCTTCGCTGGCGGGCATCGCCGCTGGAAGGAAGCGCCAGGCGGCGAGCAGCGCGACGGCGCCGAGCCCGGCGTTGACGAGGAAGATCGAGCGCCAGCCGAGAATGGCGATCAGCACGCCGCCAAGCGAAGGCCCCAGTGCCGTGCCGACCGCCGACATGGTGCCGAGCAGACCCATGGCGCTGCCGGTGCGTTCCTTCGGCACCGTCTCGCCGACGAAAGCCATCGTCAGCGCCATCATCACCGCCGCGCCCAGGCCTTGCACGGCGCGGGCGCCGATCAGAAAGGCCAGCGACGGCGCGAGCGCGGCGGCAAACGAGGCGGCGCTGAACAGCGCCAGGCCAACAATCAGCAGCGGCCGGCGGCCGACGAGATCGCCGAGGCGCCCGACGATGACGATCAGAACGGTGATAGCGAGCAGATAGGCCAGCACCACCCATTGCACCGCCGCAAAGGACGCGGCGAAGGCCACGCTCAGCGTCGGCAGCGCGACATTGGCGATGCTGGTGCCGAGCGAGGAGACGAGCATGGCAAGCGACAGGCTGGCCAGCGCGCCCGCCGCCGAATGGCTTCCAGGCGCGGCGCGGGTTTCGGCGATGTCGGCCATGATCTTCTCCGTCGATTGAACTTGCCGGGGAAGATAAGCGTGCGATCGACATGGCGGAACACGCAGCGTTTGCACCTGAACAGTGCATCAGACGCCATGTCCGTCTGACGGATCCATGCTATGGTCGCGCCATGTCGCGACCCGATCTCAACCTGCTCGTCACGCTGGATGTGCTGCTTGCCGAAGGCAGTGTCGCCAAGGCCGCGCGGCGCCTGAAGCTTAGCCCCTCGGCGATGAGCCGGGCGCTGGCGAGGCTGCGCGAGACAACCGGCGACCCGCTTCTGGTGCGCGCCGGACGCGGCCTGGTGCCGACGCCGCGCGCCATCGAGCTGGGCGCCGAGGTCGGCCGGCTGGTGACGGAAGCTGAAGCGGTGCTGCGGCCGGCCGAGCGGCTCGAGCTTGCGCGGCTCGACCGCAGTTTCACTCTCCGCAACAGCGATGGTTTCGTCGAGAATTTCGGTCCGGCGCTGCTGGCCCGCGTGGCCGAGGAGGCGCCGGGCGTGCAATTGCGCTTCGTGCCCAAGCCCGACAAGGACAGCGGCCCGATGCGCGGGGGCGCGGTCGATCTGGAGACCGGCGTGGTCGGCGGCTCGACCGGACCCGAGATACGCGCGCAGGCGCTGTTCCGCGACCGCTTCGTCGGCGTCGCGCGCGCTGGCCATCCTTTGAGCGAAGGCCGCATCACCGCCGCCCGCTTCGCCGCCGGCCGACACATATTGATCTCGCGCCGCGGCCTCGACCGCGGCCCGGTGGACGACGCCTTGGAACGCGCCGAGCTGACGCGGAAAGTCACGACCGTGGTCGGCGGCTTTGCCGAGGCGCTGGCGCTGGCACGCGGCTCCGACCTCATCGCCACCGTGCCGGAGCGCTATACCGGCACCCTGCGCGAGGGCCTGTTCACCTTCACGCTGCCGGTGAAGCTCGCCGCGCTGACGATCTCGCTCTTGTGGCACCCGAGGCTCGATGCCGATCCGGCGCATCGCTGGCTGCGCGGGCTGGTGAAAGAGGTGTGCCGCCTTTCCTCTCCCTCCTTTCACCACGGCGAGGAACCCTTGCCCTGATACGCCGGCCCCACGGAACCAACCGCGCGTTGCAGGCGATATCCCTATAAATATTAGCCATAACTAATGTATACTATCGCACGCAGGACAAACCGTGTCTGTCATGGAACCCGCGGCGCAATCAGCGCGTTCCCGGGCGCCTGTGAAACAGCCGGAGGCTCGCTTGAGCGAATTCAGGAAGTTCGCCTGCCCCCGCTGCCTGGGCGCCGGCAAGGTGTTCGAGTGCGGGAAGCAGGTGGCGTCGAACGGCACATGCTACCCCTCGGGTGCATTGCACGACAATTGCCCGGGACAACTGGTTTCCTGCCGGGCCTGCAACGGAACCGGCCTGCGCGGCTACAGCGCGCCCTCCAATGTACAGGCTTCCCCGATCAGCTGATGGCCGGGCGTGGGAATCTTGCATTTTATTCGCCATTTCTAATATAAAAGGCGCTTGCGCGAGAAGCGAAACGGCGGGCGCCCTGGAGGCGCGCATGAAAACCTATCGCGTCGAGGAAATAGACGGCGGAGCCGTCGTCGCGGTGCATTCGGCGGAAGCCAAGACGCCTTTCGAGGCGGCTGAGAAGGCGCTTGGCCGGAAAGTCACGTTGCGTGCCGGCGCTGACAGGTGGGTCCGCGTCGTCGACCTCACCGAGCGGCCGAGGCCGGTCAGGCTCAGGCCCACGATCTTCGAATTCAAAGCAATCGGACAGAGGAAATAGGCGATCCGTGGCTTTGAACGCTTCGCACTTTTCCCGGAATTGCTTCAGGTGCTGGCGCCGCCCATCAGCGCGGCGACCAGAGTCGCCAGAAAGACAAGCAGCCCCAATGCGATCCGATCCAGCCATGACCGCCGTCTGGCAAGAACCTCGAACAACCGATTGGCCATCGCAACTTCCCCCATTCGTTGGCGACATTGTATCACGTCTTTCATGAGCGGATCATGAAACGGCACACAAATGGGTCCGATGCCGTTTTCAACGGCGAGACCCGTCTTCGCCGGGCGCGAATGCTGCACTGCCGAATTGCACCCAAAAAAAGTCGGGGTCGAAGTGACATGCCGGCCGGCGAAAAATCAGCCTATTCAAGCGGATAGGCATATATGTGCGGCGCGGCCTGGTGGGCATCGGAAAAGCCCGGAATTCCGCTATTTCGGGGCTTCTTGGCTTGGCCCCGGCATGACCGCAAAGCGTGCTTCGGGCACGAAAAGGCGGCTAAAAGGCGCTCCCGGGCCGCTCGCCGGCGGCGTTGACAGGACACCGCGCCAATGGCACTCCGCAAACCACTGGTCACGCCATGACCGTTGCTGTTGGGGACGGACGGGGTTTCAGCAGCTTGGCGGCGGCGCCGGACGGGCGGGCACCTTCGAAGTGTGCCGCCCGCTCCTGGCCGGTCCAGCTTTCAGCTTTAAAAGTGCTTGCTTAAAACCGATCAAAGCCTGCGGCGCGTTCCTGAGAAACTCAGAACGTGAAGCCCGAGGATGGCACTGCGGCGGTCACCGCCGAAAGCCTGTCACGTCTGGCAAGCGTCGGTTTGCGATATGGCTTCTTCATCGGCTGTCTCGGCCCGGTCGACGATGAAATCAGGACAGCAAGATATGGCCGGCGTCCGCCGCGTCAAGCGGAAGGATAAATTTGGCGGAAGGATAATTCGGCGAGCGCGTAAATTTGGCTGGCGAGCCGATCGGCTCGCCAGCCAATGTGATCGGTGCGCCTGTGTTTCGGCGCGGGATTCGAGGCGTTCGCGACGACGCTCGACAGCTTCTGGCGCTTCGACAGCACCGGCTTCTCGTAAGTCTTCTTCATGGGAAGCCCTTTGCCCAGTTTTTACGCGCGTAGCGGTAACGCCAACCGGATTCGCGTCAAAGAACATTCGCGTGATCGACGTGCAATGAGGGCTGACCACAACCGTGCGGGCTGTGGCTGCCGGCAACATCCGGCGCCGCCCCCCGATGGAACTTTACGACCGCGTTAGGTCAACCCGAGTGCTGCAGCCAATGGCGGTCGAACACGTCGAGGATGGCGCGGAACTCTCCCGGTGAAATCTGGATAGCGCCGTCATCGCTGTAGGCGTCAAGGAACTGGTCGAGCTGCCGGTCGACCGCTTCCGGATGTTCCAGGCCGATACCGAGGCTTACCAGGTCGGCGGCAATCGAACCGCCGGCCGGCAGGTACCCGCCCCATGTCGCGGCGCCGGTTGCCGCATCGCGCAGCCGCACCAGCAGTATCCGGGTCAGCGAGGGCTGCGCTTCGGGACCAATGACGGCCGAGCCGCACATATAGCCGCCGAGCACGCTGACCGGCTGTGTCTGCGGGAACAGGCACAGGAAGAACTGCGTGTCGCCGCCGACATCCTTGAGATGCAGATAGACACCGCGCTTTGCCGGCATCACCGGGCCGACGAGTTGCAAGTGCCCCGTCGGCAACGTCTCGCCATAGGTAGCCGTCAGCCCATGCACGCCTGGCCCGGCCTCGATCGACAGGCGGCCCTTGATCAACTGGCCGCGATAATAGGGCGACCAGGCGCGAGAATAGCATGCATAGGTTCCGGCAAGCCCGGAGCCGGCGCCGCGCTCGTCATGCGAGGAGGCATCGAACTGCATGCCGGCGCGTCGCTCCAGCTCGGCGCTGTCGACGCCGTGGCGGGCCGCGATGGCGGCGGTGAAGGCCGGTAGCTCGCTCTCGGCGATCCAGGCGCCGGACTGCTCCAGTTCGAGCAGCCTCGCCCAGTCGTCATAGACGCTCATCTGTCGCGGCCGCGCGCGGCCTTGCAACCATTTGTCGGCGCGGCCGAGATCGAACGCGGTGTTCGGGTTGACGGCGCGGAACGCCGCCGCCAGGTCCTTGCGGGTCACCGTTCCCAGCAAGGCCGAAGTCAGCCTTAGTTTTTGCGCGATTTGCTGCGCCATGCAAAAGGTCCCCGATGTTCTTCGCCGCCTAAGCAGTTCGGCGTTCCGGCGGGAATCGCCGAGCTTCTCCGACGCTCCTGGCTAGCGCGCCGGCAAACAATCTCCATTCCCGGCGGCGGCGTTTGTTTTCCATCCACTAATATTACTGGAATTCCAAAGAATTCCACAGTGTTCCGCGCGCGTGGCCTTCGCGACGAGACAAGCGGCGCTAGGGTCGCTTCGGGGTGAATTCAGGGAGCTGCCATGAAAATCCTTCTATCCGCGCTTATTATGGCGCTTGCGCTGTCGCAAGCCGCCGAAGCCAAAACGAAAATCCCGCTGACCGAAACAAAGACCGGCGCCGAGAAGAGCCGGCAGCCGCTCGATCAGACGGCCACCGGCGGCATCGTGCCTTCGGCCGGCCTGACGTCGAAGGGCGCCGAACCGGGCCAAGCCTATCCGCAGCCCCTGGACCTTCACTTCTAGAGCAATTCCGGAAGCCGTGCTCGACGGTTTTGGTCCGCTACCGCGTAAGACAAAAGGTAGCCATTCCGGGGACCCATAGCCGGTTCATCATCTGGGATCGGCGGGGAAAGCAGCGGCCGGACGGCCGAACCAACAGCCGCCAGCCTGACGGCTGGGGGCTTGGCGCCGCCGGCGGGGGCGGCGCCTGCCCGCGCGGATGCAAGGCCACGATCCGCGCGGGTCAGGCTTCCGACCAGTCGCCCCCAGATCATTCTTCTTCGGATCCAAGCCGTTCTTGACGAATGGCCAGCGAACCGGAAAGCTCGGCAACGGCGCCGCAATGGCGCTGTGCGAGAAGGAAGGCCGTGCCATGCCGGGTGCCGACGAAAAGCTTGCCGCGCTCGGCATCGTACTGCCACCGCCGTTGAAACTGCCGCCGGGCATGGTGCTGCCCTTTCCCTGGGTGAATGTGCGCGGCGACCGCGCCTATATCTCCGGCCACGGGCCGCAGGAGCCGGACGGCTCGCTTGCCGGCCCGTTCGGCGCGGTCGGCGAGAGCGTGTCGCTGGGCGAGGCGCGGGCTTCGGCCCGCAAGGTCGGGCTGTCGATGCTCGGCAGCCTCAAACGCGAGCTCGGCAGCCTCGACCGGATCACGGGCTGGTGCCGCGTGCACGGCATGGTCAATTCGGCATTGCGCTTCGCCGAGACGCCGGCGGTGATGAACGGCTTTTCGGAGCTCATCCTCGAGGTCTTCGGCCCTGAGATCGGCCGTCACGCCCGCACCGCCGTCGGCGTTGCCGCCCTGCCCCTGAACTTCCCGGTCGAGATCGAGGCCGAAGTGATGATTGGGTGGTGAGCCTCCCTTGGTTCCAGCGCAGCTTGACCAGGCCGTGGTCGGCGCGATAGGCGGGCCGAGGCCATCCAACCGATGAAAGACCGCCATGACGGACCTTATCGTAAAAGACAGCAACGGCACGCCGCTGAAAGACGGCGACTCCGTGATCCTCATCAAGGACCTCAAGGTCAAGGGCACGTCGGAAACGATCAAGCGCGGCACGCTGGTGAAGAACATCCGGCTCAACGGCAATCCCGGCGAGATCGAATGCAACACCAAGCAGGTCAAGGGCCTGGTGCTGAAGACAGAGTTCCTGAAGAAGGCGTGATGGCGGGGGAGATCGAGAGGGCCGCCCTCGCCCTCCCCTTATGTTGCACCGCGTTAGATTTGTTGCATTGCGATATCGGCGCATAGGGCCGAGGCTTTAGGGAGGCGGGATACGAACAAGCATCGTGAGGTTCGTATTCGTGTCAACACCTGCGCAGGATTTCCGGCCCGACATCGAAGGCTTGCGGGCGGTGGCCGTGGCGGGCGTCGTCGCTTTCCATTTCGGCCTCACCGCGCTGCCCGGCGGCTTTGCCGGGGTCGACATCTTCTTCGTCATCTCGGGCTATCTGATCACCCGCCATCTCGCCGCCGAGATTTCCGGGACCGGCCGGCTCGACCTTTTGCGCTTCTACGCCCGGCGCGCGCGGCGCCTGCTGCCGGTGGCGCTTTTCGTCATCGCCGCGACGCTCTGCGCCGGCGCGCTCATCCTGTCGCCGGAGGAGCAGGCGCTTTATTCCAAGGGCGCGATGTTCGCCTCGGCGTATATGATCAATCTGTGGCTGATCCGCTGGTCGTTCGACTATTTCGCCAATGACGCCACGAGCAACCCGTTCATCCATTACTGGTCGCTGTCGGTCGAGGAGCAATTCTATCTTGCCTGGCCGGCGCTTTTGCTGCTGGCCGCCTGGATGAAGCCCGGCAAGCGCGCCATCATGATTGCGATCGGCGCCGTCGGCCTCGTCTCCTTCATCGCCTGTGCCTGGCTGACGAGCGTGTCGCAGCCCTGGGCCTTCTATTTTTCGCCGCTGCGCGCATGGGAATTTGCCGCCGGCGGCCTCGTATCGATGGCGCCGGCACGGCTGTTGCAGGAGCGCCCGCTGCTGGGGCGGGCGTTAAGCCTGACCGGCCTGACGATGATCGGGGCCGCATATCTCACCTTCAGCGAGGACGCTCCCTTCCCCGGCTTTCTGGCGCTTCTGCCGGTTGCCGGCACGGTCCTTCTGCTCAAGGCGGGAGCGGCCGGCGCCAGGGACGGCTCGCGCAATTCCGAATGGAATTGCGTGAATGCCGCCCTGGCGCTGCCGCCCTTACAATGGATCGGCAAGCTCTCCTATTCGCTCTATCTGTGGCATTGGCCGGTCATCGTCTATGCCAGCATGCTGGCGCCGGAGCTGACGCCGGCCGAGCGGCTGCTGTGCCTCGCGGTGACGCTGGCGCTCTCCATTCTCAGCTATCATCTCATCGAGAACCCGATCCGTCGCAACGGCTGGCTGATGGCCAGTGCGGCGCGGGCGCTGGTGCCGGCCCTCCTCCTGACCGGCACCGGCGTCGCAGCCGCCTATGGCAGTGCCAGGCTTGCCGTGCACGACCTCGATCCGGAACAGCGCATCATCGCCGCCAGCGCCGCCGAACCGTCGACGGCCCGGGCCGAAGCCGGCTGCGTGCAGGATTACCAGAGCGTGACGCCGAAGCCTTGCGTGTTCGGCGATGGCCAGCGCCTCATCGCCCTCTTCGGCGACTCCCATGCCGACCATTGGTCGACGCCGCTGATCGAGGCGGGCCGGAAGAATGGCTACCGGGTGGTGACCTGGCTGAAGAATTCCTGCCGCGCCTCGCGCATCAGCGTCTGGTCGTCCGAGCTCAAGCGTCCCTACAGCGAGTGCGACCGCTGGCGCGAGCAGGCGATCGCCGAGATCATCGAGGCGAGACCGGCGCTGGTGGTCATCTCGGAGCTGGCGCTGACCAGCGGCCGCAAAATGGCCGGCCGCAGCGGCGACACGCGGAGCCAGGACGCCGACTGGCGGGCCGGCCTGCGCTCCACCCTCACCAGCCTGAGCAAGGCTGGGCTCAAGGTCGCCTTCATCCGCGACGTGCCGTTCAACAACGCCAATGTCGACACCTGCGTGGCGCGGGCGCTGTGGCGGGACGAGACGCCCTCGCGCTGCGACCAGACGCGCGCCTACGCCGCCAACGACGCCATGGCGGCGGTGGAACGCGACATCGTCGACAGCATTCCCAACGCCGCTTACGTCGACCTCACCGACCGCTTCTGCAGCGCCACCATTTGCCACGTCTTCATCGACGGCAAGCTCGCCTTCCGCGACCAGCACCATATGGCGACGCCATTCGCGGAATCGCTGGAGCCGGAGGTGGAGAAAAGGGTGATCTCGAAGGTGGGGCGCTGAAGCTGTCAATCTCCTCCCTCGTGGGGGAGATCAGCAGGTTCAGCGCAGCCCCCTACTCCACCACGACGACGAAATGCTTGGTCACCGGCTCGAGGATCTTCCAGGTGCCCTTGAAATCCGCCTCGACGACGAAGGCATCGCCGGGGCCGACCTCGACCGGCTCGCCGCCGTCGGGGGTGATGATGATGCGGCCGGCGATCATGTGGACGAATTCATAGTCGGTGTAGGTGGCGTGATAGGTGCCGGGCGAGGCGCGCCAGGTGCCGGACATCACCTTGCCGTCCTCGGTGGTGTGCTGCACGGCCGTCTGCATGGTCGGCGAGCCTTCGACAGCGATCCAGCCCGGCAGGTCGCCGCCTTCGGCATGCTCGACGGGGCCGAATTTGAGAATGGTGGGTCTGGTCATCGGATGCTCCTGGGGTCGCCGGAATTGGCTGGGGATGAGATAGCCGATGGCGGCATGCGGTGCACGCGGCGATGCGACAAAGCGAGGCGAAGCGGCGACGGATGCCTACGGAACCGATAGCTGTCTGAGGCGATAGGCCGTGGCATATTAGCAACACTTAACAGGCGTCGCACAGAGTTTGCGGCATTGAGCATCACTGTCCCGTTTCGGGACTGGCATCAGCCTTGCTATAAAGAGATTGCCGGTGTCCTCCCGCCGGTCCTGATCGGGGGATCAGGTCTTAAATCTCGCCGGGCGTGTGGGCTTTGGGCACCAGGGGCAAGCCCGGCGAGTTTTCTTTCTCCATTGTCATGCCGACTGGCGGACGCCCCGCCCTTCCTCCGCGGCCTGCAATTGCTTCCGGCGCGCCGGCCGGCGGCGGTCGGCGGGTTTTCAACGTGACCGCCGCCTTGTTCGAAAGCGCGCCGGTCACCGCGTCGACCCATGCCAAAGGCGACGATCTGTCGGGCTGGGTCGCGGTCGAAGGCTTGCCGACCATGCAGACGGGCGGGCAGTACACCATCGAGCCTCCCTGCTGCCTGGCAATGATCAGAGATATTTCGCCGGCGTGCGACGCGCCGCCGCCCGGTCGGTTGCAGATACGCTAATAAATATCTGAGCTCATTGCCTTACGGAGAGGCAGCAATGCGCCGGACCAAGCGGCTGGCGCCGCGGCCAGTGCCTTGTCCAAGGGCGGCAACCCGACGGTTTTCGGGAACATGCACCGCTCGAAACCGTTGTCTTGCCGAAGGGGCGTCCTGCAAACTCAAGGAGGCAGCGATGAAAAAGCTTCTGCTTGCTTCGATGATCGCCATCGCCTCGGCGTTCGCGATCGCGCCGGCCAGCGCCGGCGGCGTTCAGCTTGGTATCGGCATCGGGCCGGGCTATGATGACGACTATTATGGCGGCTATTATCCGCACCGCTACTACCGCCACGTCTACAATGACGATTACGATAATGGCGGCTATGTGGTGCGCTACCATCACCGCTATCATCGCCATCATTGCCGCACCGAACTGGTGACCCACTGGCGCCGCCACCACCGCGTGGTGGAGGAAGTGCGGGTGTGCGGTAATGGCTACAACCGCTACTAAGCGCGCCAACGTGGATCGCGCGGGAACCGCCTCCGGCGTCCCGCGCGATCGCCGATCCCGCCCCGGGGCGGCTCCCGGCGCTCACAAAGCCTTCAAATCTTGCTGATTGCGCGACGCGGCCGGACTTTTTCGGCGTGCCGCGCGTTATCATGGCGAACCTCAGGAGAAGGCTTGTCATGCGCAAATTGGTGTTTGCCTCGCTGCTCGCCCTGGCTTCGGCTGCGACCACCGTCATGCCTGCGGATGCAGGCAATGTATTCCTCGGCGGCAGTTATTTCGACTACGGCCCATTCGGCGATTTTTACGACAGCTACGGCTCCGTGCCGGTCTATGGCTCTTATTGGGGCGGCCCCTATCTCAACTACGCCCCCGGTGAGCATGACGACCATGACAGCTTCTATGTCGCCCCGCCGAATGCCGCACACGCCCGCCGCCATTGCCGGATCGAAATGGTAAGAACCCGCAGTCATGACCATCGGTTCATGCGGCAGGTGCGCGTCTGCGGTTAGCCATGTCCACCGCCGGCGGGTGAGTGCGACTTCAAATCCCGGCGATTTTCCGGGCAGGCGCGCCAGTTCCTTGGCAGCCTTTCGGCGCGCCAAGCGTTGTCGATGCGAACCTTCAGGAGGAGGTTGCCATGAAAAAGCTTCTACTCGCCTCCGCAATCGCCCTCGCGTCGGCGGTGGCCACGGTCGCGCCGGCAGACGCTCAGGGATTCTTCGGCCTCGGTATCGGACCGTTTGGCGGCTATCCGTTCTACGGCGGCCCGTTCTATGGCGGCCCGTTCTACGATTACGGCGGCCGCTACTACGGCCCGCGCTACTACGACGATTATCCCGGCTACGTGGTCCGCTATCCCCACTACCGGTACCATCGGTATCATAGACATTACTACGTCTATCCCCACCGGTACCACCACAGGCACCATTACCGGCACCATCACAGGCTCTACGGGCGCAGGTAGCAGCGGCTGCACACCGACAAGCTGATCTTCCCTTGTGGGGAGATCCGCCGCTTGCAAATCTCCGCCGAAATGCCATCTAAGTCGCCGGTTCCAGCAGGGCTATCGCATATGAGTGATTGCATTGATGAGATAGTCGTCGTTCCAGGCGCATTTCTTGATGCGATGGCTGATGGGGACTTTGGCAGCATCGGCGGCCTGAAGGATGTTTCTAGCGAGGCGATTGAGAAGGGCTGTGTTGGCGGGAGCATTGTCCTTGCGGGCCCGGCTGAGATCCTCATCAAGATGGACATCGAGCATCCAATGCAGGCCGTTCTCGATCTGCCAATGAGCTCTAGTGAGGTCGAGCGCCTGCTGAGGCGACATGAGCGTGGAGGCCATGAACAGGCGCATCAACGGCTTGGCCTGATCGCGTCGGCTGGTGATGCGGATGAAGGCCAGGTGGCCAGGCATCAGCGGCTCGGCCGCCGCCACGATCTCGGCTTGCCGCCATTCGTTGCGGCCGTGGCTGGTCTCGGTCCGCTCGGCAATGGAAGGGGTCGCGTCGGCCAGTTTCAAGTTGGCACGGCGCAGCCAATGACGCCGGTTGCCCTTCAGCGCAAGCAGGTAATCGCCACCTCTTTGGGTAATGGCCGCAGCCATTCGGGTATGACAGTGGAGCGCGTCGGCGGTGACCAATCTGCCCGTAAGATCAATGAGTTCGACGACTTTGAGCGCGGCCTCGACTTCGTTCTCACCATCACTCGGCGAGACTGCCGCCAGGCACAGCCGGGTCTCGGCCGCGAAGGCCGACACCGTCAACGGCGGACTGGCTGCCAAGCCCTTCTCGTAGGCCCGCCGCAAAGCCTTGCCGTCAAGCGATACCACCTCGGGCGTCTCTCGGCTGGCTCGGGCGAAAGCGGCGGCAAAGGCGGCAAAAGCGCGACCGAAGGCCTCCGGGTCGAGCAGGCGCAGCAGCCGCGAGAAAGTGTCGTGGCTGGGAGCTGCGTCATAGTCGATCAGCCGCGACAGCGCTTGCTTGCGCTCCTGTGCGAACAAGGCAAATTCCGTCGCATTACTGGCACCGCACAGGCTTGCCGCGATCATCATCACGATCAGGTCGCCAAGCCGGTGCGTGGCGTTGGGCGCGCGGGGATCAGGCACCGCGCCAAAGTAGCTCTCAAGGCAGGAAATGGCAGTCGCTCCTTCGCTCAACTGCCTCTCCAAAGAATCCTTTCTCAGCCTAAACTCAACCCAAAAAACGCCATATGCGATTCCCCTGCCGGTTCCAGGGAGAACGAAAGGTGACGCAGCGAAGCGGCAGCGCCGACCTGCCGCTGCATGGCGGGCAGGTTCCGAAATGGCTGGGCGAGCGCATGACGAAGCTCGGCGCCGTGCTGTGCGAAGCGATCATCCACCATTACGGCCGCGACGAGCTTTTGCGGCGCCTTGCGCATCCCTTCTGGTTCCAGTCTTTTGGGGCCGTGATGGGTATGGACTGGCATTCTTCCGGTATCACCACCTCGGTCATCGGCGCGCTGAAGCGGGGGCTAAATCCGCTCAGCAACGAGCTCGGCATCCATGTCTGCGGCGGGCGCGGCGCGCATTCGCGCAAGACGCCCGGCGAGCTGCTGGCCATCGGCGACCGTGTCGGGCTGAACGGTGAGGCTTTGGCCACCGTCAGCCGGCTCGTCGCCAAGGTGGACAGCGCCGCCGTGCAGGACGGCTACGACCTTTATCTGCACGGCTTCATCGTCACCGATGACGGGCGCTGGGTGGTGGTGCAGCAAGGCATGAACGGCGACGCCCGCCAGGCGCGCCGCTATCACTGGCTGTCGGAAGGGCTGACCAGCTTCGTCGACCAGCCGCATGCGGCGATCGAGGGCGAGGCCCAAGGGCAGATCGTCAACCTCACCGACCGTCGCGCCGAAAAAGCCCGCGGCGGCCAGATCGAGCTGCTCAAGACCATGAGCCCGGAAAAGATCCTCACCGAGCTTGCCCTGCTGGAACCGCGGCCCGAACCTGAGCCCGCCGCGCAGCCGCTGCTGCCCAACCTCGTCATGCCCGCGCATCACGACGTGCGCGAGAGCGACATCGTCATGCGCCGCCTGCACGGCAACATCGCCTCAGCCATTGAAAGCGGCCCGAAGGATTTTCCTGATTTGCTGCTGGTTCCCGGTGTCGGCCCGCGCACGGTGCGGGCGCTGGCCATGGTCTCGGAAGTGGTGCATGGCGCACCCTTTCGCTTCTCCGACCCGGCCCGCTTCTCCCTCGCCCATGGCGGCAAGGACCGCCAGCCCTTCCCCGTGCCGCTGAAGGTCTATGACGAGACGATCGGCGTGCTGAAATCGGCGGTGGGCAAGGCAAAGCTCGGACGAACCGAGGAACTGGAGGCGCTCAGGCGGCTGGACGGCGAGTCACGCCGGATGGAGCGCTACGTGACGGGGCCGAGCTTGAAGGAGATCGTCGCCGGCGAGATGGACCAGTCGCATTTGCTGGGGGGACGGAGTGTGTTTGGGTGGGAGGTGAAGCCCGAGGGTGGCGAGGAGCCAACGAAGACAGACAAGACTGGAGCTTGAGAAGCGTTCGGTCAGCGCTGCCCCGCCGGGCATTTCTCCCCGTGAACGGCGAGAAAGAGGCTGTCGCCGGCGCCGCGCCTCTTCCTTCGCCCCGTTTACGGGGAGAAGGTGCCCGAAGGGCGGATGAGGGGCGGCGCCGAACGTCAGTGATCTTGGGATGCAAAGCGGTTGTGCCTGAAATTGCTTCGGCGGGCGTTACTTCTTCCACTCGATCAGCTGCATTCCCTCCTCGGGCTTCACGTAGTGGATCAGCCCCGCCTTTTCGGACAGGACCATGATCCCTTGTTCCAGATAGCCGAAGGCTTCCTTGGGGTACTGCTCGAAATATTCGTCAGTATCCATGGAGCGGATCACGACGCCTTCGTTCCCTTCCCAGACGAGGACTTTGTCGCCAAGTCTGGCAAGGGTGCCGTCGGGATGTTTCATTGGTCAATCCAAGCGTCTCATGATGCTTGCGCACGATATGTACAGCTGTCCCGCGCCAATTCAGCAGCAGCAATGTAGCTCTGTAGTTATTCCTCAGTAAAGATGATGCTCAATATTCACCCCGCCTTCCGCCCTATCATCCCGTAGTGCACCGCGAGCAGGTCCAGCCCGACCTTCAGCAGCTTGACCACCACGTCGCGCCCTTCGCCTGTGCGTTCGGCGATGGCCTTCACCGACTGGCCTTCGAGGCAGATCTTGCGCACCACGTCCGCCACCTCCCAATGGGCGAGCGCAGCGGCAGCGTGGGCATGCGCCCGGCCGTTTGACAGCACGCGGTCGGGGACGCCGCCGCCAATCCGGCCGCCGTCGACGCGCTCGCTCCAGGATTGCGGCTGCAGGCCCTCGCGCTGGCTGCGCTCGAAGTCGTCGCGGAAGCGCCCTCCTGCCTCACGCTGCTGCCGGCTGAGCGAGGTGATGCCCACCAGCGGGTCGACATTGCGCAGGCGCACGACGCCGCCGGTGGAGGTGTAGCCGCCGTTCGACACCTCATAGACGCGCCGCGCCTCCGCAGTGCCGGTGGTGAGGCGCTGGCGGCCGAAGGAGTCAGTCTTCAGCGCGAAGTCGTGGCCGACCTCGCGGCGGATGCGCACCTGCTCGGCCTCGCCTTTGGGGAGTTTCGGGGGTTGCGGTTTCTTGGCGGCTTTGCGGGGCATGGAGCGGTCCTTTGTGGGTGGCGGGGTGGATGGCCAACGGGAGAGGCTGAGTTCCTTCGCGCATGGATCAAGGTTCCTCGCCCCACGAAGTGGGGAGAGGTGGCGCGGCGAAGCCGCGACGGAGAGGGGTTTTTCGTGGAGCGCCAAGCTCGACAGCGGGTTCTCGCCGCGCGGCGTTTCGTCCTACCGTCGTCGGCGCTATCCCCGTCCGCTTCGCGGACACCTCTCCCCCGCTATCGGCGGGGGCGAGGAACACAAGCGCGCATACGCCTCGCCTCTCACATCCCCCTCCCGCGATGGCCGTGGAACCTGGCATGGTGATGCGCGCAGTAGCTTCGCGTGCCCGCGGTGCGCAAACCGCAGCACAGCATGTCCGGTGCCGGGCGCGCGCCGGCGGGATCGTCTTCCGGCGTTTCGCGCAGCGCCAAGTCGAGCGGCGCGCGGCAGCGGCCGAACAGGCAGTCGAGGAAACGCATCGCCGCGACATGCGGCTGGCGTCCGGGGTTTACCGGCGGCGGCGGCGCGGGCAGCTTGTAGCGCTGCGCTTCGGATTTCTCGCGCCCGCCGGGGGTGAGCCAGGCGGGCGGAAGCATGCGCGCGGGTTTGCGGGGTTTGGATTTCTTTGGCTTGGGAGCGCGGGCGGTGACGGCGTCCGTTTGTGTGGTGATGCCACAGGCTGAGAGGTCGGCCGGACAGCGCTCCCCTCTGTCCCGCCCGTCCTCCGCAGCAGCTGCGCTGCGGCTGCGGAGGGTGGA
The DNA here is from genome assembly GCF_006440675.2 of Mesorhizobium sp. B2-8-5. NCBI lineage: Bacteria > Pseudomonadati > Pseudomonadota > Alphaproteobacteria > Hyphomicrobiales > Phyllobacteriaceae > Mesorhizobium > Mesorhizobium sp. B2-8-5. Next base: position 5,033,531 of record NZ_CP083951.1, read on the forward strand.
CTGGGCATCGCCCCCAGTTAGGCGGAGATCAAGCGCTTCAGCGCCGGCGCCTTCTACAAGCTCGGCATATCTGGCAAGCGCTGCAGGTTCGGAGAGCGTCACGCCTCCAGCGGCCACCCTGGCGCGCCGGCCGGGGCGATCCGGCCGTGCGGCATGCTTCCTCGGCCGGCCGCCGGCGCGGCCGCCCTTGGGATTGGCGAAGCCGATGGCGCTCAGGCCCGTGTTGCGGTGGACGATGCCGATGATGGCGTTGCGCGAGACCGGAGCGCCGCGCAGGGCGCTGAAGCGGCCGGCGATGCGCGAGGCCGAAAGCCCCTCCTTCAGCCAGGTGGCGATCTCGTCGATTTCCTTTTGCGTGTAGGCGGCGGCCATTCTTCTCATTCCATTTGCTTGTCGAAGGCGCGGACGAGCGCCAGGGTTCGGCCGCGAGGCCGCGGTCAGGTCAGCGATCGGTTGAAGTCAGGCGGTGCTGGTCAGCCGAAGCAGCGCTGCCTCGGCCGCGGCGCGGGTCAGGCCCGACACCGCAAGGCCCGTCGCCCGGTCGAACAGGATGACGGTTCCGTCCTCGGTGCGGATGCAGGATGCGCCGCCACAAGTGGCGGCCGGAGCCGGGGGAGGAACGGCTCCGGCCGCTCCGGTGAACCGGGGTGCGGGCGGTTCGACCGGATCCGGGGCAAGCGCCCCGGAAAGCGCCCGGACCGGGGAGGAGGACGGTCCGGGCGATTGGAATTCATGGATCGAGGGAGGCGCGTTCATGCCGCCTCCCCTTGCATGGCGGCCGCGGCGCGGCCGGCCAGCGATTCGTAGCTGACGCCGGCGATGCCGTGCCTGCGGCTTGCCGCCATCACATGCGGCCAGTGCTGCGGCGCGATGCGGCCGCGCCGGCGCATCTGCCGCGCCGCCTCGTAGCCGCAGCCGACGTCGGCGGCGAAGGCGCCGATGCTCTGCCAGGAATCAATAAGCTCCGGAATGCCGGCGGGCTGGGCGGATCCGCCGGCGGGCGATGCGGAAGAGCTTGCGGAATGTACGATCATGCGCTAAGCGTACGTTATGTACGAATGACGCGCAAGCATAATCGTACACTTTGGACGATTATTTTCAGGCATTTTGTACGATGATGGATTCCCGGCACAGATTGCAGCAGGCGCGCGCCCAGGCCGGCTATGCTTCGCCCAGCGATGCGGCGCGGGCCTTGCGCGACATCAACAAGAACACGCTGATCAGCCATGAGAACGGCAATCGGCCATTGTCCCGGAAAGCGGCGGAGAAATACGGCCGGCTGTTCGGCGTCGACCCCGGCTGGCTCCTGTTCAATGCCGATGGCGCGGAAGCGGCGCCCGTCAGCCTCATGCCCTCGCCCGTCACCGTCGACGTGCCGATCGTGTCGTGGATCAGCGCCGGCGAGCTCGGCAGCCAGGACAGCGTGGTCAACCTCTCCGACTATCCGACCATCCCCACCGCCGACCTCGAGGAGGGCGAATGGATCGCGCTGCGCGTCGACGGTCCGTCGATGAACAAGATCTCGCCGCCGGATTCGATCATCTTCGTCAATTTGCGCGACAAGCGGCTGGTGACCAATGGCTGCTACGTGATCTCGGACGAGACGGGACGCGCCACCTACAAGCGCTACCGCCCGAACGACAACCCGCCGTTCCAGCCGGCGTCCTATATGGATATCCCGCCGCCGGAGCTGGAGGGCGCGATCACCATCATCGGGCGGGTGAAAAGGTCGATGATCGATATGTGAGCCGTTGGGAGCGATGCCGCCAAGCTGAGGCGCTGCTTTGCTTCCCTCTCGCAAGGTCCTCGCCAAGCGCCACTTGGCCCATCCAAGGGCATAAATGCAGCCACCGCAATTTCTGCTTGCATTAGGGAACAAAAACAGAACTATATAGGTATCCGCGAGAGCAGTCGCGATCACTCCGGGGGGAGGATCAATCATGTCACGCCACACCGCCGCGCTGATGCGCGCGTTTGTTGCCTGGCTTTCGCGCGGGCCGCTCCTGGCGCTGGCAGGGGTGGTTGTGCTTGGTGCTTTCGGCGGCAAAACATTCGCGGCTGGCAAAGACTACAACACTTGCTTCAGCGAGAGCAAATTTTCCGCCGACCGGCAGGTTGCCGCCTGCACCGCAATCGCCGAGGACAGAGGCGAGGTGCCTGATCTTCGCGTAAGCGCCTATTTTGTGCGCGGCCTGGCCTATGCACAGAGGAACGATATTGCCCACCTCATCGCCGATATGAACGAGGTGATCGCGCTCGATCCGACTTACGTCCGCGCATTTACCAATCGCGCCATCGCCTGGGAGAGCAAAGGGGATTTCGACCGGGCCGTCGCGGACTACACAAAAGCGATCGCGCTTACGCCGGATGATGCAAGCCGATATGCCGATCGCGCGCGGGCGCTCAACAAGAAAGGCGAGCATGATCGGGCTATCGCCGATTGCGACAAGGCGATCGACATCGATCCCGCCAATGAAATGGCCTATGGCGTGCGCGGCGTTGTGTGGGAAGACAAGGGCGACGCAGCGCGAGCCCAGGCCGACTACGACAAAGCGGAGAGCGTCCGTATTGACCCTATCGCTCCTTACCTAGACCGGGCCCGCTCATCGATCGCCGAGCGTGATCGCAAGCGAGCCAAGGCCGATTGCAAGCGCATCGCCAATATCGATGCGGACAAGGGGCGCGATTGCACGCGACTGATTGTCGAGGCTTTCGGTGAGCCGGGCGACGGCGCGACCGACCCAAACCCAGCTTCTGCTCAAAATGCGATTGGAGTAGAGTGGCAGGAAAAGGGCGACCATACCCGCGCCATCGCCGCATTCGACGAGGCGATCCGGCTCAATCCAGCAAGTTCCGCTTTCCACTTCAACCGCGCCAAGAGCTGGGCCTCAAAGAAGAATTATGCCCGCGCTATCGCCGATCTGGATGACGCCGTTCGCCGCGATCCGGCCAACGCCCAAGCTTACCGCGTGCGCGGCATGACCATGGCCCAGATCGGCAATTCACGAGAGGCGTTTGCCGACCTCGACAAAGCGATTGCCATCAGCTCCGACGATCCAAAATCGTATTTCGAGCGGGCAGTCGTCTGGGAGGCGAAGGATCCCGACAAGGCAATTGCGGACCTCGACAAAGCGATCGCGCTCGATCCGGCCAACGCCGACTACCGCAAAGAAAGGCTCAGCGTCCAAATCAGCAGGAGCAGGGCGAACGGGCAACCCGTGCTGCAGTCGCCGAGTCATATGCGCCGCCGCAACTATATGCCAAGCAGGATAACTCCGCCGCCATTGCTTGGAACCTCAAATCGGGGTTGCAGGCGATGCAGGTCGACCCCAAGGGCGCGATAGATACATTCAGCTTTGTCATCGGCCTCGATCCCTACAATGCAGATGCCTATTACAACCGCTCGATCGCCGAGGCACTCGTCGGCAATTTCGACCTCGCCATCGGCGATTGCCGGCGAGCGGTCGAACTCGATCGGAAACGCGCAGGCACGTATTGGGAAAATCTGCCTGGCCAACAGCCGACCGCTACGCAGCCAAGCGGGGATCCGGCGACCGCCAAGACACTGCTCGAGCGCGCCCAGATGCGGTTGTCGAAATACGGCGTCGACGGCGCGCTGCTCGATTTCGACAAGGCGATCAGCCTCGACCCCGACAATGCCGACGCCTATCTGGGCCGCAGCCGCGCCAGGACGCTCAAGGGCGACCAGGCCGGCGCGGCGGCGGATTGCCGGCGCGCCGTGGAGTTGGATTCCGCACGGTCGGCAAGCTGCGACGAGCAGGCTGCCGGCGATGAGGGCAAAACTGAACCGTCGCGGGACCCTGAGCAGCCGAAGGCGGCGGCCGCTGCTCCAAAGCCACAAATCGTCCGTCCGAATTTGGCGGCTACGGACGACACGCTGGCCGCAAAGACCTTGGAGACAAAAGACCAGCGCGCGCTCCAAGCGATCCTGGAAGGCGATGCCTGGCTGGGCATGGGCAAATACGACAAGGCGATCGGCTCCTATGACGTGGTGATCGCGCTCGAACCCGACAACCGCTTCGGCTACTTCGGCCGCGGCAGGGCCAGGGCCGCCATACGCGATTATGGCCAGGCGATCGCCGACTTCGACAGGGTCATCCAGTTTGCCCCCAATTTTGCCGCCGCGTATTTTCACCGGGGGCTCGCCAAGGTGACGTCCGGCGACGTCGATGGCGCGCTTGCCGATTGCGATCGTGCAGCGACGCTCGACCCGAAGGCGCGCGACGCCCACTATTGCAAAGGCATGGCCTGGCACGCCAAGGGCGACACCGGGCGCGCCATCGCCGCTTATTCGGTGGCGATCGGGATCGATCCCGGGCATGACGCCAGCTACTACGCGCGCGGCATGGTGCGGGCGGATCGGAAAGACTATGCCGGCGCCATCGCCGATTTCGATCAGGCGCTCAAGCTCGATCCCGGCAATGGTGACTATGCCGTAGCCCGCAAGGCAGCGGCGGACGTCAGCGGGGAGCCTGCCGATGGCATGACCAAAGCGGACGGCTCCGACATAACGGCGAACGAACAGAGCGCCACCGCAGTTGCGCCAGCAGAAACCCCGTCTGCGGTCAAGCCTGGTGCGAGTGACGATCTTTCGCTTGCCGATCCGAAGTTGGCGAAGCTTATCGACACCAGTGATCCCCGCGTCCTCGTCGCGGTGGCCAACGGCGACAGCCTCTTGCACGAAGAAAAGTATGACGAAGCGATCGAGGCCTATGAAGAGGCCATCGCTATCGATCCTAAGAGCCCGCTCGCCTATTTCAGCCGTGGCAGGGCGTTTGATGGCAAGAAGGATTTTACCCGCGCGATCGCCGATTACGACAAGGCCATCGCCATTATTCCCGATGCGGCCGCGCCGCTCATGCGCCGTGGTCTGGCCAAGGCCGCAGCGGGCGACGCGGACGGCGCGCTTGATGATTGCATCAAGGCCATCAGGCTCGACCCGAAAGCGAGCGGCGCTTTCTTCTGTTCCGGAGCGGCCTGGTACGCCACGGGAGACCCGAAGCGAGCGATCGAGGCATTTTCAGCGGCGATCGAGATCGATCCGAAAGACGCCGCAAGCTACTACGGACGCGGTATGGTGCGAGCCGACGGCAAAAACTACGCCGATGCCATTGCCGACCTCGACCAAGCTGCCAAACTAGACCCGCACAATCCAAACTACGCCGCCGCGCGCAAAGCAGCGATGGCCACGCAGAAGAAAGGCGGTGCCGGCGGCAACGCGATCGCGCCATCCTCGAAGAAGCTAAACGCTCTGGTCGATCGCGGCTACGCCTTCTACTACAAGGGCCAATATGATCGTGCGATCGCCCAATTCAACAAGGCGATGGCGCTCGATCCGCAAGATGCCTCGCCCTATGTCGGACGGGCCATCGCGCTTGTCGACAAAGGCAAATACGACGCGGCGATCGAGGACTACAACAAGGTCATCGGGCTCTACCCTGACTACTCGGACGCTTACATGGGCCGTTCCGTCGCGTGGACCAAAAAGAACGAACCGGATCGCGCCATCGCCGATTTGAGCCGTGCAATCGAGCTCGACGCCAATGACGCGCAGGCCTATTTCGGGCGCGGCGGCGCCTTCGCTGCCAAGGGTGACTTTGGCCGGGCGATCGCCGATTTCGACCAGGCGCTGAAGCTCGATCCGGAGATGAGCCTCGCCCGCAAGGGCCTCAAGCTTGCGGCGGCGGCGAAGGCAAGGACGTCAGGCAAGATCGAGAGCGGAGCGGCGACCTCGGCGGGTGGCATTCCGCCTGGAGCCAGGGCGGCTTTCAACAATGCACAAGTGCTGGACAGCAGGGATGACTATGACGGCGCCATCGCGCAGTATGGCAAAGCGATTGCCCTGTTCCCCACCTTCCGAGACGCATATGTAGCGCGCGCCATCCTTTGGGAGACGAAGGGCGACTATGCCCGTGCCATCGCCGATTTCAGCCAGGCGATCACTATCGGCCCCGACATCGGTGACACTTACAGCGATCGCGGCCGCGTCCTCAGCTACCAGGGGGACTATGACGGGGCATCGGCGGATTACGAAAACGCCGTCCGTCTCGATCCAATGAACGCAAGGATCTATGCCGGTCGAGGCATGTTCCGCATGAAGCACCACGAAGACACAGGGGCATTCAGCGATTTCGAAACGGTTCTTAGACTCGATCGCAATAACGTTTTCGGTTACTTCGGCCGCGGCACGATCCGCGCCCGCAAAGCGGACTATGACGGCGCCATCGCCGACCTCAACCAAGCGATCAAGTTAAGGCCAAATTTCGCTGGCGCATACAAATCGCGTAGCGCTGTGTGGGAAGCCAAGGGCAACCGCAAGCGTGCGGAAGCCGACCGCAAGAAGGCGCTGAGCCTTGGGGCAGAGTGAGAAGGGTGTCGGAGCGCAGGCGGATGTCACCTTGGAAATGGTTGCAAGTCGCGGCGGTCGTCCCCGTAAGCATCGTTGGGACTAACGTGATGCCAACGATGTTCGGCAGCGGCAGACATCACCACTATCAGTCAGTAAAGATGCCGCCCCAGACGCTGACCACCGCCGACATCGATGCCGAGATCCGGAAGCAGGATCTCCAGATATTCGAGGCTATCGCCCGCGAATTTCCGGACGACTACGATGCGATGCTGCGCAAGATCACTGCCGCGGCCCAGGCCGGAAGCCAAACATAAGTGCGCAATATCAGCAGACAGGCGGTCGCCGATCTGAGGCATAGATATGCGCCACTCCTACCCACGACCCCCGACAGCAACGCTTCGGAAGCGCTTTCGGCGCAACTCGACATGCTCAATCATGTCATGGCGCGCGAAACACCGGCCACCTGCAACAATTACCTGCGCAACGGGCCGGACGCGATCAGTGCGCCCGGCCACGATTTCCTGGCTGACCTGGACAGGATCGGCGCCGCGCTGTTCCGCGCCTTCGGCGCCGCCAAAAGAAGCGGCCTACCGGCGGCCGTGCCCGGCGATCAGGACTGGTCGCTGGTCGCCGACGTTTTCACAAAGATCGGCGGCACGTCGGCCGAGATGGAGGCTATCTCGAACGCCAACCAGGACTTCCCGGGCCTGTGCCCGGCCATGGCGAGATTCTATGAGGCCGCCCTGTTACTGCATGGCGAACCCGGGTGGCACATCAAAACCGCGCTGCTTCGCGCCATCGTTGAGAATTAGGCTCCGCACCGGATTTCCGGACGGGTTCCGGCGCGACACCGCGTTCCTTCGTCCTCTCAGGCGCCCAGAAACCCGTTGCTGAAGTACGCCTCGATGTCCGGCTTCTCCTTCAACGCCTTGCCATTGCCGTCGAGCAATATCCCCGAGGCAAACAGATACCCGCCCATCGCCTCCATCTTTGCCTTGTCCATCGTACCGATGGCGCCGTTGGCACTCTTCAGGAAATGGCCGTCGTTCAGCGCCTTCAGCGAGGCGTCGATCAGCGCCGGGTTGGCGAGTGTGTCCCTGTTGGCGGCGATCAGCAGTTCGCCCGCCTCCAGCGCCTGATCGACCGCGAAGGCATAGCCGCGCCGCGTCGCCTTGACGAAAGCGGCGGCGGCTTTCGGATTGGCGCTAAGGAAGCCGTTGCTGGAGACGATCAGCGTGGTGTGCTCGTCCGGCACGCCGTAGTCGGCGTAGCGAAAGCTGCGCTGCTTGAGGCCTTTCAGTTCCGCTTCGACACCTTCCCATGTCGAGACTTCGAGCGTGAAATCGACCGAGCCGTTGGCCAGCGCATCGTATGCGGACGTCCCCAGCGTCACGGTCGAAAAATCGCCCTTGCCGCCGTCATGGCGGATGATGGTCCGCAGCAGCGCGTTTTCCCAGGCGCTGCCGAAGCCGCCATAGGTCAGGCCGTCAAGATTTTTCGGGCTCTTGATCGCCGCGCGGTCGGCGTTGAAGACGACGCGGCCGGTCTCCGACTGGACGACGGCGTAGACGGCCTTCAGGTCGGCGCCAGCACTCTTCTGGGTGAACAGGCCGAGCGAGCCGGAAATGCCGAAATCGGCGACACGGTTGGCGACCAGCGTGCCCGAGCCGGTATCGCCATAGGGCAGGATTTCCACGTCAATGCCGGCGTCGCGATAGAAGCCTTTGTCGCGGGCGACGAACAGACCGATGTGGTTGGTGTTGACGGTCCAGTCGAGCGCGACCGTGATCTTTTGCGTGGTGGCGGCACGGGCGTGCGTGACGGCCCCGGCAAGAGGCAGGCCGGCGGCCAGAAACAGCGCCTGGCGGCGGGTCAGATCGGTCATTTCAATTCTCCATCGGATGGTCGGAAATTCGGATCGGACTGGCCAAGCAGCGTGTCGAGGATGCCTGCCTCGATCGCCGCGGCCTCGCGGGCAAGCGCCGCGCTCTCGGTGCGCGGGCGCGGCAGCGGCACGGCCACCTCACGCACCACGCGCGCGGGCCGTGCCGAAAGCACATAGATACGGTCGGACAGAAGCACTGCTTCGCGCACGTCATGGGTGATGAGCAGCGCCGTCCAGCGATAGTTTCGCCACATCGTCTCCAGCCAGCGCTGCATGGCGGCGCGGGTGAGCGCGTCGAGCGCGCCGAACGGCTCGTCGAGCAAAAGCATGTCGCGCTGCTGCACCACGGTGCGCAGGAGCGCGGCGCGCTGGCGCATGCCGCCGGACAGTTCGGCCGGCCAGGCGCGCTCGAAGCCGGCAAGGCCGAATTCGGCGAACAACGGCGCCACGCGCTCGCGCGCCGCGCGCCGCTTCATGCCCTGGACTTCGAGCCCCAGCGCCGCATTGTCGATAACGCGCCGCCACGGCATCAGCGCGTCGCGCTGCGGCATGAAGGCGAAGCGGGCGCCATCGAGCGGCGCGCCGTCGAAGCGCATCTCGCCCTCGCCCCGGATCGCGCCGGTGAGCAGTTGGAACAATGTCGACTTGCCGGCGCCGGAAGGACCGAGGATCGAGACGAACTCGCCCGCGCCGACATGGAGAGAGACGCCGGCCAGAACCTCGAGCGCGCCGAAGTTCTTTCGCACGTCGCGGAGCTCGAGCCGGGTCATGGCCGGCCCTCCCCGACAGGCTTGCCGCCGTCGCGCCCCGCCCTTTCGCCCTCTGCATTTTCCCAGGGCATGGCGAGACGCTGGACGAGCACGGCGAGGCCGAACAGCGCCAGCGTCAGCGCCGAGCTGACCGCGACGGCGGCAAGCACCAGGTCGGGGCGGAAATTGTTCTTGGCGCTGAGCATGTAGATGCCGAGCCCCTTCGCGGCGCCCGCGTATTCGGCGAAGATGGCGCCCACCACGGCATAGGTGATGGAGATGCGCAGTCCGGCGAAGAAATAGGGCAGCGCCGACGGCAGCCGCGCCAGCCAAAAGATGCGCCAGCGCCCTGCTCCCATCGCGGCGAGCATCTGGCTGATCTCCTTGGCCGTGGCGGCATAGCCTTCGACCAGCGCCACCATCATCGGGAAGAAGGTGACCAGCGCCACGAGCAGGATTTTTGGCAGCAGCCCGAAGCCGAACCACAGCACCACCAGCGGCGCGATCGCCACCAGCGGCAAGGTCTGGCTGGCGATCAGCAGCGGGAACAGCGCCCGGCGCAACGGGGCCAGGAAGTCGACCAGCGCCGAGAGGATGAAGGCGGCAACGAGCGAGCAGGCAAAGCCCGCCAGCGTGGCGCGGATGGTGGGCAGCGTGTTGTCGGCAAGCGCCGAGCGGTTCTCCCAGGCTTGCGCCAGCACGCGCGAGGGCGCGGGGAGCACGGTGGACGCGATGCCGCCGAGGCGGGCGTAGAGCTCCCAGGCGATGAGGAGAAGAGCGAAAGCGATGGCGGCGGGGAAGATCCTGGCGAAGGCGGAAGCAAGGGCTGATCTCCCCCGCAAGGGGGGAGATTGGACGGCACCCCGGCTTTCGCCAATCTCGGAAGACTCTTCTTGCGGTGTAGAACCGAACGAAACAGCCATCACATCTACCTCGGCAGCGCTACGCGGCTCAAACCGCGGTCGGGCTGTTCGCCGAAATCGTTATGTCGAGCGTCACGTGGCCCGCGCCGGGGCCGAAGCGGCAGAAGGCTTCGGCGAGCGTGGCGAACACCGCGCCGGCATCGCCGCGCAGCCTGGTGCAGAAATTCTTCGAGCGGTCGAAGACGCCGGAGTTTTTCAGGAAGTCGATGCAGCCATAGATCTCGTCCATGTGGTCGCCGGTGCCCATCACATAGAGCGAGAATTGCGCCGCCACCGGCTGGTCGGTCGAGGGCGTCGCCTCGACGGCGCGGAGCGCGGCGCGCTTGCGCTCCTCAAGCGGAATCGCCGGGCCGCCTATCTCGTCCGAGCGGCAGATCGGGTCGTCCGGCTCGCCGGGGCAGCCGCGCGAGACCGCGGCCGACAGCACGCAGTGCCTGCCGCTCTTCGCCGCCGCGACGAACAGGTCGCGCATGGCGGGAAAAAGCACTTCGGGCGGCCCGACCAGCAGCGTCGAGATATCGTCGGTCTCGATCCTCAGCCTGTCGCGGTAAGGATCGAGCGCGCCCAACGCGCCAAGGATGACGCCGACGAAATCGTCAGCCATGGGATAAAGGGAAATCTGTGCGCCGGAAAACATGGCCCGCCTCGCTCCGCTGGTATTATCCAGATCAGCTTTAGGGTCCGGAGGCTTGCCGCCGCCATCTCAGCCCCGACCGTACGGAGCACCCCTGTGGATGGCCGCGTTAAAGCACTGTTCGAGCGAATGGGAAAGCGGTTTTTTGCGAGGCCAATTGAGCCAAGGGCCCCATCTCCCTAAGGGAGATGCCGGGTTACAAGATTTTCGCAGATTTCTTATAACCGCGGTATCGCAACCGCAGTGTCGTTCAAAATGTACGAATCCGGCTTGATTGTTTTTCGTACATAAAGTACGATATTTCCCTTCCTTTGAGGGGACTTGCTTGAATACCGCGAACCGTGGCGCTTTCGCCGACCTCTCCCGCCCTTTGCTCTCGCCACTGCCGTTCGCCGAGCGCGAACGCGTTGCCGGCGCCTGGCGCATGGCCAGCCAGGACATCGCCGACGACATCCGTTTCATCCGGCAATATCTGAAGGTGATCGCCGAGAAGGACGAGCGGCTTTCGACCGGCACGCTGGTGCATGGCCGCGCCTATGTCGAGGCCTGCGCCGCCTGGCTCCCGGAGACGGTGGCGCGGTATCTGCGCAATCTCAGGCTGATCAGCGAATGCGAAAGCGCGATGATCGCGGCCCGCATGAGGTTTGCCCGGTCGAGCGATGCGTGGTGAGGCAGGCAGCTCCCCCTACAACCCTTGGGCCGCCCGTCGAAAAATGCATCGTTTCATACAATTGGCAATTGGTGGACGCGGCTGAGCGGCGGGTGGTTAAATTCGTCTCAGGCGAAGGAGGGTAAAGCCGCGTACCAGGGAGGAACTCGTTTGATGGACCAGCGTATCGACATCGACATACAGCCTGACGACCAGCCCTACGAAGTCACGTCATTCGCCAGAAAGCATGGCCTGACGATCCCCGTCGCGGACGCGGTGCTTTTCGCCAGGGGACCGTCGCCGTCGCGGACCGCCTGCGATATGGCGGCGCTGGCCCTCATTTGCGCGGTCGCGCAATACGCCGGAAAGCAAGGGAGACGATAGCCTCCCCTACCAGCTGAACTGCAGCCCCACATTGCCGCCGACCTGGCTGCCGGCGAAGGCAATGCCGAGCGTGCTGGTCAGCCGGCCCCCATGGTCGAAGCCCTCGCTCAGCACCGCGGCGCCCGTGATGCCGAAGGCATTGGCATAGCCGGCATTGCCCCAGTTGACGCGCACACCGAAATGCTCGCCCTGGACGAGATCGGGCGCTGCGAGCGCGGCCGAGATCGAGGCGTTCTCAAAGGCGCGCGTGATGCGGTTGTCGATGTCATCGACGTGGGCCGCGAGCGCCGTCTTACCGACCTCGGTCATCTCGCCGCCATTGCCGTCGTCGACCTGCTTCTTGGTCACGCCAGTCTGGGCATTGATGCAGGTGTCCGTGCCCGGGCTATAGTAGTAATTGGCTCCATAGGCGGAGCAGATCTTGACATACGCGACTGCCGCCTGGGATGGCGCCGCAAGGAGCGTTGCCGCGCCGAGGATCGCCGGCGCAAGAAGATATCTGAACATTGATTGCCCCTCGGTCGCGCTTACCAGGTGAACTGCAGGCCGGCATTGCCGCCGACCGTCTTGCCGGAGAAGCCGACGCCCGCGGCGCCGGCCAGCCGACCGTTGCCGCCAGGCATGAAGCCCTCGCCAAGAACCGCCGCGCCGGTGACACCCATGGCGTTGGATTGACCGGCATTGCCCCAGTTGACGCGCACGCCGAAATGCTCGCCCTGCACCAGGTCCGGGCCGGCCAGCGCTGAGGCCACCGATGCACCCTCGAAGGCGCGCTGGACGCGGCGGTCAATGTCGTCGACCTTGCTCGCCAACGCCGTCTTGCCGTCGACCACACCGTCCTCCGTCAAGCTGCGCGTCTCGCCCGTGTTGGCATTGATACAGGTGGCGGTGCCGGGACTGTAATGGTATTGCGCGCCATAAGCCGTGCAGACCCTGACGTACTCGACCGGCGCTGCCTGGCAAGGCGCAGAGAGACCGCCCGCCACAGCTAGAAACGCAAATGAAATGACACGGTTGATACCCCGCATGCCTGATCCCCGAAGTTGGATGTTGAGAGAAAGCCTCGCATGAAAAAGGCGCATGCGAGCGCGCGGAGTCAACTGCGCCTTCCGCTCAATGCCTGACTTTTACTGGGAGCATTTCATCTATTGAACACATATTGCAGCCAAGCTACAGTAAACAGTTCAACCTGATCAGTAATTCCCCGATGATTTGCAGCTGTGGCGTCGAGGCTTATTAACACTCTCTAATATCAAGCGATGCCGGGCGATCTGCCCGGCAGGCTCGCCGAGGTGGGCCCGCGCAGCTGGCGCAGGCCGCGGCTTTGCAGGTCGCCGTCGCCGGTGGGTCAACTATGCGGCAGACGGTCTGACGACTGCCCGTAATCCTTTAGGACGCGATCAGCCCTTGGCTTTCGACTTGGGTGGCGCCTTGGGGGCCTTGGCAGGCTTCTCCGCCTTCGCGGCCTTCGGCTTCTCGACCTTGGCGGCAGCGGCCTTCTTGGCGGCTTTCTTCGGCCTGCCCGCCTCATCGATCTCGGCCGTCGCCTGGTCCCAGTGCTCCATATGCGCGCCTTCAGGCCGGCCGGCCTGCTCCCAAATCTCGTGCGCGCGTTGGCGAATGCGTTCGTGCCTGTCGTCCGTCACTTTGTCGCCTCCTACGGTTTGGGACTGTTCCCCAGCCAAACATTAGCCCAATTTTCGCGTGCCGTCTTGGGTGTAGACGCGGCGCGCAAACGCATCTTGAAGCAATATCCGGTGATGGCTCACTTCTCGTCGGAAAGCACCGCGATGCCGAGATACGCGGCCTTCTTGACGATCAGTCCGGCCAGGTCGGCGTCGGAACGATCGGTTCCGGTGCGCTCGCGCAGCAGCGCGACCGCCTGCTTGATCGACAGCAGCCCATCGCCGCGTTCGGCCAGCAGTCTGTCGACTTGGCGGGCAATGTCAGGTGATTCGACGTGTGGATGATGCATGGCAACGACTCCTTCCGCGCTTCGTTGCCTCCCAAACCGCTGTTTATCTTAGGCCTTATGCCCGGATACGAGAAGAGCCCGATCCTTCCCCGATGCTCCGGGGAGAGGATCGGGCTCTTTCAGGACTAAATCTACTCGATCACCTGAACAACGCGGCGCGTGCCGGGATCGATCAGCACCGTATGGTCATTGACGACCGCATAGCGGTACTGGACGTCCGGAACCTGCTGCAGCTCGACGGTGTCAGGCACGGTCGAGCCGACGCCGAGCTCGAGGCCGAGCACATTGACCGAGGCGATCGGATGCTTGTGGACATATTCCCTGACCACGGTCTGCTGCTCGGGGGTGACGATCACCTCGTCCGCGGCCGCGATGCCGATGCCGGCCATCAGAGCCAGGCCGGCGACAGCTGGAATGAGGGTGGTTTTCATCGTTTATCTCCTGTTGCGTTGGCGAGCTCCGCCTGGCCTCCGCGGGGCGGAAACACGGGCAGGTCGAACATGGGAGCTCCCGGGGCAAACGCCGCCGGCAGGGTGTTGTTCCGTCAGCCACGACTAATTGATTTGGCGGAACCTTCGCATCGGCTCTGCATTGGAAGGCATTGAAACTGCCCAAGTCTTTGAAAATCAAAGGATGCCGCAGTCATGCAAGAAGGCCCCATCAGAAGCGACATCGAACTTCGGGCCCCCGTGGCCATTGCCGTGGGCGCCGGCTTCAAGCGCGAGATCGCCACGCTCACCGGGATGCAGAACTTTCTCAAGGAATGGCCGCAGGCCACGCGGGGCGATAGCTACGCCAACGCATTCCGCGCCTGTGAGGCGGCGCGGACCGGAGAGATCGATCTCGACAAGGCGCGGCAGGCGTTCCTGGTCTTCGCGCGGAAGGCCGGAATCGAATGGACCGGCGCCGATCCGGTCGCGGTGCTGCGCGAAGCAAAGGTCAGGCGAAGCCGGGTACGCGAAAGCCGGGCACAGAACCGACACGTGCCTGGATAGTCCCTCGCCGGTCAAAGGCCGGTCGGCAGCGACGGGCATGACGCCCGCAGGGCCAGCGGCGCCCGCTGGAGCGGCAGCGTCTGTTGATCACGCCTCACAACGCGTATGACGACCATCCGCCAGGACGCCGTGCGCATTGGCCTTGACCGCAAGTTTTAGGATTTGGCCTGCGAATCCCGGATCAACCGGGCGCGCCCTGACGTCCGTTGCATCCGTTTGCCTGCAGACCGCCGCCTTGCGGCTGGAGGTCGACTGGATCGATCGGGATTCGGCTGGAGGCCGCTGTCAGCTCGGTGCCGATTCGCCCGGGGCCTCGGTGACGAAGGACGCGGCGATCAGATCGTCCGCGTCTATGCGTAGGGAGCCCTCGCCGCCCCCCATGATGGCCGCGACCTTCTGGAAGGTCTTCATCTCATGCTCGGTGATCCGGGCGTCCCGCATCCTGGCTTTGAGATCGGCGACACGCATCCCGAGCGAACGGGATGTTCCGATTTCTCGTTTCGACATGTTGGTCAGTCTCCTCCCCCAACCCGTGCCTGTTTCGCCGCCGCCCGATTCCCGCATCCTGCGCATGCTTGTGTTCTCTATGAGGCAATTTCGAACACAGCAGCGGCAACGCGAGCCCGGAACGAAGGTTCCGTTAGCATGTGGTCACGAATTAATACTGGTTAACGGCCCGGCCGCAGTCCGCGGCAAGGCCGTCAACTCAGCTGCGAATGATCCTACTGGATGACCTGGACGATCTTGCGCGTGCCGGGATCCACGATGACCGTCTGATTGTCGACGACGACGTAACGGTACTTGACGTTCGGTACCTCGTGCAATTCGACGGTGTCGGGAAGGACGCTGCCGATGCTGAGCTTGACGCCGGGAAGCTTGACCGACGCCAGCGGCTGCTTATGCACATATTCGCGGATGACCGTTTCCTGTTCGGGCTGGATAATAACATCCTCGGCGGCGGCGGCGCCGATGCCGGCCAGAAGCAGCAGGCCCGCGGCTGCGGTTGTGAGGTGCATTTTCATCGATCTTCTCCTTGATTTGGATAGATTGCCTCTCACGCTGCGCCTGCGATTTCACAGCCGGTAGGCAATGTGCGTAACGCCGGCCGACAAGCCTTGTTCCTGCAAAAAATTCGCCGACACCATTTTCGGGGGAACGTCACAGGCACGTCCGAAGAAACGTCACCGGCGCGCGGCGCGGCAATTTCGGAACAATGCTTTTCGGGCCGGGTTTTCCTAGTGAAGGGACCGAATTTTCCGAGGAGAAATCCCATGAAACATCTGCTTATCACAAGTATGATCGCGCTCGGCGTCGGTTGCGGCGCCGCGATGGCGCAGACCGAATCCGCACAGCCGAGCGGCGGCGACAATTGCGCGGCCGGCACGGCCGATTGTCAAAAGGGCGGCAAGGCCGGCGGGCAGGCTCAGGGCGAGACGAAATCGAAGACCGAGATGAACGCTCAGGGCAAGGCCGGCGCCAACACCGAAGAGCAGGCCCAGGGCACGGCCAAGATGAAGACCGATGAGCAGGCCCAGGGTCAGGCCGGCGCCAATACCGACCAGAATGCTCAGGACAATACACAGCTGAAGAAGAAGCAGGCTCAGGGCAAGACCGGGACCAGCACCGAGCAAAACGCTCAGGGCAACACCAAGATGCAGACTGAGCAGAACGCGCAGGGCAAGACCGGTACGACAACCGAGCAGAATGCCCAGAACAAGACGAAGACCCAGACCGATCAGCAGGCCCAGGGTAAGTCCGGCACAACCACCACCGAGCAGAACGCTCAGGGCGGCAACACCAAGATGCAGACCGAGCAGAACGCGCAGGGCAAGACCGGTACCAACACCGAACAGAACGCCCAGGGCAACACCAATGTCGAGACCGACCAGAACAAGACGGCCTCGATCAACAACGTGACGGTGGAGCAGAAGACGCAGGTCACGCAGATCATTCACGAGACCAGGGTCGAACCGGTTCGCGACGTCAGCTTCGACATCTCTGTCGGCGTCGAGGTTCCGCGGCACAAGGTGCGTCTGCACCGCCTGCCGGCGCGCATCGTCAAGATCGTGCCTGCCTACGAATCCTACGAGTATTTCGTGCTGGCCGACGGACGTATCGTCATCGTCGACCCCGACACTTACAAGATCGTGCTGATCCTGACCTGATCCGGATAGCAGGACAGACAAGGGCCCGCCACGCGGCGGGCCTTTTTGCGTGCAGAGACAACCGAACACACGGGCAATCGCCTGCGCGTGTTCATTAGGCATGCGTTGAATGTTGAGCCTCGGGAACGATTTGGCGCAATTCCCAGTTGTCACACCGGAAGTCCTGCGTCCCTAGTCCCTATCGGATCGGACGAAAGGGCGATGGGCCCGCCGGCAAATCGTTCAAGCTTGCGGTCCACTAGGAAAAGGTGCATGGGTCGAGATGGGTAGAGATATGGGCGAGATCGTCGACGACCGAATGTGGCCGCGGCGCTCGGATGGGCAGATGTATTTTCCGCAGTTTCTTGTGGGAATGGTGGCAACGCTTCTGGTGATCCTCGGTTGGACTTACGCCTCCACGGGATCTGTCTGGATGGCGATCGGCTGGACATTCCTGGCGGCAGTGGTTCTGCAGGCCGGCTATTTCGTGGCCGTGCTCTGGCTCGTGCATGGCGAGACCCGCGTGACCGACGAACGCAAGGCGGACGCAAGCTCGGCACCGGCCAAGATACCCGGCCCGTTCGAGCGCGACGGCATCATCCACGCTCTCATCTTGTGGCTGTTCCCGAAACTGCTGCCTTAATCGCTTTGAGCGGCGCTTTGCGGCCGGGCTGCTGACCGACCGTCTTTTCGTTTTCGAGAGGTCGTCGCACCGCAATAGCCGGCGCTCCGCATTCTCCGCTCGAACGCAGGGACCGGGCTACGCCTCGGTGCTAAAGTTCCGAGGCGCCATCAAATTTGTATTGTCGCCGGCGGGCCGCCTTTCACCACGTCAATGCGGCGCAACGCAAACGGCCGGCTTGCAGCCGTCGGAACCGTGGTCCGAGCCGGCTGCAATCCTGTGGTTCGCCGAGTTAACGCGCGGTGGCCGGCGAAGCCGAGCGGACCGTCTCCGAAGACGAGAAGACGACGAAGCCAAAGACCAGCACCGCAGCGGCGACGATCAGCGAGCCGATCGCCACGACCGGCTCGATCTCCGGATGGCCTGCCGCCAGCATCCAGTAGAGCGCCGGCAGCATGATCACGATGCCGACCGTATAGAGGCCGTAATGGATCATTGCGATGCGGCGCTCGGCCTTGGCCGGGTTGAGCGCATAGTAGCCGCCGAAGATGGCGCTGGTGACCCAGCCAAGAAGGTTGATGTGGGCATGCGCGGGAAACGCACCGTGATCGCCCGAAATCGCCATCTGCAGCCCGGCGGCGATGCCCAGAATAAGAAAGACGATGGCCGTCTTGAAGAAAAGCTCCGATACCCGTGGCATTTTGTTGTCCTCCCAATGCCTCTGTAAACCCGACTCCGCGAAGTCTACATCCTGCAAGCCATATTAGCCATGGCGTACCTAAGTCAGTGGGGCTTCGGGCGAAAGCCGCGAGATTGTCGACGGCTTTGCAAAAAAATGGCCCGCCTCTTTCGAGGCGAGCCAAAAAGGAGCCGGGCTTGAGGTCGGCCCCATCCAGGTTGCCACCTGAATTTCAGACGGCGCTAACGTAACAGAACCCGGAATTTATTCCACCGCTATAGCGGACTGACACGGTAGGGTTTTCCGACCTTGAACAGCGCAAGCCCTTGCCGATCGGCCATCGGAACCAAGGCACTACCAGACAGGACGTCGCCCCCTTTTCAGCCGGCGGGTGAAAGCATGGGCTTCAGCGTCCCATCCTTCTGCTAGAACCGATGGTGCAGCACGGCAAGGCGATGCGCCTTGCACGTCCGCAGCATTTGAGCAATGCTTCGCGACGGGGGTGGTTTCCGTAATTTCGGAAGCACGATTACATGTTCATTGACTACTACGAACTTCTGGAAATAAGCCCGAACGCCAATTCTGAGACCATCGAGCGGATTTTCCGCTACTTTGCCATGCGCTATCACCCCGACAATCGGGAAACAGGCAACGAAGCGCGCTTCAGCGAGATCGTGGAAGCCCACAATACGCTGCGGGACCCAGTCAAACGGGCTCAGTACGACATCCTTTACCGGGAGCATCTTGGCCTTCGTCACGAACTCACGGAAGGAGCCCGCGACGGCGGCGGCATGGAGAGGGATACCGTCATCCAGGCCAATCTGCTGTCGCTCCTCTATGTGAGGCGCCGGCGGGACGTCAACAATCCGGGCATCGGTGACGACGAGCTCGAGCGCCTGTCGGGCTGCCCTCGCGAGCACCTGGAATTCCATCTGTGGTACCTCAAGGCGAAGGGCTTCATCGGCAGGACCGAGAACGGGACGTTCGCGATCACCGTGGAAGGCATCGATCACGCCGGGACCAAACAGGGCCGGGATCGCCCCGACGCCACCCGCCTGCTCGATCACGCGAGTTAGGCCGACCATCAAAAGCCCGCCGACTGGCGCCTGAACCAGTGGCGGGGCTCGATGAAGGAACAGCTACATCCCTATCCCTGAGGAATCGACTGTCGTCTTCTCAACTCCCCATATCTGGGCTCGGTTCGCCGGGGGCGGCGGAGTCTAAGCCATGCACCATGACGGGCAAGACGAGGAGTGCAGGGTTACATTGGCGTTGTATTTC
Organism: Mesorhizobium sp. B2-8-5; assembly: GCF_006440675.2. Classification (NCBI taxonomy): domain Bacteria; kingdom Pseudomonadati; phylum Pseudomonadota; class Alphaproteobacteria; order Hyphomicrobiales; family Phyllobacteriaceae; genus Mesorhizobium; species Mesorhizobium sp. B2-8-5. The sequence goes on from NZ_CP083951.1 coordinate 5,052,821, forward strand.
GCCGAATACAAGGTGACCGAGGTCTGACGTGCCGACGCATTGGACCGGTGCCGACCCGTCGGGGTGATTACGAGGACGCCTCGCCAACAGCTTGTTTGAAGCAATACCCGCGTGGCTGGCGTTCGAACATCAAAAGTTGTTGCTGGCCTGTCGTGCCAACGATAAGTGTATCGTAACACGATATTTTGCGCCGAACATCCTCACCGCCAGGCCGGCGCCATGCTTTTCATCGCCCAGGAAAGCAAGCATTCGTGAAATCAGGTGGCAACCTGTAGCGGGAGCCGACACCAACAGTGCGGCTCCCGCTTTGGCTCGTCTCGATCGAGGCGAGCCATTTTCTTTCTGAAATCGCGAGTGCACGGCCGGCGACATACCGACAAAAAAGCCGCCGGGCGGGCCCGGCGGCTTTTCGTTCATCCTCTGGTCGGTTCGCCCGGCCTTACGGTGTTGTCGCCGTGGCGGCGGCTTGCGCGTCGATCTTGCCCGCCAGCGTGTCCTTGGCCCAGGCGGTGACGTCGGCGTCGACCGGCTTGTTGGCCATCTCGGCAAGGGCCGCGTCCAAGGACGCGTCAGTGGGGGGCGGCGCGTTGTCAACCGCGGCCTGGGCATCGGTGACCGCCTGATTGTCGGCGGTGATTGCCGTGTTCTGGGCGTCAATCTGCCCCTGAACCTCGGCAACCTGCGCATCGAGAGCGGCCTGCTGCTCGGGCGTGAAGCCGGTCGTGTCGGTCGCGTTGAGATCGGCGAGTTGCTGAGTGAGGTCGGCGAGTTTGCTCTGGTCGGTGGTCAATTGGGCGTTCGCGGCGTCGAGCTTGGCCTGCGCGTTCTTGGCCGCCGCGGCCTGAGTCACGTAAGCTTGGACGCCGGCGAATTTCTTGCTCTTGGAATGCTCGTAGGCGCTCAGATTGCGCTTCAGCGAGTTCAACCGGCCGAGCTTGGCATGAAGGTTCTTCTCCTTCGACGTGGCGGCCGTGGTCGTGTTGTCGGTCGAGCTGTCGTCGGACGCGCTGTCGTTCGAGGCGCTGTCGGTGCCCTTGTTGTGCCCCGGAGCCGAAGCCGACTTGCCGTGCGAGGCGCCGCTGTTGCCGTTGCCATTACCACCGGCATTGCCGCCGCCGTTTCCATTGCCATTGCCGCCGCCATTACCGCCGCCATGGCCGTTGCCGCCGCCATTGCCGCCAGCGTCGGCAAGCGCGGGGGCCGCGGCAAGCGCCAGAATGGCAAGAGATGCCAGAAGTGTCTTTCGCAATGTCATTTTGCTTCTCCGCAGATGAATCGTCGTCATGGCCCAACCGCTAGGCAGCCTCTTATGAGAATTTCCTAACGGCGTCGGATAAACTTTAAGCAATTGCGGTCGCGAAATGAGAGCATGGCCGACGCGGCCCGGCGATCTCCGCCAGATAGCGTGTTAACGCATTGAAATTTAATGAAAATACAAAGGGCCGAGCGCGCTTGGGCCGTTTGGAACAATGAGGGCCCTTGTCTCGCCAGACCATGGTCCCAAGGACATTCCCGCCCGGGCGAAACCGTGCAAACCCGGAACGTCCGCCCGGCGCGACGCGCCTAAAGCGAAGGATCCGAGGCTTGCGTGTCGCCTGCATCCTGATCCGTGGGTACCGCGGCGCCCGGCTCCTGGTGTTCACCTGAACCGGTCGGGGAAAGGACCGTCAGATCCATCCGAGCTATGCGGGACGCGGCTTTTCCTTGCGCATTCGGCTCGCTGTCATCCGTCTCGCAAACCGAGGCCTTTGCAAGGTGGCCAACGCTTTCGCCACTCTTGCCCGGGAAGGCTTCCGACGACGCAGGAGGTTTGCTCGGATGATGCACCAAGCCGGTGCGTGCTGGCTTCCAACAACAGAGGTCATGGCTGCGCTTCCGATATGGATGACAGGCAAATTCCTAGTTTAGCACTCCGGGCTGGCGCGAAACTTACACGATTTAGAGATCGCTAATGTTCCAGCTTGATATTGGGCGGCGATCGACCTTCTAGCCGCCGACCAGCGGCACGGTCACCGAGGTGGTATAGCTGATCGGATAATCGCTGAAATAAGGAAAGCTGATGACGAAGGCGTAGCTGGCGTTGACGTGCGCCATGCGGAAGCCGCCGCTCGCCGGGTCGGTGGTGATGGTGACGTTCACGTTCTGCAGGCCCAGCGCCTGCAGTTTCTGCGTCGCGACCGCCTGGATGTCGGCCTGCGTCAGCGTGTTGTTGAGCTGCAGGGAGCGCGCGGAGGCTTCAAGCGCATAGCGCACGCTGGAGATGTTGTTCATCGACCAGCCAAAGGCGAAGATGCCGAACAGCAGCATGATGAGGAAGGGCGCAACCAGCGCGAACTCGAGACCGGCGCCACCCGAGATGTCGCCGACAAATGCTTGACGTCTTTGCTTAGCGGACACGGACCACCTGCAGATGACCGATCGACGTGTCGCGCGGGAAGACGCCGAAGATGAAAGGCGGCTTCCAGGTGCCCGACGCCTGGATCTGGACGAAGACCGAGGGCACTTTCGGCCCGCTGCAGATGGTGGTCGAGGTGACCACGGTCGTTCCGCATTTGTAGGCACGGCTCACCGCGATCGCCGCATCGTCCGGTTTGTGTTCCCAGCTCGCCAGCGCCGCGGCCTGGGTGGCGCTGTCGTCGGTGCCGCCTGCCATGACAAGGTTGGCGGCCGTCTTCACCCCTGCCCGCATCGCCAGCGAGCTGGTGACGTAGGACCAGCCGTCCAAGACGCCCAGAAGAGCGGCGCACAGCACCGGCATCACCAGCGCGAGCTCCACCGCGGCGATGCCGGCGCGGTCCCTGCCGAAGCGGATTGCCCGTAGCCGCATGGCCGCTACTCGACCACCGCAACCGACTGGGTGGCCGGGATGTCCTTCATCCCGAGGCTCGAGCAGTCCTGGTTGATGGTCGAGTTGCCCGACCACTGAATGGTGTCGGCAACAACCTGGGTGCAGCCGTTCTTACCCGAGAAATTGCCAAGGTAATTGACCTGCTGCCTGGGAAAATAGATTGCGCCGGTCAAAAGCGAAGTCGCGTTGCCGTTGAAAGTGCTTTGCGCCGCCGTCCCTGTCCGGTCGCCGTAGAACAGCACGCCGGAATAGGTGCCCGTGGTCGGGGCGGCCAGCGTCACGGTGGCGTTGCCGTTCATGCTGACGGTGTTGCTGCCGGCCATGAAGATCGTGACGTCGCTGCCTTGGATGACGGCACCCGCATTGATCTTCAAGTCGCCCTGGACGACGTAGACACCGGGGGAAAGCGTGATATTGCCGTTGAGGTTCATGCCGCTGCAGTAGGTCCCGGGCTGGATCGTTTGCGTCGTCTTGTTGCCGTTGATCTTCTGGCATGGGTTTGAGGTCGCGGGAGCCGGCAAGCTGGCGAACGGGTCGGCCGCTGGCAGGGCTTGGGTGATCGGAGACTTGCAAACCATCGTTGGCGGATTGTTCAGCACCATGCCGCCGACGGTGATCAGACAGTCGGTCTGGACAGCCGCCGAGCCCTGGATCTTGATTGCGTCGGAGGCGTTCGAATTCGCCATGTCAACGCAGCCGATTTTCTTCGCGTTGGTGTTGCCGGAGAAGAGCAACGCCTGCGAAGCCGTGAGACTGAGAGCTATGTCGCAAGCTTTGGAGGCATCGGTGATCAGTGCCACCGCCCTCGCCTGCTCCGGCACCTTGGTCTGCGTGAAGATGGAGGTGAACATGCGGTCGAGGTTCTGGTTGAGGATCACCTCGACCGCCTTCTTGGCCGTGTTCGGCCCGGACGCCGGCGGGGTGTTGACGACGATGGTGCCGCCGCCCAGCCCGTTCGAGGCGGCCGATGTCGTGGCGGCGGCGGTGATGGTGGCGGTGTCGGACCCCGCGATCTTTTCCAACGCGCCGGCATAGGCGGCCGCGTCGGCGATCGCCTGCAGCTTCAGGCTCGAATAGTACCAATAGGAGGTCTCGACGCCGAGCCCGGCGCCGCCGATGACGACCGGCAGGGTCAGCGCGAAGATGGTCGCGACATTGCCGCCCTTGCCTTCGCAAAAGCGTCGAGAGACCAGTCCAGAAAAAAGATTTCTGATGAACCGACCTGAAAAGGCCATGGCCGAGCGCACCCAAGCTATCCCAGCCGTTACGTCATCATTATCATATGAACGAATGCCTAATTATTTCGCTCGACTTGCGCTGTTAGGACTGCATCCGGCTGCCACCCCGCCTTGCGCCGCGCACACTAAGACTTAAGGCCCAGAAACGCTCAGACTTAAGATGTAACCATTAGTAAAACCATATATTTTAGCACTTTCTGCATTTTATCTTTTTTGGAAATCGCCCGTAGAGACAGCGTGCCTATCACTTTCGCATATACGACGAGGGCGGACTTCCATGTTTGCACGTTTCTGGGCTTCGAGGCGCGGCAACTTCGCGGTCGCGACCGCGGTGGCCATGGTGCCGCTGATGCTTGCCCTGGCAGGGTCCATCAACCTGATCGGCACCAGCGACGACGCCGCGCAGTTGCAGAATTCGCTTGACGCGGCCGACCTTGCAATCGGTACGAAATACCAGGCGCGCATGTCGGCGAGCGACGTGCAGCAACTCGGCCAGACCTTCTTCGCGGCCAATATGAGCACCGCCGACGCGCAGGAATATACGGGCAGCGTCGCCGCCTTCCAGGCCGGGGCCAGCGGCGATCCGAGCGCCTACTTCATTTCGGTTTCGTCGAGCATCAGCCGACCGGCCTTCGTCCCCGGCATGCCGGCCTGGCCGGCGACGCGCTCCGCCTCGGTCAAGATCAAGCCCGGCGCGCAGGCCTGCGTGCTCGCGCTCGATCAGAATGCCGACGGTGCGGTCAGCCTGCAGGGCTCCACCAATGTGGCGATGAGCGGTTGCGTGATCGCGGCCAATTCGGACGCCGCCGACGCCGTCAGCCGGGGTGGCTCGGCGATCGTCAGCGCTGGCTGCGTCTCGACAGTCGGCGGCACGCAAGGGTTGACGCCGCCCAGCGCCACCCTTTCCTGCGGCGCGCCGCAGGAAAACCAGTATGCCTCGTTCGATCCGCTGGCCGACGTCGTTCCGCCTCCCTACACGCTCTGCCTGCCCGTGCCGAACGGCAAGACAATAACGCTTTCGCCGGGTACCTACTGCGACAAGACGCTGTCGGGAAATATTACCCTCAATCCGGGCACCTACATCATGCGCAACGTCACCATAAAGCCAGGCGGCAACGGCAGCCTGAGCGGCCAGGGCGTGACGATCTTCCTGATGGAGAACTCGCAGTTCATCATCAACGCCAACGAGCAGGTGAACCTGTCGCCGCCGGCCAGCGGCCCCTACGCCGGCATCACAATCTACCAGGCGCGCGGCAACACCCAGGCGCTGACGCTGAACGGCGGATCCGGCTCGGTGGTGAGCGGTTTCATCTACGCCCCGGACGCTGCCATCACCTATGCCGGAAATTCGGACATGAACGCCGAGGGCAGTTGCCTGCGGCTGGTCGGCGACACTGTCGCAATGACGGGGAGTTCCGCCGTTAAATCGGATTGCACGGCCGAGCTTGGGAACCGCGCTATGTATGCGGGACGGATGATCACCCTGGCGAAATGAACGCCAATCTCGTCATCCCTTTGAACGCAATTCCGGACGGAAAACCGCTCGCGCCTTTCTTGGAATTGCTTCTAGGGAAGATCACAACTCGCCTATGATATCCGCGCCCGCCTGCTCGTCGAAGAGCACCGCGCAGCCCCGCTCGAGCGCGACCTGCGTCAAGGCGTTGGCCGCATCCGCATCCGACGAGACGAAATCGCCGGTCAGGACGCGAAATTCCTCGACGGCCTTCGACATCGGCACCAGGCGCCCGGCAGACAGGTCGCTCGCACATGCGTCGATGACGCACAAAAGATCGATGAGTTCGAAATTATGCATGGCGGCCTCCGCCTGCGCCATCCCTTCGCTCAATCAACGGTACGAGGCGCGGACTGGTTCCCTCGCCTGCGTTCGGCGGATGGCCTGACTGGCGCAAGCTTGAGATCGAAGCGAGCAGGCAGGCATGGCTCGGCACAGGCCTTGCGCACCGATCTGGTGGCCATCGTGTCGATCGGAAGAAGGACCACCATCTGGGCATGGCGTTGTGGCCAGAGCGGCCTGCCGAAGAGGAGGAAGACGCCGCCGATCAATCCCGCCAAAAGCAGCGCGGCAAACAGGTTCGCGATCACGTTGCCGGGTTGCACGGCCAGCACTCCAAGAGAGTTTCCAGGGCGAAAGGAATGCCCGCCATATCGCAGGAATGGCGGGCACCCATCGTCAACCGCCGATGAAGGGACTTTGTCCGGCGGCTTGCTAGCCAATGAAATGGGGCCGTTGTTGTTTCCCGGAAATCGGCGCCTCGGGCCTCTGCGTTCGATGGATGAGACTTCGGTCTGAGCATGGCCCCGGACCGTCGCCCGAGGGCTTGGCATATCCGTCTTCCACGACGACGCGCCAAGCGCCCGGCCGAGCTCGCGGTCGCTCCGATTACATTAGCAATAACTCATAGTAAGGCTTATAAATAACGTCGCGGTCGCCGACGATCGCAACGTCAGGCGCCGCTTCACGCATGGAGGGATACCATGGCCGAAGCTGCAATGCAGGTTACAAAACTCGAATCCAAATCGCACAACACTCCCGACGAGGTCCGCGCGCCCGCCAAGACGCGCGTCGAAATCGTCCGGCTGCCGGGTTATTCCCTGGCGCGAATGAACATGCAGCCGGGCTGGAAATGGTCCGAATGCGTGAAGCCGGTGGTCAAGACCGACAGCTGCCAGGTCTCGCATGTCGGCTACGTCGTGTCCGGATCGATCACCGTGCGCATGACCGACGGCACGCAAAAGACCTTCGAGGCCGGCACGTCCTATACCATCCCGCCGGGCCATGACGCCTGGGTGGAAGGCAATCAGCCCTTCCAGTGCATCGAGGTGCTGAGCGCCGAGCAATACGCCAAACCAGCATAGGCCGGATCCAGCCGATGGGCGGCTACGAAGCTGCACCAGCCAAGCTGCGGGATCAAGGCGACGTCACCTTGATCCCTTCGCAGGTGCGATCGCTGCCTCGTTCGAATGAATGAGGCAGGCTCATTCATTTGTATGAAGACACAGAAAGCAGGCTCATAGGGGCCTTGACACTAGACTGCTTTTGTTCTCTTTATGTTCCCTAAATCAGCCTTTTCCAACAGAGAAATCTAATACTGCACCGCGGCAAAGCGGGCGCTGCAGACGGGAGCGCAGGATGCTCGCTAAGGACGCCGCTGCCGCCACCATCCTGCATGCCGATCTCGATGCCTTCTACGCCTCCGTCGAGCAGTTGCTCGATCCGTCATTGCGCGGCAAGCCGATCGCCGTCGGCGGCGGCGTGGTGCTGGCGGCTTCCTATGAGGCCAAGGTCTTCGGCGTGCGCGGCGGCATGTCCGGCCGCAAGGCGCGCGAGCTCTGCCCGCGGCTCATTTTCGTCGGCGGCCATTTTTCCGAGTACCAGCGTCTCGGCGATGCGGCGATCAAGGTGCTCGACGATTTCACGCCGGTGGTCGAACGCATCTCGATCGACGAGGCCTTTGCCGATGTCGCCGGCTGCACGCATCTGTTTGGCCCTCCGCAAGAGATCGCGCGAAAAATCCGCGCGCGGGTGAAGACCGAGCTCGGCCTGCCGATCTCGATCGGCGTGGCGCGGACAAAACATCTCGCCAAGATCGCCTCGCAGGTCGCCAAGCCAGACGGATTGGTGGTGGTCGAGCCCGGCACCGAGCTCGCCTTCCTGCACGATTTGCCCGTCACGCTGATGTGGGGCGTCGGCCCCGCGACCAAGGCCAGGCTCGCGGAAATCGGCGTCGAGACGATCGGGCAATTGGCGCGCACGCATAGCGGGGCGCTGGAGCGGCTGATCGGCCATGCCGCCGGCCAGAAGCTTGCCGCGCTTGCCTGGAACCGCGACCCGCGCAAGCTCGAGACGCATCGGCGCGCGCATTCGGCCGGCGCGCAATCGGCGCTGGGCAGGAAGCCGGCGCTGGCGCGCGCCTTCGTGCCGACGCTGCTGCATCTGGCCGACCGCGTAGCCAGCCGCTTGCGCGCCAAGGACCGGCCGGGGCGCACGGTCACGGTGCGCGTGCGCTTCGCCGACATGCGCGCGGTGAGCCGCTCGATTACGCTCGAACAGCCGATCCAGGCGACCGCGATGCTGGCCGAGATCGCCGAGGAGCTGGTGCGCGGTGTGCTGGTCGCCCATCCGGGCGAGCGCGACATCTCGCTGCTCGCCATCTCGGTCTCGCATCTGGAGGAGCATGCCGAGCTGCAGCTCGAATTGCCGCTCGGCCTGGCGGACGAGAAGCTCAGGCCCGGCAGCCGAAAAGGTCTCGCGCGCTTCGGCGCAGACCGCGCCATCGACAAGATCCGGCAGCGCTTCGGCAAGGAGGCCGTCGGCTACGGCACGGTGGCGCTGGAAGGCGCGCGCTCGGTGCCGGACGGGTTCAGGGAACTGGCGGAGAAGGAGTTGTAAAGGGGCCTGCGCCCAGCTCCACCCAATCCAGCCGCATCGTCACACTCATCGTCGCCCCATCATCGAGCACCGTCAGCCCCTGGCCATGATGCGCATCGACCGGGTGCGACACCGGCTCGAAGCAGAAGAAGCCGGCATCATGCGACGGGGAATAGAGGATGAACACGTCCAGCTCCGGCGAGGCTGCCAGCTCAAGCACAATCCCCTGCGCCGGCTGGACGATGGTAGCGCGACGATCCCAGCCGACAAAGGCGTTGTTTACCCAACCCGCCGGCAAAAGCGAGAGCCGCGAGAAATCCCACCACGGATGCTCAGCAAGCGGCGCGACGCCTGTTGGCAAATGGCGCTCATCCTCCAGCCAAACCCGCCCTGCCTTCGCCTTCAGCGTGGTCCTGGCGCCGCGCGGAAACCAGGGATGGAAACCGAGGCCATAGGGCAAGCGCATGCCGGCACTGTTCTCCACCGTAAGGTGGGCCTCGAGAGCGCCGTCGTGTAGCGAGTACACAACGGAGGCCGCGTAGCGGTAAGGACCGATCGCGCCGTCATCGAGCATCAGCTCGGCCTCGGTGTCGGTATGGCGGGCAAGCCGCCAGGACTTCTGGAAACCGTCGCCGTGGATCGGCAAGGCTTCACCGGGCACATTCGGCCCGATGGCATGGAAGCGGCCGTCGAAGGTGAAGCCGCCGCCGGAGATGCGGTTCGACCACGGCACGAGGAGTTGGCAACCGGACGTGCCGGTGTCGTCCCCTGCCCGCAAAAGCGGAACCCGCGCACTGCCGACAAGCGCATCATAACGGGCGATCGCGCCACCCTTGTCGGGCGCGAGCACGAGCCGCGCGCGGCCATCGCGAAGCTCAACCATGCCAGCCCTCACCAGCCGCCGTCGACGGCGATGTTCTGGCCGCTGATCATGTCGGAGGCAGGCGAGACGAGGAACAGCACGAGATCGGCGACGTTGCCCGGCTCGATGCGCTTCTTCAGGCTCTGGTTCGCGAGAATCCAGTCATTGTATTCCTTCAGCCGATCGCCGAAGACGCGCTCTTCCGCCTCCGAGACCACCGCGCCCGGCGATACGGCGTTCACCCTGATGCCATGCGGCCCAAGCTCGCGCGCCAGCGATTTGGTGAGGCCGAGCATGGCGCCTTTCGACGCGACATAGGGGACGTAGCCGTCCCAGCGGCCGTTGAGCGTGATCGAGCAGAAGTTGACGATCTTGCCGTGGCCCTTGGCCTTCATGCCTGGAGCGCAGGCCCGCGCCAGCGCGAAGGCGGCCGAAGAGTTGACGCGGATCTGGTCCTCATACTCGGCGAGCGAGAATTCCTCGAACGGCCGGTTGATGATCAGCGCCGCGTTGTTGATCAGGATGTCGATGCCGCCTTCCTTCGCCGCAAGCGCGGCAACCGCCGCTTCCGCCTCGGCCAGCCGGTTGAGATCGCAGCCTATGAAGGCAATGTCGCCTGCGGCCTCGCCGGCCAACCCAGCGGCTATCTCCGCCGCGCCCGTGGCATCAGGGCGGTCGAGCAACAGCACGCGCGCGCCGGCTCGCGCCAGTGCCACCGCCTGGGCCCGGCCGAGCGAGCCCAGCCCGCCCGTCAGAAGCACCTTACGACCAACGAGCGCCTTCATCGCCTATTCCTCACAGCACGGAATGGACTTCGTCGATCGAGGTATCCTCGATACGCTTGTCCAGCACCACCTCGCCGCGCGCCATAGCCACGATGCGGTCGCAGCAGTCGAAGACGTGATGCATGTTGTGGCTGATGAAGACGCCTGTCACCCCCTGCTCCTTCAGGCCGCGCACGAAGCCGATCACCTTGTTTGTCTCCTTGACCGAGAGATGGTTGGTCGGCTCGTCGAGGATCATCACCTTCGACTTGAAATGCATGGCGCGCGCGATGGCGACGCCCTGGCGCTGGCCGCCGGAGAGCTCGCCAACCAGGGCCTCCGGCGAGCGCAAATGCAGGTCGACATTGGCGATGGCGCAGATGCTTTCCTCTGCCATCTTCTTCTGGTCGAGGATGCCGACGCCGAGGATCGAGAAGCGGGTCGGCTCGCGGCCGATGAACAGGTTCCTGGCGATCGACATGGTGGGGACCATGGAGTTGTACTGGTAGATGGTCTCGATGCCGAGATCCATGGCGTCGCGCGGCGTGGCGATGCTGACCGCCCTACCCTCGACCTGGATTTCGCCCTGGTCGGCGCGGTGGACGCCGGACAGGATGTTGATCAGCGTGGACTTGCCGGCGCCGTTGTCGCCGACAAGGCCGAGCGCCTCGCCGCGCTTGAAGTCGAGCGAGACGCCCTTCAGCGCATGCACGCCGGAATACCATTTGTGCAGGTCGCGCACCGAGATGATCGCGTCGCCCACGGCTCAGCCCTCCATCTTGATCGCCTTGGCGCGTTTTCGCATCCAGGCATTGGCGACGACGGCGAAGATGGTGAGGAAGCCGATGGCGAACTTGAACCAGTTGGCGTCGACGTGGCTGAGCACAAGCCCGTTGTCGATGACGCGGATCAGCGTCGTGCCGATGATGCCGCCCATCACGGTGCCGATGCCGCCAGTGAGCGAGGCGCCGCCGATGACCGCGGCGGCGACCGCCTGCAGCTCCATCCCCTCGCCGATCGAGGGCAGCGGCGAGCCCAGCCGCAGCACCTGCAGCATGCCGGCGAAGCCGGAAAGCACCGAGCACAGCATGAAGCAGACGATCTTGACCCTGGCGGTCGGGATGCCCATCGAGGCGGCGGCCGGCAGGAAGCCGCCGGTGGCCTTGATCCAGTTGCCGAAATTGGTGCGCGACAGCATCAGCGAGGTCAGCACCGCGACCGCAACGAACCACAGGAAGGACATGCGGAACATATTGCCCGGCCCGACGAAGGAGGTGAACAACCAGTTGGGCAGGTCGGCGGGTAAGAGCGGCGGGAAACCGCCGGAGACCACGACCGTCAGCGAGCGCGCCATGAACAGCATGCCGAGCGTGGTGATGAAGCTGGGGATGGCGAAGCGGATGGTGATGTAGCCGTTGATGAAGCCGATCGCCGCCGCGACCAGCAGTCCGGCGAGCAGCGCCAGCGGGAACGGCCAGCCATGCACCATCAGCACCGCCATCGACATCGGCATCAGCGCGAACACCGACCCGACCGAGAGGTCGAACTCGCCGCTGATCATCAGGATGGTGACGCCGATGGCGACGAGGCCGGCCTCCGGCAGGATGCCGAGGATGCCGCGCAGATTGTCGGCGTTCAGGAACACGCCGTGCGAGCGCACCTGGAACAGGACGATGAGCAGCACCAGAAGGATCAGTCCGGCCAGCTCCGGTTTTTCGAGATAGGTCTTGAACAGGCGCTTCAACGAAAGGCTCCGGGATTCGGGATTAAGACGCATCGGCGACGGCTGGCGCCGCCGATGCGGGTCTCGCTGTTGGAGAGCTTATCTCAGTCCCTGGGCGGACAGCGCCATGATGCTGTCGGCTTGCTTCGGCCGCACGATGCCCTGGCCGGTGTCGATATCCGACGGAGCAAGGCCGATCTTCTTGTTCAGATAGGCCTCCATCACCGGCATGAAGCCCTGCATGTAGGGCTGCTGGTCGACCAGCGCCTGGACATAGCCCTTCTGCATCTGCTGCAGCACTTCCGGAACGAGGTCGAAGCCGCCGAGCAGCACCTTGCCGGGCGCCACGCCGCGATCGGCCAGCACGCGCGCTACGCCGGCGCACCAGAAGCCGGTGTCGAAATAGGCCGTGGTGTCGGGATGGGCGTTCAGATAGGCGCCGACGCGGTCGGAGGTGATGGCGAGATCGGTGCCGCTGTCGATGCGCTCCCAGGACACGTCACGGTCTTTATGCGCGGCCTTGTACTCATCGAGGAACTGCATGATGCCGGCGCCGCGGCTTTCCGACCAATTCTGGCCGGGCGCCGAAATGCCGACCAGCACCTTGATCGGGCCATCCTTCGGGAAGCTCTCGGAAATCGCCTTGGCGAGCGAATAGCCGGCCGGCTTGAAACCCTGGCCGACGAAGGCCTGCCGGGCATTGCCCTTGGTGCCCTCGGTGTCGTCGACATTGACGGCGATCACCAGCACGCCCGCGTCGCGCGCCTCCTTGATGACGTCGTCCAAGGCGTGGTCGTCGACGATGGAGGTCAAAAGCGCGTCGGGCTTGGCGGCAAGCGCGGCGCGCATGTTCGCGACCTGCTGCTCGACCGAGCCCTCGGTCTGGGTGAAGACCATGTTGCAGTTCGCCTCGACCTTGGCGCAGGCATCGTCGAAGCCTTTCTTTACCGCCTGCCAGAACGTGTTCGAGGCCGACGAATGGTGGGTGAAGACGATGTTGAGCCCGTCGGCGCGGGCCACGGTTTGGCCGCCGATCAGGGCGACGCCGAGCAATAGCATTGCGGTGAGTTTCTTCATGTCTGTTCCTCCCTTTGGATTTTTCAAATGCTTGTCCCGTCGCTGACGCGGCGATGGACGGTGTAGGCGCGGCCGAGGTCCGGACTGAGCGCCAGCCCAAGCCCCGGCCCGGGCGGCACGGTGATCATGCCGTCCTTCACTTCCGGCAGCGCGGTGACCAGATCACGGTACCAGGTGCGGTAGAAAGCGCGCACGCTTTCCTGGACGAGCGCATTGGGCGCGTTGAGCGAAAGATGCGTCGAGGCGGCGAGCACGACCGGACCGGTGCAGTCATGCGGCGCCACCGGCAGCCGCCAGGCCTCGGCCATCGAGGCGATCTTGCGCGCTTCCGACAGGCCGCCGCACCAGGAGATGTCGAGCATGACGATGCCGGCCGCTCCCGTCTCCAACAGGTCGCGAAAAGCCCAGCGGCTGCCCAGCGTCTCCGAGGCCGAGATCGGCGCCGGGCTTGCCGCGGCGTAGCGCCTGAGGTCGCCGAGGCTGTCCATGCGGATCGGATCCTCGTGCCAGTAGGTGGCGTAGGGTTTCAGCGCTTCCGCGATCCTGATGGCCGGCAGGAGCTGCCACATGGAGTGGAACTCGACCATGATGTCCATCTTGTCGCCGACGGCTTTGCGAATCTTTTCAAACGGTTCCAGTGCCGCCTTCAGGTCGGCGGCGGAAATGTCGTTGCCACGCGTCTTTTCCGCGGCGTGGTCGAACGGCCATATCTTCATGGCGGTGATGCCGTCCTCCAGCAGTTCCCCGGCCAGGTCGCCGGCGCGGGTGAGGAAGGCGTTGAGGTCGTCATAGTCGCGCCCGGCGCCGATGCCGTAATTGGCCGTCGTCTGGCCCTTGGCGTCCTTGATGTATTCGGTGCCGGCGCAGGTGTTGTAGGTGCGGATCGAACGGCGGCTGAAGCCGCCGAGCAGTTGCGCGACCGGCTGGCCGGTGGCTTTGCCGAAAATATCCCACAGCGCGATGTCGAAGGCCGAGTTGCCGCGCACTTCGGCGCCGCTGGAGCGGAAGCCGAGATAGCCGACGAGGTCGGCGGCCAGGAGGTCGATCTGCAGCGGGTCGCGGCCGATCACCCGCGGCGCGACATATTCGTGCAGATATTCCTCGACGGTGCGCGACAGGAAGAAGGTCTCGCCGAGCCCGGTGATGCCCTCGTCGGTATGAACCTCGACCCAGAGCAAATTGGGCCGCTCCTCAATGCGGACGGTTTCGATGGCGCGGATCTTCATCAGGCAATCCCCGCGTCGAGCAGCGCCTTGACGCTCTTGTCGAAATGCTCGGCCATGTGCTCGGCCGCCAGCCGTGGATCGCCCTTGAGGATGGCGTCGGCGATGTCCTCATGGCCCTTGATCATCTTGAGCTGGGCCTCGCCGGACGAGCGGGTCCGCCAGCCGATCACCCAGGTGCGGCGCGTGACACCGCTGAAGGCGGTGACGATCAGCGAAAAGACCGGGTTGTGCGAGGCCGCCGCGATCGCCTCGTGGAAGGCGATGTCATGTTCCATGACGGTCTCCGGGTTCGTGAAATTCTCGCGCATCAGCCGGGCCGACCGGGCGATCGCCTTGGCCTCCTGGTCGGTACGGCGCAGTGCGGCAAGTGCAACCGTGCGCATCTCGATGGTGCGCCTGACGTCATAAACCTGCTGGACGCTTATCTGCTGGGTGGTGATGCCGTGCTCGATGACCATCGACATGGCGCCGGTATCGAGCTTGGCGACGGTGGCGCGGCGCCCGGCGCTCATATCGATCAGCCGCATCGCCGACAGCGAGCGGAAGGCCTCGCGCACGACGGTGCGGGAGACGTTGAGCTGGCGCGTCATGGCGGCTTCGCTGGGCAGCGGATCGCCCGGCGCCAGGCCTTGCGAGCGGATGTGCTGGGAGATCGCCTGGATCGCCGTGCTGACCAGTCCGGGATTCGGTTCGCCCGGTGGATCTGTCTGCTCCTGCATGCCGCTCCCTCAAAACCTGTATGACAGGTTGTTATTCAATTGCTCATATTTCATGCAAAAGCTATATGTCAAGCCGATTTCTGGAACCTGCCCTGGAGAAGTCTCATGCGCGAAACGGAAGCCGGCCTGATCTTCGACGCGCGCGACGTGGTCGGCGAGAGCCTAGTGTGGGATGACCGCCGCGGCAGGCTGGTCTGGGTCGATATCATCGGCCGCCGGATCCATCGGCTGAACCCGTCGACCGGAGCGCATGAGAACTGGCCGACGGACGACCTCGTCACCTCGGTCGGCCTGCGCGCCGATGGCGGCGCCGTCGTCGGGTTGCGCAAGGCGATTGCGCTGTGGGATTTCGGCGGGCCGTTCCGGACGCTGGCGACGATCGAGGCCGACCGGCCGGGCACAAGACTGAACGAAGGCGTGGTGGCGCCGGACGGCTCGTTCTGGGTCGGCACGATGGCCAACAATATCGGATCGGACGACGCGCCCTTGGCCATCGCAAGCGACGAGGGCGGGCTCTACCAGGTCGGTCCCAACGGCAAGGCGGCGTCGCTCAGCGAGGACCGCTTCGGCATCACCAACACGATGGCGTGGCTGCCGGACGGCCGCTTCGTCACCGCCGATACGACGAAGAACGCGCTCTACAGCTATGAGTGGGACGAGAAGGCCGGCCGGCTCGGCGAACGCCTGCCCTTCTTCACCGGTTTCGAGCGTGGCCTGCCGGACGGCTCCTGTCTCGACGCCGAGGGTTATGTCTGGAACTGCCGGGTGGTCGGCGGGAGCTGCCTCGCCCGCATCGCGCCCGACGGCAAGCTGGACCGGATCGTCGAACTGCCCTGCAGCTGGCCGACGAGCTGCGCCTTCGGCGGCGCGGGTCTCGACACGCTGTTCGTGACCTCCGCGCGTTTCACGATGAGCGCGGAGCATCTTGCCGCCAATCCCTCCGAGGGCGGCCTGTTCGCGCTCAAGCCCGGCGAGCGCGGCGTTGCGGCCAACCGCTTCGGATAATCTCGCATCGGCCGGCGCGTGGCCGTCGAAGATGGCGATGAGCGCCTTAGCCAGCGCGCGTACCGCCAATCGCGGACGCCTTGGCGCAATCCAATCCGGTTCATCCCCCGCGCTCCGCATGCTAACAGGATCGCTTTCAACCTAAACACCCAGGATGGATCAGGACATGGCGACGGAAAAAGTAGCTCTGGTGACGGCGGGCGGCAGCGGCATGGGGGCTGCGGCGGCCAAGCGGCTGGCGGCGGACGGTTTCAAGGTCGGCGTGCTCTCCTCCTCCGGCAAGGGCGAGGCGCTGGGCAAGGAACTCGGCGGCTTCGGCGTCACCGGCTCCAACCAGTCGAACGAAGACCTGAAGCGCCTTGCCGACGGCGCGCTGGAACGCTGGGGCCGCATCGACGTGTTGGTCAACAGCGCCGGCCACGGACCGCGCGCGGAGATCATCGAGATCAGCGACGAGGACTGGCACAAGGGCATCGACACTTATTTCCTCAACGCCGTGCGCCCGACCCGGCTGGTGACGCCGGTGATGCAGAAGCAGAAGTCAGGCGTCATCATCAACATCTCGACCGCCTGGACATTCGAACCGAGCGCGATGTTCCCGACCTCGGCCGTGGCGCGCGCCGGGCTTGCCGTCTACACCAAGATCTTCGCCGACACCTATGCCGCCGACAACATCCGCATGAACAATGTGCTGCCCGGCTGGATCGACAGCCTGCCGACGACCAATGAGCGTCGCGACAGCGTGCCGATGAAGCGCTACGGCACGTCTGAAGAGATCGCCGCGACGATCTCGTTCCTGGCTTCCGATGGGGCCGCCTACATCACCGGGCAGAACATCCGCGTCGACGGCGGCATCACAAGGGCGCTGTAAGTCCACGCCGCAGCGGCCGGCGCCCGGTATTATTGCCGGGCACAACGTCATTTGCGACGGCGAAGATGCAACAGCCAGAGAAAGCCCAACAAGGCAACGACAGCGGCGACATTGCCGAAAACGTTGCTCCAAAAACGCGCCGGGTCGTCCACACACGAAATCCAGCTGAGCCTGCCCCGGATTTCGCCGGTCTTGAGGCCGTAGGCAAGGTTATAGATGGCGAAGGCGCCGAGTGCCGCCACCAGGACAAAGACGGCGTCGTGCTTGTTGCGGTCCATGGAGCACGTTTAGCCGCGCCCGATGAAATTTTGCTTATCGTCGTGTGAAAGGTATGTCGCCTCGGATCATCCGAGCTTACGGGATTTTAGCACGCACAGAACGCACAGGAAGGCTATCGACGCCACCAGGACAATCGAATTGCCGACCACGATGTTCCAGAATCGAGTCGGATCGTCCGCGAGGGCGACCCAATGCAACTTGCCGCGGACTTCGCCTGTCCTGATGCCGCAGGCGATGTTGTAGATCGCGATGGCGGCGAGCGCCGCCATCAGGACAAACAGGTCGTTGTTCTTGTTGCGATCCATGGAAGCGGCTTTTAACAGCGCTTGGTGAAATTTTACTTACCTTGGGTAAGGCGGCGGCCGTTGCACCGGCCGCCGCCCACCTCAACTTACTGGTTGATCTCGGGCTCGACGAGCTTGGCCAGGTTGCGCAGCGATTCCTGCCAGCCGAGATAGCAGGCCTCGGCGGGGATGGCGTCCGGGATGCCGGCCTGGGTGATGTTGATCTCGGTGCCGACCGACACTTTCTTCAAGGTCACGGTCACTTCGATCTGGCCCGGCAGGTTGGGGTCGTCGAAGCGGTCGGTGTAGCGCAGGCGTTCGCCCGGAACGAGCTCGACGAATTCGCCGCCGAAGGCGTGGCTGTCGCCGGTGGTGAAGTTGCGGAAGGACATCTTATAGCTGCCGCCGACCTTGCCCTCGAACTCGTGGACCGTGCAGGTGAAGCCATTCGGCGGCAGCCACTTGGCCAGCGCATCGGCCTCGATGAATGCGCGGTAGACTTTTTCCGGCTTGGTCGCCAGGACGCGATGCAGGTGGATTGTGCTCGGCATATCTCGGTATCCTTGCTTTGTTGATCGATGCCCCAAGGACGGGCGGCCCCCAGCCGATCCGACAGAGGCTGTCAAATTTTTTGACTAGAGCATGTTGCCGAAACGTGTGAAGCGGTTTTTCGGATGACATCATGCTCTATCTTTTGATCTAGAGTCGGGCGGCTACCGTGCGCCTTCCAATGGAGGGGAACAGACATGAACGCTTCGATCAGACTCGGCATCGTCGGCGGCGCGGGCTGGCTGGGCGGCGCCATCGCGGATGCCGCGCTTCAGGCCGGCATCGTTCGCGCACAGGACCTTGCCCTCTCCTACCGGAGCGCCAAGCCGGATCGTTTTGCCGGCGCGTTCTGGACCGACGACAACCAGGCGCTCGCCGACCGCTGCGACATCATCATGCTTTCGGTACGGCCGCAGGACTGGCCCTCGCTCGCCATCGACGCCAAGGGCAAGCTGGTGATTTCGGTGATGGCCGGCATCCGCCTTGCCGAGATCGGCGCGAAGCATGGCACGCGCCGGGTTGTGCGCACATTGCCCAACGCCGCGGCCGAGGTCGCGAAATCCTACACGCCTTGGATCGCCAGCAGCGATGCCACCAGCGAGGACCGCGCCATCGTGCGCGCGATCTTTTGCGCCTGCGGCAGCCAGGACGAGGTCGGCAGCGAACGCGACATCGACTATCTCACCGGCCTGACCGGATCCGGCCCGGCCTTCCCCGCCCTTTTGGCCGACGCCATGATGCGCCACGCCGTCGCGTTTGGCCTGAAGCCCGAAGTCGCGCAGCGCGCCGTCAACACGGTGCTGACCGGCACTGGCCAACTGCTCGACTTGAACGACGCTTCGCCAGCCGACACGGTAAAGACCTTCCTCGGCTATCGCGGCACCACCGCCGCCGCGATCGAGACGATGTGCGAAGCCGGGTTCGACGATGCCGTCGCCAAGGGGCTCGAGGCGGCGTTCGAAAAGTCGA
Source organism: Mesorhizobium sp. B2-8-5 (assembly GCF_006440675.2). Lineage (NCBI taxonomy): Bacteria > Pseudomonadati > Pseudomonadota > Alphaproteobacteria > Hyphomicrobiales > Phyllobacteriaceae > Mesorhizobium > Mesorhizobium sp. B2-8-5. The sequence continues at coordinate 5,071,625 of NZ_CP083951.1, forward strand.
TCGCGATGGGCGAGACGTGAGCGGACGCTCCAATCCTAAAAGCCAAGACTCGATCGGCCACCACCTGTGGCACCGCTGCGACAAACGCATCCATTCGCAGCTGTCTGCACAATCTTGTGGCAGAAAATCTTGCAAAATTAAGTAAATTGAGAATAACTCACGCCATGATTGTATTAGATACCACTTATTCTATCTTCACAAAATATCGATAAAAATACTGGCAATTTTCTCTGTACTAATTGCTTGTTTTCGGGAACCATAGTCCACGTTGCAAATTGGTTCGAAGTGGTCGTTTGAACCTGCAATGAACCTCCGGGCGGGGCAGCGCGGAAGGATTCTCCGATGAGCTTCGTCGTCAACGCGGTAGGCGTTCCTCTTTACTATAGCGGCGCTTCCAACCATTGGCTTTCGGCGGCCTCGTCCGGACCTGCCTTGTATGGCACCTCCGGCAACGACTCCATCTGGGGCGCCAGCGGTGTCAACGTCACCATGTATGGCGGCTCCGGCGACGACATCTATTACCTCTATTCGGCGAGCAACAAGGTGTTCGAGAACCCTGGGCAGGGCGTCGACACGATCAACACATGGATGAGCTACACGCTGCCGGACAATGTCGAAAACCTCGTCGTCACCAACGCCCACAACTACGCCTTCGGCAATGCGCTGGACAACATCATCACCGCCACGGCGGGCGGCCAGACCCTGGACGGCGGCGCGGGCAATGACGTCCTGATCGATGGCGGCGGCGGCGCCGACACTTTCATCATCGCGAAGGGCAACGGGAGCGACTCGATCGTCAATTTCGCGTCGAACGATACCGTGCGCCTCGATGGCTACGGATTCACGTCGTTCGCCGCCATCCACGAGAACCTGATCCAGGCGGGGCCCAATGTGATGCTGAATCTCGGGTCGGGCGAGATTCTCGAATTCAAGAACATGACGATCGACAAGCTGCAGCCCAACCAGTTCGAGCTGCCGATCGACAAGTCCGGCATGACGCTGTCCTTCAGCGACGAGTTCAACACGCTGAACCTTCACAACAGCCAGGGCGGCACCTGGGACACCAACTTCTGGTGGGGCGCGGCGAACGGCAGCACGCTCGCCCGCAATGGCGAGCTGCAATGGTACATCGACGCCAACTACGGCCCGACCAGCTCGGTGCATCCGTTCAGCGTGCAGAACGGCGTGCTCTCCATCACCGCCGCGCAGGCGCCGGCCGACATCAAGCCGCTGATCAACAATTACGAATACACCTCCGGTATCCTGACCACGCATGACTCGTTCTCGCAGACCTATGGCTATTTCGAAATGAAGGCCGACCTGCCGGAAAATGCCGGCGCCTGGCCAGCCTTCTGGCTGCTGCCGGAGGACGGCTCCTGGCCGCCGGAACTCGACGTGATCGAAAAGTATGGCCAGAACCCGAATTCGCTGCTGATGACCGCGCATACCAACCAGACGGGTCAGCACACGACTGTCGGATCCACGGTGAACGCCATGGACACCGCCGGCTTCCACACGTATGGCCTGCTGTGGACGCCGGACAAGCTGGTCTGGACCTATGACGGCGTGCAGGTCGCCGAAGCGGCGACGCCGTCGGATATGAACAAGCCGATGTACATGCTGGTCGACCTTGCGATCGGCGGCCAAGCCGGCGCGCCGCCGGACCATCTCGCCACACCGGCCGAGATGAAGATCGACTATATCAGGGCCTATACGCTGAACGACTTGCCAAGCCAGGCGGCGGCGCTGACCAGCCACACCGCAAGCAGCACGCAGCAGCATCTCGGCACGGCAAGCGAGCATTCGGCCTGATTCGGACGTTAGGCGACTGCCCGTGATCCGGGTTGGAGAGGAGTGCGGGAAATGACGGGACAGTCGGGATTGCGGCCAGTCTTGCGTCGCGCCATCGCCGATGTCGGGCTGTTCTCGCTGCTCATCAACCTTCTGCTGCTGGTGATCCCGCTTTACCTGCTCCAAATCTATGACCGCGTCCTGCCCTCCTCCAGCCTCGAGACGCTTGTCTATCTGTCGGTCATCGCGATCGCGGCGCTCGGCTTCCTCGGCTTCCTCGACGCCATCCGCGCAGTCTACACGCAGCGCGTCGCCGCGACGGTCAATGACAGGCTTGGCGCAAGAATGTTCGCCGCTTCGCTCGGCGCCAGGAACGCGCCGTCGCCGCTCACCGACCTCGCCTCGGTCTGCGCCTTCATCCGCTCGCGCGGCGTGGCGGTGCTGTTCGACCTGCCCTTCGCGCCGGTCTTCCTGGCGCTGCTCTACCTGATTCATCCGCTGTTGTTCTGGGTGACGCTCGGCGGCGCGGCGCTGCTCGTCGTGCTGGTCTTCGCCAACCAGTTCGCCATCGGCAGGAACGATGCGCTCTCGGCGGAGCGTTCGGCCTTGGCCAGCCGGGCCGAGCAGGCCTTTGCCCGCAACGCCGAGACGCTGCGCGCCATGGGCATGGTGGAAAACGCCGCGCGCGCATGGGGCCGGCATGTGGCGGAGGCGCTTGTCCTGCATGATCGTTCGGCCAGCGCCAACGCCGTCTTCAGCGGCGCTTCCAGGGCGCTGCGCATGATGCTGCAGCTGGCGATCCTCGGCACCGGCGCATGGCTGGTGCTCAAGGGCCAGATGACGGCCGGCATGATCTTCGCCTCCTCGCTGGTGTCGTCGCGCGCGCTGCAGCCGCTCGATCAGTTGATCGGCTCGTGGCGGCAGCTCGTCGAGGCGCGGCGCGCCTGGACGCGGCTCGAGGGCGCCCTTTCGGCGCAGCCGGCAGAGGCGCGCAAGCTCGTCTTGCCCGACCCGACCGGCGCGATTTCGGCGCAGGATCTTTTCTTCATCGCGCCGAATGCCACGTTCGGCGCCGAGCCGATCCTCAAGCGGTTGAGTTTTGCGATCAGGCCCGGCGAGGCGGTAGCGATCATCGGCCCGAGCGGCGCCGGCAAGTCGACACTGGCGCGGCTGCTTGTCGGGGCAGCCCAGCCGAGCGGCGGCTCGGTCAGGATCGACGGCGCGGAACTCAGGACCTGGGACGAAAACCAGCTCGGCCGGCATATCGGCTATCTGGCGCAGGAAGTGGAGCTTTTCCCCGGCTCGGTCCGCGAAAACATCGCCCGCTTCGACGCGGACGCGGACGACGCGGCAATCGTCGAGGCGGCAAAACGCGCCGAGGCGCATGAGCTGATCCTTTCGCTGCGCGACGGCTACCAGACGGTGATCGCCGGGACGCTGTCCGGCGGCGAGCGGCAGCGGATCGGGCTCGCGCGCGCCTTCTACGGCAACCCGCGCATCCTGGTGCTGGACGAGCCGAGCACGCATCTCGATGGCGCCGGCGAGGCGGCACTCGAGGCAGTGCTTGCCGCCGCGCGCGCCGCCGGCGTCACCACGATCGTGATCACGCATCGCCCTTCCATCGCCGCGGCCTGCAACCGCGTGATGGTTCTGCGCGGCGGCGTCATCGAGGCGTTCGGGCCGAGCGCGGAGGTGCTGCGCCAGCCGGGCAAGGGCACGCGGCAGAGCACAGTGGTGACCGGATCGTTCGCACCGACCATCCGCGCCTCGCAGAGCATCCGCTATGGGTCCTGAACGATGACGCAGAGCCTCACCTTCGACGGCCGCCCGCGCACCGATTTCCGGCGCGCGGCCTTCGCCGGCTACGCGGCAATCGCGCTGATGGTCGGCGGCTTCGGCTATTGGGCGGCTAAAGCGCCGCTGGCCGGCGCGGTGATCACGCAAGGCACGATCGCGGCGACCGGCGGCAACATCCTGATCCAGCACCGCGACGGCGGCATCATCAGGCAGTTGCTGGTGCATGAAGGCGACCACGTGCGGGAAGGCCAGAACCTCATCATGCTCGACCGGACCGCCGCGGAAGCCGATCTCAACCGCCTGACAAGACAGTGGATCGCGCTCAAGACCAGTGCCGCGCGGCTGGAGGCCGAGCGCGACGGCCTCGCCAGGCTGGCGCCGATCGTCGAGCCCGCGCCAGCGCCGTTCCAGCCGGAATTCGAAGACCTCATCCGCGAACAGCAGAAGGAGTTCGACGCCAGGCTTGCACGGTTCCGCTCGGAGCAATCGATCCTGGCGCAGCGCGTCGCCATGCACCGCGAGTCGGTCAAGGGCTTGAACGCGCAGAAACTCGCCATCGAACAGCAGGCCGAGGTGGTGAAGAAGGAGCTCGGCATCAAGACCGACCTTCTCGACAAGGGCCTCACCAACCGCACCGAATATTCGCAGCTGCTGCGCTCGGAGGCCGACCTGGTCGGGCAGGCCGGCGCGCTGGAGGCGGACCTCGCCTCGGCCAACACGCAGATCGTGGAGGCGCAGGCGCAGACCGAGCGCGCGACCACGCAGCGCGTCGAGGAAGCGCTGACCAAGCTCGACGATGTGCGCACCAATCTCGCCGACATCGAGGAGCGGATGCGCGCGGCGCAAGCGGTGCTGCAGCGCACGACGATCACCGCGCCGGCGGCGGGCATCGTGGTGTCGTCGACCTACAATTCGCAAGGCAGCGTGGTGTCGCCTGGCGAAAAGATCATGGAGATCCTGCCCACGTCATCCGGCCTTGTGGTGGACGCCAGGCTGCGGCCGAAGGACATCGACCAGGTGCATGTCGGCCAACAGGCGAAGCTCAGGCTCTCCGCGCTCAACGCCCGCCTGACGCCGGAAGTCCCGGCCACGGTGAGCGAGATTTCCGCCGATCGGCTGATCGACGAGGCTACTCACGAACCCTATTTCCGCGCCAGGTTGAAAATCACCGATGCCCTGCCCCAGGACATCAAGAGAGAACAGCTCTATCCCGGCACCCCGGTCGACACCTTCATCAGCACCGGCGACCGGACCTTCTTCGAGTATCTGGTACGCCCGATGATGGACTCGTTCGCAAGGGCATTCAGGGAAAGGTAGCGGCGGCTTTTCGCAGGTTCGCACGCCGCTTCGCAGCGCTATCCTCAGCTTGCCGCGGTAAGCTGGATTTCGACAAGTATTTCGGGCAGCGCGAAGCTTGCTCCGACCGTGGCACGGGCCGGTGGCTCGGCGCCGTCGAGCCAGTCGACCCAGGCCTTGTTCATCGCATCGAAATCCTCGACGTCCTTCAACCAGATCTGCGCGAACAGCAGCCGCGATCGATCCGCGCCGACGCCATTCAGAAGCGCATCGGCCTTTTTCAGTATCTGCCTGGTCTGGCCGGCCGTGTCGGCTTCCTTGTCATCGGCGGTCAGACCGGAAAGATAGATCGTTCCGTTGTGGACGACGATCCGGCTGAGCTTCTCGTTCTTCTGGTATCTTTCAATCTTCACCATCGTGGGCCTGCGTTCGAAGAGGGATCATGCATGCGCGGTGGCGGCGCGTTTTGCGCTGGCCTGGAAGAAGCGCTGCGGACGAAACGTCTCCATCTCGTCATGGATCTTGCCGCGTACGACCTCGTCGGCGACCACCCTGCCCAGTTGCGGACCGATGGTGACGCCGCTGTGCGTCACGGCCATATAGTGGCCGGCGACGTCCGGCATCGCGCCGGCGCAGGTGTAGCCGTCCTCCGGGAAGGGTCGCACGGTGGTGCGGATCGCTTCCACACCCACGGCGCGAAGCGAAGGCAAGACCTTGCCTGCCGCCTCCAGCAGCGTCTTCGCCTCGTCGCCCGCGGGGCTCAGCGGCTGCGGCTTCTTGAAGGTCAGATCCACCGAGACCTTGTGGATCATGATACGGCCCGCACCGTCCGGCCGTATATCCAGATCGTCGGCATGCAACTGGCTGCGCAGCGTCAACGCCACCGGCGGGGTGAAGGCGAGCACGCCGATCGTCGAGGACAGCGGGATGCCCTGGGCATCGCCGAGCCTCTGGCTGGACCAGCCGCCGGTGCAGTTCACCACGGCATCGGCGGCGTAGCGCTCGCCATCTGCCGTGCGAACCGCCCCGACGCGGCCGCCTTCGGTCTCGATCTCGGTCACGCGCGCGTTGACCCTGACCTTGGCGCCCCAGCGCTCCTTGGCCGCCCGCAAAAGCCAGGCCGAATAAAGGACCGGATCGACCCAGCCCTCCTCCGGATAATAGGAGACCGGACAATCGCCAATGGCAGCGATGTCGATATCGGGCTCCATCTCGGCGACCAACTTCTTGTCGATCCACTCGACGCCGTAGCCCCACTCCTTCATCTGCCGGAAGTTCTCGAAATAATCATCCATCGACTCCGGCACCGTGCGCCAATCGAAACTGCCGGTTTGCGTGAACCAGGGAGCGGCGCCGAAGTCGCGCTTCAGTTCGAGATGGGCGCGCATGCCCGCGACGTTGAGATCGAAATAGGGCCGCGGCCGCTTGGTTGTCGCGTTCGTCCAGGCAAAGCTTACCGCCGACGTTCCTCCCGCTATCCTCTCGGCCTCCAGCACGACAACCTCCGCTCCCGCCTTGGCGCATTCATAAGCAGCAGAGCTGCCGACAATGCCGGAACCGATGACCACGACGAGCATATTGATAACCTCCGATAATATTTTACTCTTCCTGCCAATCAGCTATTTTAATATTGGCTAGGCATTTCATTCCACTCTATGGCCGAATTACCAACATCACGAGTGTATTTCTATCTCTGATATTGCCTATTCCATCGGTACTATTTTTTTCGCGCAGATGATTTGCCGCGGATATCCAGCTCGACATCCGAGTTGGCTGAAAAACATTGCAACGGGCGGGCAATCACGGTCAATTGAACTGGCCGCTGCCGTTGGTGGCCAAAAGTTATGAACCGACGCGTGCCGCGATCCGACGGATGCATTCGTCGGCGCATGATGCCGCATGGGCAGCTTCTCGCACGAAGTTATGAAAGTCGTGGGCAAGAGCTTGCGAAGGCGATGCTAGGCTCGGCGGAGCCTGGCGCACACGCTGGCATATATGGAGGTCGGTGGAATGGAAGAGACCGCAAGGTGAATGCCGAGACCGAATTCCTGCTGATCGACAGGAACGCGATCCGCCAGGCATTGACGCTTCCCCTGGCGCTTGAAGCGACCGAGGCGGCGCTGCTCAAGACCTCGAACGGCGCAGCCCGCCAGCAGATCAGGCGCGCGCTCGACCTGCCGGGAGCGGCAGGCAGTTGCCTGTCGCTGATGTATGCCGCGCTTGACGACCGGCCGCTGTTCGGGGCGAAGGTGCTGTCGGTGTTTCCCGGCAATTTCGCCCACGGGCTCGCGTCTCACCGCGGCGGCGTCTTCCTGTTCGATAAGGATCACGGGCGGCCCGTGGCCTTGATCGACGGGGGAGAGTTGACGGCGTGGCGAACCGCGGCCGCCAGCACGGTCGCCACGAGGGCGCTGTCGCGCCCGGGCAGTTCCATGCTGACCGTCCTCGGCTATGGCGAGCAGGCCCGCCGGCACGTCGAGGCCATCTCGCAGGTGCGGCCGATCCGGGCGATCCATGTCTGGGGCCGCGATCTTGCAAAGGCGCGGCGCTTCGCCGAGAGCCTATCGGTCGACGGCTTCGAGACGGAGGCGCATCGCGATGCCGGCGAGGCCGTTCGCGGAGCCGACATCATCTGCACGACGACATCGTCCAAGCAGCCGGTGCTGTTCGGCAGATGGCTGCCGCCCGGCGTCCACGTCAACGCGGTCGGCGCGAGCGTCGCCTCATGCCGCGAGATCGACCTCGAATGCGTGCGCAGATCGAAGATCTGGGTCGATTACCTGCCCATGGCGCTGGTGGCCGCGGGGGAACTGGTCGAGGCGATAGAGAGCGGCGAGATCGGCCGCGACCATATTCGCGGCGAGATCGGCGACGTGCTGGCCGGCATCAAGCCCGGCCGTGCCGGCGATGCCGACATCACCCTTTACCGGTCCCTCGGTGTTCCGGCCCAGGACATCGAGCTTGCCAATCTTGTCTATGCTCGCGCCCGCGAGGCCGGGCTGGGCACTTCGATCGATTTCAGGTTGTGACGCCATGCTGAGCTGCCAGCGCGATCTCTTTTCCATACCCCGCGAGACGGCCTATCTCGACGCCGCCTACATGTCTCCGATCCCGAATGCCGCGGTCGCGGCCGGAGAGGCAGGCGTCAGGGTGAAGGCCGAACCCTGGAAGATGACCATCGCTTCCTATTACGACGATGTGGAACAGGCGCGGCAGCTCGCCGCCTCGATGGTCGGCGCCGCCACCGACGACATCGCCATCGTCGCCGCCACCAGCTACGGCATGGCGATCGCGGCCGCCAACGTGGCGGTTCCGGCGGGTTCGGCGATCCTTCTCATGGAGAACGAGCACACCTCGCACCGATATGTCTGGTACGATCTGGCGCAGCGCTCGGGCGCTCTTGTCGACATCGTCGCGCAACCGGCCGACGGGGATTGGACCGGCGCGATCGTATCGGCAATCCGCAACTCGGGCCGTCCGATCGCGGTCGTTGCCGGCACCCTCGTCCACTGGTTCGAGGGCATGGCGATCGACCTCGAGGCCGTGGCGGAAGCCGCGCGGGCGGCAGGCGCCGCGCTTGTCGTCGACGGCACCCAATGGGTGGGCGCGGTACCCTTCGACGTCCGTCGCGTGCGGCCGGATTTCCTGGTCTTTGCCACCTACAAATTCCTGCTCGGTCCCTATCGCCTGGCCTTCCTCTACGCCGATCCGCGCTGGCACGAAGAGGGCCGCACGCTGGAGCATCATTCATGGAACCGCCTGGGCGGCGACCGGTCCGACTTCTACAAGGTGACGGTGGCGGAGTTTCTGCCGGGCGCGCGGCGCTTCGACATGGGCGAACGCTCCGACTTCGCGGTCCTGCCGGTGGCGATCGCCGCCATGACACTCATCCGCGAATGGACCGTCAGCCGGGTGTTCGAGCGCCTTCGCCACCTCAACGAGTGGGTCTGGGCCGAGGCGGAAAATCGGGGGCTCCCGGTCGCGCGTCCGCGCCACCCGACGCCGCATATCTCGATCCTCGATATCGGCGATCGCCTGTCGCCGGATGCGGCGCAGGAATTGAAGCGCGTCAATGTCCATATCACGCTGCGCGGCACCAGGATGCGCGTGTCGCCGCACGTTTACAATGACGAAGCCGATATCGAGCGCCTGTTCCGCAGCCTGCCGCTCCGTTAGATCTCGATGCCGGCTAAGCCGACCTCGACCTCAAGGCGCTGATTCCGGCGTCCACGCCGTTCATGAAGCTTCGCGTGGTCTGGATAAGATGCTCGGTGAAGGCGTCCGCCGCCGTCGATGCGATGACGCCCCAGGGCCGGTAGACACTGAGATTCAAATCGAGATGCGGCCGGAAGTCCCTGATCTCGATCGGCAAGTCGCGCGCCAGCCAGGCGGACAGCCGGTCGACGACCGTCACGCCCGCCCCGGCGGCGACGAGCGCGATGCAGGCGCTGGAAAGGCTCGCCTCCACCTTCAGCAGGCGCTTGACGCCGCGTTCCTCGCACAAGGCATCGAGCTGCCGCCGCATGGGATCAGCGGAACCCATCGAGATGAAGTCGAGACCGTCGAGATCGTCCGCCTGGATGACGTCGAGCTCAGACAACCGATGCCCCGCCGGCATGACGCATACAGGCGGCGTCGCGGTCAGCGCGCGCCTGACGATGGAGGGGTTCTCGTCCGACGCGGTGACGCCGATGCCGATGTCGAGCTGGTTGCGGCTTGCCCTCTGCACCACCGTCGCGGAGCTGCGGATATCGAGCGAAATGGATACGGACGGATGCTGGTTCGAGAAACTGGTTATGATGGACGGCAGCAGCGTGGAGCCGAAGGCCGGCAGCGCGCAGATATTCAGCCTGCCGCTGCGCAGCTCGCGGATTTCCCTGGCGGCGCGGGAGATGCCACGCGCGGATTCGAAAACCCGCTGCACCTCGGCATAGAGCATGTGTGCTTCGGGGGTCGGGATCAGCCGCTGGCGGCTTTTCCTGAACAGCTGGAAATCCGCCTTGTCGGTGAGCTGCTGAAGCATCTTGCTGACGGCGGGCTGCGTGATGTCCAGCGCATCGGCCGCCTTCGTCGTCGTGCCATGCAGCATCACGGAAGCGAAAATCTCGATCTCGCGGGGCGTGAACTCCGCGTCTTTCGCAATCGTGTCCCTTTCAGTGAACTTCATGGCCGCTGACCACCCGTCGATCGATACGCCGCCGAAGCAACCCACGGCGAGGCCGATGTTAACGAAGCATAGCCGTCGTTCCAATAGCCCCGCGAATGAAGTTTATTCCTGCAGGTTATGAACTTCGGCTGTTCGCGAGAAGCGGGTCAGCTTCCGGTCAACGCCTCGACCAGATCGAGCAAGGCTGCATCCCGGCCGGGAAGAGCGGCAAGCTGTACCGATACCGGGAGGCCGCCCGGCACATCCAGGGGCACAGCCAAAGCCGGCATGGCGAGCATGTTCGCCCAGCGGCGGAACCGGCCGCCGGCCATGCCCCACGACACCAATTCCCCATTCACCTGCGTGAGCTCGTCCGACAGTCGCGGCGCCGATCCGGGCGCCGTCGGGACGGCCAGCGCATCCAGGCCCGCCATCCTTGCCATGACCCGCCTGCGCGCTTCCTCGCGAACCTCTACGGCTCTGTCGTAGACGTCCGCGCCGATGCCGATGCCATCCTGCAGGAAAGCGCGAACCGCCTCGCCAACCAGATCAGGATTCCGCTCGATCGGCTCCCGGTAGATCTGCGCAAATTCGTATTGCAGGATCGTCAGGCCCGCGGCGACGAATTCCTCCCTGCCGTCGAAGGCGATTTCCACCGTGCGAACGTTTGAACGATCAAACAGCGCGGCCAATGCGGTCTCGACAGTGCTGTCGACGGGAGCGCCGGTCAGATCGGGGCAGATGCCGATCGTCATTCCGGTCCTCGACGCGCTTTGCTTCCCATCCTGAACGCTGAGCCGCGTTCCCGCCAGCGCCTCGGTCATCAGGCGAACATCCCTCGCCGAGCGCGCCAGCACGCCGACGCAGTCCAGCGAAGGCGCGATGCCCATCACGCCGTTCGTATCGATCAAGCCGTTGCTCGGCTTGTAACCAAATAGTCCCGTTGCGGCGGCCGGCGACCGGTTCGACCCGCCGGTATCGGTGCCGATCGCCGCCGCGCAGAAGCCCGCGGCGACCGCGGCGGCCGATCCGCTGCTGGTGCCGCCCGTGCCACGGCTTCTGTCGAGCGGATTGACGACCTTGCCGAACCACGGATTGTCGTGACCGCCGGCGCAGAGTTCGTGAAGGTTGGTCTTGCCGATGACGATCGCGCCCGCCGCCTGAAGGTTGGCGACGCAGGCCGCGGTGTCTTGGGCGACCCGGTTGCCGAACAATCGGGAACCCCCGGTGGTCAGCCAGTGCTTCACATCGACAACGTCCTTGATCGCGATGGGCACGCCGTGCAGCGGACCGCGCCGGCGGCCTGATCGGATTTCGCGCTCTGCCTGAAGCGCGGCATCGAGGGCTTCGGTTTCGCTCACGAAGATCATCGCCCTGATCTGCCCATTCAGATCGTGGATCCTTTCCAGGCAACCTTCCACGACCTTCACCGGCGAGAGGCCGGAAGCGATCCTCTCGCCCAGCTCCTCGATGGACCCGCAAGCATCGCTTTTCATCTGGCAAGCTCAAGTCGCACGAGATCTCGCTACCGTCATTTCCGTCGCCATGGGAAAGAACTGATCGACGATGCCACAATCGAGATTTGGCGGACAGGGCCGAGCCTATTTCCTTCGAAACGAGGCTAGCGGGGAAAACTTATGGTTGGACCGATCGCAGCACTCCGACGACGGCTTCGATCGCGGTCGAGGCTTGGGCCTGACTGCACCATCCAAAGCCTCATCACTGTCATAACTATTGGTGATGAACCCAGCCGCAGAGGGCATTAGATCGCCTTGATTTGACCTGTTAGCGTTTTCGAACATCGCCTGAGAAATCATCATCGCGAAAAGATAATCCAACAGAGACAATAAAGGGGAACCATCATGAAAAAGCTTGCAGTCATCGCATCGCTGATAGCGGCGGCCCTCGGCGCCGCCAGCGCTCCCTCGGCAGCCGACGACGTCATCCGTTTCGGCGTCGCCGCCGAGCCATACGCGCCTTTCTCGGTCAAGGACGCCAGCGGCAAATGGCAAGGCTGGGAAATCGACCTGATGAATGCCGTCTGCACGCAAATGAAGGCGAAATGCGAGATCGTCGATATCGCCTGGGACGGCATCATTCCCGCGCTGTTGGCCAAGAAATTCGACGTGATCTGGAGCTCCATGTCGATCACCGACAAGCGCAAGGAGGTTATCGACTTCACCGACAAGTACTACTATTCGCCCAACGTGCTTGTCGGCGCAAAGGCCGACACCCGACAATTCGACGTAGCAAAGCCGGACACTTTCAAGGGCGTTGCCGTGGCGGCGCAGAGTGCGAGCCTGCAGGCGACTTACATGCAGGACAAGTTGAACGGCATTGGCGACGTGAAGATCTATCCAACACTCGACGATGAAATCGCCGACATGACAGCCGGTCGCGTGGACCTGATGGCGGCGGCGGGAATCCAGATCCAGGACTTCCTGAAAAAGCCGGAAGGCCAGGCCTATGAAATCAAGGTCACCCTGCCGCATGAGAAGATGTTCGGCTACGGAGACGGCGGCGGCGTGCGCAAGGAAGACACAGCCCTCAGGGACCGCCTCAATGCGGCGCTCAAGGCGGTGAAGGCCAGCGGCGAATACGACACGATAACCAAGCGCTATTTCGACTTCGACATCTACGGCGATTGATCATCGGATGCACGGAGCCGGATGATTTCAGGTCGTATCGACCTGAAATCTGAATCCGAGAACTAGAGCATGATGTCGTCCGACAGCCGCTTCGCACCTTTCGGCATCATGCCCTAGTGCCGGTCACCCGTTCTGGCCGGCACCATCCTCATTGGAACCTGCCGCATGGATTCGATCGTGTCTTGGCTGACCTTGCTCGGTTTCGGTGACAAGGGCTGGGGCGACGAATTGCTTCGCGGCGCTTTGCTAAGCGTGGAAATTTCGATCAGCGCCTATATCGTCGGCCTGGCGCTTGGCCTTGCGGGCGCCCTGGCCAAGCTTTCGAAGCGCCGGACGGCCGTTTTCGTCGCCGTCGCCTACACGACGATCATCCGCTCCATCCCGGACATCCTCATCATCTTTCTCGTCTACTATACCGCGACCGATGCAGTGCGTTCGGTCGTGACCTTTACCGGGCTCGCTTCCGAGTTTCAGATCAACGGCTTCGTCGCGGCGACGCTGTCGCTCGGGATCGTTCAGGGCGGCTACAGCACGGAAGTCCTTCGCGGCGCGATCGCCGCCATCCCGCGAGGCCAGGCCGAAGCGGCCCACGCGCTTGGCTTGACCCGCCGCCAGACCTTCTTCCTGGTGACGCTGCCGCAGATGATCCCGCTGGCATTGCCGGGGCTCGGCAATCTGTGGCTGGTCGTCCTGAAGGAAAGCTCGCTGGTCAGCCTCATCGGCTTCACGGAGCTGGTTCTCGCCGGCAAGATGGCCGCCGGGGCGACGCGCGCCTATTTCCCGTTCTATTGCGCGATCGCCCTCGTGTTCCTGGTGATGTCGAGCCTGTCGGCGATGCTCTTCCACGCTCTGGAAACATCCACCGTCAAGACCGGGAGGCGCAGATAGCATGACAGAATTCGGGCAATACCTCGCCAGCCAGCTCCTGGCCGGCATCCAGACCACCGTCATCCTGTTTGTCGGCTGCGCCCTCGTCGGCAATCTGCTGGCCATTCCGGTGGCGCTTGCCCGCTTGTCGGCCAAGGCATGGCTTCGCTATCCGGCGGTCGCCTTCATCCTTGCCTTCCGGGGCACGCCGCTGCTCGTCCAGCTCTACCTTTGCTACTTCGGCGTCGGCCAGCTTCTCGCCGGCGTGCCTTCGATCCGCTACAGCCCGTTGTGGCCCATGTTGCGGGGCGCCTATTGCTATGCGTTCCTCACCCTGTCTTTGAACACCGCGGCTTATTGCGGCGAGATATGGAGAGGCGCGATACAGTCGATACCGGACGGGCAGCGCGAGGCCGGCCAGTCGCTCGGCCTGTCGAAAACGCGGATCATGATTTCCGTGCTTCTGCCCCAGGCTTTCCGGTTGGCGCTGCCGGCGATCGGCGGCCAGAATATCCTGCTCCTGAAGGGGACGGCGCTGGCCTCCACAATCACGGTCTTCGAACTCATGGGCGCGGCGAACCTCGTCCGCGCGCAGACCTTCCGCGTCTACGAGCCGTTGTTTGCCGCAGCGCTCGGATATTTCCTGCTGGCGGTATTGGTGACGACCGGCTTCGGCTTCTTCGAGCGACGGTTGGCCCGGCGGTATTGAGTGGCGCCGATATGGCATCACCAGGGTCTTCGACAGCCTTGCCGGGCCGGAGATTTGCAACGGTCAGAACCTGTAGTTCAGGCCGGCCCGAACCCGGTGGAATGCGACGTCGTTTTCAAGAGGGATATCGGGGCTGACGGTCGATTTGCCGAAATCGGTGTAGAGATATTCAGACTTGAACGTCCAGTTCGCATCGAGCGCGTATTTGGCGCTGGCGCCATAGACCGCCTTGTCGGACTGCTAGTTATAGTCAGCCTGGACACCCCCAGGCCCACATGTTCCTATCGGCGCGCGACGCCCTGGCTGAATCGAATTTGGGCCACCGCCTGTAGACATCGCGGCGGCAATGAAACAATCTTCACTGCGGGAACATAAGCGCGCCTCGAAGAAGGCGCCTACCTTCGGGTGCGCATGAACAATCGCTGGACCTTGTACGATCCACGCCTGGCCTGGATGCTGGTTGCACCGGTGCTTCTGCTGCTGATCTTCTTCCTGGTGCTGCCGATCGCGGTGATGGCGGCCTATACGTTCTTCACCTTCGTCACCGCCGGCGTCGAGACCAGCGCGCTGACCACCGCCAACTGGCAGGAATTCTTCACCGACAGCTATTATTCCGGCTTCCTTCTGAAGACGCTGAGGGTCGGCGCGATCACCGCGCTGCTGTGCGGCGTGCTCGGCTATTTCCCGGCCTATTTCATCTGGGCGACGAGCTTCAGGCACAAATGGCTGCTCTTGCTCCTGCTCATCGTGCCGTTCTGGATCAGCTTCACCATCCGCACCTTTTCCTGGATCAACATCCTGGGCGAACAGGGCGTCATCAACGTCGCTCTGCTCAAGATGGGCATCATCAACGAGCCGCTGCAGATGCTCTACAACGAGGGCGCGGTGATCCTGGGACTGCTGCACTTCCTCCTGCCCTACATGATCCTCAACGTCTATGTCAGCCTCGAGGGTATCGACCGCACGCTGATCTCGGCCGCGCGCTCGATGGGCTGCACCAGCGCGCAGGCGTTCCGCGAGGTGACCTTGCCCCTCTCCCTGCCGGGCCTGGCGGCGGGGCTGCTGCTCTGCTTCGTGCTGGCGGCCGGCAGCTATGTGACGCCGCAACTGCTCGGCTCGGGCCGCGACGCGCTGTTCGGCAATTTGATCTACGACACCATCATGGGCGAATTGAACTGGCCGATGGGCGCCACTTTGTCGATCGTGCTGTTCGTCGTGCTCGGCTTCTTCGCCGCCATCTACACCCGTTACATGGGCATGTCGCAGATTGTGAAGGGGTTGGCAGGATGAAGGCTGCGCGACCGAACAGGGAAGGCAAATGGGCCTGGCGGCTGACCGGCTTCGTCACGCTCTGCGTCTACATCTTCATGTTCGCGCCGATCGTGGCGACCGTCATCCTGTCGTTCAACGCCTCGATGTTCGGCGGCTTCCCGATGACCGGCTTTTCCTTGCAATGGTACGCCAAGCTGATGGGCAATGAAGCGGTGCTGACGGCCTTCCGCACCTCGCTGTGGATCGCGCTGGTCACCGCTGTCGCCACCACCGCCATCGGCGTCGTCACGGCCTTCGCGCTGGTGCGTTTCGAGTTCCCAGGTAAGCAGGCGCTGAGCACGCTGGTGATCCTGCCGGCGCTGGTGCCGGAAACCATTCTCGGCGTCGGCCTTCTGGTGCTGATCAAGGCGATCGACCAGCCGCGCACGATGCTGCTTCTGGTGCTCGGCCATATCCTGCTTGCCGTGCCCTATGTGGTGCTGATCGCGCAGGCGCGCATGGTGGGCATAAGGCGGGTCTATGAGGAGGCGGCGCTGTCGCTCGGCGCCTCGCGCTTCTCGTCCTTTCGCGAGATCACGCTGCCGCTGCTGATCCCGGCGGTCGTCGGCGGCGTCCTGCTCGCCTTCACCATCTCGTTCGACAACACCTCGGCCAGCCTGTTCTGGCGGCCGGCAGGCGTCGAGACCATGCCCACCCAGATCCTTTCCATGCTGAAAATCTCGATCAGCCCCGAGATCAACGCGCTCGGCACCGTGATGATCCTGGTGACCGTCGGCATCCCGTTGATCGGCGGCCTGATCCTGCAGAGCCTGACGAAGTTGAAGAGACGCGGCGAACCAAAGGAGGAAGTACGATGAAACTGACGACGACCAAGCGGTTGGAACGGCTGCACGACCGGTATGCCAATGGCGATCTGAGCCGCCGCACTTTCCTGACGCTGACGGCGGCCGCCGCCGCATCGGCGGGGCTTTCCATGCCGTGGATGGGACGGGCGCTCGCCGCGGTCGAGGAAGTCCGCTTCGACGGCTGGGGCGGCACGGTGCAGGACGCGATCGACAAATTCGCCTTCCAGCCCTACACGGCCAAGACCAAGATCAAGGTGGTGCAAGGCACGTTCGGCGACGAGGACGAGATCATCACCAAGATCAAGACCGCCAAGCCCGGCGACTACCAGGTCATCCATTCGTCGGGCGTCAACTACTATATCAAATACGTCAATGGCGGCCTGACCTCGGAGATCAACGAGGCCAACATTCCCAACATGGTGAATGTGCTGCAGCCGATGATCGAGCCCTTCCGCAAGCTGACGCCGAAGCTGTCGGCCGTGCCTTACGACTACGGCACCACCGGCATCGCCTACAACACCAAGGTGATCTCGCCGGAGGAAGCCGAGGAAAAGGGCGCAGCACTTCTGCTCGACAAGAAATATGCCGGCAAGGTCGGCGGCTATTCCGACATGACGACGCGTGTCTGGTACGCGGCTTTGGCCACCGGACAGGATCCCAACAACCTCAAGGACATGGACACGATCTGGGCCAAGGTGCGCGAGACGCGCGACCTCGCCAAGAAGTTCTGGAGCTCCGGCGCGGAACTTATGGACCTGCTCTCCAAGGGCGAGATCGTGGTGACCGACGCCTGGTCGGGCCGGGTCGCCGCGCTGCAGGACCAGGGCCATCCGATCGGCTATCTCGATCCGGCCGGCTCCTATGCGTGGATGGAGGACATGCTGATCCTGAAGGGCTCGCCGATGGCCGAATGCGAGGAGCTGATCAACTTCATGCTCGACCCGGCGACCTCGATCGCGGTGGCCGAGGGCCAAAGCTACCCGCCGTCGCTCGACCCGACCAAGGTCAAGCTGACCGACAAGATCGCGAAGCTGCCGGCCTTCGACCCCACCGGCACGATGAAGGCGTTGACCTTCGCCGATCCGACCTACTGGGCGACCAACGAGGACGCCTGGACCAAGCAGTGGAACAGGATCTCGAAAGGTGCCTGACGGCAAGGATACGACACTCAATCCCCGGCCGACCTCGGCCGGGGCGGAACGCGCGAGCGCGGCCGCCGCGGCGAACAGCCCGGCGGTCGAGTTCCGCAACATCGACATCGCTTACGGCAAGTTCGTCGCGGTGCGCGATTTCTCTTTGTCGATCCGCAAGGGCAGCTTCGTCACGCTGCTCGGGCCGTCTGGCTGCGGCAAGACGACGATCCTGCGCTCCATCGCCGGGCTGGTCGACATTTCGGCCGGCCAGATCATGATCGGCGGCCGGCGCGTCGACGACGTGCCGATCTACAAGCGCAATATCGGGCTGGTGTTCCAGAGTTACGCGCTGTTCCCGCACAAAACCGTGTTCGACAATGTCGCCTTCGGCCTGAAATACCGCAACGTCGCCAAGCCTGAGATCAGGCGCAAGGTCGGCCAGGCGCTCGATATGGTGCGGCTGCCGGGCAGCGAAAAGAAACTGCCCTCGCAGCTGTCGGGCGGCCAGCAGCAGCGCATCGCGCTGGCGCGCGCCATCGTCTTCGAGCCGCAGGTGCTTCTGCTCGACGAGCCGCTCTCGGCGCTCGACGCCAACATGCGCGAGGAGATGCGCGTCGAGATCAAGAAGATCCAGAAGGAAACCGGCATCACCGCCATCTTCGTCACGCACGACCAGGAAGAAGCGCTGTCGATGTCGGACCGTATCGTGGTGATGAATGCCGGCTCGGCCGAGCAGATCGGCACGCCGGAAGAGGTCTATGAGCGGCCGGCCACCGCCTTCGTCGCCGACTTCCTCGGCAAGGCCAACATGCTTTCGGGCACGGTGAGCAGATCGGACGGGCCGACGATAGTCAAGCTGGCCAGCGGCCAGACGGTCAATGTGCTTTCACCCAAGGCGCTGCCGCAGGGCAGCGCCGTAACCGTCGTGGTGCGGCCGCAGAAACTCGCGGTGGGTGCCAAGGCGGACGCCAACCGGTTGCCTGGCCGGGTCGTGTCGGCCTCCTATCTCGGCGGCAGCGCCATCTACGAGGTCGACATAGGCCGCAAGACGAACATCCGCGCCAACGCCCCGATCGATGGCCGCGTTCTGCGCGAAGGCGAAGCGATCGAACTCAGCTTCGGCGCGGACGATTGCGTCTTGCTAGACGAGGCCGGGCGGCGGATTTCCTGAAGGCCGCCACCGCCCTGTAATCAGTACGACCCTTGACGGCTATTACAGTTCATTGCTTGGAGAGAAACGCTTTGCAGGCAGGAGTGAGCTCACTGATGTGCTGTTTAAGACAGCTCAACCCCTTTGCATTGTCGACCATCTTGCACAGTCGCTGGGCATCCGCCCTGCATGGTGTTTTGTAGGCATCTTTCGCTAAAGCGACGTCGGCGAGGAAAAGCGAACTAGAAGCCAGAAGCGCCAGTCCAAGCGTTTTCTGTTTGCGCATGAGTTAATTCCCCTCTGAACATGAGCATAGTAACGCAGCCGTATATACGCTAGCACTGATATAATAAGAAGGCCAAGGACTTCGCGACGAAGCGCTCCGTGCCGCATTGGCAAAGGACGATATTTTCAAACTGAGATACCACCAGATTCCCACGGCAATTTCGACGCCCGCTCCAACGCTCGCTCCCCCGGTCGTCGGCGACAAGTCCTCCCATTGGTGACGTGAATGATCACGCCACAAAGAGATGGAGACGACAATGACGAGTTTGGAGCACACCGCCTGTGAACCCAGCGGCGCAGACCTCAGCCTGATTGGCTTTGCCGGCCGTGCGCTGCGGCTTGCCTATCGTGCGATGAGGATGCGCAGCGACCGCGCCGCCATGCAGGCCATGCCCGATCATCTGCTCAAGGACTTGGGTATCGCCCGTTCGGAAATCGACCATTACACCTCGATGCGCTACGCCTCCGACGCCGACGGGATGGACTTCCGCAACGCCGGATGACCCCCGATGGCGGTCGTCACCACGCTCTCGACAAGTCCCGGGGCTTCCCCACGCCGGGGGCTTTTGCGTTTCCGGCGCATTCGGGCGTCGACATTCGTTTCAAACGATACATCCAACGCAATTTCCAACGGTAGACGTATGAAAAATTCCACGGTCGCACCCACTCTGGTTCAAACGCTCCATCGGCAAACAGAGGCCGTCACGGCAACCAAGCCGCAAACGAACCTTTGGAGATGAAGATGCAACCCAACACCAAACCTGCACGGCTTCCGCTCAATGGCGTCGACACGCCGAACCTTCTGGCGACGATCAATTTCGTCGCCGGGCAGCCGGAGCTGGCAAAATTCCAGTTCCGCGCCCACAACGAGTGGATCGAGGGCACGCACAGCAAGACCGTCATGAATGGCTTCTTCGGCGCTGGCCAAGAGCAGAAGCACGAGAAGCCGCATTATGCCGACGCCGACCATCCGGCGATCCTGTGCGGCGCCGACAATGCGCCGACCCCGGTCGAATGGCTGCTGCACGGGCTGGCGGGCTGCCTGATGGCTGGCGTCGCCAACATTGCCGCCGCGCGCGGGATCAAGCTCACCAAGGTGAAGTGCTCGGTCGACGGCGACATCGACCTGCGCGGCATCCTCGGCATTTCCGACGAGGTCCGCAACGGCTTCCAGAACATCCAGGTGTCGTTCGAGATCGAAGGCGACGCGCCGGCCGAGAAGCTGCAGCAGCTGGTCGAGCAGTCGCGCGCCCGTTCGGCCGTGTTCGACGTGCTGACCAAGGGCGTGCCGGTCACCGTCGGCATCAAGACCATCCAGTGAGCCGAAGCCGGCAGGCGATCCGGACCGATCCGGGCCGCCTGCCTCCTCCCAGACGGACCAGAACCATGAGACGCGTGGTCGTCATCATCGGCGCGGGCCAGGCTGGCCTTGCGCTCAGCCATTGCCTCGGCCAGGCCGGTATCGACCATGCCGTGCTGGAGCGCGGCCGCATCGGCGAGCGCTGGCGCTCGCAGAGCTGGCGCTCGCTCAGGCTGCTCACGCCGAACTGGCTGAACGCCCTGCCCGGCTCGCCCTATGAGGGCGGCGATCCCGACGGCTTCATGAGCAAAGGGGCTTTCGTGGAAAGCCTGGAGCGCTACGCCTGGCAGTGGCATGCGCCCGTCGAGACCAATGTCGAGGTCACATCTGTCAAGCGGACCGGCGACGGCTTTGCCTTGCGCACCGGCGCCGGCGAGTGGTCGGCGCGCGCGGTCGTCGTCGCGACGGGACATTGCGACCGGCCGGTCATCCCTTTTTCGGCTGAGACCCTTCGCGGACCGCTCAGCATTCACGCCTCGCAATATCGCTCGCCCGGCGAGTTGCCGGGCGGCGGCGTGCTGGTCGTCGGCGCCTCGTCCTCCGGCGTGCAGATCGCCGACGAGCTCGCCCGTGCCGGACGCCGCGTGGTGCTTTCGGTCGGCAAGCATACGCGCCTGCCCAGAACATGGCGCGGCCAGGATATCTTCTTCTGGCTGTGCGCAATGGGCCTGATGGCGCAGCGCCGGGAAGACCTCGCCAATCCGGAAGGCGCGCGACGCCAGCCGTCGCTGCAGCTCGCCGGCCGGCCCGACAGGGCCGATGTCGATCTCGCCACGCTGCAGGCGCTCGGCGTGGAGCTGACCGGGCGGGTGCGCGGCGTCGGCGACCGCGAGATCGCCTTCGCCGGCGACCTTGGCCAGCACATGGCCGCGGCGGAAGCGAAGCAGGCGCGCCTGCTCGGCCAGATCGACCGCTTCACGGGCGCGGCGACACCATACCGGCCCGAGCCGGTTGCGATGCCGGCGGCGTGCGCAGAACAGCTGTCGCTCACCGACGGATCGATCCGCAGCATCATCTGGGCCACCGGCTATGCGCGCTCGCTCGGCTGGCTGGAGCCGCTGGCGCTCGGCGCCGACGGCGAGCTCGCGCATCAGGGCGGCGTCACCTGCCTGCCCGGCCTCTACGCGCTCGGCTTCCGCTTCCTGCGCAAGCGCGATTCCAACTTCATCGGCGGCGTCGGCGCGGACGCCGAGGCGATCGCCGCCGAAATCTCGCGTCATCTCGACTGCAACGGCCGCAAGGCGGCCTGAGGATCACGACCACCATGGCAACCAATCCCATCTCCCTCATGGCCACCCCCAGGCGCGGCCACTACGACGCCATCATCGTCGGCGCCCGCTGCGCGGGTGCGGCGACCGCGATGCTGCTCGCCCGCGCGGGTCTCAAGGTGCTTGCGATCGACCGCAAGCCGTACGGCTCCGACACGCTGTCGACGCATGCGCTGATGCGGCCGGCCGTGTTGCAGCTTTGGCGCTGGGGCCTGCTCGAGCCGCTGCTCAAGGCCGGGACGCCGCCGATCGAGACGACGACCTTCCACTATGGCGAGGAGGAGATCGCCGTCCCGCTAGCCGCCGGTTCGGACCTCCCCGGGCTGATCGCGCCGCGGCGCACGGTGCTCGACCGCATCCTGGTCGATGCGGCGCGCAAGGCCGGCGCGGAGGTCCTGCATGAGGTGGCGGTCGGCGACCTCTTCGCCGACACGCGCGGGCGGGTGCGCGGCATCGAAATCCGCGCCGCTGGCCGCGCATCCGTAAGGGTCAGCGCCGATATCGTGGTCGGCGCCGACGGCATCGGCTCGCTGGTGGCAAAATGCGTGGACGCCCAGCCCTTGCGGCGCGGCGCAGTGTCGGCCGCCCATGTCTATGGCTATGCGCCGGTCGAGCCGGGCGCCGGCTATCACTGGTACTTCCGCGACGGGATCGCCGGCTCGTTCATCCCGACCAATGACGGCCTCGCCTGCATCGTCGCCTCGGTGCCGACGAGCCTGTTCGACCAGCGCTTCCGCCTCGGCCACGCCCGCGCCCGCATGGACGTGCTCGAAGCGCTTTCGCCGGCGCTGGCAGCACAAGCGGCCCAGGCGCCGAAGGAGGCCCGCCTGCAGGCGTTCCGGGGCGTGCCGGGCTATATCCGTCAGGCGCACGGCCCCGGATGGGCGCTGGTGGGTGACGCCGGCTTCTTCCGCGACCCGATCACCTCGCACGGCATTTCCGATGCGCTACGCGACGCCGAGAGCCTCGCGCGCGCCATCCTCGATGGGTCCGACGCGGCATTCGCCATCTGGCAGCGGCAGCGCGACCTGATCGCCAACCAGATCCTGGATACCACCGACGCGATCGCCGGCTTCGACTGGACGCTCGACGATATCGGCGAGCGGCATCGCCGCTTCAGCGCCGTGCTGAAGGCAGAGGTGCAGGCGCTGGCCGGGCAGCCCATGCCGGCCCGCCGCGCCCCTTCCCCTGCATCGCGGCCGACGGCCCACCGGGCGCCGGCCAACCAGGACGAGCCGCCGGCCTTGGCCGGCTCGAACCTCAATCGCAACCGAACCGGAGCAAGACCATGACTGTGCATGTGATGAAGGACGGGTGGGTCGGTGTCATCAAAGGGCGACCGCAATTGGGCGCTTTCGCCGAGCGCTCGCGGCGCACGCAGCCTCAGGATATCGACGCCTTCGCCGAGATGACCGGCGACCGCAATCCGCTGCATTACGACAAGGCGCTGGCCGAGGCTTCGGTGTTCGGCAGGCTCATCGTGCAGGGCGGCGTCACCTCAGGCATCCTGAACGCGGTAGTGGCGGAAGATCTGCCCGGCCCCGGCTCGGTGTTCCTCGAAGTCTCGTGGAAATTCGTCAAGGCGGTCGGCGTCGGCGAATTGATCACCGGCCGCGTCGAGGTCAAGGACGTGCGCGCCGACAAGCCGATCACAAAGCTGGAGACATCGGTGCGCAACGAAGCCGGCGAGCTTTGCCTCACCGGCACCGCCACGGTGTTCACCGTGCCATTGGCCGGGGGCTGAGAGCTTCTGGACCGCTTGGCTACGCGCCCGCCGTCTCGGCGATGAAGGCGCGGACGTGGTCGATAAACTCCTCGAAGGCGGGCTCGCCTTCGAGGAGGATGTGGTTCTGGCTCTCGAGCTCGATGAAGCGGGCGCCGGGAATGCCGGCGGCCATGGTGCGCCCGGATTCGACGGGAGCGACGTTGTCGTCCCGCGCGTGCAGCACCAGCGTCGGCACGCGCACCTCCTCCAGCAAGTCACTGACATCGATCACAGAAAAGGCGCTCTGCAGGCGCCAGGCATCGTCGGGCAAGACGGTGCGCAGCATCAGATCGTCCATCCAGGCGAAATGCTCGTGCGTGGCGCCGGGGATGAACATGGAGCAGAACGCCTGGCGGAACATCGGGTTCGGCTTGCCCCAGCTCTCGCGCATCAGCGTCGCGGCGGCCTCGCGCGTCGCGATCTCGCCCGCGTCGCCACGCGCCCGCCAGCCTTTGACGTAGCCGCCATAAAGGATCATGCCCGAGACGCGCTCGGGATGGCGGATGGCGTAAGCGATCGAAACCGCGCAGCTCTGCGACAGGCCGAGCAAGGTGAAGCGGTCGAGCCCCGTTGCCTCGACCACGCATTCGAGGTCCGACAGCATGGTCTCGAACGAGATATCGACGACATGCCTTTGCGACAGGCCGTTGCAGCGCTCGTCATAGCGCACCAGCCGGTTCCGGCGCGACAGTTCCCGCATCCAGTGCCGCCAGATCGGGCTGTCCCAGTCGAAGGTGAGATGCGACATCCAGTGCGCGGCGCGCAGGATCGCAGGGCCGCTGCCGGTGCTGGCATGGGCGAGCCTGGTACCATCGAGAGCACGGCAGAATTGCACGCCGCGGCCGGGATCCTGCGATGACGCGGATTTCAACGGGGCTTGCGGCCGCCGGGCGGAACCGGACTGCGATGCGCGACCCGTGGCTTGAGCAGCGGCCGACCGGACCCTGTCCTCCAGCGCCTCGGTCTCGGCGGCGAGCCTCGCATCGTCGGGCACGAGGCTGCGCAGGCGCTGGGCGAAGGGCAGCGCCCGCCGCGGCTGGTCCGCCAGGCGCTCGACCAGCTCGCGCAGGATGCCGAGCTCGACTATCTCCACCTCGCTGGCGATGGCCTGCCGCCAGGCTTCATAGTCGAAGCAGCGCTCGAGCGAGAGGTCGGCGAGAAAGCCGCCACGGATCGAGGCCAGGACGGCTTCGAGCTCCTCGGTCGAGCGGGAGGAAAGGTCGGCCTTCACCAGCGGCGCCAGCCGCGCGTAATCCGTCGCGACATTGAGCACGACCGCGTTGCGATCGGCGGCAAGGGCTGTTTCAACACCGCCCAGGACCTGGCGGATCTTGGACAAGCTCCAGCGCAAGGCGCCGCGCGGATCGTCGGGGATGTCCCAGAATATCTCGCACAACCGCTCGCGCTGGTGCTGCCTGGCGGTGACGGCAAGGTAGGCGAGCAGCGCCCGCGTCTTGCGCGACGGCGGCAGGTCAAGCGGCTGGCCGTCGCGCATAACCTGAAAATCGCCAAGCACGCGCAGTTCCAGCATGTGCTGATCGCCGTTCATGCGTCCACGCGCTTGTCGATCGCCATGATCCCCCTTCGGCCTTGGCCGGCGCCGCCAAAGGCAGCCGCTCGCCATAGCAAAATCGGCTAATTTAGGGAAGCGTGGTCCGGACGGCTCACGGCCCGAGGAACCAAATCGACTGGCGGCGCGGACAGCCGATCGACGCTATTTGCCGTTCCCTCACGCCTTTGCCGCAAGCGCCCTCGGCTTGATGACCGTCGCCAACACGACCCCGACTACGATGAAGGCAGCGCCGAGCAGATCGTAGTCGTGCAGGCTCTCGCCAAGCAGCAGATAGGCAAGCACGGCGACGAACAGCGTCTGCAGGTAGAGCAGCATGCTTGCCCGGCTTGCGCCCAGCGCCTCCACGCTTTTGTTGTAGAGATAATACATCAGCGCCCCGCCGGGCCCCGCCAGATAGGCGAGCGCGAGCAGGCCATTGCCGTTCAGGGCAGAGCGCTCGTCGTTGAAGATTTCCCACAGGTGGAACGGCAGCGCGACCAGCGCGCCGGCGCCGAGCAGAAGCACGACCAGCGGCAAGAGCTCGAGGCCGAACTTGGAGCGGCGCAGCAGCACCGTATAGAGCGCCCAGCAGAAGGCGCTGCCGACGATCCACAATTCGCCGATGTTGAACCGCAGTTGCACCAGCGCATCCAGCTTGCCATGCGCGACGATCACCAGCATGCCGGCAAGTGCCGCAACCGCGCCGAGCGACTTCCAGAGTCCGAGCGGCTCGCCAAGCACCAAGCGCGCCAGCACCATGGTCATGATCGGCGACATCGCCATGATGATGCCGGCCGTGGTGGCGTCGGTGTCGTTCAGGCCATGGTAGATCATGCCCTGGCAGAGCGTGAGGCCGATCGCCCCCACGGCGACGATCTCCAAGGGCCGGGATTTGAGAAGCGCAATCATCGCGCCGTGATGGCGGTGCACGATCGGCAAAAGGATGGCGCAGGCCAGCAAGAGCCGCCAGAAGCACAGCCCCCATGGCGGCATTTCCGGCGCCACCCATTTGGCGGCGATGTACACGCCGGCCGAGAGCAGCCAGCACAGCACGGCGGTGGGATAGCCGCCCAGGGATGATACCGCGGCGATGGCCGGCGGTTCCGGCTGATGGACTATCGGTATCGCCTGCATCGCATGCCCCCCGTTCAATGAACGTCAGCCCAGACGTAGCCGGTAGTCTACCTCATCCCGCGGGGTGTTACATATGGCTCCGACAAAGCCGTCCGGCAGAGATCAATGCGGCGTGTCGCTGGCCATATGCAGGTGCTCCCAGGCCGAGCCGACGCGACCATGGAACTGTGATGCAAATCGTTCGGCTTCGATGTCTTCAAGGCCGTCGTCGACAAGGGCCTCGATGCTCCGCCGCAGCAAGGCGAGCTGCATCTGCCGCGCATGCCTTGCGTCGGTTTCACGCATGATGGCCGTGACGTGATAGGCCACGACCGGCTGGCCAAGGCAGGACAGAAGCGCGCTCGACCCGGCTGTCGCCGCAGTGATCGCTTCCTCGATGTTCATTCCGGCGCTCCCTCATCTAAGATGCTGGGCGCCTCCCCGGCAGACGGCGACGGTATCCGCCGCTCTTTTCTATTTTTTGGCAGTCGCGAGATCATCGCCCGCGGCCAAAATCAGTATCCTCCAGAACCCTATTAAAGGCGATCGGATAGTTAATTGATGGTTAACGGCAAAGCTCGCATCTTAGGCATCCGGCTTGGCCTGAAACGTATCGGTCAGTGACCCGGGATGTTTCGCCCGGCCGATGGCGCGAGGCTTTGCGAACCAGGGACCGAAACCGGCGCGCCGTGAAGCACCCAACCCGCCGCGATTTGCCCTATCACAGGGGCGAGCTGGATGCCGTAGCCGCCGGCGCCGGCAGCGGTGATCAATGTCGGCTCCGAAAGATCTATCGGCCCGACGAAGGGGCGATGGTCGGCTGTCACGGGATAAAGGCCCGCCCAGCCCCGGCCGAGCCGCGCGCCAGGCAGATCGGGCACGCGCTCCAGAAGCAGCTCCGCCAGGTCGACCTTCGACTGCTCCTCGCACTGGTCGTTGTAGTTGTCGGGATCCTCGGGCGCGATCGACTTCACCTTGTGGATTTCGGCGATCAGTTCGTCCGGCTTTTCGTGGCGGAAGTTGAGCCCGCTGCCTTCGCCGTTCACGAGGTCCATGACCATCGGCATGGTGTAGCCGAGCGGCTCGTCGAGATGGATGACGACGGCTTCGTGGCGCTCGGGCCAGATGTGCAGACGCTGGCCGAAAAGCGCGGCCACCTGCGGCGCCCAGGCACCGCCCGCATTGACCACGGCATCGCAATCGATCGGTCGTCGCTTGCTATCGATCGGGTCGCCGCTGGTTTCCAGCGTATAGCCGCCCGGCCGTCGTTGCACGCCAAGCAGCTTGCGGTACTGGCGGATCTCGCCACCCTTGGCGCGGACGATGCCGGCCAGGAAATTGCACATTTCGTGCGGGTCGAGGAAGCCGTTGTCGGGCCCGAACAACCCGCCTTCGAGCCCGTCAGGATTGATGTGCGGCACGAGGTTCCTGAGTTCGGTGGCGCGGAGCAGGCGCGACCTCAAGCCCGCCTCGCCCTGGATCTCGACCGATCTCGCGAACAGCGCCATCTGCGCCGGCGTGCGCGCCAGACGCAGATAGCCGATATGGTTGAAGCGAAGCCCCTCGCCCTCCCATTGGCGGAACCGGCGCAGCGAATGGACCCGCAGCATGATCTCGAACGGATCGGTCAGTTGCGATCCGACGACGCCGACCGACCGGCCGCTCGACCCAGAAGCGATCGACTGGGCTTCGAGCACCGTGACGCGCGCGCCCTGCTCGACAAGGTCGAGCGCCGTGCACATGCCGAGCGTGCCCGCGCCGATCACCGCGACATGAGGAGCAACCGTCATCTGTGGCCCGCCTGCTTTCACGACTGCGCGGCGACGTCGCCCAAGGTCTCGTCGATCGCTTGAAGAATGGCGCCGGCATCCGCTTCGGTCATCGGCGTCGACAGCGCGAACAGGCCGTAGCTGGCGGAGAGCACGCCACGGCCAAGCAGGCCCTTGTGGAAGGCGTCGAATTTTTTCCGCTCAGCCTGGCCGGGATAGATGGAGCGGTAATCCGTGACCGGATGCGACGTGAAATGAACCTTGAACAGCGAGCCCAGGCCGACGCATTGGCCGGCAAGCTCATACTTTTCAAATGAGGCGGTGACACCTTCGCGCAGAAATGCGCCCAACCGGTCGAGATGGGCAAAGCTTTCCCTGGTCAGCGCCCGCATCGAGGCAAGGCCGGCGCGCATGGTGACCGGATTAGCGGTGAAGGTGCCGCCATGCGGAAGCGCTGGTTTGCCGGCGGTCGGATCGAACACCGCCATGACATCGGCGCGCCCGCCCACGGCGCCGACAGGAAAACCGCCGCCGATGATTTTTCCAAGCGCCGTCAGGTCGGGCTCGATGCTCCACAGCCCTTGCGCGCCCGACCATCCAAGGCGAAACGAGATGACCTCGTCGAAGATGACCAGCGCGCCCGCTGCGTGGGCGATCTCCACCATGGCGTGAAGGTAGTCCCGGCGCGCCGGGATCAATCCCGCGCGGTTGGGCATCGGGTCGATCAGCACCGCCGCGATGCCGTCGCCCCCGGCGGCGAAGACGGCGCGCAGCGCCTCGCTGTCGTTGAAGGGCACGGCGATCACGTCGTCCAGCACGCCGCGCGGCGTGCCCCTGGCATAGGGCGTCGACCTCGGCAGGTCGCCCCAGTTGGCGGGCGACGAGTCGAGGCTGACCTCGGCGAAATCGTAGGAGCCGTGATAGGCGCCCTCGATCTTGACGATCTTCGGCCGCCCGGTGAAGGCGCGTGCGGCCTTGATCGCCATCATCACGCCTTCGGTGCCGGAATTGGTGAAGCGGACCTGGTCGACCGAGGGCAGCCGCTCGACCAGAAGCTCGGCGAGCTCGATCTCGCTCAGCGTCGGCGCGCCAAAGGCCGTGCCAAACGGCAGCTGATCTGCCACGGCCGCGGTGATGTCCGGATGCGCGTAGCCATGGATCATCGAGGTGAAATTGTTGATGCAGTCGTAATAGGAATTGCCGTCGACATCCCAGACCCTGCAGCCCTCGCCGCGCGCGGCGTAGATCGGAAACGGATCGAGGAAGACCGTGGTGCGCGTGTTGCCGCCCGGCATCACCTTCCTGGCGCGCTCGAACAGGGTTTTCGATCCGGGCATGGCGTCGGGATAATGCGGCATGGCTCTCCGAAGGCGAATTCGACTTGTTGAAACAGCGGCGCAACCGCCGCTCGTCACGAAGCTACGGTTCGTTTCCGCGCCGGCGCAATCGGCCAGGCCGGGCATGCGACCCGACCAGAGACATCCCGATCATTTCGCGGCGGCTGCAGCCGCGCGGTTCGGGTGCCTGAGATTGGTCGGCGTGATGCCGGTCTGCTGGCGGAAGACGCGGCTGAAATGGCCGGCATTGGCAAAGCCGCAGCGATAGGCGATCTCGCCGATCGCCAGGTCGCTGCCTTCCAGAAGCGACCTGGCGTAATGAACCCGCAGCGCCAGATAGGCGGCCATCGGGCCGATGCCGAGCTCGGCGCCGAACAGGCGCTCCAGCTGGCGGCGCGAGCAGTTCTGCCTGGCGGCGATCTCGGCCACGGGGATCGGCTCCTGCAGATTGCTTTCCATCAGGAGCAGCGCCCGCTTCACCGCGCGGCTCGCGGCGGCGGGGAAAAGGTCGCCGACCGGCTGCACGTCGCGGCTGGAGCGGATGCGGTCGAGCACCAGGATTTTCGCCGCCTTCTCCGCCGCCTTCTGGCCGATGAATTGCGAGACGAAATAGCCGGCGAGGTCGGCCGCACCGGTACCGCCGGCGCAGGTGGCGCGGCCGCGGTCGACGGAATAGAGGCTGTCGGCATGGGCGCTCACATCGGGGAACTCGGCGCGAAAATCCTTGATGTGGAACCAGCTGACCGCGGCGCTGTAGCCGTCGAGCAGGCCATAGCGCGCCAGCACGAAGCTGCCGGTGCAGAGCGCGGTGAGCGGCACGCCCTTTTCGGCGGCGCGCATCAGGAATGCCTCCTTTTCCGAACTCAGCTTGCGGTTGGTGTCGAGCAGGCCGCCGACCACCACGACATTGTCGAAATCCTCCGGATTGCCCATCGCCCTGGTCGGCAGCAATTCGACGCCGCAGCTGGCGCGGATCGGCAGACCGCGCTCGCCGACGATCTCCCAGTCGAACTCGATCCTGCGGCTGCGGTCGCCTTCGTCGCCGGCCAGCCTCAGCGTGTCGATGAACAGCGACAGCGGCGACAAGGTGAAATCGCGCACCAGGAGAAATGCGAACTTCTTGGCCATTCGCGAGCCAACCTCTCATTCGAGCCAGGCGCCATCCTGGACCGCCAGCCGCGACGTTTATCAACCGGCGAGCGGACTGGATAGCACGTGGCCTTGAATAGCGGTTTGAACCGTTGCATGATTCCTCGCGCGCGCTTTCGGCGACCGCCGGGCGTCGCAATCCGGCACGGCGCCATCATCGCCGGACCTTCATCGAAAACCGCGGAGCCATCGGGCGATGACGACCATCCATCAATTCGCTGTGTCGGAAGGGCAGGAATGGGTGCTGCCGGTCGATGACGAGACCTACGAGGAGTTCTTCGGCCTCGACGGACGCTCGCTCGAGGGCTGGCAGCCGCCGTTGATGCGGCGCGTCGAGGAAGGCGAGCGGCTCTATTCCGATTTTCCCTGGCTCGGCGAGCACGCGCCGCTTTTGCGCCAGCCGGCCGTCGACGCGCTGGCGGCGGCGCTGCGGCCCTATGGCGAGCTCGTCGCGCTGCGCGGCGAGAAGGTCTGGCTGCTCAACGTCACCAATGTGATCGACGCGCTGGACGAGGCGCGCTCGCAGATCGTCCGCTTCGAGGACGGCGACATATTGGCGATCGAGCGCTACGCCTTCGACGCGGAAAGGATCGGGACGGCGGAAGTGTTCAAGCTGCCGATGCGGGCCTCCCCGGTCTTCGTCAATGAGGTGTTCGTCGAACGGGTCCGCAAGGCCGGGTTGCGCAACGTGTCGTTCGAGGCGGTATGGACATCGGGAACGGCAATCGCTTGACGAATAACAGCTATTCCAATCATTGAGGTGGCGTCGCCCCTCATCCGCCTGCCCGCACCTTCTTCAGGGCAATCGCATGGGTGGTTCCTCCGCTCCGTCGCTGCTTCGCAGCGCCGAGACGGAGTGAGGGAACCCCCTAGGCGATTTGGCCGCATCCGCTGTGCCCGCCGCCCTGGCCCGTCCGCTGGGCGCATCTGGAGCATCGCTCTGGCCCAACCCGGACATGCACGAACGGGATGGCCATTATAACCAGACGCTTTATAACGGTCGCTGACATAGCGACGACCAAGGGGAGACGATGCGTTACATACGTCCGCTTTCAATCGAAGATGCCGTTGGCGAACTCGCCAAGGCGGTAGGACCGGCCGCGATCCTGGCCGGGGGCAGCGACCTTTTGGTGAGGATGAAGGGCGGCTTCATCGAGCCTGAGCTGATCGTCGACATCAAGGCAATCGGCGGCTTGGCCGACGTCACCGAAATGGCTGACGGGTTTCGGATCGGCGCCGCGGTGCCCTGCGCAGTGCTGGGCGAGAACAAGGCGCTCCGCAAGGCATGGCCGGGCGTGGTCGAGGCGGCCAATCTGATCGGCTCCAAGCAGGTGCAGGGACGCTGCACCATCACCGGCAATCTGTGCAACGCCTCGCCCGCCGCCGACAGCGTGCCGGCGCTGGTGGCGGCCGCGGCACAAGCGGTCGTCGCCGGGCCTTCGGGCAAGCGCACCATCGCCGTGGAGAGCGTGCCGACCGGACCGGGCCGCACGTCTCTCGCCAAGGGCGAGATCATCGAGGCGATCCTGCTGGAGAAGCGGCCTGACCATGCGGGCGACGCCTATCTGCGCTTCATTCCGCGCACCGAGATGGACATCGCGGTGGTGAGCGCCGGCGTGAACCTGACGCTGGACGATCACGGCGCGATCAAGACCGCCCGCGTGGCGCTCGGCGCCGCGGCGCCCACGGTGCTTCTGGTCGAGGAAGCAGGCCAGGTGCTGATCGGCTCGAAGCTCGACGAAGCCACGCTGGAGCGGTTGGCGAAGATCTGCTCCGGCGCTTGCCGTCCGATCGACGACAAGCGCGGCACCATCGAATTCAGACGGAAAGTCGCGGGCGTGCTGGCGCAAAGGGCCGCCGCTATCGCCTACAAGCGTGCGGGAGGCAAATAATGGCCGGTGTAGCTGTATCAACCACCATCAACGGCGACGCCGTCGAATATCTCTGCCAGCCCGACGAGACGCTGCTGGACGTGCTGCGCGACCGGCTGGGGCTGACCGGCGCCAAGGAAGGCTGCGGCACCGGCGACTGCGGCGCCTGCAGCGTCATCGTCGATGGCCGCCTGGTCTGCTCCTGCCTGGTGCTCGGCGCGGAAGCCGAGGGCCGCAAGATCGAGACCATCGAAGGCATGGCGCATGGCGACCAGTTGCATCCGCTGCAGCAGAAATTCCTGGAGCACGCGGCCTTGCAATGCGGCATCTGCACGCCAGGTTTCCTGATTGCGGCCAAGGACCTGCTGGCCAAGAACCCCTCGCCCACCGAGGAGGAAATCCGCTTTGGCCTCGCCGGCAATCTCTGCCGCTGCACCGGCTATGACAAGATCGTGCGCGCCGTCCAGGACGCGGCCAACGTGATGAAGGGAGCCTGATCATGAATTTCGATCCGCGCTACTCCGGACGCAATTTCTCCTCGGTCGGCACGCGGCCGATCCGCCCCGACGGCATCGACAAGGTGACCGGACGCGCCCGCTACGGCGCCGACTTCAACATGGCTGGACAGCTGGTCGGCCGTGTGCTGCGCAGCCCGCACGCGCACGCCATCATCAAGAAGA